>DASPLX010000024.1:0-26932 GCA_035627375.1 Paucimonas sp. | reverse complement strand
GGTCAATCTGCGCGGCATCATCGTGCCGATCGTCGACATGCGCATCAAGTTCAACCTCGGCACGCCGACCTACGACCAGTTCACCGTCGTGATCATCCTGAACATCGCCGGGCGCGTGGTCGGCATGGTGGTCGACAGCGTATCCGACGTGATCTCGCTGTCGCCGGACCAGGTCAAGCCGGCGCCGGAAATGGGCACGGCGCTCAATACCGACTACCTGATCGGCCTCGGCACCATCGACGAACGCATGCTCATCCTGGTCGACATCGACAAGCTGATGTCGAGCGAGGAAATGGGCTTGATCGACAAGATCGCGGCATAAGCTTGGTTTCCGCTTCGGCAGGGCCGGCCCGTGACCGCGACAATGTTACTGCATACCGGATAGCGCCAGACTCGAACTCGAATGGCGTACTAGCATGGCGCATCCGTTCATTCGGAGGAGTAATGCCATGAATTTCGCCAGACTCAAGATACGCACCCGCTTCATCCTGCTGCTGGGGCTGTTCGTCGCGGGTTTCGCGATCTACGGCCTATGGTCTTTCAAGACGCTCAACGACTTGAAAGTCAACGGCCCCATCTACCAGCGTATCGTGCAAAGCAAGGATCTGATCGCCGACATCCTGCCGCCGCCCGAATACATCATCGAGTCCTACCTGGTCAGCCTGCAGCTGGCCACGACCACGGACAAGGCTCAGCAAGACAAGCTGATCGACCGCCTCAAGGTGCTCAAGGCCGATTACGACACCCGCCACGAGTATTGGATCAAGGAAAGCCTCGAACAACCGCTGCGCGACGCCCTGCTGAAGGAAACCTACGACCCGGCGCTTGTCTTCTACGGCCTTGCCTTCAACGAACTGGTGCCGGCCGTGCAAAGAGGCGAGGCGGATGCGGTGACGGCGGCGATCGGCAAGATCAACGGCGCCTATGAAACCCATCGCAAGGCCATCGACAAGGTCGTCGAGATGTCCGTCAAGCGCGCGGCCGCGGACGAAGCCGCCGCCAAGGGCCGCATCGAGTCCGCAACCTGGCTGCTGGTGGCGATCCTGGTGCTGGCGGTCGGCGCCGGCCTGGGAATGGCCTGGATGATCATGCGCAGCATCCTCAAGCCGCTGCAGGAAGCCGTCGACGCCGCGCAGACCGTCGCCGCCGGCGACCTGACCCGCAAGATCACGGTCGATCATGCGGAAGACGAAACCGGCCAGCTGCTGCAAGCCCTCAAGGGAATGAACGAGAACCTGGTCAAGATCGTGGCCCAGGTGCGCGGCGGCACCAATGCGATCGCCGACGCATCCAGCCAGATCGCGGCCGGCAACCTCGATCTTTCCCAGCGCACGGAAGAACAGGCGAGTTCGCTCGCGGAAACCGCTTCCGCGATGGAAGAGCTGACCGGCACCGTCAAACAGAACGCCGACAACGCAAACCAAGCCAACCAGCTCGCCCTGACCGCGTCGGACGTGGCCAGCAAGGGCGGCGCGGTGGTATCGGAAGTGGTGCAAACGATGGGGTCGATCAACGAATCGGCGAAGAAGATCGTGGACATCATCTCCGTCATCGACGGCATCGCTTTCCAGACCAACATCCTGGCCCTGAACGCCGCCGTGGAAGCGGCGCGCGCCGGCGAACAAGGGCGCGGCTTCGCCGTGGTGGCGGCGGAAGTGCGCAACCTGGCCCAGCGCAGCGCCGCCGCCGCGAAAGAGATCAAGGCCCTGATCAGCGATTCGGTCGAAAAGGTCCACAACGGCTCCAAGCTGGTCGATCAGGCCGGCGCCACGATGGACGAGGTCGTCGCCAGCGTCAAGCGCGTGTCCGACATCATCAGCGAGATCGCCGCCGCGAGCCGGGAACAGACCACCGGCATCGAGCAGGTCGGCAATTCGCTGGCGCAGATGGATCAAGTCACGCAGCAGAACGCGGCGCTGGTGGAACAGGCGGCGGCCGCCGCCGAAAGCATGCATCAGCAAACGGAAAGCCTGGCCAGCGTCGTCAGCGTATTCAAGCTGTCGCCGGAAGCCGCGGCGGCGGCCACGGTCGCCATGCCGGCAGCGCCGGCGAGAGCGGCCACCGCTCCGATCGCGCAAAGGCCGGCCAAGGCGGAAACGGCGAAGCGCGTGCCGGCCGCGCCGGCGAAGCGACTGGCCGCCGTCAATACACGCCGCGACGACGATTGGGAAGAGTTTTGACGGGCAGCAGGAAAATACGGCCACCGGTGTAATTTCCGGCACGCATCGGCGACTGACATAGACAACGGCCGTCGGCACAGGACTTGCCGGCGGCCGCATTGTTTGCATGACAAGACGAGAGAACCGACATGAAACTTGATCAATTCAAAATCAGCATCCGACTCGGCATCGGCTTCGGCGTCTTGATGCTGCTGATACTGATCTCGATACTGGTGAGCATCGCCCGCTTCTCGTCCATCGGCAAGGCAAACGACCAGGTTATCGAACAGGACTGGGTCGGCGCCGCGGCTGCCTATTCGATCGACCAGGCGGCGCGCGAGGACGCCAGGAGGACGCTGGCCTTGTTCATCCTGCCCGATCAGGCGGCCCGCGCCAAGAGCTACGAGCGCATCGACGCCGACAAGAAGCTCATCGACGACGCCTTGGAAACGCTCGGGAAAATGGCGTCGTCGAGCGAGGAAAAGGCCTTGCTCGCCAAGATCCAGGCCGACCGGACGGCCTACTCGAAATCCTTCCTGAAAGTCGCGGAAATGGTCGAAGGCGACCAGAAGGACGAAGCCGCCCAGGTCATGAATGCGGAGACCTTTCCGCTGCTCGACGCACTACTCGACGACATCAAGGCCCTGGTCGAACTGCAGAAGAAAGGCGTGCAGGCAAGCGGCGCCACGGCCAAGCGCGGCATCGAATCCTCGCGCACGCTGATGTTCGCGCTGGGCTTGATCGCGCTCGGCGCCGGCGTGTTCTTCGCGCGCTGGATCACGCTCTCGATCACGCGCCCGATCAACGAAGCCGTCGACATCGCCCGCCATGTGGCCGGCGGCGACCTGACGACGCGCATCGAAGTCACGACCAAGGACGAGACCGGCCAGCTGCTGCAAGCGCTCAAGGACATGAACGAGAGCCTGGCCAGGACCGTGGGCGAAGTGCGGACCGGCGCCGACACCATCGCCACGGCGTCGCAGGAGATCGCCTCCGGCAATCTCGATCTCTCCGGCCGTACCGAATCGCAGGCCAGCTCGCTCGAGGAAACCGCTTCGTCGATGGAAGAATTGACGTCGACCGTGAAGGCGAATGCCGACAATGCGCGCCAGGCCAGCCAGCTTGTCATGTCGGCCTCCGATGTCGCTCTCAAGGGCGGCCAGGTCGTCGGCCAGGTGGTCGAGACGATGGGCTCGATCAAGGAAAGCTCGCGCCGCATCGCCGATATCATCGGCGTGATCGACGGCATCGCCTTCCAGACCAATATCCTGGCCCTGAATGCCGCCGTCGAAGCGGCGCGCGCCGGCGAACAAGGGCGCGGTTTCGCCGTGGTGGCGGCGGAAGTGCGCAACCTGGCCCAGCGCAGCGCCGCCGCCGCCAAGGAAATCAAGTCGCTGATCGACGATTCGGTCGAACGCGTCGATGCCGGCAGCAAGCTCGTCGACGAGGCCGGCCAGACCATGGACGAGATCGTCACCTCGGTCAAGCACGTGGTCGACATCATGAACGAGATCACCTCGGCCAGCCACGAGCAAAGCTCGGGCATCGAGCAGGTCAACGAAGCGATCACGCAGATGGATGAAATGACGCAGCAGAACGCGGCGCTGGTCGAGCAAGCGGCCGCCGCGGCGCAGAGCCTGCTCGACCAGGCGCAATCGCTGGCGGCCTCGGTCAGCGTCTTCAAGCTTGCGCACGGCGTGTCGCCGATGCCGGCGGCGAAGCGGGCGCCTCAGGAAAGAAAAGCCGCCCCGAAGGCGCCCCCCAAACCCAAGTCAGTACCCGCCGCCGCGCCCGCCAAGCGCCTGCCCGCCGCCGCCAAGCCGGGCAACGACGATTGGGAAGAGTTTTGACCTAGCTCTTGCGCATGAACTTGCGCGAGAATTTCCATAGTCCGCCCAGCGCGATCGGCACCACCGCGGCGCCGATGCCGACCAGCACGATGGTATTCAAATGATCGCGGACCAGCGGCATGTTGCCGAAGAAATAGCCGCCCGCGACCAGGCTGATCACCCACAGCAGGGCGCCGGTGACGTTGAAGAACTGGAATTTCGCGAACGTCATTTCCGATACGCCGGCGACGAAGGGGGCGAAAGTGCGCACGATCGGGATGAAGCGCGACAGGATGATGGTCTTGCCGCCGTGGTTCTCATAGAAGGCATGCGTCTTTTGCAAGGCTTCCCTGTCGATCCATTTGTAGTCGTGCGTGAAGACACGATGGCCGATCGCGCTGCCGATCCAGTAATTGACGGTATTGCCGCCGATGGCCGCGACCAGCAGCAGCGCCATCAACAGCCAGATGTTCATCGCACCGGTAGCGCAGAAAGCGCCGCCGATGAAAAGCAGCGAATCGCCCGGCAGAAAAGGGAAGATCACCAGCCCGGTCTCGGCGAACACGATAGCGAACAGCACGACATAGACCATGGTGCCGTATTGCTGAATGATCAAGCCGAGAGACTTATCGATATGCATGATCATGTCGAGGAGTTGCATCCAATCCATAAGAGAGGTCCGGTACTGTTGAGGCGGCAATCATACACTACGGCGCATGCGCCATGGCGCCGTGGCGCGAGAGCGGCGGCGGTATAATCTCGCCATGAATTCCCCCACGCTTCCGGTACGTCCGATCCAGCAGCTTCCCGACCAGTTGATATCCCAGATCGCCGCCGGCGAAGTGGTCGAACGCCCGGCTTCCGTCGTCAAGGAATTGCTCGAAAACGCGCTCGACGCCGGTTCGACCCAGATCACGATCCGGCTCGAACAAGGCGGCGTCAAGCGCATCGCCATCACCGACAACGGCCGCGGCATCGCGCCCGAGCAATTGCCGCTCGCGCTGGCGCGCCATGCCACTTCCAAGATCGCATCGCTGGCCGATCTCGAGAACGTCGCCTCGCTCGGCTTTCGCGGCGAGGCGCTCGCCTCGATCGCCTCGGTCGCGCAACTGACGCTGACCTCGCGCACGGCCGATGCGGCGCACGCCTGGGAAATTTCCGGCGTGGCGGGCGCGGCGCCGACGCCCTCCTCGGGCGCCGTCGGCACCACGGTCGATGTGCGCGATCTCTATTTCAATACGCCGGCGCGCCGCAAGTTCCTCAAGTCGGAGCAGACCGAATTCGGCCATTGCGCCGAAGTCGTGCGCCGCATCGCCCTGTCGCGGCCCGACGTCTCGTTCTCGCTGTCGCACAACGGCAAGACCGTCGATCACTGGAACACCAGCGAGACGGCCAAGCGCAGCGCGCAAATCCTGGGCACCGAATTCGCCGAGGCGCGCCTGCCGCTCGACGAATCGGCGGGCCCCTTGCATCTGCACGGTTTCGTCGGCCTGCCGACCGCCTCCAAGGCGCGCGCCGATGCGCAATACTTTTACGTCAACGGCCGCTTCGTGCGCGACAAGCTGCTCACCCACGCGGTGCGCGCGGCCTACCAGGACGTGCTGCACGGCGACCGCTATCCCTCCTACGTGCTGGCGCTCGATCTCGATCCGGCGCTGGTCGACGTCAACGTCCATCCGTCCAAGATCGAAGTGCGTTTCCGCGACAGCCGGGCGGTGCATCAATTCGTGTTCCATGCGGTGAGCCGCGCGCTGGCGCAGACCTCGGCCACCGCGCACGGCACGGCCCCGGCGCCGGTCGTGCCGGGGCTGGCCGTTCCCGGATCGAGCACTACGTACGCCGGCATGGGCGGGCAAGACACGGCCCAGGGGACGGCCGGCCACGGCCCCCTGCCGTGGATACGCGAAGCGCGGCAAGCGACGTTCGGCGCCCAATTTTCATCGGGTTTCGGGGCGCGCGGTTTCGGCGTCGGGCAAAGGACCGAGCAATACGGCGCGCTGTTCGAGACCCCGGACGCGCGCGCCGAATCGAACGGCGCACCGCCCTACGCCGAAGGTTCGCCGGCTTCGCCGCTGGCCTCGCTGGCCCCCGCCGCGCAGGCATTGCCGCCCGAGGAATTCCCGCTCGGCTTCGCCCTGGCGCAACTGCACGGCATCTACGTGCTGGCCCAGAATGCCAAGGGCCTGGTGCTGGTCGACATGCACGCCGCGCATGAACGCATTCTCTACGAGCAGTTGAAGAACGCGCTCGACGAAGACGCGATGCAGGTGCAGCCGCTGCTGATCCCGGTCACCTTCCATGCCGACGCCGTCGAGGTCGGCACCGCCGAAGAAAGCCGCGACACGCTGGAATCGCTCGGCTTCGATATCGCCGTGATGTCGCCGACCACGCTGGCCGTGCGCGCCGTCCCGGCGCTGCTGAAGAACGCCGACGCGCAAAGCCTGGCGCGCGACGTGCTGCGCGACGTGCGCGAATTCGGCGGCTCGCGCGTGCTGGTCGAGCGCCGCAACGAATTGCTGGGCACGCTGGCCTGCCACACCGCCGTGCGCGCCAACCGCGCGCTGACGCTGCCGGAAATGAATGCGCTGCTGCGGCAGATGGAAGCGACCGAGCGCGCCGATCAATGCAATCACGGCCGGCCGACCTGGGTGCAACTGGCGTTGAACGACCTCGACAAGCTGTTCCTGCGCGGGCAGTGACGCCCGAGCCGCCGCGCCCGTACCGCATGACATCCGGCATTCCTCCGCTCGCCCCGCTGGCCCGCTACGCGCACGTGCCGCTGCTGCCGCTGCTGTGCGCGCTCATGATGATGCAGCCGCTGTCGACCGATCTGTACCTGGCTTCCCTGCCCGACCTGGGCGCCGTGTTCTCGGCGCCGCCGTCGACGGTGCAATTGACGCTGTCGCTGTTCGTGGCCGGCTTCGGCGGCGCGCAGCTGATCGTCGGCCCGCTGTCCGACCGCTTCGGCCGGCGGCCGGTGCTCCTGTGCGGCCTGGCCCTGTACGCGGGCGCGTCGGCATTGTGCGGCCTGGCGCCGTCGATCGGCATGCTGATCGCCGCGCGCTTCGTGCAGGCGCTCGGCTGCTGCTCGGCCGTCGTCATCGCGCGGGCGATCGTGCGCGACGCCTACGCGCCCGCCGACAGCGCGCGCGTCATCGCCAAGGCGAACACCTGGATCTCGCTGGCGCCGCTGGCCGGCCCGATCCTCGGCTCCTATCTGCAAGTGGCGTTCGGCTGGCGCGCGGCGTTCGCGGCGCTGGTGCTGCTGTCTTCCGCCTTGCTGGCGCTGACCGCCGCGCGCCTGCCGGAAACGAATACGCACAAGGACGCGCGCGCCACCGATGCGCGCGGACTGCTGGCCAACTATCGCGCCGTGCTCGGCTCGCGCGAATTCTGGTCCTACGCCTTGCCCGGCGCCTTTTCGTACGGCGCCATCTTTTCCTTCATTTCCGGTTCCTCGTTCGTCCTGATCCGCGTCTTGCACATGCCGACCGCGTGGTTCGGCTACTGCTTCGCGTTCGGCGTCTCGGGCTACATGATCGGCACGCTGGTCTGCCGCCGCCTGCTGCCGCGGCTGGGCTCGCCGCGCACGCTGCGCGTCGGCACCGGCGCCATGCTGGGCGCCGGCGCCCTGTTCCTCGGCCTGGCGGCGCTCGGCTTCGCGCACTGGTCGGTCGTGCTCGGCGCGATGTTCCTGACCATGGGCGCGCACGGCATCAACTCGCCGATCGTGCAGTCGGGCGCCGTATTGCCGTTCCCCAAGCTGGCCGGCACCGCCGCCGGCCTGATGGGCGCGCTCTACATGGCGGTCGCCTTCGTGGTCGGCAGCGTCGTCGGCGCCACGCACGACGGCACCCTGTATCCGCTGGCCGCCATCGCCTTTACACTGGGCGTGTTGATCTTCGGCGCCACGCGCCTCCTGCAATCGACCTCGTCGCCACCGTCCGCATGAACAAACCTCTCGCCATCGCCATCATGGGACCGACCGCGTCGGGCAAGACCGCCGCCGCGCTCGAGATCGCGCGCCATATTCCCTGCGAGATCGTGTCGGTCGATTCGGCGCTCGTCTATCGCGGCATGGATATCGGCACCGCGAAGCCGTCGGCCGAGGAATTGGCCGCCGTTCCGCACCATCTGATCGACATCCTCGATCCGCTCGAAAGCTATTCGGCGATGCAGTTCCGCGCCGATGCACTGCGCTTGGCCGGCGACATCCATGCGCGCGGCAAGCTGCCCCTGCTGGTCGGCGGCACCATGCTCTATTTCAAGGCCTTGCGCGACGGCCTGGACGACTTGCCGCAAGCCGATCCCGAAGTGCGCGCGCGGCTCGACGAGGAAGCCGCGCGCATCGGCGTGCCCGGGCTGCATGCGCGGCTGGCGGCGATCGATCCGGAAACGGCGGCGCGCCTGAAGCCGAACGACAGCCAGCGCATCCAGCGCGCGCTCGAAATCTTTGAATTGACGGGCCAGCCGATGTCGCGCCTGCTGACCGGCGCGCAAAAGGAAGAACTGCCCTTCGATCTCCTGCCGCTGGCGCTCGAACCGTCCGACCGCGGCGTGCTGCATGCGCGCATCGCGGCCCGCTTCGATGCGATGCTCGCGGCGCCGGGCGGTGGCTTGCTCGAGGAAGTGCGGCGACTGCGCGCCCGTGGCGACCTGCATCTCGGCCTGCCGTCGATGCGTTGCGTCGGCTACCGGCAAGCCTGGGAATATCTCGACGGCGCCTGCGATCTGGCGACGCTGCGCGAAAAAGGCATCGCCGCCACCCGCCAGTTAGCGAAACGACAACTGACCTGGCTGCGCTCGATGCCCGACCGGATCGTGATCGACTGCCTCGGCCCCGACCCGGCCGCCGCCGTCCTGGAACAGGTGCAGAAGGCCCAAGCCGCCGCGGCTGCCGGCTAACCCGCCCCGAAACATTGGAGTTCATCGGAGTTGCAAATAGCCTTGACACGGCTTGTTCAAGACCCCATAATGTCGGGCTTACTGGTGATATAGCTCAGCTGGTTAGAGCACAGCACTCATAATGCTGGGGTCGGTGGTTCAAGTCCACCTATCACCACCAGATACCTGTCCTTGGAATTTCCGGGGATATTCCGAAGAAACCCGCGATTCTCCCTACGAGAGCGCGGGTTTTTCGTTTTCTGCTTGCTTGACGGCGGCACCGATCCCGGTTTGACCAGTGCATCGAGAGGCGGCAGGCAGACGCAGTGACCGGCACTGTTTTTATGGCCGGTAGATTCGCTCTCCACGGCAACGAGCACGCTTGGTGTTTATAACCCCAGCAGATCGAGCCACATCCGGACTTGGCGAAATGCATCCAGTTGCACTTGCTCGACCGTCATGCCGCCGAGGGCAGCCGACTCACTCATGAACTGGCGCACCGTAACGGGGCCAAAGGCCCCGTCATTGGTAAATTTCTCGGCAATGCATTGATAGCCCCGCAGCACGACCGGATCATCCAACAGCGGGAGACAGGCCTCGGCAAGTGCTTCAGGGCCGCCGTCGAACTGACGCACCGAAAAATAGATATCATATGCGTCCTTTCCTTTGTCGCGACCGTTCAGCGCGTATCCTTTCATCACCAGGAAAGCTGGAATACTAGCGACACGCAATTCCACCGTATTGGGGCGGCCGTCGGGCATCGTTCCATCGAGCTTGTGCTGCACGAACGAATGCATTGCGACTGCAGCACCGTCTGCCTTCTGGACCGCGAAGTTAGCCAGTAGTGGCGGCTTGTTGCGCCGAATCTGCGCTTCACGAGGCATCAGCAAATCGATGATGACCGCAATCGGTCCGTTGTCGTCGATTTGGACCGTGCGCCGCAACTGAAACACTTTCATGTTTTCGGCTGCGCGCTCGTAACCGGCGGATTCCAGCAACTCGATAAGATCCTTGTATTCGCCATCGCCCAGAGCCTGCGCATCCAGGCTTAAGTCAACATCGAGCGTACCCACGTGAGCCGGCTCCGCATCAGGAAAGAGCAACCAAGGAACAGAACCGCCGATCACAACGAATCGGTCACGATAGCGCCGAGTACTTGTCCGATTTCCAGCAAGACCGAGTAAACGGCTCGCGCGCCTCGGTCGTCATAGTCGTTTGCCGACTTGGGTTCCATTATCGATCCGTGCGAAACATGGGGTTTATCTTCTCGGTCCGCCAATGTTCGGCGGCTTCCCGGCCGCGCTCGCCACTCGACAACAAGTCGAGGTAGGTTTGGATCGGTCCTGTGGCTCTCATGCTGGAACCGAGTTCCATCGTTTCCAGCCAGAGGCCATCATCGCCAGCTTTAAAGATCGTCACGTTTTCGCCTTTGTCGGCAGGCGTGATCTGCAGATGGCGCTCAAGCAGCTCAAGGCCCTTGGAGTCGGCATAGAAAAAATCGCCTGCGACCCGCGCATATGGCGCAATTCGGCGTGCCACAGAATGGGATGCCAGCAACAGCCGCGCATTCGTATTGGCAGCCTCTGCGAACGCCTCTTCGATCGCGACGTCAAGCGTGTGGCCGTGCTTGATGGTATATCCTCGTCTCTGCACCTGGGGTGCCTGAATGCCGTCATCTCGCCAAGCGTCGAGCAATGCAGCGGGGTTCGTTACGCGAAAACCTGCGGCTGTTTCGGCCTGCGCCCACTCTCGATCAATGAGAGCTTTGCGTACATTGCTGACCTGCCCCGCGCTCACGCCGGTTTCGCTGACCAAGTCAGCCACCTTCCAAAGATGCTGTGGATTGCGCAAAAGGATCTTAAGTAGGCGTGCAGACTTAGGAAAAAACAACGAGCGCTGCTCTCGTTTGGTCGCAAAAGGATCACGGTCAGTCTTGCTGATCTCCAGGTGAAAGCGGGGGAAAACAATGCGGATGTTTCCGGCCAAATCAAGCCATCCGAAGTTGTGTTCGGCAAGGATGGCGCGCGAGGCTGGCGAAATGAACGGCGCCACAACCAAGCCCCGAGTCAAGCCGTCGGATCGAAAAATGTGGGGCCCAAGTTGGCCGATTGCTAGACGTATATAGCGCGGCTGTCCAGAGGACTTGCATTCGATCAAGAGGCGGTGCTCTTCTTCGCCAATGCAAAACACTGCCTCACCGTCGATGCCGCCATCAATGTATTGCGGCACAGGATTTACCACAATTTCGCGCACAACTGGCGATGCCTCAAGGAGTTCTCGAAGCCGGACGAACCATATTTCCTCCAAGTCAGTCGATTCCATGGCATTCATTCGAAATGATGATTTCATCGTTCGTTGAATATGCCATTTCGAATGAAAATAAACAAGTATTCATTCAAATGTGGCAATTCAGCGAATGCTGAAAGCGGTATTTCAAGCGGCTGGTTCAAGACGCGGGGTGCGCCCTCGCAGTGTCAGGCGGCCTCGCCGCATCAAATGCTATCGAAGCCGTCAAGCGCCGTCCCGGCGCCGCTTGATGCCCGGCGCATCGCCGCGCGGCGCCGCCTCGCCATCCTTGCGCGAGAAGAGATAACGGGTGATGACGAAGACGACGCCGAACACTTCGGTCAGCGTTCCGCCCATGAAGAGATTCAGGTGGCTGGCGTCCTCGAAATCGAGCCACTTCAAGCCGACTGCCGCGAACAGGAGATTCATCAGGAGCAGCTGCCCGATGAGAATGGCGATGAACCAGTACGCGTAGATCTTCTTCAGCTTGGTATCGGTCTTGCGGTCGTCGACGGCCGCCTGCTCCATGTCGTCGAGCTTCTTGATCCCGTGCGCGCTCGGTTGCGCCAGGGATGCCCGTACCGCTCTGGCGAGCGCGGCGTCTTTCGGATCTTTCGGATCGGGAACGGCGGGGACTTGGGCGACCGCCGTGCCGGCGGTTCCGGTTGCGGGCGTTTCGATGGTGACCGCCTCTTCTTGGTCTTCCAGCGGCGGGTTCAAGTCAATCGACCTTCAGTCTGAGATTTCTGAGCCGGTAACGAATCGCGTCGTCCGAAACGCCGAAGTGCTGCGCCATCAGGAATGCGGGCAGCTTGGCCTTGGCGAGGCGCCGCACCTCTTCCTCGGGCATCAAGAGCGCGGCCGCGAACTGGTTGGCGAACACCTCGTCCGGATTCGTGCCGGTGCTGGACTGGTCGCCGCGCAGATCGATGTATTCGTATTGCTCGATATCCTTGCCGAGGCGGTCGGCATAATGGCCCAGCTCGTGGGCGCAGGTAAAGCGTTTGCGGCTCTTGCTGTCGGATTGGCTGAGGACGATCAGGGGGTCCTGATCCCGGTCCTTGATGAGGGCGCCCGAGACGTTGGGCGGAAGAACGGCCTCCCTGACCTCGAGGCCGAGCTGGCCCGCGATCCACACGGGATCCACGGGAAAGCCGCGGTCGCCCCATGTCGACCGAAGTAACTCGCTGGCGGAAGTTTTGGGATCCATGATGTCGAATATACGGAAAGAGTCGTCTACGGCAAGGGGCCGCGCATGCCGCGGACCTGCGTCGACAATGCCGACGTTATAACACAGAACCGCTGTATTTGCATACAGTAAAGAAAGGCGCGTTGACACCGCATATTTTTGAAGGCACCCTTGGCAGCATTCCCCAGCACCTGCCATTTTCGGTCGACGGCCGATCCGGAGGAAGACGCGGACACATGGAATCCGGCAACAACCAGGATCTGCTCGCCGGCCTGCGCGCGCTGGCGGAGAGCGCGTTCCCCAAGCGGTGCGCCAATTGCGGCCGAGAATTCGCCAGCGTCGAGCAATTCATCAACGAGACCCGGCAGGTCCGCCAAGGCGTGTCGGGTCTGAAGCAAGGCCTGGACGACGACGACAAGGCGATCGTCGAAGTCTTCCGCAACTGCCCTTGCGGCTCGACCCTGATGGATGTCTTCCGCGACCGGCGCGATCCAAGCGCGGCCGGCATGCGGCGGCGCGAGAAATTCGCCGAACTGGTCGAACTGCTGCGGACCAAGGGGGTCGCGTCCGATGTGGCGCACGCCGAGCTGAAGAAGGTGCTGCACGGCGAGCGCAGCGAATTGCTGGATGGGCTGCTGGGCTCGCCCGGGTTTTCCGGGCAGTGAATCAAGGACTGCCGCGCTTGGACGGCATCTCCTCGCCCGCCAGGAATTTTCTCAGCAAATCGAAATAGGCGTCCGCCTCTTCCACCCAGGGCCGATGCCCGCTGCGTTCGAACATCGCCAGCCGCGCCAAGCCGGACGGCAGCACGGCATGGGTCCGGAACACGATTTCCGGCGTCGCGACGCGGTCGTAGCGCCCGCCGATGACCAGCGTCGGCGCCCGCAGGCTCGGCAGCAGCGGCGTCGGATCGTAACCCTTCAGGGTGCCGCCGACGACATGATCCGGATCGTCGCCCAGCATCGCCTCGTACACCTGCGCATTGAATTTATCGGCCGGCTCGGCGCGCTTCATCTCGGCGGCGCGGCGCGGATCGTACCAGTACAGCATGTCCTTCATGCGCGCGTATTCCGCGCCGCTGCGTTCGTCGCCCGACCTAACGCCTTGCGCGCGCAACGCCTGGACGCGCATCCAGGAATCGGGGAAATACGTCTTCAGGTTGGCATTGGTCGCATCGATATTCGCTTGAAAGCTCGCCGCATCGATCATCGCCGAAGACAGCACCAGCCGCTCGACGCGGCCCGGATGCCGCAGCGCGTACAGCAGCGCCGGAATCCCGCCGTAACTTTGCCCGAGCAGGGAGATGCGTTCCGCGCCGAGCGCCACGCGCACCGCCTCGATGTCCTCGATCTCGCGCTCCACCGTGTAGCCCGCGGGATCGGCCAACCGGTCCGAACGCCCCCGGCCGATCGCATCGAAATACACGACGGTATGACGATCGGCCAGGCGCGAGAACCAAGGCTGGAAGCTGATCCGGCTGGCGCCGGGGCCGCCCGCCACCAGCACCAGCGGCGGGCCGCTGCCCTCGGTTTCGACATGCAGGCGCCCATATCGCGTCTGCAAGGTCTTGGCGGACAGGGCCGGCGCTTCCCCGGCCCGCGCGGCGAGCGGCGCGACATGAACGATGAGGCCGACGAGACCGGCCAGCAGGATGCGTCGATAAGACATGTACGACTCCGTGCGAATGAACGGCCCTCATGTTAGCCGCGCCGCCATGCCTTGAAAAACGATAAATATGCCACCCTCCCGGTGACTTCAACTCACCATGCCAAGACGTACGCGCCGCCGCATCCGCATCACCCACCCACGCCACCGCATCTACGCGACAGAACGAATCTCCATGACCCTGCCCTCGCTGCGCAATCTCCAGGTCTTCGAAGCCGCCGCGCGCCACCAGAACTTTCGCGCCGCGGCCGACGCATTGTTCCTGACGCATGGCGCGGTCAGCCGGCAGGTGCGCGCGCTGGAAGCGGAACTGGGCGTGCAATTGTTCGCCCGCGTCGGGCAGCGCGTCGTGCTGACGCCGCAGGGAAAGCGCCTGCAGACCGCGGTCGCCAAGGCCTTGAAGCTGATGTCGGAAGCGACGGCGGAGCTGCGCAACGAAACGGCGCAATCCGGCGGACGCCTGACCGTCACCATGCTGCCCTCGTTCGCGACGCGCTGGCTGCTGCCCCGGCTGCCGGATTTCCAGGCGCGCCATCCCGATATCGTGGTGGATGTGATCGCGACGGTGTCGATGCTCGATCTCGCCGAACGCAAGATCCAGCTCGGCATACGCTACGGCAGGGGGAAGTGGGAAGGCGTGGTCGCGGAGCGGCTCGCCAGGGAAACGCAGTTTCCGGTCGCGGCCGCCGGCGGCATCCGCGGCTATCCGGGATTGCCGCGTTCCGCGCACGCCCTGCGCGAATACCCGCTGCTCAATCCCTATGACGAATGGGAACGCTGGTTCCGCCGCGCCGGCGTGATCGCGCACGTTCCCGACACCGCACCCACCTTCAGCGACATGGGCATGCTGCTGCAGGCGGCGGAACGCGGCCAGGGAATCGCCCTCGGGCGCAAATGGCTGGTGGACGATGCCATCGCCGCCGGCGAGCTGGTGCGCCTGCCGGGGCCGGCGATGCCGTCGCCGCGCTCCTACTACCTGATCCGCCCGGAAAACCAGCCGCTGACGCCGCAAGCGGAAGCATTCAGCGCGTGGCTGAAGAAGACGATGGGCGCCGGCTAGCGCCGCCCATGCCGTCTCCCGCCTGCGCGCCGACCGACGCGCAGGCGCCGGTGCGCCGGGAAGGCATCACTCCCAGCGCCAGGTCTGCCCCCAGCTGTTCTGATAATCCCACAGGTGCAGATCCTGGCCGTCGAACGCGCCCCACCATGCATCCTTGACGTCGACCGCCTTGCCCGGCGCATGCGCCGGCCGCAGCGTCTGGCCCGACCACGAGAAGCGCTGATTGGTCTTGTCGTTGCAATCCCAGATCACCAGCTTGGAACCGTTGCCGGTGCCGAAGGCATGGACGTCGGCGCACTTGTCGGGATTGTTCTTGTTGCGCAAGAGGCCGTCCGGGTCTTGGTACCACAGCTGGGTGATCTGTCCTTGGCAGCTCCAGTGATGGATCGGCGTGCCGTTGCTCATGTTGTTGCCTTCGATATCCATGCACTTGCCGCGGCCGTTGACCAGCTTGCGGAAGACATAGGCGCTGCCGGCCTTGACGCTGGCGCTGATGCCGGCCGCCGTCACCGTGCTATCGGACGTGAGCCGCACGCGCGCGCTGTCGCCGCCGACCATGAAGCTGGTCGAAATGGCCCCGGACAGCGTCTTGATCAGGGCGCCGTTCTTGTCGTAGACCCAGACGAGATCGCGGTTCGCCTCGGTATTGCCGGCGATGCTGATCTTCAAGGCGGCGGCGCCGGGAATGGTCAGCCATTGCGAGCGGTCTTCGTTGTTGCCGTAGGCGCCGCTGCTCCATGAAGTGGCGAGCGGCTCGATGGCGACGCTGGCGCCGGCCGCGGTCGTCGCGCCGTCGGAAACCAGGCGCGCGATGACGGCGTTGTCCGCCACCACCAGCGAACTCGCCAGGTTGCCGCCGAAGGTCTGCACCAGCCGCCGGTTGCTGTCGTACAGATGCAGGTAATCGCCGGCGCCGAGCGTGCCGGCGAGATTGACGCGCACGGCGGCGGCGCCGGGCAGGCGCAGGGTTTGCGCGCGGTCCTCGTTGTTGCCGTAGGCGCCGGTGTCCCAGCGCGTCGGCGCGTCGTTATACATCTCCCACTTGCCTTCCTCGGCCTGGTCGGAATAGTTGAGCCATGCCGTGCCGCCGCCGGCGGCGAGGCGCAAGCGCTCGTTCATGTAAGCGTTGGTCGGCACCGCGAACGCGAAACCGGCGCCGAACTCGGCCGCGCAAGCCTGCTTGCCGCCGGACCAGGCGCCGCTCGCCGCGGTGACGCGCCAATCGTCGAGATTGCTCCTGCTCTGGCAAGCGAACCGGCGCGGCGCCGCGCACGACGCGTCGTTCCAGCGGCCGTCGGCGCGCATCTCGGCGCAGTCCTCGTTGTTGAAGTCGTTCGGCTCGCCGCCGGCCCAGGACCAGATCGCCGCGCCGATCATGCTTTCATCCCAACGGTCGGCATCGATATTGTCGATGCCGCAGCGCATCAGGCCCGGGATATTGCCCGCGTCGATGGTGCCCGTCGTATCGACCCAGGGATCCGGCAGCACATCCTTGCCGAGCTTGGAATCCGACACCGCGTAGATGTTGTTCTGATCGAGCGCGGCGCCATCCATCGTGCAATTGGCGGTATCGACATACTTCACCGGCCGGCTGTTCCAGCCGCCGGCGGCGCCGGTGGCGAACAGCGTGCCGTTCCAGACCACCGTGCCGTCATAGGTATTGTTGGCGGACTTGACGATCACGCGCTTGCCCTTGGCGATCATCTCGCGCGGCGTTTCCCAGCGGCCGGCGGGCTTGTCGGAAGGTTTGTACAACAGCGCACCGAAGATCGAAGTCAGCGGTCCCACCACGCCGCTCTGGTAATTGGCCCGGTCCTCGAGATCGATGAAGACGATCGCCTTGGGATTGGCGTCGAGCCAGTTGCGCACCCGCCACAATTCGTTCGGATAATTGTCCTTGGCGCTATAGATCGAGCCGCAGTTCTCGTGGCACAGCACGACCTCGCCGCCGTCCAGGTGGACATCGAGATCGACGTTGCGGATACCGTAGTTGAGCAGCTGATTCAGCGGCCAGCGCTGATTGGCCCAGGTGGCGCCGCTGTCGTTCCAGGCATTGTGCGCGCCCAGCACCTGGATCCGGTTGAGCGGCGTATCGAGCGCCACGTCGTATTGCGTCCGGATGCCCAGGCCGAGATCGGCCGCCGTTGCCGCCTGGGCGGCGGACAAGGCGAATATCATTGCTCCAACCAGCATCTTGTTTTTCATTGTCTCCCCTTATTTATCAGTGATGGACGGCGATGGAGAACGCTTCCGCGCCTCCGTCGCCATCGCGCAGGTTAAGCGGGAGCATGGCGCCGGACGATGATCTTGATCAATACCCGGCGGCAGCCTGCCGGCCGCCTCAGGCGAAATCCCGGCTGCGCGTGCTCAGCCCGCCCAGCAGCGGCGACAGATCGACCAAGCGCTTGGCGACCAGGTGCCTAACATTGCTCTCGCATTGCCAGACGCCGTAGACGCCGAGCAGCGTCGAAGCCAGCAGCTCGCGGCGGAAGGTCTCGATCAGGGCCGGCCACACGATCACGTTGACGAATCCCGTCTCATCCTCCAGCGTGACGAACATCGTGCCCTTCGCCGTCTGCGGCCGCTGGCGCCCCGTCACGATACCGCAGGCGCGCGCGAGCTGGCGGTCGGCGAAAGTGTTCAAGACCTCGGCCGGCAGGAACTTCCTCTTCGTCAGCGCGGCCCTCAGCAAGGCCACCGGATGGCGGCCCAGCGTCAGACCGACGGACGCATAATCGGCCGCGATGTCCTGTCCCTCGCTCGGCGCCTCGAGCCGCACCGCCTCCTCGCGTATCGGCGCGTGCCTCAGCACGCCCTTGTCCGCCTCGCCGGCGACGGCTTGCCAAAGCGCCTCGCGCCGGTTGCCGGCGAGAGGGCGCAAGGCATCGGCATGGGCCAGCATCTGCAGATCGTGGCGCGTCAATCGCGCGCGCAAGGCGAGATCGCCCAGGTCGGCGAACGGCTCGATCGCGCGCGCTTCCTCGATGCGCCACCCCGCCTCGGCCGCCAAGCCGCTCACCATGTTGAACCCGAGGCGCACGGCGGGCTGCGCGGAAGCGCCCTGCTCCAGCGTCGCCTCCCAGCCGCTATGGACGATATCGACCGGCCGCACCTCGACGCCATGGCGGCGCGCATCCTGCACCAGCTGCGACGGCGAATAGAAACCCATCGGCTGGCTGTTGAGCAGGGCGGCAAGAAAGATGGCCGGTTCGTGGCACTTGAGCCAGGAGCTGGCATAGGCGAGCAAGGCGAAGCTGGCGGCATGGCTCTCCGGGAAACCGTATTCGGCGAAGCCGTGGATCTGGCGGATGATGGCCTCGACGAATTCGGTCTCGTAGCCGTTCCTTGCCATGCCGGTCCTCAGCTTTTCCTGGAACTTCTCCATGTCGCCCTTGCGCCGCCAGGCGGCCATCGAGCGGCGCAACTCGTTCGCCTCGCCGGGCGTGAAATCGGCCGCGAGGATCGCGATCTGCATCACCTGTTCCTGGAAGATCGGCACGCCCAGCGTGCGCTCCAGCGCCGGCCGCAAGTCCTCTTTCGGATAGACGACGGCTTCGCGATTCTGGCGGCGCTGCAGATAGGGATGCACCATGCCGCCCTGGATCGGCCCCGGCCGCACGATCGCCACCTGCACCACGAGGTCGTAGAACACGCGCGGCCGCAGGCGCGGCAGCATGCTCATCTGCGCCCGGCTCTCGATCTGGAACACGCCGATGGTATCGGCGCGGCAGATCATGTCATAGGTGGCCGGGTCCTCGCGCGGCACGTCGTGCATCGCGAACGGTTCGCCGCGCCAAGCCGTGATCAGATCGAAGGCGCGGCGCAGCATGCTGAGCATGCCGAGCGCGAGGATATCCACCTTCAAGAGCCCGAGCGCGTCGAGATCGTCCTTGTCCCATTGCACCACGCTGCGCTCGGGCATCGCCGCGTTCTCGATCGGCACCAGGCGCGACAGCTTGCCGCGCGCGATGACGAAGCCGCCCGGATGCTGCGACAGGTGGCGCGGAAAATTCATCAGCCGCAGGGCGATGTCGGCCCAATGCCGCGCGACCGTCGATTCCGGATCGAAGCCGCATTCGACGAAACGCTGCGCCAACTCCTTCTTGCTGTCCCACCAGCGATGCGACTTCGCGACCTGGTCCACGATCGCCGGATCGACGCCGAGCGCCTTGCCGACGTCGCGCAGCACGCTCTTGGGCCGGTAGCAGATCACCACCGCCGTCAGGGCGGCGCGCAGCCGGCCGTACTTGGCATAGATGTACTGGATCACCTCCTCGCGCCGCTGGTGCTCGAAATCGACGTCGATGTCGGGCGGCTCGCCGCGCTCCTTCGAAATGAAGCGCTCGAACAGCAAGGTGGTGGTAGTCGGATCGACCTCGGTGATGCCGAGGCAATAGCAGACGGCCGAATTGGCCGCCGAGCCGCGCCCCTGGCACAGGATGCCCTGCCGGCGCGCGAAGCTGACGATATCGTAGACCGTCAGGAAGTACGGTTCATAGCGCATCTCGCCGATCAGCCTCAGCTCGCGCTCGATCTGATCCTGCACCTTGGCCGGAATACCGCCCGGGAAGCGCCGATGGGCGCCGATCCACGCCTCCTTGCGCAGATAGGTTGCCGGCGTCTCGCCGGGCGGCACCAGCTCGTCCGGATATTCGTAGCGCAATTCATCGAGCGAGAACGTGCATTGCCGCGCGATGCGCACCGATTCCTCCAGCGCCTCGCGCGGATAGATGTTCGCCAGCCGCACGCGCGAGCGCAGATGCTGCTCGGCGTTCTGCGCCAGGCCGTAGCCGCACTCGGCGATCGGCATGCCGAGGCGGATCGCGGTCAGCGTATCCTGCAGCGGCTTGCGCGAACGCACATGCATGCAGACGTCGCCGGTCGCGACCAGCGGCAGGCCGGCTTGTTGCGCGACTCGTTCGACGGTATCGCGATGCCAGTCGTCGCGCGATTGCAGCAGCAGCGTCAGCGCAATCCAGGCCCGGCCGGGAAAGGTCCGTTTGACCCATCGCGCCTGCTCCAGCAGTTCTGCCTGCTCGATGCCGTAGCGCGGCGCAAGCAGCACGAAGCAATCTGGCATGCCGCGCAAGTGCTCGTACCCCTTGGCGGGCGCCGCGAGATCGGACGGCAGCAAACGATACGTTCCCTTCTCCGCCCGCGTCCTCCCCAGCGTAATCAGTTCGCACAGGTTGCCGTAGCCCTCGCGATTGCGCGCCAGGATCACGAGCGAGAAAGCCGGATCGCCGCTGTCATCGACCAGCTGGAACTGGCTGCCGATGATCAGATGCAAGCCGATGTCCTTCGCCGCGCCATGCGCGCGCACCACGCCGGCCACCGAGCATTCGTCGGTGATCGCCAGCGCGCGATAGCCGAGCTGCGCCGCGCGCGCCGCCAGCTCTTCCGCATGCGACGCGCCGCGCAGGAAAGTGAAATTGGAAGCGCATTGCAATTCGGCATAGGCCGGCAAGGCCTCGGAAAAAGTCGCCGCGTGGTTCATGATCCGCCCCGGCCCATCAGGCGAACAAGCCGTGCAAATACCAGCGCACGTCCTCGCCGTCGCGCTCGCGGTAGATCCAGTAGAACGCCTCTTCCTCGCCTTGCGCGACGAAATAATTGCGCATCACCAGCGTATCGCTCTCCCAGCCGCATTCGACGCGCTCCATCGCGCTGACGATGCGCAGGGGCGAACCGTAGAACGGCCGCTGGTCGCGCATGATCAATTCGATCGGCGCCGCCAGCAGCCAGAACGGACGCGCCAGCGGCGGCGGGCAGGCAGGCGCCGGCCGCCTGGGCAGCGTCGCCGGCAGCCAGCGGTTGGCCTCTTCCGGCCGATGCGCGGCATGCGGCGCCGGCACCAGCACGTTGTCCTCGCCCAGGCGCGCGGTCAGCAATTCGAGCAGGCGCTTGCGGTCGGCCGGCGTGCCGCCCGGCTCCGGAAACAGCGATTCGGTCGGCGGCGCCATCGCCTCGGTCTGCGCCGCTTCGAGCCGCAAGGCGATCACCGGCGCCTGCAAGACGAGGCGCCCCAGGCGTTCCTTCAGCAAGCGCGTCAGATGGTCCTCGCGCCACGCCGCCTCCGCCAGCTTGATCTCGAGCAGCGTCGGCGCGATCGCCTGCCGCCCGCGCTCGTGCTCCAGCGCCAGCACGAAGCAGGCGATCGCCCGCTGGCGCGCCACCAACCAGCCCGTCATTTGCAGCAGCAGGCGGCGCGCCGCGAACAACACGGCTTCGGCATGCTCGATGCGGTCCGGCAGTTCGAGCTTCGCGCAAAACGTCTCGGGCGCCTGCACCCATTCCAACAATTCGGTCGCCTCGCCATAAGCGCGTTCGAGCGCATCGAGCGCGGCGGGGTTGGTGCGGCGTTTCAATCCGGCGCGCGGCAATTTGCGCAGATCGCCGCAACTCCGGCAACCGATGCCCTCGAGCCATTCGCGAAACGGCCGGAGCGCGGGCAGCAAGGTGCATGGCAAGGCATCGAGGCGCCTGCTTAGCGTATCGATGCGCAGCACCCGCCGTTGCCTGATACCCGCGCCGCCCGCCATCGTGCGCGCCGGCGCGCGCGCCAGCAGCCAGGCCCCCTGCGCCGTCGGCGCCATGCCGATCTGCGGCGTGAAGCCGAGCGCCAGCACGCTCTCGCGCACGCGCCGGCACAAGGCGCGCGCGCCCCCGAAAAACCGCAGGCTCGCGGAAACGTCGAGCAGCAGGCTCGCCTCCTCGGCCAGCGCGACCTCGGGCGTGTATTGCAACAGGCTCAGCGCGACCGCATCGACGGCGGCGCTCTCCTTCGCCGCGTCATGCTCGAGCAGCACCGCATCCGGGCACAGCATGCCCACGCCGCCGCGCCGCATGCCGACGCGCACGCCGGCCGCGAACGCCTCCTCGCTCGCCGTCAGCACCTGCAAGCGATCGACCACCACGTAGCGGCCCGGCTCAGACCAGCGCGGGCGAAACGCTTCGAGCGGCAGCGACGGCAGGTGCACGCCGATCCACAGGCGCATGATGGCTCCCCTTCTGGACGAAACGCAGCGCGGGCGCGAACCCGAGCGGCAGGAACAGCGAACCCTCGCGCTGCGGCCCGCGCCGCTTGAGGATCTTGGCAGCGATGCCGCCTGCGGCCGGCCGCAGGCACAAGCGCAGCGGCGCCGGCGAGGCATCCTGCGCCGCCGCCAGCGGCCGCAGCAGCCAGAACAGCATGTCCGACGCCTGCGCCGCCAAATGCAAACGGCGCAGCGATTCATGGCGGATATGCGTCTGCCACAGCACCAGCGCGCCGCAACTGCCGTTGCGCAGGATCTGTTCCGCCGCCCACAACGCATCGACGGCACGGCTGGTGCGTATCCACAGCAATTGCTCGGCCGGCAGCCGCCAGGCCACCCAGGCCGCCGCCTGCGGCAGATAAGGCGGCTGCACCAGCGCGATCGGGCGATGCTTCGCGATGCGGGAAAACGCCGGCTGCAAGAGGCGCATTTCTCCGATGCCGGACTGCTGCAGCATCAACTCGGTGAGCGCGGCCGTCGGCCAGCCGCCGTTCGGCAATTCGCGGTCGAGCGCGCCGTGGCCGCTCGGTATCGCGGCCGATTGCCAGGAACCGAGCTGATCGGCGCGCCAGACGTTCGCCAGTTGTTCCGTCGGCAGCCCGGCCGCTTGCGCCGGCCGCCCCGCCTCCCCGCCGGCATCCTGGATTGGAATTCTGAGTAACGATGCGGACATGGATCCCCCACTTCTTCCCTTGGCCTATGTTAACATTTATACTGTATGAACATACAGTAAAATTGAAATGACACATTGATCAAACCGTTGCCGATTTGCTCGTGCGGGAAACCGTGGAAAGGGATGAAAAATGGACTTGCGACCGATTCGAACCGAAGCCGAATATGAAATGGCCTTGAGCGAAGTGTCAGCTTACTTCAGTGAAGAACTCGATCCCTGCTCAGCCGATGGAGAGTGTTTCGAAAAGCTGGTCGAAATGATCCATGCCTACGAAGCCACGCATTGACGGCAAGATCATCCGCAGGCCGCTTCCCGATTGCCTTCATCTCGAACAATGTAGTAACGTTGCTACATTCAAGAGAAAGGGCAACGCCATGGGCATCGTGACTTTTACCAGCAGACAATTCAATCACTCCACCAGCGAGGCAAAAAAGGCCTCGCTGACCGGTCCGGTGTTCATCACAGATCGCGGCAAGCCATCGCATGTGCTGCTGAGTATCGAGGAATATCGAAGATTGACCGGAGGCGTGCTGACGCTTGCCGAGGCCTTGGCGCAGCGCGATGCGCCCGACTTCGAATTCGAAGCGCCGCGCGCCGAAGGCTTGTATCGGAAAGCCGACCTGAGCTGATGTTCATCCTCGATACCCATATCCTCTCCGAACTGCGTCAACCCAAAAAGGCGCATCCCAATGTATTGGCATGGGCTTCTTCGCAGCCGATCGCCGCCCAATACATCTCGGCCATCACGATTCTCGAGCTGGAACTTGGCATCATGCAGAAGGAACGCAAGGACGCCGCCCAAGGTGCGGTCTTGCGTGCATGGCTGGAAGGCACCATCCTGCCGCAATTCGCCGGCCGCATCCTCCCGCTCGATCATCAGGTCGCCTTGCGATGCGCACGCTTGCATGTGCCGGATCAACGCGCGGAACGGGATGCCGTCATCGCGGCGACCGCGCTCGTACATGGAATGACGGTGGTGACGCGCAATGTCGGCGATTTTGCGGCGACAGGGGTGGCGCTGTTCAATCCATGGATTTGATCTTTTCACCTTCGACGGGCGATCTAAATCAAGCATGCACGACACACCTAAGAACAAAGCCTATATCATGAGCTGTCATTCTCATGATATTGGTATAAGGAGGCCGTAATGCAATTGACTGTCAGTGTCGACTCGATCTATCAAGGAAGTATTGCCCGTTTATCTGCGTCGTCACAAGAGCAGTTTAAGGTTGCGTCGAATTGCAAGGTCTTGTCATGTGCAAAGGGATTGCTATCCCCATCGGAAATAGAGGCGACGGAAGATAAGGGAAAATTTCAAATAGAAGTCAACCTTCTGGAGGCATTAAAAGAAAGAACCGCTCTCCCAAATAGCGAGGGATCAGCATCTCGTTACGGAATGAGCTACTTCCCCTTTATTTCTTCCCATTTCACTCTGAAACTCTCGCTGAGTGTTGGCTTATCTGACTTGGTAGTGGAATTTCCATCCAACTTTAGAGTAATTTGGCAGTCGAATGCAACGATATCCCCATCCAAGGAGAAGTCTTCATTAAGTACTTCCTATAGCGAGAAATTTTCTACCTATATTTTTTCTTGGAACACCCCTCAGCCAGCAGGTGAATACATCATTGAATTCGATGTAAGAACAGGCGGCCCCGGCTTACTCAAGTCCGCCTATTTCCCGATTTATTACTATTTAATTGCCATGGTTGCTGTCGCTGCAGCAGCAACGGCGGAACATACGAATATCTTCCTTGGCGCTTTAGCTACTGCCTGGGTATTCCTTCTTCGTCACGTAAATTCATGTGATATCCCGCGAAGAAATGTTCTTCTTTTTCATGCCACGGTATTGTTTGGCGCGTTCTTGCTGATTTGGGGGATAACATGGCGCCTAAACCGCTTTTACTACAATGAATGGATAATAGCGATCGAAGCGGTTATCGCCGCCGCCGCAATATGGCTCTCCCTTCGAGCAGTTCGCCTATTTGAGGCCGCTGGCACCTTACCAGCTTGGCTAACACACAGTTGGGGACGCTTTGTTCGCTCCTCTGAAAAGAGACAACTCCACTAGCATGACTTCACCGAGAAACCTACAGGCGCTGATCATATTGCCTTCCTATAACGTATCTAGCGCGATAAGTGACGTACTCTCGCCGCTTCCAAAGTCAAATGTTCTGGTTGTCGACGATGGCAGCACAGATGAGACAGCAGCAATAGTGGAACGATTGGGTTATCGTCTGGTGAAGCATCCACATAATCTTGGCTTGTCCGCGGCCATCAAAACTGGAGAGAAATACGCCGAACAAAACGAATATCGTCATGTGGTATTTATAGACGCCGATGGACAACATCCATCGGAACTCTTTGGTGAATTCTTACGTGCGTTGGAGCGCGTAGATTTTGTATTTGGCGATCGATTCTCGAGGTTGGAACACATACCACTGGAAAAAATTGCCTCGAATCTGTTTGCTTCGCTGCTTGTAAAGGAAGTCACCGGCCAATTCGTTCGAGATGTCTCATGTGGCTATCGTGGATACCGACTTTTACCACAACTAATGCAGATGGAATCATGTGGATACAGCAGAGTCTATTCCCAAATAGTTGAAGTGATTCTATCTGGGATCTCCCAGGCGAGAGTATCCATTCCCGCTATATATCCTCCTCATGGTCTACATGCCACGAAACGGAATGAGATCATCGGGTTATGCCAGGCCTTGGTTCAATTTGCGCCAACGCTTTCCACACTTTCGCGGATTCTCGATTCGGTCTATTTAAAAAAAGAAATCAGCATTGCCATTGACGGTGTGAGCTTTATCGCACGGTATATTGAACCGATCGATTCGTATCAATTTTCCACTGATGCAGCGAATGCGAAGAGGCTTTATGCCAATCGATAGTATTGCGATCATCCCTGACGGAACACGTAGGTGGGCGCGGCGAGAGAATTTACCCCTATTCAATGCTTATCGGCACGCATTTCAAAATTTGTTGCAGCAAGTCGATATGCTGTCTAAAAGAGGTGCGAAACATATCCATCTCTATTTATTCAGCATCTATAACTTAAAACGCCTTCCGGAAGAAATAAACTCCTGTCTCGATGCCGAGGCGCATTTTATTGAAGAACTGATTCAGTCGAAATATCCCATTGCAGTTCACGGCGATATAGACGCCATCAGAAAAGCCCATAAACATATCGGCGAGACAGCTGATAGAGCGCTTTCGTGCACGCCCAGTCGCGATGGAACGTTTCTCCACCTATATATTGGCTATTCATTTGAGCACCACATCAAATCGATTCTTCAAGACACAAGCTCGATGGAAGAGTCGTTATCCGCATTAACACGGCATAGTTTAGATCTTGTGATCCGAACAGGCGGAGCGATTTCTTTAAGCGATTTCTTGCCTATCGAGTCCAGGTACTCCCAAATCTATTTTTTGCCTGACTTGTTTAACGACATTTCCGTGACCAGACTCAAGGAGCTGTGCGATCAATTTGAGGCGACGCGCTCTCAGCTTAAATATGGAGAATAGCCTTCGTCGGAAAGGAACGTTTATCTGGCCGGAGGGATCAGATCCCACATCGATGTCGGACTAAATTGGGGAGCAGGCCAGGTGTACAACGACAATCGACTCCTGATACTTATTCAAAAACCGGCCGGAAGAAGCTGCGCTCATAGCTTACGATGCAGCGGGTCTCTTCCGCATACTTGAACGCCGCTTGGCAATCCGGATCATTCAAGGACTTTTCCCGATATTCCTCGTAGCTGGAAAGACTTGGAAACGAGAATAAAGCAAGCGCGATATTGTTCGCCCCCTCGGAAGGCAGAAAATACCCATGATGCTTGCCGCCGAATTTCTCGACCAATGGAATCCAGAGCTTCCCATAGTGCTCGAATTCCTTGAGCTTGTAGGGATCGATAACGTACTTCAGGTAGCAAGTAATCATGTGGGCCTTGATGTTTGACGTTCGACGTAAGAAAGCTATAGCTGTATTCTGAAGGAGATCACATCTGTAAGCACCTGGGCATCTCACATTGACGCGGGATACATGCGAGGTTACGCAGCCGGGCTCCAGCGGTGCGGCAAGAGTTCGTCGATGCGGTTGTTCGGCCAGGACGGCAGGCGTTCGAGCACATCCTTCATGTAGGCGAAG
>DASPLX010000023.1:0-27912 GCA_035627375.1 Paucimonas sp. | reverse complement strand
TCCACCTTCTCGATCCGATAACCCTTCCAGCCACCCATCGCTTCCAGCGTCTTCCGGTCCAGCATGCTTGCTCCCTTCCTGTGACAACACAGGATAGCAAGCTCGGAAAACTCCCCGGAATTCTACGATGAACCTTTTTTTACTGGAAGCGGAGGCTTACTTGCGCAGCACGAGCGAGCCCGGCAGGCTGTGCAGATAGGCGGCGATGTCCTTGATGTCTTGCTTGGACAGCTGCTTGGCCTGGCCGCCCATGATGGCGTTGCTGCGGCCGTTCGGGCCGTCGCCGCGCTGGTAGGCGATCAGCGCATGCTCGAGATAGTCCTTGTGCTGGCCGGCCAGCTTCGGATAGCTCGGATCGATCGGCGAGTTATAGTCCTTGCCGTGGCACGACGCGCAATTGAATTTTTCGGCCGCAGCCTTGCCCGCTTCGATATTGCCGCCGGCAACGGCATTGAACGACACAGCCGACATCATCGACGCGGCCAGCGCAAACGCAAAAATCTTTTTCATCTGTACTCCCTTATTTCTGCTGCGCGTAGTAGGCAGCCAGATCGGCGATATCCTGGTCCGACAGGCTCGCGGCGATGCCGCGCATCGACGGATGCTTGCGCTCGCCCTTCTGATAGGCCTTCAGCGCGTTTTCGATGTACTTGGCCGGCTGGCCGCCGATCATCGGCACCTGGTAGACCTCCGGGAACGTCGCCTTGTAACCCGGGATGGCATGGCAGCCGACGCACATCGCGATCTTGTTTTCAGCAGCCTTGGCGTTGCCGACCACGTCCGCCGCGAAGGCAACACCGGCGACGCCCGCCAGCGCGAGCAGTGCAAATAGTTTTTTCATGATAGCTAGAAGGGATAACGCAAAAACCGACGGAGGCCGAGCCGACTTCGCGCGACGTCATTTTCGCGAGTTCGCCCGGAACAAACCGTCCGATTTTACATCAATCGATCAGGCCAGTCCATGGCGCGCATCAACAGTCCCGGTGCAGGCGCCGCGCCGGCCGCCGATCCCTGCCGGGGGCACCGAGCAAACCCTCTAACGCTTATCACGTATACTGGGATTCCTTTCCCCTCGACAAGACAGTGTTATGCGACAGGATATCCGCTTCGAAGGCTCCGACAACTACGTTGCCACCAACGACTTGAAGCTTGCCGTCAATGCGGCGCTCACCTTGCAACGCCCGCTGCTGATCAAGGGCGAGCCAGGCACCGGCAAGACCATGCTGGCCGAGGAAGTGGCCGCGGCGCTAGGCATGCCGCTGCTGCAATGGCACGTCAAGTCGACCACCAAGGCCCAGCAAGGCCTGTACGAATACGACGCCGTGTCGCGCCTGCGCGATTCCCAGCTCGGCGACGAGCGCGTGAAGGACATTCACAACTACATCGTCAAGGGCGTCCTGTGGCAAGCCTTCACCGCCGACCAGCAGGTCGTGCTGCTGATCGACGAGATCGACAAGGCCGACATCGAATTCCCGAACGACTTGCTGCGCGAACTGGACCGCATGGAATTCTATGTGTACGAAACGCGCGAGCTCGTGAAAGCCAAGCATCGTCCGCTCGTGATCATCACCTCGAACAACGAGAAGGAATTGCCGGACGCCTTCCTGCGTCGCTGCTTCTTCCACTACATCAAGTTCCCCGACAAGGACACGATGAAACAGATCGTCGATGTCCATTTCCCGTCGCTGAAAAAGGATCTGCTGGCGCAGGCGCTGCAAACCTTCTACGAAGTGCGCGAAGTCCCGGGGCTGAAAAAGAAACCGTCGACGTCCGAACTGCTCGATTGGCTCAAGCTGCTGCTGGCCGAAGACATTCCGGCCGAAGCCTTGCGCAGCAAGGATGCGAAAACCGTGGTCCCGCCGCTGCATGGCGCCCTGCTGAAGAACGAACAGGATGTGCATCTGTTCGAGCGCCTCGTGTTCATGTCGCGGACCAACCGCTAGGCACACACCCCATGCTGAAGATCGACGCGGTCACCCTCGAAACGAACGGCGTGCGGCTCGAACCGATGGCGGCATCGCACGCCGCCGATCTGGCGCGCGCCGCGCGCGATGGCGAACTGTGGAAGCTGCGGATCACCTCGGTGCCGGCGCCCGGAGAAGAGGATGACTACGTGCGAAGCGCCATCGACATGCGCGCGGCCGGCAGCCGCCTGCCGTTCGTGGTGCGGGATCTTGCGAGCGGCGCGATCGTCGGCACCACCAGTTACCACGACATCGTGACATCGATCGACCGGGTCGAGATCGGCTATACCTGGTATGCGAAATCGGTGCAGCGCACGCACGTCAACACGGCCTGCAAGCTGATGCTGTTGACGCACGCCTTCGATACGCTCGGCTGCCGGGTCGTGGGTTTCCGCACCGATAATTTCAACCATGCGTCGCAGCGCGCCATCGAACGCCTCGGCGCCAAGCGCGACGGCGTGATCCGGCATCACCACCTGCGCCGCGACGGCACCGTGCGCGACACGGTCATGTACAGCATCGTCGCCGGAGAGTGGCCGGAGATCGAGGCCCACCTGCGCTACCAACTGGCGCGATACGCGTAAGGAGATTGCCGTGCTGATCGATTTCTTCTTCACGCTGAAGGATGCCAGGATTCCGGTATCGATCAAGGAATTCCTGGTGCTGCTGGAAGCGATGCAAAAGAACGTGATCGCCCCGTCGCTCGACGAGTTTTACTATCTTGCCCGCACCACGCTGGTCAAGGACGAGGCGCACTACGACAAGTTCGACAAGGCTTTCGGCCTCTACTTCAAGGGAATCGAGGCGATTTTCGAGAAAATGCCCGAGATCCCGCTCGACTGGCTGGAAAAGCGCCTGCAGCGCGAGTTCACGCCCGAGGAAATCGCCAAGATCGAGAAGCTCGGCTACGAGAAGCTGATGGAACGCCTGCAGCAATTGCTCGACGAGCAGAAGGAGCGCCACGAAGGCGGCAACCGCTGGATCGGCACCGGCGGCACCTCGCCGTTCGGCAACGGCGGGCAGAATCCGGAAGGCATCCGCATCGGAGGCAAGGGCGGCAACCGGACCGCGGTCAAGGTGTGGGAAGCGCGCACCTACCGCGATTACGACGACGAGCGCGAACTCGGTACGCGCAACATCAAGGTGGCGTTGCGCCGCCTGCGCAAGTTCGCGCGCGAAGGCGCGGCCGAGGAATTCGCGCTCGACGACACCATACGGGCGACGGCCAACAACGCCGGCTACCTCGACATCAAGATGCAGCCGGAACGCAAGAACAACATCAAGGTGCTGATGCTGTTCGACGTCGGCGGCACGATGGACGACCACATCGAGCGCACCGAGGAATTGTTTTCCGCCGCCAAGACGGAATTCAAGAACATGGAGTTCTATTACTTCCACAATTGCGTCTACGACTACCTGTGGAAGAACAACCGGCGCCGTCACGCCGAGCGCTTCCAGACCTGGGATGTCTTGCGCAAATATACGCCCGACACCAAGCTGATCTTCGTCGGCGACGCGACCATGAGCCCCTATGAAATCCTGCAGCCGGGCGGGTCGGTCGAGTACAACAACGAGGAAGCCGGCGCCGAATGGCTGCAGCGCTTCACGCATGCCTTCCCGAAATTCATCTGGCTCAATCCCGAACCGGAAGGCCTATGGCAATACCGGCAATCGATCACGGTGATCCGTCAACTCATGAACAACCGCATGTTCCCGATCACGATCGAAGGCTTGGAACGCGCCATGCGCCTGTTGAGCAAATAATCCGGCCTCAATAACTGACGTTACGCAGCAGCGGGGAGGGGGAGGCTGTTTTTGCGGGGAACAATGCCACAAGATGATTTGTCCGAGGCTCCTACCAAAGCCACATTCCCGACAATATGGCATCTGAGGAAGAGGCTGTGGTTTTTTCTCTACTTGCATGTGCTCCCCGCAAAAACAGCCTCCCCCTCCCCGCTGCTGCGTAACGTCACTCCATAAAAAAACGGCCGCCCGTGGGAGTCGGGCAGCCGCGAATCAGGGGAATTGACGGGCGGCCCTCGCGGAGCCGTCCCTTTGCTCGAAATCAGTCGTAAGTGGCGCTCAACGTGACGCCCGAGAACGGCTGTCTCGCCTTCAACACGATGTAGTACCAACGGCCCGTGGCCGGCGACGGCATGGAAATCGTCTCGCGATTGCCGGCGGTCGCCGATGCGGCGTCATAGGAGGTCGTGGTCGGCCAGCGGTCGAGCGCCATGTACAGATCGACGTCGCCGGTGCCGCCGCTCGTGAACACCTTCAGATTTTTGGCGCCGGTCGGCAACAGGATGTAGGCATAGGCCTGGTACGAAGCGGCGATGTTGTAGATCGAGCAGTTCTTGCCGAGTTGCGAGGTCGACGAACAAGCCGGATACGTGACCGCCGGCAGCGGCGGCTCGCCGGCCGTCGTCGCGGTCTGGACCCAGTTCGCGAACTCGGTGTCGTAACGCGTGCCGATGTTGTTCATATAGGTCTGGTAACCGGCGTAGTCGCCGACACGGAACCTGGCCAGCACGGCATCCACGTCGCTGCGATGCCGCTCCACCATGAAGCGCGTCGCCATGTAGCCCCAGCGGTAAGCGCGCGCCACGTAGTCGCTCATCGAATAGGTGTTGCCGAAGATGGTGCTGAGCTTGTAGGTGCCGGCCTTGGCGGCGTCGATCGCTTCCTGGTAGTTGTTCTTCTTCGACAGATACTCGCCGATGCCTTCGATCCACCAGACGGTCGGCTTGGCCGTTCCGGCCGCGAAATCGCCGGCCATGTTGAAGCGGCCGTCCAGGTAGTGGACGTATTCATGCTCCAGGTTCCAGATCTGGAAATCCGGGAGCCACGATGCGCGATAGGCGATGAAGCGCGCCTGATTGCCGGCCGCGCTCGGATTGCCTTCCAGGTACATGCCGCCGTTGTCGGTGTCGATATCGTAGATGGCGCCGGCGTACTTGCGGTAGTTGTTGGCGTCGTCGAACACGATCACTTCGAGCGCCGCGTTGTTGTCGCCCGCGACCGGCTTGCGATTGGTCAGCAGCATGTCGTGGAAGAAGTTCTCTTCCGCCCCCATGATCGCGCATGCCTGCTGAGCCTGGGTCGTGGTCAGCTTTTGCGAGCGGATCTTGATCGTCGGGCTGCAGGTATGGCTGTTGACCAGCGTGGCGTCCGCCAGGCGCGCCTCGAAGCCGCAGGTGCCGTAGTAGGCGCAGTTGGCCTCGTCGTAATAGCGCACCGACACGGCCGCGTTGATCCACAAGTCGTTGTCGGCGCCGGTCATCGACGTCGTGTTGAGCATGTTGCGGATCATCGGCTGGATGCTCGGCTTGAGCGCGGCGTACTTCATGAAGCGGAAGGCTTCGCTCTCCGTATCCTTCAACTGGTAGGCGGTCTCGGTCCCAAGCAGCGCGCTCTTGTTGTTGACGACGAAATTGTTGAGCGCGGTCGGATAGCTGAGGTCGTTCTGCAGCAGCGGAATGCCGTCCGGGCGGCTGTGGGCCATGAAGAGCACAGTCAGCGCGCTGGTGAAGCCGCCGGCGGCGCTCGACTGGCGCAGCCCTTGGGCGGCGTTCGGATTGCTGGAACTGTTGGTGTAGCGGACCACGATGTTCTTCATGCTCGGCAGGTAATATGCCTCGTCGTGCATGTTGGTGATGAGCCGCAGCACTTCGCCGGCCGTCGTGTAGGCGGCGGCATTGGACTGGAACAGCGCGTTGCCGTCGGCCAGTTGCTTGATCGACGGCCGCAGCGTGGTCACGATACTGGACGACGGCACCGGAATGGTATTGCCGTATGCCAGGTAGTAGCCGGCGCGCAAGTACAACGCCAGATTCACCAGCTTCATGTTGGTGGCGTTATACGAAGCGGCCTCCTGCACGAAACGGTTCGCCACGGCCGACCAGTTGCCGGATGCATAAATGGTCGATGCTTGCGTTCCGCTGACCGAGAACAGCGGATAAGTGCAGGTATAGTCGGGCAAGGTCGCGACATATTCGGCGAGGGCGCTGCCGCTGTAGCTCGCCATCTTGCTCATGTCCTTGCAATCGGCCGTCGCCGCGGCCGCCTGCGCGCGCTCCGCCGTCCTGGCGCGCTTGGGATCCTTCAGGTCGGGCCGCCGGTCGCTGGGCGGCAGGTTGAATTGCAACTCCTCGACCGAGGGCGGCACGTTCAGCCGCTGGCGCGGTTGCGGCGCCTCCTTCGGCTTGTCGGCGTCGTGATCGCTGTGGCCCGAACCGGCCTGGGCCGATGACGCGGCGCAAACCGCCAGCAGCGCGGCAAGCAAAAGATTTTTTGTTGAAAAACGCATCGATTTATCTCCTCATTTTTTGAATAATGCGGCGCGCCTTGCCGCAATCAGCGTCGAGGTCGCGCCAACCGCGATACGGCAGCGCTCACGCGAACCGCCGGTACCGGCCGTGTCTTGTCTCTCCTACCCTTGATGCGATGAATCAGCAGACGGAACCTCCGCTTTCTGATCCGGGCTCTGCGGCCCGAGGCGGTCGGTTTTTCGGCTTAAATATATTACATATATATTCAAAAAATGCGTAGCGATATTTCACCGTGGGAAGCTGCGGGGGCGCAAAACCCGGCCCTTGCCCTTAACACTGTGTTTATGTACAGTACTGGGTGTATAGAGTAAAAACCCGAAGAAAATCAATTGCTTACTACAAAGTCACCGGTTTCTCCCGGGTGCCGTGGTGGCGTCGGTGGAACGGCGGCACATGAACAAGCAGGCGCGCCGTGGTTTTTTCATTAGAATGCAGGCTCAGAATCGACACCCCAGCCCAGAATCCCCCTGATTTCCTACTTCCCACTTGAATGGCAACCAGAAAATCGTCCGACTACAGCGAATCGTCCATCCGCGTCCTGAAAGGGCTCGAACCGGTCAAACAACGCCCCGGGATGTACACCCGGACCGAAAACCCGCTCCACATCATCCAGGAAGTCATCGACAACGCTTCCGATGAAGCGCTCGGCGGCTTTTGCAAGAACATCGTCGTCACGCTCAATACCGACGGCAGCGTGTCCGTCGAGGACGACGGCCGCGGCATTCCCGTCGGCCTCCATCCCGAGGAAAAGGTGCCGACGGTCGAGATCGTGTTCACGCGCCTGCATGCGGGCGGCAAGTTCGACAAGGGTTCGGGCGGCGCCTATTCGTTCTCCGGCGGCCTGCACGGCGTCGGCGTATCGGTCACCAATGCCTTGTCGTCGCGGCTGGAGGTCACTGTCTGGCGCAAGGATGAACAAGGGCGCGGCATGCACGAAATCGTGTTCGCCGATGGCGATGTGGTGCAAAAACTGAAATCGCGTCCGCTCGCCAAGGATGAAAAGAAAGCCGGGACCCGGGTGACCGTCTGGCCGAATCCGAAATACTTCGACTCGCCGGCGATTCCGCAGGGCGAATTGCAACGCTTGCTGCGCTCGAAGGCGGTGCTGCTGCCGGGCGTCAAGGTCACGCTGGTCAATGCCAAGAACGGCGATACCCAGACCTGGCAGTACGACCAGGGCTTGCGCGGCTACCTGGTCGAAGCGCTGGCGCAGGCATCGCATGCCGAACCGCTGATCCCCTTGTTCGAAGGCGAGCAATACGCGGGCGGCGACGCCGAGGGTTTCGCCGAGGGCGAGGGCGCGGCCTGGGTCGTGGCCTGGACCGAGGAAGGCAACGTGGTGCGCGAGTCCTACGTCAACCTGATTCCGACGCCGGCGGGCGGCACCCACGAATCCGGCCTGCGCGAAGGCTTGTTCAACGCGGTCAAGAGCTTCGTCGAGATGCATTCGCTGCTGCCGAAGGGCGTCAAGCTGCTGCCGGAAGACGTGTTCGCGCGCGTCTCCTTCGTCCTGTCGGCCAAGGTGCTCGATCCGCAATTCCAGGGCCAGATCAAGGAACGGCTCAATTCGCGCGACGCGGTCAAGCTGGTCGGCACCTTCACCAAGCCGGCGCTCGAACTGTGGCTGCACCAGCATGTCGACTACGGCAAGAAACTGGCCGAACTCGTCATCAAGCAAGCCCAATCGCGCCTGCGCTCGGCGCAGAAAGTCGAGAAGAAAAAATCCTCGGGCGTGGCGGTGCTACCCGGCAAGCTGACCGATTGCGAATCGGACGACGTGACGCGCAACGAATTGTTCCTGGTCGAGGGCGACTCCGCCGGCGGTTCCGCCAAGATGGGCCGCGACAAGGAATTCCAGGCCATCCTGCCCTTGCGCGGCAAGGTCCTGAATGCCTGGGAGACCGAGCGCGACCGGCTGTTCGCCAACAATGAGATCCACGACATCGCGGTGGCCATCGGCGTCGATCCGCACGGCCGCAACGACCATCCCGATCTCTCCGGCCTGCGCTACGGCCGCATCTGCATCCTGTCCGATGCCGACGTCGACGGCTCGCATATCCAGGTGCTCCTGCTGACGCTGTTCTTCAGGCATTTCCCGAAACTGATCGAACGCGGCCACATCTATATCGCGCGGCCGCCGCTGTACCGTGTCGACGCGCCCGCGCGCGGCAAGAAGCCGGCCCAGAAGCTCTATGCGCTCGACGACGGCGAACTGGAAGCGATCGAGGACAAGCTGCGCAAGGACGGCGTCAAGGAAGCCGGCTGGTCGATCGCCCGCTTCAAGGGTCTCGGCGAGATGAATGCCGAACAGCTGTGGGAAACGACCATGAATCCCGATACGCGGCGCCTGCTGCCGGTCGCCTTCAACGATTTCGACATCGACCTGTCGGAAGCGCGCTTCAACATGCTGATGGGCAAGGGCGAAGCGGCGGCGCGCCGCGCCTGGCTCGAAGAGCACGGCAACGAGGCGGAAGCGGATATCTGATCCATCCGATCTCCTTCCTGATACCGAACATTTTCTGAAGCACCATGACTGAACAAGCCAACCTGTTTGAAAACATGCAGCCGGACGGCGGCGGCGGCGATTCCCTGACGCTCGCCACCTTCGCCGAGCGCGCCTATCTCGATTACGCGATTTCCGTCGTCAAGGGCCGCGCCCTGCCCGACGTCTGCGACGGCCAGAAGCCGGTGCAGCGCCGCATCCTGTACGCGATGAACGAACTCGGCCTGAACGCCGCCGCCAAGCCGCGCAAATCGGCCGCCGTGGTCGGCGACGTGCTCGGCAAGCTGCATCCGCACGGCGACCAGTCGGTCTACGACGCGCTGGTGCGGATGGCGCAGGATTTCTCGATGCGCTATCCGCTGATCGACGGCCAGGGCAACTTCGGCTCGCGCGACGGCGACGGCGCGGCGGCGATGCGCTACACCGAAGCGCGCCTGACGCCGATCGCCAAGCTCCTGCTCGACGAGATCGACATGGGCACGGTCGATTTCCAACCGAATTACGACGGCTCGACGGAAGAGCCGAAGCTGCTGCCGGCGCGCCTGCCGATGGTGCTGCTGAACGGCGCCTCGGGCATCGCGGTCGGCCTCGCCACGGAGATTCCTTCGCACAACCTGCAGGAAGTCGCGAAAGCGGCGGTGGCCATGATCCGCAATCCGAAGCTGCCGCACGCGGAACTGATGGAGCTGGTGCCCGGCCCCGATTTCCCGGGCGGCGGCCAGATCATCACGCCGGCGCAGCAGCTCACCGAAATGTACGACACCGGCCGTGGCACGATGAAGGTGCGCGCGCGCTGGAAAATCGAAGATCTCGCGCGCGGCCAATGGCAAGCCGTCGTCACCGAGCTGCCGCCCGGCACCTCGGCGCAAAAGGTACTCGAGGAAATCGAGGAATTGACCAATCCGAAGCTCAAGCTCGGCAAGAAGACGCTGACGCCGGAACAGCTGGCGCTCAAGCAAACCATCCTGGCATCGCTCGACACGGTGCGCGACGAATCCGGCCGCGACGCGCCGGTGCGCCTGGTGTTCGAACCGAAGTCGAAGAACATCGACCAGGACGAGTTCATGAACATGCTGCTCGCGCATACCTCGCTCGAGACCAGCGTGTCGCTCAACCTGGTCATGATCGGCCGCGACGGCCGGCCGCGCCAGAAGGGCTTGGCCGACATCCTGCGCGAGTGGATCGATTTCCGCTTCGCCACGATCACGCGCCGCACGCAATTCCGCCTGCAGAAGGTCGACGACCGCATCCACATCCTCGAAGGCCGCGAGGCGGTGCTGCTCAACATCGACAAGGTGATCAAGATCATCCGCGAATCGGACGAGCCGAAGCCGGCGCTGATGCAGGCGTTCAAGCTGTCGGACCGCCAGGCCGAGGACATCCTCGAGATCCGCCTGCGCCAGTTGGCGCGCCTGGAAGCGATCAAGATCCAGCAGGAGCTGGCCGAGCTGCGCAAGGAAAAGGCGACGCTGCACGATTTGCTCGACAACCCGGCCTCGATGAAGAAACTCCTGATCAAGGAAATCGAAGGCGACGCCAAGCAGTACGGCGACGCGCGACGCACCCTGATCGAAGAAGCCGAACGCGCGGTCGTCGAACAAAAGGTGATCGACGAACCGGTGACGGTCGTGATCTCGCAGAAGGGTTGGGCGCGCGCGCGCACCGGCCACGGCCACGATCCGGCGCAATTCACGTTCAAGGCCGGCGACGGATTGTATGCGACCTACGAATGCCGCACGGTCGATCATCTGCTCGCCTTCGGTTCGAACGGCCGCGTCTATTCGGTGCCGGTATCCGCCCTGCCCGGCGCCCGCGGCGACGGCCAGCCGGTCACCACCATGATCGAACTGGCGAGCGGCACGCGCCTGCTGCATTACTTCGCCGGAACGGCCGACACGACCTTGCTGCTGGCATCGACGGCCGGCTACGGCTTCACCGCCAAGGTCGGCGACATGCTATCCCGCACCAAGGGCGGCAAGGCGTTCATGACGCTCGACGAGGGCGACGAGCCGCTGATGCCGCGCGTGGCAGCCAGCACGGCCAGCGCGATCGCCTGCCTGTCGGAAAAGGGCCGCCTGCTGGTGTTCGGCTTCGATGAGATCAAGGCCTTGTCCGGCGGCGGGCGCGGCGTGATCCTGATGGAACTGGAGAACAACGAGAAGCTTGCGGCCGCGCAGCCGATCGATCAGCGCGGGGTGGTGGTGCTCGGCGCCGGGCGCGGCGGCAAGCCGCAGGAATTGGCGCTGAACGCCTCCGCCCTGGCAGGTCACATCGGCAAGCGGGCGCGCAAGGGCAAGGCGATCGATTCGAAGATCAAGGCCAGCGGCCTGGCCGCTCCGTGACGGTTGCGCGGCGAAACGGCTGGCGGCGTATCTACACGATGCCGGCCGCCTCCCAGAGCATCGCGCCGCCGGCCGCACCGACGAGTTGAACGACGCCGTCGGGAATATCGTCAAGCTCCGGGGCAGGCGTCCGTTCCAGGCGCGCATTGCCCGCCCGCGCGCCCGCGGAAGCCAATCCTGCCAATGTCGATTCGATCGTCGCCTGGAACGCTTCGGTATCGGTTGCGCTGGTGACCGTTGCAAGCAGGCTGCGTGCCGTGGCGGCGGCCGAATTGCCGCTGTAGCCGGAAATCTCGGCCGCCGTATCGATGGCGAACGTGAAATTGGATGCCGCCCGGATCTTGTTGTTGACCAGCGCGGCGTCGAGCAAGCCCTGGGGACTGTCATTGGCCAGCGCGCCCGCCATGATCGATAGCGCCGCGTTGCCCCTGGTCAGCCCTCCGTTGTCGATCGAGTTGACCCAGAACTGCAGACCTCCCGCGGCCGGCGCGCGATTGAGCACGTTGAGATAGATCGCGTTGACAAACGCCGTCGTATCGCCGGTATAGAGCGCCTTCGATTCGTTGCTGGTGCCGAAGGCATCGATCAGGCTGCGGACCTGGACGCTACTGTTGTAAGCGGTATTCAAGCTTTGTAGATCGGTCGGCGCCGCGTAGGATTTGAGCGCGGCGGAAAAATTCGCGAGCGCGCCGCTATCGGCCGGGCGCCCGAAGTAAGCCACGTAGAGTTGCTGGACCGCGTCGCTGTAGTCGACCGCGAGTGATGAATCGGCGAAGGTGAATTGCTCGATGTTCTGGAGCGTATCGCCCTTGTCGCTCTCCGTTTTGGCGACAACCGAATAGCCGGCTGCCGTCCGCATGAGCCGGTAATCCGCGCGATTGCCGGTAAAGATCGCGGTATCCGTCCCGGCGCCTCCATCGAGAAAGTTGTTGCCAGCACCTGGTTTGAGGCTGTCGTTGCCGCCGCCGGCGCTCAGGATATCGTCGCCGGCGCCGCCTTCGAGCACATCGTCCGCGGCGCCCCCGGCGTAGGACGACCCGATGCTGCTGTCGCTGGCCAGCGTGAGCGATTGATCAGAGAACCGAAGCGATTCGACGGCGGTCAGATCGACCGTGCCGCCGGAAGCGCGATGATCGATGGCCGCATACCCCGTTGCCGTCCTGGCCAACGTGAAATTGCCGCGGCTGCTCCAGAGCACAGCGGTATCGCTGCCGGCGCCGCCATCCAAGGTCGCGCTGCTGCCGCCGACGACGATCGTGTCGTTGCCGGCGCCGCCGGAAAGGGTGTCGTTGTTGGCGTTGCCGATGATGAAGTCGTTGCCCGCCCCGCCGATCGCCTTGTTGATGGTGGCGGAAAAGGCCAGCGTCAGGTTGTCGTGCGCGGCGGTGCCGTCGCTCTTGAGGCCGATGGAACTGAATGTCCCGGGCGTCAGGGAAATCAGGCTGGCGCCGGTCTGGTTGCCGAGATCGATGGTGTCGCCGCCGCTGCCCGCGAGAATGCTCTGCTGGAATTCGCTCGTATTGCTGAACGACAGGGTTTGCCCGCTGCTGGTATTGCGCGTGCCATAGAGATACTGGGTTGCGACGATGTCGAGCAGCGCCGGCGTCTGCATGCCGACCTGGGCTTCCGGATCCTCGACGTAAGACATGAGCGAATACGCGGTATTGTCCCAGACGGCGGAGATATACGGCGGCGTGCCGGAACCGGTGCCGGCATTGTAATTGCCCGGATGCTTAAGCCCGAGCGCATGTCCTATTTCGTGGATCAGCGTCTCATAGCCCGACCCGCCCTTGTAGAGCGACTCGCTGCTCGGCGTGCCGCCGCCCGATGCGGTATTGCTGATGTAGACATTCGCCGTCAGCAGTCCGCCCGCCCCATCCCAATCGGAATAACAGACGCCGCTCGACACGCCCTGCTGGTCGCTGGTGCCGAAAGTGATCTGCGCAGAGGAAGTGTTGGCGACTTCGGTGAAATCGATCTCGGCGAACGCACTGTACATCGCGAGGACGTCGCGTACCGCCTGCTTCTGGCTGTCGGTCATCGCCCTAAATCCGACTTCGCCGTCCGCCAGGGCGGTCGAGGATGAGGTCATGAAAGCGTAAGTCACCGTCGTGGTACCGTCGGCCGTTTCGGTGTTCCATCGCCGGTAAGCATCGCCGGACGAATACAGCAGGCTGCCGATCAGATCGGCCGTCGCCGTCGAACTCTGTTGCACCGTATAGCTGCCGGTATTGCCGAGGCCGCCGACCATCAGATAATAGGTGCCGCTGTAGGGTGCGACGAATGCGATCTGCGGATCGGCAGTATAGAGCGTGCTGCCGTCGCTGTAGGTCCGCAGGTTGGTGCAGTTTTCCAGGCTGCGGCCATCGAAGGCGCAGACCGAAAGCGAAGGCGTGGCAAGCGTGCCGCTGCCGGACGCGGAGCCGGCCGCGCTGAATTGATACAGGCTGCCGGCTTGCAGTTCGACCTCGTACCAATCGTGTTCCGATACGCCGGCGATGCTGCCGCCGACCGCGACTCCGCTTGCCAGCGCCGTCGCTCCGTCGAGCGCGCTCGCCGGCTCCATGTGCGCGACGAACTTGTAATCCTTGCCCTCGTAGGTGCCGTCGGAGGACGTCTCCACGCGCACGTAATACGTTCCCGCGGAACCGACCTGTTCGATCAGGGTCATGTGGCCGCCGGTCGACCTAGAGTCGATCAGATTGCCGGCGGCGTCGTACACGCTGATCTGGTATTGGGAGTAGCCGTACTTCTCGGGCGCGCGGAAATCGATGATCAGGTTGCCGGCCGCATCGGCATTCAGCGAAAAATAATCGACATCGGCCGAATTCGACTGCTGTCCGGTGATGACGCGATCGAAGGCGATCGCCGTAGCCGCCATCTGGGTCTCGTTGCCCTCCTTCTCGTAGTCGGCGGCGCTGCCGCTTCCGGCGGAAGTGACAAGGGTGTACGGTGACGACGAATGGATATTGCTCGCCGTGACGCCGATGTAATATGTTCCCGCGCTCGCCGCGGCGACGCTGAAAGAACTGGAGTCGATATAGCCCAGATAGTTGGAGCCCAGCAGCGTGCCCGCCTGATCGTAGACCGCCACGGCATAAGCCCAATCCGCCAGCTCGGCCGAGCTGATGTCGAGCTTGATCACGCCGCTGCCGGTCATGACGACCTTGTAGTAATCCTGGTCCGAAGTCGAAGACAGCGTACTGACGATAGTGTCGCCGAGGGTGAAGGAAGTCGCTTGCGAGAATGAGTCGTTCGGCTCGGAGGGATTGATGGTGGCCATGATCGAGGAAATGCAGTGCACGCGGGGTATCGCCCCGCGCCTCCGGATGCGCCATGGATAGCCGCAGCGGAATTGATAACAAGGAATGTTGCTACTATACCGACAAAATTTTCGTCGGAGCAACCTGCATTTCACTCAGGCCATGCCTGTTTGGCATGGCATTGTTGTTTTCCCGGACCTACCTTTCCCCCCTCGTTCCGGATTCGGCTCGTGGCGCCCACGACCCTACCTCAACCGGCCTGGTGGAAATAGCGCCAGGTCCCAAGACCATATGCCGTTCCGTATCCGAGACAGATCAGCGAACTCCAAAGCAGGAAGGCGTCGGACTGCTCCCGCGCGAAGAAAAACACGGGAATAAAAGCAAGGCCGCGCAACAGGTAAATGGCGGAAATGGCGATCAACGCGGCTTTCATGAAAGGCAACGGCGACATCCATCCCGCGCCGGCGAATCCGTACAATCCCCAGATCAGCAGGACAGCGGCAATGCCGAACGTGATTATCCCGGGTACCGGTGAACCTGCATCGGACATCGACGCGAGCCGTTCCCCCGCGCCGAAAAAGCGATACCAACTCCCGCCGCCGAAAATGATCGCGACGTGCAACAAGGCGGCAACGCAACTCAATATGCCGCCGATCAACAGTTCGGGATTCTTCATTATTCTTCTTTCGTAGGAAGACTTTCCAGCTTCCCGGCGGCCTGCTCGACACCGCCCCGGTCATTCATCTTCGACGCCAGCTCTTGCGCCTCGCGATAGTGTTGCCGCGCCGCGGCATTGTCGTTTATCGCCTTGTAGGCGTCCCCCGTGCGCAGCAGGTACATGGCCGCGAATCGGTCGAGCTTCGATTCGGCGGCCTCTTGGTAAGCCTGCCTGAAGTACGCGATCGCTTTGGGAAAATCCTTCATCTCCATGTAGACTTCGCCGATGGCCGCGCTGGCCGGCGGAAGATAAAGGAAGTAGCCGATCTCCCGCCGCAGCGCATGCGATTTCAGGAAGTGCGCCAAGGCCGCTTCGAGCTTGCCGCCGTCCTGCAACAAGCTGCCCAGGTGGCGGTGGGCATAGGACATTTCCCGCTTGTAGCCGTTGGCCTTGGCGATCTTCAGGGATTGCTCATAATATTTCCTGGCGCTTTCCTTGTCCTCGGCCGTCGGTTCGGGCTTGTGCTCGTACGTCAGCCCGATATGGAACAGCGACTCCGACATCCCGCGCCGATCCCCCAGCTTCTTTCTCAATGCATAGGCCTCGCGGAAGCGGCGCAACGCCGGGTCGATTTGCCCGTCCTCGAAAGCCTGAACATAGAGCGCCAATCCGAGCGCATCGGTCGCGTCCGCCAGCAAGCCTGCGTCGTCGGTCGCCCTGGCATCCTCGACGATGGCGTCGAGGTCCGCGACCGTCTTGCCGGGCGCGGAACCGGCCAGAGTGTGCTTGTAGTAGGCCATCCTTGCGAGTTGCAGGCGCAACCGGATCCTGTCGCCGGCAGCGAATTCCTTCCCCTCCAACAGCGCACGGTTGATTTCCAGGAGCTGAACGGCTTGATCGGGCGTAGCGGCATGCAAGTAACTTTCCGATAATCGAAACAAGGATCGCGCGAATTCGTCGGCCCCCTGTTTCAACGCCGGCCGGACATGGACATTCGCACGGGAGGCATCGGCGACATGGATCGGCTTCGCCGCCGTCGCCTTCGCCGTCGCATGCGTGCCGCTCAAGGCCAGAAGCGCGACTCCCAGGAAAAACAATCTTGCCTTCATTCGATTTCCTTATCTTGACGAGATTCAAACGCCGGCCGCACATCCTCGAGCATGTCGTCGATCGAATACGGCAACGCCTTGGCAAGCAGATCCAGCAGTACCAGCGCATTCAACGTGCCGTCACGCTCGCTGACCTCGCGCAGCCGGGCCGCCATGGCGGCGTTGACCTGCTGCAGCTCCTGATAATTCGCCTTCAGTTTTCCGAGCTGCCAATCCGGCTCGGCGCCGCTCCGGCACACGAAGTACTGGGCCAGCAAATACATCGAGGCGACCCGGTAAATCGTTTCGTCCTCGCTCGCGAACGGCAAGTGGAAGTGCGCCATCGGTTTCAGGAAGTCCATGCGCGGGCAGCCGCTGGTCGCGGCCAGCAAGCCCATCAGCGAACCGACGGCCGCCTGTACCGTGGTCGTCTTCGTGACAATGCGATCCCGCGATTCGACGTGCACCGTCACCGGTTCATAGGACAAGCGGGCGCCGAACGCCGAGACCAAGGGGACGAAGCTGGCCGCCATCGGACAGCGCGGCACCGCGGCGACCGAGAGCGGGCAATTGGGACATTGATGGAAACCGAGGGCGGTCCACGATGGAAGGTCGCCGGCGGTTCCGACTGGCGCGACGCCGAACGAGGCGGCGCTGCCGTCGTCGAACTGGAAACGATAATTCACATCCTGCATGGTGCGCTCCTTGCCTGGACACACGCCCCCGTCGCCCGCTTCAACGCCGCGCCGGATCGATCGCTTCGTACATAAAAAAAGGCCGGCGCAGCGCCGGCCTTGTTGCCTGGATCGAAATATGCGACGGCACGAAGCGAAAGCATGGGCCTCCGCTCCCTCGCATCGATTACACCTTCGCGGCGATCAGCTTGCCGAGCTTCTCGATGCCTTCGCGGATCTTCTCCGGCGGCACGGTCACGAACGACAGGCGCAGCGTGTTGGTCTCCGGCGCGTTCGCGTAGAACGGGCCGCCCGGCACGAACGCGACGTTTTGCGCGACCGCTTCGTCGAACAGCTGCTTGCTGTCGATGTGCTTGGGCAGCGTGACCCAGATGAACATCCCGCCTTCCGGCTTGGTCCAGGTCACCGATTTCGGGAAGAATTGATCCATGGCCGACAGCATGGCCTGGCACTGGTCGCCGTAGAGCTTGCGGATGCTCGGGATATGCTGCTCGAGGAAGCCGTCCTTGATCGCTTCGTACACGACCATCTGCGTCAGTTGCGCGGTATGCAGGTCGGTCGCCTGCTTGGCTTGCTCCAGCTTGCGCGCCAGCGGCAGCGGCGCGACGACATAGCCAAGGCGGATGCCGGGAGTCAGGACCTTGGAGAACGAACCCATGTAGATCACGCCGCCCGGATTCATGGTCAGCATCTTCGGCAGCGGCTCGCCCTTGTAGCTCAGGGCGCCGTAGGGATCGTCCTCGATCAGCGGCAGGCCGAGGCGGGCGCATGTTTCGACCAGCGCGACGCGGCGCTCGACCGGCAGCGTGCGGCCGGTCGGGTTCTGGAAATTCGGGAGAGCGTACAGCAGGCGCGCGCCGATGCCCGTGGTGGCGACGGCTTCCGGCACCAGGCCTTGCTCGTCGGTCTGCACCGATTGGAAATGCGGGCCGTACACGGAAAACGCCTGCAGCGCGCCGAGGTAGCTCGGCGTCTCGACCAGGATCTTGCTGCCTTCATCGATCAAGACCTTGCCCAGCAGGTCGAGGCCTTGTTGCGAGCCGGAGACCATCAGCACCTGCTCCGGCACGATCTTCGCGCCGCTGCTCGACAGATGATTCGCAATCCACTCGCGCAGCGGGCCGTAGCCGTCGGTCGGGCCGTATTGGAGCGCGACCTTGCCTTGCGTCGACAAGACCTTGTCGAACGCGGCCTTCATGTGCTCGACCGGGAAGGTCGCGGGCGACGGCAGGCCGCCGGCGAAGGAAATGATTTCCGGTCGCATCGTGACCTTGAGGATCTCGCGGATGGCCGAGCTTTGCAGCTTTTGCGCGCGTTCGGAAAACTGCCACGTGATCGGGGTGGGATTTTCGATTTTCATGCTTGTCTCACTTGATGGTTGTGGCCTGGCCACGTTGATCGGCTCTGCTTTTGGCAGATCCCGGAAAAGGCGGCATTGGGTAAATGCCGCCCGAATACGGTACGGCTTACTCGACTTCCGCGATCAGATCGATCTCGACGCAGGAACCGAGCGGAATCTGCGCCACGCCGAAGGCGGCCCGCGCATGCTTGCCCTTCTCGCCGAACACTTCGGCGAGCAATTCGGAAGCGCCGTTGGTCACCAGGTGATGTTCGGTGAATTCCGGCGTCGAGTTCACCAGGCTGGTCAGCTTGACGATGCGCTTGACGCGGTTGAGGTCGCCGCCGCAGGCGTCCTGCAGGGTCGCCATCAGGTCGATCGCGACGGCGCGCGCGGCTTGCTTGCCTTCATCGGTGGCAATGTTCTTGCCGAGCTGGCCGACCCAAGGCTTGCCGTCCTTCTTGGCGATATGGCCGGACACGAAGACGGTATCGCCGGTGCGCGCATGCATCACGTAAGCCGCGACCGGCGCGGCGACGGCGGGCAGTTCGATATTGAGGGCTTTGAGTTTCTCGTAGACAGACACGGTCGTAGACAAGATCGGCTCCAGAAATCCAGGAAATTCGGGCCGTCCCGCGGAGGACGGCCGGCAGTTGTTCGAAAACCGGCGATTTTACCGCACACGACGATCATTTCCGGAAGACCGGTCAGCGGCGTATGCTCATACGCCGGCCGACGGCCACCACGGCGACGATCGCGAGCGCAAACAACAAGCTGCTTGCCGGCGGCGATTCGCCGAGTATCGCCATCGCGCCGAGCATGGTCAGAAAGGGTTGCAGCAACTGCACCTGGCCGACGCGGGCGATACCGCCCAGCGCCAGACCTTTATACCAGAAGAAGAACCCAATAAACATCGAAAATAAGGACACATAACCGAACGCCATCCAGGTCTGTGCCGATGCCGCCACGCCATGACGCCAGCCGTACCAGGCCGTGACCGGCAGCAACACCGGCAACGACAGCACCAGCGCCCAGGAAATCACTTGCTGCCCGCCCATGGTTTGGGACAGGCGGCCGCCTTCGGCATAGCCCATCGCGGCGGAAACGACGGCTGCAAACAATGCCAGATCGGCAAGTTGCAATTCGCCGCCGCCTTGCTGCAGCGCAAAAGCGACGACGATGGCGCTGCCGGCAAGCGCCGCCAGCCAAAACCCGAACGATGGCCGCTCGCCGAAACGCAAGGCGCCGAACACGGCGGTCGCCAGCGGCAGGACGCCGACCACGACCGCGCCGTGCGACGCGGGCACGTAACGCATCGCGATCGAGCTGAAGACCGGAAAGCCGATCACGCAACCGAGCGCGGTGATCGCCAGCGCGCGCCATTGCCGAGGCGTCGGGCGCGGCGCCCGCATCCACCACAACAATGCCATGGCGCAGACGGCGGCGACGACCGCGCGGCCGAGCGCGATGAACACCGGATGCAGCTCGGCCACCGCCATCCGCGTGAACGGCAAGGTCAGGCTGAAAATCGCCACGCCGACCGTTCCGAGCAGCATGCCTTTCGTTTCCTGCGTCCTCGATGCGTTCTCCATGGCTGGCTTCCGGCGATATTCGAGGCGTCCGCTCAATGCGCGGCCGGTCGTTCGAACCAAAGCAGCCGGCACGCGAGCGACAGCATCACGGCGGCGAGGAACCAGCCTTGCACGCGAACAGCGCGCGGGTTACGCTCCAGCAAACTGCCGATACGGCCGCTGAATCCGCCCAGGAGGGCATTGAACGCGACCGCCGCGACCGACAGGGTGGCGCCGAGCGCCAGGATCTGCGGCCAGACGCTGCGCGAGGCATCGACGAACTGCGGCAGGAACACCATGAAAAACAGCAAGGCCTTCGGATTGAGCAGCGAATTCAACATCGCCCTCCGGAAAATGCCGAACATCGAGGTCCCGTCTTGTCCGGACACGCGCAGCTGTCCGGGCGAGCGCAAGGCAAGAATTGCGAGCCGGATCAGGTAGATCGCCCCGGCATAACGCAGGATGTCGAAAGCCGGCGGCCAGGCGGCCACCGCCGCCGTGACGCCGGCGGCGGTGAGCATGGTCATGATCAGATCGGCCGCGCCGATGCCCAGCGCGGCCGCAAAACCGCCGCGCGGCCCGTGCGCGATGCCGTGCGACAGCACGAACGCCATGTTCGGCCCCGGCGACAGGAACAGGGCCAGCACCGCGAGCAAGAATGCCGCATAGGTCGCCATGGGAATCATCGCTCGCCGCCTTCCGGTCCCCAGAACACGACCCACGTCGCGAAGTCCGGCGAAAAATTCTCGAAGCGGTGCGGCACGCCGGCTGCCACGAACAACACGTCGCCGCTCTTGCACGGTTGGCGCATCCCATCGTGCAAGAACTCGCCCTCGCCTTGCACGATGACATACAGTTCGTCCTGCCGGTGCGGCGTCTGCGGATCGTCGCCGCGCGGCGCATACAGCTCGACCGACATGGTGCCGTGCGCGAATCCCCGTGCGAACCGTTCGCCCTCCGGCCAGCGGTCGGATGCCGGCCCGGGCAGGCGCGCCATCAACTGCGCGAACGAGGTTTTCATGAGCCTCTCCTTCACCACCAGATCGCCGCCGCCGAATAGACGGTCAGGATCACCATCACAGCGCAGAACAGGCGTTGCCATCTCGGCTCCGACAGATAGCGCCGCAGCGCCGCGCCGGCGCCGGCCCAGACGCCGACGCACGGCAGGTTGATCGCGCAGAACACCAGGCACAGCAAGGCGATCGCCAGCCATGCCGGCTCCACGATCGGCAGAAAGGCCGAGGCGCCGGTCACCGCCATCACCCACGCCTTCGGATTGACGAACTGGAAGGCGGCCGCGCCGAGAAAGGACATCGGCTTGGCATTGTGCCGCCGATCCTGGGTGAACGCCATGCGCCGCATCTGCCAGGCGAGATAAAGCAGATAAGCGGAACCGACCGCCTTCAGGACGATGTGCGAGGCCGGCACGGCCATGACCAGGCTGCCGACGCCGACCGCGCACAAGGCAAGCAGCACGCCGAATCCGCTCGTGATGCCGAGCATGTGCGGAATCGAACGGACGAAGCCGAACAGCAGGCCGGACGAGGTCAGCATGATGTTGTTCGGGCCGGGAGTGATGGATGAAACGAAAGCAAAGACGGCGAGCGGCAGCAAGGCTTCCATGGTTCCTCCTTAACGAGAATCGTTGCGGGAAAGGACGCCGGCGTACATGTCCTGGTCGACGTTGCCGCCGGTGAGCGGCAGGCCGATCTTCAGGCCGGCGAGCTTGTCCTTCATCTGCAGCGCGGCTGCCAGCGCCGCCGCGCCGGCGCCCTCGGCGACGTTATGGGTGGCGCGGAAATACAGGCGCATCGCCGCCGCCACTTCATCGTCGGTGACGGCGACCACCTCGTCGGCATACTTTTGCACCAGCGCGAGCGACTCTTCGTCGGGCGTGCGGCACGCCATGCCGTCCGCCAGCACGGTCGACACCGGCGACTCGATCTTGCGGCCCTGCTCGAAAGACAGCTTATAGGCCAGCGCGTGCGCCGAGACGACGCCGACGATCCTGGTCTCGAGGCGCAGCGCCTGGCGCGCCGCGATGGCGGCGGAAATGCCGGAGCCCTGGCCGATCGGCACGAAGACGACGTCGAGATCGGGCCGCTCGCGGAACAGTTCCATCCAGCCGGTGGCGACACCGCGCACCAGATCGCGATGGAAGGACGGAATCATGTGCAGCCGCTGCGCCTCGGCCAGCGCGATCGCATGTTCGCGGCTCTCCTGGAACTCGTTGCCATGCTCGATCAGTTCGACGCCGAGCGCGCGCATCGCGGCGTTCTTCTCTCGGCTGTTGCCGTGCGGGACCACGATCGTCGCCCGCACGCCGTGGCGGCGCGCGGCGAAACCGATCGACTGGCCGTGATTGCCGCGCGTGGCGGAAACGACGCCGCTCGCCTGCGGGGCGCGCAGGGCAAGCTCATGCATGTACACCAGTCCGCCGCGCACCTTGAAGGCGCCGACCGGCGTGTGGTTCTCGTGCTTGATCCAGGTCTCGGTGCCGAGCGCGGCATTGAGCAGCGGCCAGGAATATTGCGGCGTCGGCGGCACGGCCTGGTAAACGATGCGGGCGGCGGACTCGAGTTCTTCGGGGGTCGGAAGCTGAGGGGTCATGGCGATCTTTCAGAAAAAAACCGGACGCAGGAAGCTGCGTTCGTAACTGCGGATGCACCGGGTGTCTTCGGCGTACCGGAACGCCGCGATGCATTCCGGATCCCGCATCGACTCGGTGCGGTATTGCTCATACCCGGCCAGGCTCGGAAAGCTGAACAAGGCGTAGGCAATGTCGTTCGCGCCCTCCGACGGCAGGAAGTAACCGTGATGCTTGCCGCCGAACCTTTCGACCAGCGGAATCCACAGGCGGCCGTAATGCTCGAATTCCTTTAGCTTGTACGGATCGATGACATAGCGCAGATAACAAGTGACCATGCCGGCTCCAGTTGAAGTTTGCTGAACGTTGGACTATCCTAATCGACAAAACCTGTACAGTACCAATACAGTTCACCAAATAAATCCATCGACTGTCACGGCAACATGACCAATACAGCCAATCTGCGCAAAGCCGCCTCCCCCACCCTGACGCTGGTCGCGCCGCAGGTGCTGTCGCGCGACAGCGGCGAATCGCTGGTGGAGCAGATCGTGCGCTCGATCGAGGCCCGCATCGAAGACAAGCTCCTGCGCACCGGCGCGCGCATGCCTTCGATCAGGCTGTTCGCCGACACCCATGGCGTCTCGCGCTTCACGGTGGTGGAAGCCTATGATCGGCTGGTGGCGAAGGGCTACCTGGAGTCGCGGCGCGGCTCCGGCTTTTACGTGCGGGAGCGGATGCCGATGACGGCGCCCGGCCGCCGGCCGCGCGAAGAGCAGGAACCGCAAGCCCAGCGCGTCGATGCGGTCTGGCTGGTGCGCAACCTGTTCCGCCAGCATCCGGCGCAGAAAGTGCCCGGCTCCGGCCTGCTGCCGAACGAATGGCTGGACGGCGAGCTGATCGCCAACGGCTTGCGCACCATCAGCCGCCAGAACCAGAACCTGCTTCTGCAATACGGCACGCCGCAAGGCTTCCTGCCGCTACGCCAGCAATTGCAACTGAAGCTGGCCGAACTCGAAATCGCCGCCGCGCCGGAACAGATCGTCACCACGGCCGGCGTGATGCAGGGTCTCGACCTTGTCGCCCGCCATTTCCTGCGGCCCGGAGACACAGTGTTCGTCGACGACCCGGCCTGGTTCCTGATGTTCGGCTCGTTTTCCCTGCTCGGCGCGAACGTGGTCGGCATTCCGCGCCTGCCGGACGGCCCCGACATCGCCAAGCTGGCCGAACTGGCCGCCGTGCACAAGCCGAAGCTGTTCGTCATCAATTCCGTGCTGCACAATCCGACCTCGACCTCGCTGTCGGCGGCCAAGGCGTTCCAGGTCTTGAAGATCGCCGAGGAGCACGATTTCATCATCGTCGAGGACGACATCTATTGCGACATGCACCCCGGATCGGCGGTCCAGCCGGCCACGCGCATCGCCGCGCTCGACCAGCTGAACCGCGTGATCTATCTCTCCGGCTTTTCCAAGTCCCTGGCGGCCAACCTGCGGGTCGGCTTTCTCGCCACCTCGCCCGAGCTGGCGGTGCAGTTGTCGGACCGCAAGATGCTGTCGACCCTGACCACGGCCGAGATCGGCGAGCGCGTGGTCTACAAGATCCTGTCCGAAGGCCATTACCGCAAGCACGTGGACCGGCTGCGCGCCAAGCTCGATGGCGTGCGCGATAAGGCGATCCGGCAGATCGAGCGCGTCGGCCTGAAAGTCGACATCGCCGCGCCGGCCGGCATGTTCGTCTGGGCCGATGCCGGTTGCGACACCAATGTCCTGACCGAAAAAGGCTTGGAGCACGGCTTTCTGTTCGCACCGGGCAGCCTGTTCTCCCCCACCCAGTTGCCGTCGACCCGGATGCGGCTCAATGTCGCGACCACCGGCGATGCCGGCGTCCTGAAATTCCTCGAGCGGGAAATCGGTGCGGCCGGCTAGGTGCGGCCGGCTACGCCTCGGAGCCACCGGCCGGAATGTTTCCGGCCGCTCTTGAAATCCGTCGGCAGCGCCCCATATTGCCGAAAAATCACTTGAATTGCGGAGGCCCAAGCGTTTGATGCAACGCACAAACGCAAACGCCGCCGCGGTTCGAAATCCACGAAAACCCAACCACTTCCAAGCTAAAAGAGGCAACTCATGGTCGTATCCGAAAAGCAAACGATGGGCTTCCAAGCCGAAGTCAAGCAACTGCTGCATCTCATGATCCACTCCTTGTATTCGAACAAGGAGATCTTCCTGCGCGAGTTGATTTCGAACGCTTCCGACGCCGCCGACAAGCTGCGCTTCGAAGCGATCAACAACGCCGGCCTGTATGAGAGCGACCCCGAGCTCAAGATCAAGATCACGTTCGACAAGGAAGCGCGCACCATCACGATCTCGGACAACGGCATCGGCATGAGCCGCGACGAAGCCATCGCCCATCTCGGCACGATCGCCAAGTCCGGCACCAAGGAATTCTTCTCCAAGCTATCCGGCGACCAGCAGAAGGACGCGGCCCTGATCGGCCAGTTCGGCGTCGGCTTCTATTCCGGCTTCATCGTCGCCGACAAGATCACGGTCGAAACGCGCCGCGCCGGCTTGCCGGCCGACCAGGCCGTGCGCTGGGAATCGGGCGGCGAAGGCGACTTCTCGATCGAGAACATCGACAAGCCCGGCCGCGGCACCGACATCATCCTGCACCTGCGCGAAGGCGAGGACGAACTGCTGTCGCCGTGGAAGCTCAAGACCATCATCCGCAAGTATTCCGACCACATCCAACTGCCCATCCTGATGCACAAGGAAGAATGGGACGAGGAAAAGAAAGCGATGGTCGTGAAGGACGACTTCGAGACCGTCAACCAGGCCAGCGCCTTGTGGACCCGCAGCAAGTCCGACATCACGCCGGAGCAGTACGAAGAGTTCTACAAGCACGTCGCCCATGATTTCGAAGCGCCGCTCGCCTATACCCACAACCGCGTCGAAGGCCGCAGCGAATACACCCAGCTGCTCTATATCCCGGCGCGCGCCCCGTTCGACCTGTGGGACCGCAACAAGCGCGGCGGCATCAAGCTCTACGTCAAGCGCGTCTTCATCATGGACGATGCCGAACAGCTGATGCCGGTCTACCTGCGTTTCGTCAAGGGCGTGATCGACTCCAACGACCTGCCGCTCAACGTCTCGCGCGAAATCCTGCAGGAGTCGCGCGACGTGCGCGCCATCCGCGAAGGCTCGACCAAGCGCGTGCTCGGCCTGCTGGAAGAGCTCGCCAACAGCGAAGACCAAGCGCAGAAGGACAAGTACGCCAAGTTCTGGACCGAATTCGGCCAGGTGCTCAAGGAAGGCATCGGCGAAGACATGGGCAACAAGGAGCGCATCGCCAAGCTGCTGCGCTTCGCCTCGACCCATCACGACAGCGATGCGCAGACGGTGTCGTTCGCCGATTATCTCGGCCGCGCCAAGGAAGGCCAGGACAAGATCTACTACCTCACGGCCGATTCCTACGCCGCCGCCAAGAACAGCCCGCATCTCGAGATCTTCCGCAAGAAAGGCGTCGAAGTGCTGCTGCTGACCGACCGCGTCGACGAATGGATGCTGTCCTTCCTGCATGATTTCGAAGGCAAGGAACTGGTCTCGGTGGCCAAGGGCGATCTCGACCTCGGCAAGCTGGAAGACGAAGCCGAGAAGAAGCAGCACGAGGAAACCGAGGCCTCCTACAAGGACCTGGTCGAGAAGATGAAGAAGTCGCTGGAAGACAAGGCGAAGGACGTGCGCGTCACTTTCCGCCTGACCGATTCGCCGGCCTGCCTGGTGGCCGAGGAACACGGCATGTCCAGCAACCTGATGCGCATGCTCAAGGCCGCCGGCCAGAAGGCGCCGGACGCCAAGCCGATCCTCGAGATCAACCCGGACCACCCGCTCGTGCAGCGCTTGAAGTACGAGGAAGCGAAGTTCGACGACTGGTCCAACATCCTGTTCGACCAGGCGATGCTGGCCGAAGGCGGCACGCTGTCCGATCCGGCGGGATTCGTGAAGCGCTTGAACCAGATGTTGCTGGACATGGCCGCGAAATAACGCGACGCCGATCGACAAGAGAAGGCTGCCGATTCAGGCAGCCTTTTTTTGTTTACTTATTCTCAACGCTTCGCCAGAAAAATTAATGTCAATGTCGGCTCTACTAATTGTTATCGACTCGACAAGTTGAAAGAATGACCATAACCCCTGCTCGCCTCCATCAACGAAGAGCACACCGATAGCGACGCCGTCGGAGCTCCTCTTGTGAATCGAAAGAAATACGAATTGAAGGCTGACAGCAACGACGCCACCGCGTTGGCTTGAACGAAAAGCTCAGACTCACAATCGCAGCATGGTACACGCAAAAATGGCCTGGATTCCTCTATTGAGCATATGGATCATTCTGACATTCGCCAGAGCGGCGGTCGGCGCGCATCAGCCCGGGGGACACAAACGGATCGGGTGGGTGGCGCTCTTCGTGGCGGCGCTTTATGTCGCGGATCATTTCATAGGGCATCTTTACTTTGTTCCGTTGATTACCGGGACGAAGTGAAGTGGCGCATCGAGAAAGAGATTTCCATCATGAGACAGACGGCATCGACGTTTCGATTAGATGTTCGATGCTCCATTTACTGTTGCAATGAAATAGATTCACTACACATGGGAAAGAAATATCAGAACACCTCTAACATATGCCTCTCTTGGCTTCGGATTGGAATTTTTATTCTTTTGCTCTTTTTCACTTTACTTCATCACGACAAAGCCATGAGCGCAGATGGGCTAATTAGCGAGATTCTTTCCTTACCAAAACCTTCAGCACGCGTAACGCCTACCATTGTTGATTCAATAGTGAAAAAGTACATCCCAGTAGGGATGGATAAGGCGCTGGCTTTTGAAAAATTAAAGTCGGAAGGCTTTGTAGTGATAGAAAAAGAAATGACACTCAATGCCTGCCAGGACTGCGAAAAAATCGTTATTCATGGTGGGTACATAAAAAAGCCATGGCTATTATTTCTTCCATATGAAGTTGAAATAAGCATCATTCTCGGATTCAAAGATGAACGTGTTTCTTATATTAGCGGCAAATATATGAGAGTAATTTATTAATGGAGAGAGTTATGGAAAAAATTGAAGTCGGATATAGAAAAATCGGCTTTGGGCATTATCATAAATTCATTATCTATACCGACTCCACAGGCGTGCAGTGGGCGGCTAGCGGATGGGCAGGCGGTCTCCCAAGCAGCGTTCCAGCAGGGGACTTTTCGCAAGCGCAGAGTGGTTCAGGAGGCGGATTCGGAAATATCATTACGACCATAGGAAGATATGATTCCTCATATCCTGATCATCCTGATTATGGATCTGCAAATAACGAGTACCAAATAGAACTGATAAAAACCGGAAATGACTTATCGCAATACTGGGAGAGCATTAAGACGGCGATGAACGACATCGCCAACGGGGAGTATCAGTAATTTCGTGTTCAAGGCATATCATGCTCGCAAGGAGGATGTATGCCACGAAAACCAAGAACCAAGCCGGCAGACCTGCCGGCCATTCCCGCAGAACTGCTTGAACAATTTGGTCATGGCCCGATGAC
>DASPLX010000022.1:0-28681 GCA_035627375.1 Paucimonas sp. | reverse complement strand
GACGGCGACGACGTGATCGGCGACACGGGCGGCAGCCTGGATGTGCTGCGCTTGGGAACCGGGATCACGGATGCATGGCTGAGCCGCGATACGCACAACCTGTACGTGCAATGCATGGGCACGAATGCGCAAGGCTACAGCGTCAGCCTGGGCAGGATCACGCTGGCGAACTGGTTCGACAGCGTCGACCGGCGGATCGAGAGGATCGAGTTGGCCGATGGCCGCACGATCGGCGTCGATCAGATGCAAGGCACGTTCCTGAGCGGCAGCGGCACGCTGGTAGGCAACAACGGCGACGATTTCATGCATGGCAATTCCGAGAGCGACCTGCTGCAGGGCTTGTCCGGCAACGACTGGCTCAACGGCGGCAGCGGCAACGACACGCTCGAAGGCGGGACCGGCAACGATCTCTATGTCTTCGACGGCTGGGGGAGCGGTCAGGACGTAATCGTGGAGAACGATGCCACGGCAGGCAATGTCGATACGATCCAGATCATGCGGAATCCGAACGAAGTCCTGCTTACCCGTACCGAGCACGACTTGATCTTGAGTTATCAATATTGGAGCAGCAGCGCCGGCGCCTACGTGCCCGACGGCACGGATCGGATCGTCGTTTCCGGCTGGTTCGACGACGCGGCGCATCGGGTCGAGCGGATCGAGCTGATCGGTACGGTCTGGGATGTGTCCGTTATGCAAGCGGCGGTATTCGCTTGAATTGTCACCAGTCTTCGCGCACCGCCCTGACCGCCTCGCCGGATACCGCGTAGCGGCCGGCGGTCAGCGCTGTCGTTGCCGCGGCAGCAAGCAGCGCGCAGGCAATCGACGCCAGCAGGCCCCACGGCATGTGCAGCCGCATCGTCCAGTGAAACGATTGCGGATTGACGACGAAGACGAGTATCAGGCTGATCGCCCAGCCGAGTACGAACCCGACCGCGATGCCGGAACCCGTCAGCAAGCCGCCTTCGAGCGCGAGCATGCCGAGGATCTGGCGGCGCGTCACGCCGACATGGCGCAGCATGCCGAATTCCTTCGCACGCGCCAGCGTCTGCGCGGAAAAGGTGGCGGCAATGCCGAACAGCCCGATCACGATCGCCACCAGCTCGAGCAGATAGGTCACCGCGAAGCTGCGGTCGAAGATCTTCAGGCTGAGGGCGCGTATCTCTCCCGGCTCGGCGAATTCGAGCACGCCGCCGAAGGGGAGGCGGCGCAGGCGTTCGATCGCCTGCGCCGTCGAGGTTGCAGGCTGCAACCATAGCGCGGCATCGGAGGCGTCGCGGTCGCCGCTCAGGCGCCGGTAATCCTCGAGCCGCATCTGGATCGCACCCGACTGCCGCGCATAATCGCGCCAGACGCCGGCCACCATGCAAGCGCATGGCCCGGCCTGCAGCGGCAGGGCGACGCGCTCGCCGACCCGGTAGCCGTAGAGATCGACCATCGCTTCCGAGACCCAGATCGGTATCGTCTCCGGCGGCAGCGAGGCGGCCGGCAATGCGGCGCCGACCAGCGGCAGCACCTTGCCCGGGTCGGCGGCGTCGATCGGGCGCGCGATCAGCGTCACGGCCGGACGCGCCGGATCGAGCGTCAGCGGCGCGGTGCGCAGGAATTCGATGCGGGCGATGCCGGCGACGGCGGCCAGGCGGGCTTGCTCGTCCGGCGTCAAGGCGCCGCTATTGCCGCCGACGGCCGAACGCACGTACAAGTCGGCCGGCAGGATGTGGGTCAGCCATTCGTCGACCGACACGCGGAAGCTCGCGACCATGATCGTCATCGCCACCATCAGCGAAAAGCTCGACAGCACGCCGCCGAGCGCGATCGAGGCCTGGTTCGGGGCGTTCGCCAGCCGCGCCAGCGCCAGGGTGGGCACCGCTCGATTCTTGGGAGCGAGATGCGCCAGGGCGGCGAACAGCAAGGCCGCGAAGCGCGGCATCAAGGCGATGCCGCCGATCAGCAAGAGCGCGACCGCGAGATAGCCGAACAGCGGCAGCTCGAATACCGGCGGCAACCTGGCGCAGAGCGCGCCGAGCGCGAGGCAGGCCAGCGCGGGCCAAGGCGTGGCGAGCTTGGACAAGGCGACGTCTTCCGCGCCCGATTTCAAGGCTTGCGCCGGCTTGGCGCGCGCCGCTTCCAGCGCCGGCGCCGCGCTGCCGAGCAAGGCCACGGCGGCGCCGGCGAAAAACAGCACGGCGGCCGCCAGCGGCTGGAAGCGCACCGTGGGCGCGACGCCGGGGAAGTAGCCGCCGCCCAGGTCGCCGCCGAACAATTGCAACACGGCGGCCGCCAGCGCATATCCGCCGGCCAAGCCGAGCAAGGCGCCGAGCACGCCGAGCACCAGCCCCTCGGCCAGGATTTGCCGGATCAATTGGCTGCGCGTGAGGCCGACCACGCGCAGCAGGGCGAATTGGCCGCGGCGCCGGATGACCGACATGGCTTGCGTGGAAAACACCAGGAAGGCGCCGGTGAACAGCGCCACCAGCGCCAGCACGTTGAGATTGACGCGATAGGCGCGCGACATGTTGGCGCTGCGCGTTTCCTGGTCTTCGGTTTCGGTGACGAGGTGGTTGCTGCCGAGATCGCGCGCCAGTGTCCGCTTGAAGGTGTCGCGGTCGACGCCGGTCACCAGTTTCAAGTCGATGCGCGACAGTTTTCCGAGGCGGCCGAAGCGCCATTGCAGCGCGCCGATATCCATGACGGCGAGGCGCTGGCCGCTGCGCGCCTGGGCCAGGCCGCCGGTGATCCGCAGTTCCACGCTCGCGGTGCCGGAACGCAGGCGCAAGGTGTCGCCTTTTTTGAGCTTCAACCATTCCATGGCGGCCGGCGACAGGAAGATGGTGTCGTCGGCGACCGCATCGAGCGGTTGGTCGGGTTCCGGTACGCCGACCAGGTCGGGCGTGAGCGCGACGGCGCGGAAGGCGTCGATCCCGAAGATTTTCAGGGTGGCCTTGCGTTCCGCGAGCGGGGCATCGATTTCGAGCACCGGGCTGGCCGCCGCCACGCCTGGCCGTTCCGCAAGCACCGGATAGACCGATTCCTCGAAAAAATGCTGGGTGCCGCGCACCTGCAGGTCGGCTTGGCCGGACAGGCTCTTGACGGCGGCCGAGAATTCATTGAAGGCGGCGGCATTGATCAGGTGGATCGCGAAGCCGAGCGCGACGCCGAGCGCGATGGCCGCGATCGCGACCAGCGAGCGCATCGGATGGGCGCGCCATTCGCCGGCGACGAGCCAGCGCCGCAGGCGGCCGCCGCCGTTCACGGCGCTCCTTCCGGCCGCGCCGGGCGCAAGCCGTCCTTGGTCAGGATCAGCACCCGGTCGGCGCTCGCGGCCGCCGTCGGCGAATGGGTGACCAGGATGCCGGAGGCGCCGTTCGCCTTGATCTCCGAACGCAGCAGCGCCAGGATGCCGTTCGCGGTATCGGGATCGAGGTTGCCGGTTGGCTCGTCGGCCAGCACCAGCTTGGGCCGGTGCACCAGCGCGCGGGCGATGGCGACGCGCTGCAATTCGCCGCCGGAGAGCTGGCGCGGGAAATCGTTGCCCCTGCCGGCAAGCCCGACCGCGGCCAGCATGTCTTGCGCGCGTTCCTGCGGAGCGCCGTTCAATAGCAGCGGCAGGGCGACATTCTGCAGCAGCGTCAGGTGTGGCAGGACGTGGAACGCCTGGAACACGAAGCCGAAGCGCTCGCGCCGCAGCCGGGTCGCGGCATCGTCGCCGAGGGCGGCCATATCGACGCCGTCGATCACGATGGCGCCGGCATCCGGCGCGTCCAGCCCGGCGATCAGGTTCAGCAGTGTCGATTTGCCGACCCCGGATTCGCCCATGATCGCCACGTATTCGCCGCTGCCCAGGGTGTACGAGAGGCCGGACAGCACGCGCCGGCCGTTGGCATAGGATTTGTCGACGTTGCGCAGTTCGAGCATGGAAGTTTCCGGTGGCGGGAGGAAATGGGCGTTAGCGCGTCATCCGGCGCCGCCACGCGAAGCTCGCCGCATCGACCAGCGCGACCAGCAACAGCATCGCGATGATGACGGTCGCCGCCTGTTGCATCTGGAACAGCGAGAGATGGAACTTGAGCATCTGCCCCAGGCCGCCGGCGCCCACCACGCCAAGGATGGCGGCGGCGCGGATATTGTTTTCCCAACGGTATAGCGTATAGGACAGCATCTGCGGAATCGCCTGCGGCAGCGTGGCGTAGAGGAAGGCGGCCAGCGGCGCGGCGCCGTTGGTGCGCAGCGTCGTTTCCGGCAGCGGCGAGGCGTTCTCGATCGCGTCGGCGAACAGGCGGCCGAGCACGCCGGCGGTATGGGCAGCCAAGGCCAGCGTGCCGCCGAAGGGGCCGAGGCCGGCGGCGATCAGCAGGATCGAGGCCCACACCAGTTCCGGGACGGAGCGCAAGACATTCAGCATGCCGCGCGTCGCGAGCCGCGCCGACTGGCCGAAGCGTCCGCCGGCCGGAAGCGCGAGCGCGATGCCGAGAGCGGCCGCGATCGCGGTGCCGAGCGCCGACATCGACAGGGTTTCCAGGGACGCCAGCGCGATCTTGCGCAGGAACGGCGCCGATACGTCGGGCGGCGCGAAGCCGCGCAGGAATTCGAGGCTGGCGCGCGCCGCCTCTGCGCCGAACAAGTCTCGCCATTTGAGCGGCAACGTCCAGAAGCTGGCCGCGATCACGGCCAGGATGGCGGCGAGCAGCAGCAGCGTCGATGCCCGCACGGCCGGCGGGGCTTCCGGCAGGGCATGGTCGGCGGCGGCTTTCATCCCAGCCTCCGGCGCAGCAGCTTGCTGACGAGGTCGGCGCCGGCCACCAGCATGATCAGGATGATCAGCATGGTCGCCACTTCGCCGCCGGCCAGCATCTTCATCGATTCATCCATGCGCTGGCCGAGCCCGCCGGCGCCCACGAAGCCCATCACGACCGAGCCGCGGATCGCGCATTCCCAGCGATAGATCGTATAGGACACGAGTTCGGCAGCCGCCTCCGGCAGCGCGCCGTAGAGCAGGGCGGGCAGGCGGGCGCCGCCGTTGCGCAGCAGGATGCCGCTCGCGTGCGCTTCGGACGACTCGAGGATCTCCGCGTAGACCTTGCCCAGCATGCCGCAATACGTCAGGGCGATGGCGAGCACGCCGGCGGTCGGGCCGAGGCCCACGATGCGCACGAACAGCAGGGCCCAGACCAGTTCCGGCACGCTGCGCAGCACGACCAGCAGCCAGCGCACGCCTTGACGGACGACGCGCGACGCCGGATGCATGCGGCTTGTCCCGATGCGGGAGACCGACAGTTGCTCGGTGGCGACCACGGTCAGCGGAATCGCGCCGAGCAAGGCCAGCGTCAGGCCGGCCGTCGCCATCGCGATGGTTTGCCAGGTCGCCTCGAGGGCGAGGGCGAGGAATTCGGATGAATGCTCGGGCGGAAAGAATCCCGCGAGGAACTTGGCGGTCGCGCCCAGGCTTTGCGCATCGAACAGGATCCACGGCTTGAATTCGGCCGCGACCAGCAGCGGCCACAACAGGAGCAGCAGGATCAACGCGCCGCTCACGCGGCCGCGCCAGGCGGGATCGGAGAAGCGGTCCGAGGGATCGGTACGGCGGTCCATGAAGAAGGTCGCCATGGGTCAGAAGCAGCGTACGCCCGGGGGAGGATGCAGCAATGCTTCCGCCTGGTCCGGAGAGGAGAGGTCGGATTCCGGATGGCCGTCATTGCGGTACAGCGCGGCGATCATCGCGTCGCTGACCTGCTCGCGCGGCGCGTCGAACACGATGCGGCCCGCACGCAAGCCGACGATGCGCGGAAAATGCGCGCGCGCCAGTTCGACCTGGTGCAGGCTGCAGACCAGCGTCGCCTGGCGGGCGCGCACTTCCCGCAGCAATACCGAGAGGGTCTGCGCGGCCAGCGTCGGGTCGAGCGCCGATAGCGGCTCGTCGACCAGGAAGGCTTGCGCTCGCGAGACGAGCAGGCGCGCCATGCCGCAGCGCTGGCGCTCCCCGCCCGACAGACGGTCGACGCGCGCATAGAGCTTGCTCTCCAGGTCGAAACGCGCCAGCGCTTCATAGGCGGCGCGCGGATCGGCCGGCTTGATCAGAGAACGCAAGGCCTGCCAGAAGCTCCATTGCGGCAGGCGCCCGGCCAGGACCGCCGTCACCACGCGCTGCCGGGGCGGCAGGGGCGGAGTCTGCGGCGCCAGGAACAGGCGGGCGCGCAAGGCGTGGCGCTCGCCGTTGCTCAAGCCCCACGGATCGGCATCGAACACGCGCAGCGCGCCGCTCTCGGGCCGATGGGCGCAGGCCAGCGTATGCAACAGCGTCGTCTTGCCGGCGCCGCTCGGACCGATCAGGGCGACTTGCTCGCCGCCGGCGATTGTCAGTGTCAGATCCGACAGGAGGCCGGCCTCTTGTCCGGGAGCGGCATGGTGGCGTACGGTGACGCCTTGCAAGACGAAACTCACGTCGCGCTTATTTCAGCAGGCCGGCGTTGCGCGCGGCGGATTCGATCGCGCGATAGTTCTCGGCGTTAGTCGGGATGAAGCGCGTGGCGCGCTGCAGCTCGAGGATTTCCTTGCCTTGCGCATCGTTCTTGCTGAGTGCCAGGAAGGCGTCGGTCAATTTCTTGCGCAGCTCCGGATTCATGTCGGAACGCACGGCCCAGTTGTAGTCGTAGTAGCCCGGCGTCGTGTGGAACACGCGCACGGCCTTGGGATCGACCTTGTTCTGCGACACCAGCTTTTCCCACACCGAGATGTTGAGCGCGCCGGCATCGACCTTGCCGCCGGCGACCGCCGCGACCGTAGCATCGTGAGCGCCCGAGAAGGCGATGCGCTTCATGTCGGTTTCCGGATTGATCTTGGCCGCCAGCAGGTTGGAGCGCGGCATCAGGTGTCCGGAGGTGGAGGATTCGGAACCGAAGCTGAAGGTCTTTCCTTTCAGGTCTTCCAGCTTGTTGATCGACTTGTCGGCGGTGATGAACACCGACTTGAATTTCTCGTCTTCCTCGCGCTGCGCGATCGGAACGACCTTGCCGCCGCTGCGCACCGCGGCTTGCACGAAAGTGAAGCCGCCGAACCAGACCATGTCGAGCTTGTTGTTGACCAGGCCTTCGACCGACGCCGCATAGTCGGTGACCGGCACGAACTCGACCTTCATGCCCAGCTTTTGTTCGAGGTAAGCGCCGAGCGGCTTGAACTTGCGCTGCAGTTCGGTCGGCGCCTCGTCGGGAATCGCGGAGACGCGCAGCGCCTGCTGGGCATGGGCGGCCGCGGCGGCGAAGAACAGCGAGGCGGCCAGGAAAGCCCGGACGATTCCGGAGAACGAAAGTTTGCTCATGCGGTTTTCTTGTGTAAGGATTGGCAACGGTATTCGACAGACCGATTTGTGACCTGTCAAACGTGCGGATGAAGGATCGAATATGATAGCCAAATTCGCAATCGGCCGCGAGCCGGCGACGGTGCGGGATGACAATACTCTCCGATTGTGCGTTTCCTCGATGTTTCCCGCGGCGCCCCGTCGACGTTCCCTGCCGTACCTGTTGGACCTATCTCGAGCGAGGAAAACTTGACTCCCGCATTGATCCAGATTTTCCAGAGCAGTTCCGAAACGATTCGCACCGAACTGGCCGCGGGCTTGCTGGCGCCGCAGGCGCGCATCGCTCCCAAGTTCCTGTACGACGCGCTGGGCTCAAGGCTGTTCGAGGCGATCTGCGAATTGCCCGAATACTATCCCACGCGCACCGAAGCCGCGATCTTCGCGGCGCACCTGCCCGCCATCGCAGAGGCAGCCGGGCAGAGGGCCACGCTGATCGACCTCGGCGCCGGCAACTGCGCCAAGGCCGCGCGCCTGTTTCCCGCGCTGCTGCCCGCGCAATACGTGCCGGTCGATATTTCCGTCGACTTCCTGCGCGATGCGATGAGCCTGCTGCAACAACGTTTTCCCGCCGTCGACATGCTCGGCGTCGGCGCCGACTTCTCGACGTCCCTGGCTTTGCCGGCCCAGGTCCGGCGCGAGCGGCGGCTGTTTTTCTATCCGGGCTCGTCGATCGGCAATTTCGCGCCCGACGAGGCCCTGGCCTTCCTGCGCTCGCTGCGCGCGGCCTGCGAACCCGCCGACGGCGGTCTGCTGATCGGCGTCGACCTGGTCAAGGATAAGGCGGTGCTCGATGCCGCCTACGACGACGCGCTCGGTGTCACCGCCGCCTTCAACCTGAATCTCTTGCTGCACCTGAACCGTCTGCTCGACGCCGATTTCGACGTGCGCGATTGGCGCCACCGCGGCTTCTTTCATGCCGAGCGCAGCCGCATCGAAATGCATCTCGAAGCGCGGCGCGCCCTTTCCGTGCGTTGGAACGGCGGCGAGCGCAGCTTCGAGGAGGGCGAACGCATCCATACCGAGAACAGCTACAAGTACACGCAGGAAGGATTCGCGCAATTGCTCGCGCAAGCGGGATTCGGCCGGGTGCGCGCCTGGACCGACGATCGCCGCTGGTTCATGGTCTGCCATGCCCAAGCCGTCTGAGACGGATGCATGAACGGCTTCCTCGACCGCCGCGTCTCTCTTGTGCCCGCGTACGGCGTCGAGGCTTTGGGCGAGCGCTACCGCGCGGTGCGCGAACATACCGTCGCGCTGGCCGCGCCGCTGTCCGAAGAGGATTGCTGCGCCCAATCGATGCCGGACGCCAGTCCGGTCAAATGGCACCTGGCCCATACGACGTGGTTCTTCGAGACCTTCGTTCTCGAGCGTTTCGAGCGCGATTTCCGCCCTTTCCATCCCGCCTTCCGCATGTTGTTCAACTCGTATTACAACGGCGTCGGCGAAAAGCATCCGCGTCCGCTGCGCGGCCTGCTGACCCGGCCCGGATTGCGCGAGGTGCTGGCTTACCGGCGCGACGTCGACCGGCGCATGACGGCGCTGCTCGGCGCCGCCGAAGCGCCGCATGCGATGCATCGGCTCGCGGAGCTGGGCTTGCAGCATGAGCAGCAGCATCAGGAATTGATCCTGACCGACGTCAAGCACCTGCTGTCGCTCAATCCGGTCGCGCCCGCCTATGATGCCGCGCTGAGCGCCGACGATCGGACGCGGCCGGACGGCGCCCCGGCGCTCGACTGGATCCGTTTCCGGGGCGGCGTCGTGGAGATCGGCCATGGCGGAACAGGCTTCTGTTTCGATAACGAGATGCCGCGCCACCGGCAATTCCTCGAGCCGTTCCATCTGGCGTCGCGCCTCGTGAGCAACGGCGATTTCGCGGCGTTCATCGAGGCGGGCGGCTATCGCGATCCCGGTCTCTGGCTGGCGGAAGGATGGGACTGGATCTGCGCCGGCCGCCTGGCGCGGCCCTTGTACTGGCGGGAGGCCGAGGAGGGCGGCGCGGAAGAAGCGGGCGCCCGATCGTGGCTGGAGTTCACGTTGCGCGGCTTGCGGCCGCTGGAACCGGAGGCGCCCGCCATGCATCTTTCCTATTTCGAGGCGGATGCCTATGCGCGCTGGGCCGGCGCCCGCTTGCCGACCGAGGCCGAATGGGAAGCCGCCGCGGCGTCGGCGCCGGCAGGATTGTCGCAATTGTTCGGCGTCTGCTGGCAATGGACTTCCAGCAGCTACGCGCCGTATCCCGGGTTCCGGGCCGCCGAGGGGGCGATCGGCGAGTACAACGGCAAATTCATGGTCAATCAATACGTGTTGCGCGGTTCGTCCCTCGCCACGCCGGCCGGACATGCGCGGCCCACCTACCGCAATTTCTTTCCGGCCGGCACGCGCTGGCAATTCGCCGGCATTCGCTTAGCCAAGTAGTTCTTCGGTGTTCCTCCGTCGAAATTGAATTCGAGCCACAGGGTGCCTATGATGAGTCATGGTCTTCTCGAAAGGGGGATGCCATGCTTGTGCGATATTTTCGTACGGCAATACTGTTCACTTGCGTGGCGGCATCGGCCATGGCCGACGAGCCGCAATGGCAGTTCTATACGGAGGAATATCCGCCCGTGACGTTTTCGCGCGGCGGCAAGGCGACGGGGCTTGCCACGGAAATCGTGGAAGAGCTCATGCGCCGCCTCGGCGTTTCGGCGCCGATCGAGGTCGTTCCGTGGGCGCGCGGCTATAAGCTGGCGACGACGATGCCGAACGTCGGCTTGTTCGCCACGACACGCACCGAAGAGCGCGAAAAGCTGTTCAAGTGGGTCGGTCCGATCTCGGCCACGACGGCCCACTTCTACGGCCGCCGGGGCGGACCGCGCTACGAGAGCCTGGAGCAGGCGCGCGGCGCGGAACGCATCCTGATCCCGCGCGAATGGTATCTGGAGCAGATGCTGCGCGGCATGCGCTTCACCAACATCAATCCGGTCGCGACGCCGAGCGAAGCCGTACGCATGCTGGCGGCCGGACGCGCTCCTCTGATGGCGCTGGACGATGTCACATTGGCCGACACGCTGTCGGCCTTGGGCATCGATGCGGGCGGTATCGAAAAGACAGGAGCGACGATCACGCAGGCGATCCAATACATCGCCTTTTCGCGCGGCACGCCGGACGATGTCGTCGGACGTTGGCAGAAGGCCCTGGACGGCATGAAGGCCGACGGCAGTTACGAACGGATCTATGCGAAATGGCTGCCTGGAGTCAAACCGCCGGAAGCTCGCTAGTCAGTTGTTTCGCGGCGGATCGATTCGCCGCGGCCGCGCCGTACACGCCCGGTTTCCGCATTTGTCGCGTAGGCGCATCGCCGCGACCGAATTGAATTGTGCTGGAATCGCTCCCTGCCTATGATGAACCATGGTCTTTCGGGGAGGGAACGTGGTGATCCGGCTATTGCGCGTGGCAATCTTGTCACTCTGTATCGCGGCGGCAACGAGCGCGCCCGCAAGCGAGGTTCAACTCCATTTCTATACCGAGGAATATCCGCCCGTGACCTTCTCGCGCGGCGGCAAGGCGGCCGGGCTGGCCACCGAAATCGTCGAGGAGATATTGCGCCGCCATGGGGCGACCGCTCCGATCGACGTCGTTCCGTGGGCGCGCGGCTATAAGTTCGCTTCTACCACGCCCAATGTCGGATTGTTCGCCACCACCCGCACAGAGGAGCGGGAAAAGCTGTTCAAATGGGTCGGCCCGATCGCCTCGACGACCGCGCGCTTCTACGTCAGGCGCGGCGGCCCCCGGGTCGAGAACATCGAGCAGGCGCGCGCCGCCGGGCGCGTCCTGGTGCCGCGCGAATGGTATCTCGATCAACTGTTGCGCGGCATGGGTTTCTCCAACTTGAATGCCGTAACGTCGCCGGCCGAAGCCGTGAAAATGCTGGCGGCCGGGCGCGCCCCGCTCATGGCGCTCGACGACGTCACGCTGGCCGCGACCGTCACCGCCGAAGGCATCAACGCGAGCGAGATCGAAACTGCCTTCATATTGATGCAATCCTTTCAATACATCGCCTTTTCACGCGGCACCTCGGACGAGGCGGTGGCGCGCTGGCAGAAGACCTTGGATGCCATGAAGGCCGATGGCAGCTACGAGCGGATTCATGCCAAATGGCTGCCCGGTGTGAAGCCGCCCGGCGTGCGCTGATCCAATTCCTGCCCGTGCTCCGTAGCTCCGTATTCTTCGCTGTGCCGTTTTCGCCGTCTGCGCGGCGCCGTCTTTCCAAGACACCCGCATCGGGCGCTGTTACCCTGCGCACTGTTTTCCCGCGACCGTAAGTCAACTGTTGTACCATTCGCGGCGGCGCCTTAGTTCGCGCCGAACCGGCGAGCCGTCCCGGCCCGTCGCGGGAAATTCATGGAGGAGAATTCGCAATGCATTCGTATCAACGCATCGCCGCCGGCATCCTGATCGGATTGGCGGCGGCCGGAGCGGCCCAGGCCCAAAAGAGTCCGGAACCCGCCGATCCCTATCTCTGGCTGGAAGACGTCGCCGGCGACAAGCCGCTGTCCTGGGTGAAGGCGCGCAACGCCGTCGCGCAACAGGAGCTCGAAGGCCGTCCGCAATTCGCGTCGCTGCATGAACGCATCAAGACCGTGATGAATGCCCGCGAGCGCATCCCCTACGTCAACAAGATCGGCCAGTACTACTACAACTTCTGGAACGACGACAAGAACGTGCGCGGCGTGTGGCGCCGCACCACGCTCGAAGAATTCAGGAAAACCGAGCCGAAGTGGGAAACCGTCATCGACCTGGATCAGCTCGCCCGCGATGAAAAGGAAAACTGGGTGTGGAGCGGCGTCTCCTGCCTGCAGCCGAAGGGCGAGCGCTGCCTGGTGTCGATGTCGCGCGGCGGCGGCGACGCCCACGTGACGCGCGAATACGACGTCGTCAAGCGCGCCTTCGTGCAGGGCGGCTTCGAATTGCCGGAGGCGAAAAGCACGATGAGCTGGATCGATGCCGACACCGTGTTCGTCGAGACCGATTTCGGCCCCGGAACGATGACGACCTCCGGCTATCCGCGCATCGTCAAGGAATGGAAGCGCGGCACGCCGTTGTCCGAGGCGCGCACCGTGCTGGAGGCGAAGACCGACGACATGAGCGTCGGCGCCTGGAAGGATTTCACGCCCGGCCACGAACACCAGTTCGTCGAGCGCCGCATGACGTTCTGGACCGGCGAGACGTTCTGGCGCGGCGCGGACGGCAAGCTGGTCAAGATCGACAAGCCGGACGACGCCAACACCTACACGATCCGCGACCAACTGGTCGTCGAGCTGCGTTCCGAATGGAAGGTCGGCGGCAAAACCTATCCGCAGGGCGCCTTGCTGGCCATGGACTTCAAGCGCTTCCTCAAGGGCGAGCGCGACTTCTTCCAGCTGTTCACGCCGACGCCGACCAGGTCGATCGCCAGCGTCGCGCATACCAGGAACGCGGTCCTGGTCAACGAGATGGATAACGTCAAGAACCGCATCGTCGAATGGACGCGCGCGGACGGCAAGTGGGTGCGGCGCGACGTCAACGCGCCGGCGTTCGGCACCTTGTCGCTGTATGCGGTCGACCCGATCGATTCGGACGATTACTTCCTGACCGTCACCGACTTCCTGACGCCGAGCACGCTGTACCTGGCGCACGCCGGCAGCGACAAGCGCGAGCGCTTGAAGGCGATGCCGTCCTTCTTCGATTCCACGCCGTACACGGTGACGCAGTATTTCGCCACCTCGAAGGACGGCACCAAGGTGCCTTACTTCATCGTGATGGGCAAGGATACGAAGTTCGACGGCAAGAATCCGACCTTGCTGTACGGCTACGGCGGCTACGAAATCTCGATGAAGCCGTCGTACAGCGGCATCATCGGCGAAGGCTGGCTCAAGCACGGCGGCGTCTACGTGCTCTCGAACATCCGCGGCGGCGGCGAATTCGGACCGCGCTGGCATCAGGCTGCATTGAAGGAGAATCGCCAGAAAGCCTACGACGACTTCATCGCGATCGCGGAAGACCTGATCGCGCGCAAGATCACGTCGCCGCGCCATCTCGGCATCATGGGCGGCAGCAACGGCGGCTTGTTGGTCAGCGCGGTGATGGTGCAGCGTCCCGACCTGTTCAATGCCGTGGTCTGCCAGGTGCCCCTGACCGACATGCGGCGCTTCAACCAGTTGCTGGCCGGCGCCTCCTGGATGGGCGAATACGGCAATCCGGACGATCCGAAGCAGTGGGAATACATCTCGAAGTATTCGCCGTACCACAACCTGTCCAAGGACAAGAAATATCCGCGCATCCTGTTCACGACTTCGACCCGGGACGACCGCGTCCATCCGGCCCACGCGCGCAAGATGGCGGCCCTGATGCAGGAGCAGGGGCATGACGTGCTGTACTGGGAAAACATCGAAGGCGGCCATGCCGGCGCGGCCAACAACAACCAGAAGGCGCAGATGTGGTCGCTGACCTATACCTTCCTGCTGAATCAGCTGAAGTAAGGGATCGCGCCGCTTGCGCCCCCTCGAAAGCCAGTCTTCGGACTGGCTTTTTTTCTATCCCTCCCATATGCGAGGGATGGTTTGCCGGCAGAGCTTCCAGTATGATCTGTCCGGCAATTTTGCTTTGGCTACAACAAGACACCATGAAAAAACTGTTGATTACCCTTTCCCTGGCCGTCCTTCCCGTTTTCGCCCATGCCGCCGCGCCGAGCGCCGAGTCGATCGAGAAGCTGATGACCATCACCAAGAGCCAGAATATGGTCGAGAGCATCGCTCCGCAAATGGAGGGCAGGATGAAGTCCATGATGGAGCAGGGCCTGGAACTGCACAAACTGGCGCCGGCGGAAAAGGAAAAGGCGAACGCCTTCATCGCGTCCTTCGTCGCCAAGAGCATGGCGGTCGTCAAGGACGAGATGAGCTGGAAGAACATGCGCGAGATGTATGTCCAGATCTACGGCGAAAGCTTCACCCAGGAAGAGATCGATGGCCTCATCGCGTTCTATGCCAGTCCGGCCGGCAAGGCCTTCGTCGAGAAGATGCCGATGGTGATGCAGAAGTCGATGCTGGCCACCCAGCAGCGCTTCACGCCGCTGATGAAGAAGCTGCGCGATGTCGCGCAGCAAAGCGCCGCGGAATACAAGCAGACGCTGGCGGCGAAGGACAACGGCAAGTCGTCGAAGCAGTAAGCGGGGATACGGTTTCCGTCCCCGGAATGAAACAGGGAATGAACGTGGTTCATTCCCTTTTTGCTTTCAGCACTTCATGTATTTCCAGTGCCGATGCTTGCCTTCGGCGATCCATTCCACCGCCGTCGCCAATCGCTTGTTCCGGGTGGCCTCGGTCTTGGCTTCCTCCAGCCACTCCACGTATTCCCGCTTGGCGCTGGGGCTGAATCCTTCGAAATTGGCGAGCGCGCCCTTTTGCCTCTTCAATGCGGCGAGCAAATCGTCCGGCGCGGTCACTTCCTTGCGGACTTTCGGCTTTTCGCGCGACGGCGCTTTCACGCCGTCCTGGTTGAGCATCATCGCCTGCTTGATATAGGCGGTCAGCGTCCGCTTCGGCGGCAGGTCGGAGAGCGCAGTGATGCGGCCGAACTGGCCCATCGCCTGCTCGGCCTTCGGATCGTCCTTGGGCAGGATCAGTTCGCCTTTCCAGAAACCGAAGGAGCAGTGCGCCTTGAACGCCGCCATGTTGCACAGGATGCCGTGGTACACGAAGTGGGGCATGCTCCATTTCATGGTTTCCTCGACCTCGGGGCACGCGGCATGCACCGTCTCCCGCAAGTGGGTCAGGATCGGCCGGGCGAACTCGGCCGATTTCGCGATGTACTCGTCGATGCGCGGGTCCATCGTCGCCATGCTGCGCCTCCCGTGTCGGATGTCTGGCCGATTCCTGCCGATCATGCCGCGACGTCGACGCGCGCCGGGCCGGCCGCCATCTCGCCGATCACTGCGGCGTGCGCGAAGCCTTCGCGTTTGAAGACGGCGAGCACCTCGTCGGCCGCGTCGGGGCTGCACGATACCAGCAGGCCGCCCGAGGTTTGCGGATCGGTCAGCAGCATCTGCTGGACCGGGGAGACCGCGGCGGCCAGCGCGACGTCGTGGCCATAGCCGGCCCAATTGCGGCCGGAGGCGCCGGTCACGAAGCCTTGTTCCGCCAGTTGGGCCACGCCGGGCAGCAGCGGAATCTTCGCCATGTCCAGCCGGGCGGTCAGTTGCGCGCCGCGCGCCAGTTCGAGCAGATGGCCGAGCAGGCCGAAGCCGGTGACGTCGGTCAGCGCATGCACGCCGGGCAGGTCGGACAAGAGCTTGCCGGGCTTGTTGAGCTTGGTGGTGTTCTCGATCATGGCGGCATAGCCGGCGGCGTCGAGCGCATTCTTCTTGAGCGCGGCGGACAGGATGCCGACGCCGAGCGGTTTGCCGAGGATTAGCTTGTCGCCGGGCCGGGCATCGGCGTTGCGCTTGACCTTGGACGGATGAACCAGTCCCATCACGACCAGGCCGTAGATCGGCTCGACCGAATCGATCGTATGGCCGCCGGCGATCGGAATGCCGGCTTCCGCGCAGATCGACTCGCCGCCCTGGATGATCTTGCCGATGACGTCGATCGGCAGCTTGTTGATCGGCATGCCGACCAATGCCAGCGCCATGATCGGCGTGCCGCCCATCGCGTAGACGTCGGAAATCGCGTTGGTGGCCGCGATGCGGCCGAAATCGTAGGGGTCGTCGACGATCGGCATGAAGAAATCGGTGGTCGCGATCAGCGCCTGTTCGTCGTTGAGCTTGTAGACGGCGGCGTCGTCGGCGGTCTCGATGCCGACCATCAATTCCATCGGCACCGGGAAGCCGCTCGATTTCTTCAGGATTTCGGACAGGATGCCGGGAGCGATCTTGCAGCCGCAGCCACCGCCGTGCGAGAAGGAAGTGAGTTTGATGTTGTCGAGTTCTGTCGGTGCGTTCATGGTCGTTTGCGTGGGTGAATGCGGTGGGGAAAGCGTTCCGGGTTCAAGAGTGTAAGAGATTATCCGCCAACTGCAATACGGCTGCCTTTTCGCGCTCCGGCGAAAACAGCGGCATCCGCGCCGCGCATAGCCGGCGCAGTTCGGCATGCAAGCCGTCGTCGTTCGCGACGCGCTCGATCAGCCCTGCCAGCGCCGCCGCGTCCCCGACGGGAAAGTAGCCGGCGTAATCGGCGCCGAGCATGCCGCGATTCCCGGAAATGTCGCTCGCCAGGACCGGCACGCCGCTGGTGACGGCTTCGATGATGACGTTGGCGCCGCCTTCCATCCGCGAGCAGATTACCATCGCGTCGGCGCGTTTGAGAAGCTGCCGCGTCTTGCCGTGCGGCTGATCGCCGAGCCAGCGGTAGCGCGGATTCGTCCGTTCGGCAGCCGCCGCTTGCCGGCCGAGTTCCTCGTCCAGCGCGCCGCCGACATGGGTGAAGCGCAGCTGGGCGCCGCGGGCCAGGGCGGCGGCGCGCATGAAGGTCGCCGGGTCCTTTTCCGCGCGCAGATGGCCGATCATGACGACGTCGAAATGGCGGCGCCGTCCGGATCGGGCCGGCGGTTTCAGCGCGGGAGCGGATTGATGGATCACCGTGGCCTTCCGGCGCCACGCGGGCGCGAGTTCGTCGAGCCCCGCTTCCTGCAGCACGATCAGGCAGGAAGCGAGTTCGAGCGAGCGTTGCGCATCGGCATCGCTGCGTATGTCGCGGTACAGATCGGTGCCGGTCAGTACCACGGCGATCGGCAGGCTGGGGCGTTGGGCGGCGAGGGCGGCGACGGCGGCCGCCGAACGGCGGGCATGCAGGGCGATCGCCGCATCGGGCGGCGCGCCGGCGGCCGGCTCCAGCGACGAGCGCAGGCTGACCGCATAGCGTTCGCGCAGATGGCGCGCCCAGCGCCAGGCGGTCTGCCAGTTGCCGTTGTTGGCATTTGCGAGGGCCGGGCTGATAATGGCAATCTTTGGTTTGGCCACGTCTTCCGATATTCCTTGAGAGACAGCAACTCATCCATGCTCGCCGCGACTCCGACGAATCCGACCTTCCGAACCGCCTCTCCCAGGGAGTTGGCGACGGCGCTGCGGGACGCGAGGGATTATACGCTGGCGCTGTTCGAGCGGCTCGCGGAAGCGGGTTTCGACCGGCCGGAACAGGTTCCGCGCATCGCGATCGTCAATCCTCCGCTCTGGGAACTCGGGCATATCGCCTGGTTCGCCGAATGGTACATTCTGCGCGAGGCGAGCTCCAGCCATCCCTCGGCGGCGCAGTGTCCTTCCCTGCTGACCATGGGGGACGACTGGTTCGATTCGAACACCGTGCCGCACGACGCGCGCTGGACGCTCGGCTTGCCGTCCGCCGGCGCCTTGAAAACCTATTGCCGCGAAGTGCTCGATCGCGCGCTCGACAAGCTGCTGCGCGCCGACGCCGACGACCGTTCGCTCTATCCCTATCGCCTCGCGCTGGCGCACGAAGACATGCATGGCGAAGCTTTCGCCTACACCTTGCAAACGCTCGGTGTCGGCGCGCCGCACGAATTGCTGCGTCCGTCCTTCGCGGCGCGTGGGCAGGGCGAGATCCGTTTCGCCGGCGGCACGATCGAACTCGGCTGCAAGCCGGGCGCCGGCTTCGTGTTCGACAACGAGAAATGGGCGCACCCGTGCTATGTGCCGCCGTTCGAGATGGATGCGTCGCCGGTCACCAATGCGCAGTTCACCGAATTCGTCGACGACGGCGGCTATCGGAATCCGCGGTTCTGGAGCGCGGCTGGGCGCGACTGGCTGGCGCGCCAGGCCGGATCCCCCGACGGCCGGCATTGGCCGCGTTACTGGCGGCGCGACGGCGGGCACTGGCGCGTCGCCCGGTTCGGCCAATGGATGACCTTGCCGCCGCACGAGCCGGTGCGGCATGTGTCGCTGTTCGAGGCGCAGGCGTATTGCATGTGGGCGGAACGACGCCTGCCGACCGAGGCGGAATGGGAATTCGCCGCGCTATCGGGTCACCCGGCATACCGTTGGGGCGATCTGTGGGAGTGGACATGCACGCCGTTCGAGCCGTATGCCGGTTTCGAACCCGATGCCTATCGCGAATATTCCGCGCCGTGGTTCATGACCCACCAGGCGGTGCGCGGTGCGTCGTTCGCGACCCGGGCGCGCATGCGGTCGCCGAAATACCGCAATTTCTACATGCCGGATCGCGGCGATATCTTCGTCGGGTTCAGGACCTGTTCCTGGTGATCGGAACTCATTTCATCATTGACGGCATGAGTTCCGGCCCGGCCGCGTAAAAAAGCCCGCGCCGGCGATGCCGGAGCGGGCTTTTTCATCGGACTCTCGCCGGCGAGCGCCGGACTGGCGGCCGGTTCGCCGGTCAGGATCAGCGGTCGCCGTACGAGCGGCGGGCGCCGTCGCCGCCGGAACGCGGCCCTTTGTAGCCGCCTTCCTTGTAGCCGCCTTCGCGGCGCGGAGCGCCCGGCTTGCTGAAGGTGCGCTGGCCCGGCTTGCCGTTGCCGCCGCCGTTGCCGCCGTTGCGGTGGGCGCCCGGCTTCCAGCCGGCCGGCTTGCTGCTGCGCGGCTGCGGCGCCTTCTTCGGCTCCAGGCCTTCGACCACGTCGACCGGGATCAATTGCTTGGTGAAACGCTCGATCCGTTTCACGTTGATGCTTTCCGCGTGGTTGACCAGCGAAATCGCGAGACCGTTGCGGCCGGCGCGGCCGGTGCGGCCGATGCGGTGCACGTAATCCTCCGGGAATTTCGGCAAGTCATAGTTGAACACGTGGGTGATGCCCGGCACGTCGATGCCGCGTGCCGCGACGTCGGTCGCCACCAGCACGCGCACCTGGCCGCGGCGCAGGGCCGCCAGCGTGCGGTTGCGCGCACCCTGGTGCATGTCGCCATGCAGGGCGGCGGCGGCGAAGCCGGCGATGTTCAGACGGTCGGCGATCATGTCGGCGTCGCGCTTGGTCGCGGTGAACACCACGGCCTGGTCGATCGAGGCATCGCGCAGCAGGTGGTCGAGCATCTTGTTCTTGTGCGACAGGTCGTCGACGAAATGCACGCGCTGCTGGATGTTCTCGTGCTTGGTGGCCGAGCCGGCGATCTGGATCACGAGCGGGTCTTTCGTGATGCGCTTGGCCATGTTGCCGACCACGCCGTCGAGCGTCGCCGAGAACAGCATGGTCTGGCGCGTCTCCGGCGTCGCCGCGACGATCTTTTCGATATCGTCGATGAAACCCATATCCAGCATGCGGTCAGCTTCGTCGAGCACCAGGATCTCGAGTTGCGAGAAATTGATCTTGCCCGATTCCATGTGATCGATCAGGCGGCCCGGCGTCGCCACCAGGATTTCCGGATTGCGCGACAGCAGTTGCATCTGCTTCGGATAGGGCATGCCGCCGAGGATGGAAACGGCTTTCACGCGACGCATGTAGGTGCCGTACTTCTCGGTGGCGGAGGTGACTTGCAGTGCGAGTTCGCGGGTCGGGGTCAGGACCAGCATTTTCGGTTGGGCCGGCGCGAAACGCGGGCGTTCGCCGCGCGCGCGGGCGGCCTGGCGTTCCTGGTTCGGGGTCTTGCCGCCTTGGGGCGCTTGCTCGGCGCCGGCGAACTTGTGCAGCGAGGGCAGCATGAAGGCCGCCGTCTTGCCGGAACCGGTTTGCGAGGACACCATCAGATCCTTGCCGCTGATCGCCGCCGGGACGGCTTGCTCCTGCACCGGCGTCGGCTTGGCATAGCCGGCTTCGGCAAGGGCTTTGAGGATGGAGGGATGTAAACCTAGTGCTTCAAAAGACATTCGTTTCTTTCGTCAAATGGGCGCGGCGCGAAACCGGAAGGCTCGCGCAAACGCAAGAAATGCAACGCGTACCAACGAAACTACTGAGAAAACTCGAAGAGAATTCGGCACAGAAAGCTTTGCGCCGGGACGGTGCTCAAATGGTCGGCACCAGGGGGCGGGAGGGCTTTGTCGTCAATGCTAGCGATGCTGCTATGTACTACTTGATGCGCCGCATGTCACGACGCAAAGCCGGCATTCTACAGGAGAAAGAGGTTTCGTGTTGGTTTATTTTGCTGCGGCGCCAAAATGGCGCCGCAGCCGGGTTTTCCGGGATTATTCCTCGGCCGGAATGCACGTCACATGCGAGAAGCCGCCATCGACATAGGTGATTTCGCTGGTAATGCCGCCGGCCAGGTCGGACAGCAGGAAGGCGGCGGTGTTGCCGACATCCTCGATCGTCACGTTGCGGCGCAGCGGAGCGTTGGCGGCCACGATGCCGAGCAGCTTGCCGAAATCCTTGATGCCGGATGCCGCCAGGGTCTTGATCGGTCCGGCCGAAATGCCGTTGACGCGGATGCCTTTGGGGCCGAGCGATTCGGCCAGATAGCGCACGCTGGCTTCGAGCGAGGCTTTCGCCAGGCCCATGGTGTTGTAGTTCGGCGTGGCGCGCAGTGAGCCAAGGTAGGTGAGCGTCAACAGAGCCGAGCCCGGGTGCAGCAGCGGGAGCGCGGCTTTCGCCATGGCAGGAAAGCTGTAGGCGGAAATGTCATGGGCGATGCGGAAGTTTTCGCGCGACAGGCCGTCGAGGAAGTCGCCGGCGATTGCTTCGCGCGGTGCAAAACCGATCGAATGCACGAGGCCGTCGAGGTGATCCCAGGACTTCCCGAGGTCGGCGAACAGGGCATTGATCTGTTCGTCGCTGGAGACGTCGCAGTCGAATACCAGGTCGCTGCCGAATTCCTTCGCAAAATCGGTGATCCGGTCCTTGAAGCGCTCGCCGACATAAGTAAACGCGAGTTCGGCGCCTTCGCGCTTGCACGCCTGGGCGATGCCATAAGCGATGGAACGATTCGACAGGAGACCCGTGATCAGGATTTTTTTGCCTTGCAAGAATGCCATGAATGACTCCGAATGGGCTGCCGCGCTCGGCGGGCCAGGTTGAACGGACGTGAGCCGCTTTTCAAACTTTGCAGGATTGTAGGGGGTCGCGGCGGCAAGGGCAACTTTCGCCGCGACAGGAAAAGAAGTCGATCGTGGAGAGAACGGTCATTACGCCGCTTCTTTCCACGATCATAGGCTAAGTGTCGTCATTTACGCGCAATACGAAGGACTGGGGATGTTTCCCGGCCCTGCATCCGGCTATGGAAGACTATTCAGCTGCGTTTCTTGTTCTTGATGTCGGCCACGGCCGTCTTGCTCGCATGCTTGCGTGCCGCTGCCGGCTTGGCGCGATGGTTGGCCGGAGTGACTCGGGCAACGCGCTTGGCACCCTTGACGGATGCGACCTTGTTCGCCACTTCCAATTGCAGCACTTGGCCGGCCGCCAGCTTGTCCTTGCGCAGGCGGTTCCAATCCTTGATCTGGGCGACGCTGACCTTGTGGCGCTTGGCGATCGAGGCCAGCGTATCGCGCTTGCCGACCTTGACTGAAATGCGGCGCGTCGGCGGCACATCGGGCGCCACCAGCATCTTTGCATTATCGACAAGTTCCGGAGCGATATCCTTTTCCGCGTGCGCCTCGGTCCTCGGCACCAGGATGGTCGAGCCGGCCTTCAGATGCATGCGCGGCGGGATATTGTTGACTTCCCGGATCACCTGCGGCGTGGTGCCGAACTTGGCGGCGATCGTTTCGATCTTCTCGCGCGTCGCCGTCACCTTGTGCGCCGTCCAGGAGGATAGGGCCTTGCCCCATTTCGCCAGGTTGGCCTTGAATTTCTCAGCATTGCTTTGCGGAAGCAGGATCTGGGTGTCGCTGCTGCCCATGATGACGGGGCGATTGAACTGCGGATTCAGGGCCTTGAATTCATCGATCGACAGCTCGGCCAGCTGCGCGGCAACCTTGATGTCGATGTCGCGCGTCTTGCCGATCGTGACGAAGTAGGGCTGGTTATCCACCTTCGGCAGGGCGATCCCGTATTGATCGGGCGTCGCGATGATGTTCTTGACGGCCTGGAGCTTCGGCACGTAGTTGCGGGTTTCCGCCGGCATATGGACCGACAGGCTGTTGAAGTCGATCGGCTGGCCGGCCGCCTTCTGCTTGTTGATCGCGCGCTGAACCGAACCCTCGCCCCAGTTGTAGGCAGCCAGTGCCAGCTGCCAGTCGCCGAACATGCCGTACAGCCGTTGCAGGTAGGTGAGGGCCGCATCGGTGGAGGCGAGCACGTCGCGCCGCTCGTCCTTGAATACGCTTTGTTTCAGGTTGTAGTCCTGCCCGGTGGACGGGATGAATTGCCACATGCCGGCCGCCTTCGCGCTCGACAGCGCCTGCGGATTGAAGGCCGATTCGATGAACGGCAGCAGCGCCAGTTCGGTCGGCATGTTCCGCTTTTCCAGTTCCGTGACAACGTGGAACAGGTAGCGCGAGGCGCGCGTGGTGGTGCGATGGATATAGTCGGGGCGGGCCGCATACCAAGCCATCTGGTTGCCCACCAGCGGATTGTCGAGATCCGGGATCGCGAAACCCTTGCGAATGCGAGCCCAGACATCGATTTCTTCCATGCCGAGCACTTGCACCGCTGCATCGTTCGCATCGAAGGCGGAATCGAGTATCGAGCGCTGGGAAGGCGTATAGACGGGAAGAGCGATGTCGTTGGCTTGGACCGAGGCGGCGCCGAGAAGCAGCGCGGCAGGGAGAATCTTCTTGATGGTTGGATGCATGGGTTCTCGCTTGCTGTAGTAGCGGCCGCGATATATCGCCGGCCTGCCAGCCAAGATTAGTCGTGCAGTGTACGTAATGCACTTTTCAGCAGTCAAGTTATATTACGCGCGGTAACTCCTTGTTTTTTTGGAACCTCCGAGCGTCTTTTACTAAATGGCGCCGGGTTTTTCCTTGAGTTGGCTCATCGTCGCGGCACTGTTGATGCCTAGCGGAAAGTGTTTTTCCACTCCCGCAGCGCAGCAAAAACGCTGATCGGATCGCTATGCGAAGCGCGTCCCGTCGACAAAACGCGTTCGATCACGGCCGGCTCCCGGCAGCGCAGAAAAGGATTGGTGGACTTCTCCAGGCCGATGGTCGAGGGTACGGTCGGCTGGTCGTGATCGCGCTTTTCGGTTTCCCGGTCGATGCGCAGCAGGAGCGCTGCGTTGTGCGGTTCGACTTCGCGCGCGAAGCGCAGGTTCGCCAGCGTGTATTCATGCGCGCAGAAGACTTGCGTTTCGTCAGGAAGCGCGGCCAGCTTGCCGAGCGAGGCGGACATTTGTTCCGGTGTGCCTTCGAACAAGCGGCCGCAGCCGCCGGCGAACAGCGTATCGCCGCAAAACAGCCAGCCGTGCGGCGCGCTATAGTAGGCGATATGGCCGCGCGTGTGGCCCGGGACATCGAGGATCCGCAAACCCAGTTGCAGCTGCGGAACGGTGATCGAATCGCCCTCGGAAAGAGGATGGGTCACCGCCGCGATCGTCTCATGATGGGGGCCAAAGACCGGCAAAGGCGCCGGCGAATTCGCTGAGTCCTTGGCATGGCGTAATAGCGCGGGCACGCCGCCGACATGGTCAGCATGGTGATGTGTCAGTAAAATAGCGGCCAGCGTCAGCCGATGCGCCTCCAGCGCGGCGATGATCGGCGTCGCATCGCCAGGGTCGACCGCGGCGGCATGCTTGCCATCGTGAACCAGCCATAAGTAATTATCTTCGAACGCCGGAACGGTCAGTACACTCAACATACGCATGGCACAGTCGACATCTGAGAAGGACATTATAGCGCTCGGCTCCTGGCTCGAGACGCCGCCCGGGAACTATGTCCGGACCTGGGAGCAGGCGCGGTTCGACGAGTTGACCTCCGATATCTTCGGTTTCAACGCCATGCAGATCGGCTTGCCGCAGATCGAAGCGCTGCGGGCGAACCGGATGCCGCACCAATGGCGTTCCGATACCTACATGCCGCAGGCGGGCGCCGAGGGCGGGAAGATGCCGGTGGTGGTGGTGCATGATTTCGCCGACCTGCCGTTCGCCTCGCAGAGCCTGGACCTGGTGGTGCTGCCGCATGTGCTCGAATTCGCGGCCGAACCGCACCAGGTCTTGCGCGAGGTCGAGCGGGTGCTGATCCCGGAGGGCCAACTGATCGTCTGCGGCTTCAATCCCGCCAGCCTATGGGGCATGCGGCAAGTCGTGGGGCGCATGACCGGCGGCCATTTCCTGCCGCGCCACGGCGAATTCATCAGCCTGCCGCGGCTCAAGGATTGGCTGAAATTGTTGAACATGGAAGTCAGCCCCGGCCATTTCGGCTGCTATGCGCCACCCTGCCGCACGGAGCGCTGGCTGAACCGGTTTTCATTCATGGAAAAGGCCGGCGGCCGTTGGTGGCCGTACCTGGGCGCGGTCTACATGGTGCAAGCGATCAAGCGCGTGAAAGGCATGCGCCTGATCGGCCCGGCATTCAGCAAGTCGCCGGCCAAGGTGGTGAACGGCGTGCCGGCCGCCAATAAAATACACAAACATTCGAAGCAAAAGATTCTGATCGATGGATAAAGTTGAAATTTTCACCGACGGCGCCTGCAAGGGGAATCCCGGTCCCGGCGGTTGGGGAGCGTTGCTGGTCTCGGGCGGGCATGAAAAGGAAATGTTCGGCGGCGAAAGCAATACGACCAACAATCGCATGGAGCTCAAGGCAGTCATCGAGGCCTTGGGCGCGTTGACGCGGCCCTGCGACGTGATCGTGCATACCGATAGCCAGTACGTGCAAAAGGGCATCAGCGAATGGATACACGGCTGGAAGGCGCGCGGCTGGAAAACGGCGGCGAAGGAGCCGGTCAAGAATGCCGATCTCTGGAAGGCCCTCGACGAGGCGCAGGCCAAGCACAGTGTGGAATGGCGCTGGGTGCGCGGCCACAACGGCCATGCCGGCAACGAGCGCGCCGACGCCTTGGCCAATCGCGGCGTCGAAACGGCTGGGCGGAACTAATTCATCTATCTTGAGCGAACATGCGACAAATCATTCTCGACACCGAAACCACGGGCATCGATCCGCGCGCCGGCAACCGCATCATCGAAATCGGCTGCGTGGAAATGCTCAACCGCCAGCTGACCGGCAATAACTTCCATTACTACATCAACCCGGAGCGCGATTCGGAAGAGGGCGCGCTCGCGGTGCACGGATTGACGACGGAATTCCTGAGCGACAAGCCGAAGTTCGCCGAGATCGCGAACGAATTCCGCGACTACATCGCCGGCGCCGAAATCATCATCCATAACGCCCCCTTCGACGTCGGCTTCCTGAATGCCGAATTCGAACGCCTCGGCGCGCCGCGCTTCGAGGAGCAGATCGCCGGCATCATCGATACGCTCGTGATGGCCAAGAGCATGTACCCCGGCAAGCGCAATTCGCTCGATGCCTTGTGCGACCGCTACGGCATTTCGAACGCGCACCGGACCTTGCACGGCGCGCTGCTGGACTCCGAACTGCTGGCCGAAGTCTATCTCGCCATGACGCGCGGCCAGGAAAGCCTGACCATCGATTTGTCGGAGCCCGTGATCCAGAATGCCGGCAGCGCGGCCGGCACCGCATTGCCGCTGGCCGAGATTCTCGTGCTGCCGGCAACCGCGGAAGAATTGGCGGAGCATGAAGCGTTGCTCGACAAGCTGGACAAGGAAGCGAAGGGGACTTGCGTCTGGCGCACCGTTTCGGCTATCCCAGCGCAATGACGAATTGATTCGTCGCGGCATTTGTGCCATAATGCGCGTCTTTGGACGGTTAGCTCAGCGGTAGAGCACTGCCTTCACACGGCAGGGGTCACTGGTTCGATCCCAGTACCGTCCACCAGAAATATTCATGAAAATCAAGGACTTGCGCGCAATCGCCCAAGTCCTTTTTTGTTGCGTACGGAATTTGTACGGAAATTATTCCTTGGATTTCGCTGAACAAATGTGGACTGTTCCGTGCGCATTGATTGAAGCCCTTAATCAAGACCGGCACGGCATTGTTGCCGCCTACGACCAGTACTCAGCAAATCGTATTGTTACCACGCGCGACTTGATAGCCTTAATCACCACGTCTGGCTTGTCGCTTCTGATGTGCATCGATTCAATGCAGTGGCTGCGCAAAGATCAATTAGAGCCATGCGGATGGACATTGGGGGCATTATTGGATCTCAGGTCATTCATCGGTGGCCGCCGTGACGAAATTTCGATGGCTACAGACTTTTCCGAGGAAAATGCCACGATGAGGAAAGTGTGTCCCAAAACTGTATTGAGGGTAGTCATTTGAAGTTTTGCGGCGGATACGATAGAACCTATTGCGTAGGCCGGTCGCGTAGTTTGAACGTGGACATTGTTTAATTTTTCGACGAATGGCCAATATCGCTGTACCGTCGTTGGTCATATGAGGACACCACATCCTCCGTCACAGGAGTTTGCATGAAAATGCCACTCAACGAAGAACGAGTCGCCGCACTCTTTCGCCTCCCTTCGAGATCTTCGGCAGCGCCATGTAAGTCTGGATCCTGGTCACGCGACGATGTGCTCGATCGAAAAGGCCGCTCGAGCTCCGCTTCCGGCCTCGGAGTCCGATCTGTTTCGCTGGGCGGATCAATTGCGCGAGCAGTCTGGATGCCAGATTCCCGCGCATGACACTGGTTGGGTCAGAATTGCTGAAAATTCCAGCGCGCCGATTGGCGCGGTGCTGGGCGGAGAATTGGCGGTTTGAAATCTGGAGTTATCCACAGTAATTTGAACAACTCAAGGGATTTATGCGGATTTTGCGGTAGGTATCGACCACGGAATACGGATAGCCATTTATCATTGCCAAAAGATCGCTAAATAGGGAGCGCCCTGCATGAGACTTGAGTCATTCCGGGTTCGTAATTACCGATCCATCAACGATAGCGGAGAAATCGCGGTTTCGCAGATCACCGCTCTACTAGGAAGGAACGAGAGCGGCAAGTCGAACCTCCTACGTGCATTGGAAAGCCTAAATCCGATTGCAGGGTTCGAGGCTTTGAAGCCCATCAAGGACTTTCCCCGCCACAGGCGCCTCGAGGAATGCACGGACGATACGCCCGTGTTGTCCACGACGTGGATTCTCGATGAGGACGACAAGGAGGCTCTTCTTGAGATAATTCCGCGAGCTACCGACGTCTCCACAGTTGTCATTGGGCGGAAGTACGGCAAGTCAAGGACGGTGCATTTCCCGGAGCTCAAGGCAATTCCTTTCGACGAAGCCGACATAAGGGCTGTTGGCGCGATTCCAAAATTTATCTATATCGATGAATATCCGGAACTCGATGGCCACCAGGACATCGCCGCGTATCTCGACAGAAAATCTCACAACCAGCTGGCTGACTCCGACAGGAATTTTCAGAAGCTGTGCAAGGTCGCGGGGCTCGACCCCGAAGAGCTCCAGCGACTGCATACGCAGAACGATCACGAGACACGAAATCAGCTTGCAAACCGTGCCAGCGCCGTGGTCACCGGCGAGATCAAAAGGCTGTGGAAGGATCGTCCACTTAAGATTCGATTCAACCTCGATGCACACCACCTGGACAGGTTGACGGCTCGGAATGGGAAGCCATTCGAGGGCTGACCTCAAATGGCCGGCAGCGAGGGGGCGCACAGATCACATGAACATGGCCGCATTGTCATGGCGGGGAAGAGCGACTGCGCGTGAGCAATCACCCTGCTTTCCATCGGAAAGCACTCATAACTCTTTCGCCCCGGGTCGATTCGGTGATTGGCGAAAATGCAGAAAATTGTAATTTAACTGATAACTAATAATTATCTATTCAATTTTGGACGTACTGAGAAGTGAGCTCTCCGATCACAATTGAATTCCCGTCAGAAGCCGATTGGCCATTTCTGTTGCGTGGAGATTTGCTTCGAGACGCACTGAATTTCCTCGAGGATGACGACGTTGGCAATTGCCGTCATTTGCAATTAACGGGTGACTCCGGCGTCGGTAAGTCCTTTTTTGTTCGTGAATTGATTTGCAGATTCGCTTCTCGCTTGGATAGTGGCGCCGCGATCTATATGGATGTGCCGCAGCCGGAACTTGAAGCTGGAGATAGTCTGCGGCAACTCGCTTCCGCACTGTCGACTGTGCAATTCGCTCGGCGCGACTCTCCGATCCATGTGCCCACGTCTATTTGTGATGCATGGCGCAATCGACGCTTACCTAAGCAAAATTCGCGACGCGACGAACTCTATGCCAGGCTGCGCGAGTTGCTTGGTGTAATACCTGAGCCGGGTAAATACCTCAAGTCTCTTCTCCCGGCCACTTTGCCGGGCGCACATCAGCTAGGGGCGGAACCACATCACGCTTTACGGTTTCTCGGTAAGCGTCGCCTGACGGCCGTGGTTGACGCATCAGGCCGTTTATGCGGTCGGCGCGATGGTGGAGAGCTGACTGGCGACGTTCC
>DASPLX010000021.1:0-31564 GCA_035627375.1 Paucimonas sp. | reverse complement strand
TGACCGCCTCGGCCTTGAAGGCGGCGCTATGGCGACGGCGCCGGGTCGGTTTTACTTCAGAATTCGCTTCCATCGTGTGCACGTGTCCACTTAAGTTCAGGGTGGACACGATGCTCGCCGATCTCAACCAGTCGATTCAAGACGGGATCCCCGGGCGCTTACGAATTAGCCGCCATAAACACGCAACAACAGCCACGACGGCAACCCAAGGTAGAGCGCCACAAGACCGAACCCCTTAAGCCACCGTCGAACCTCAGCCGCCTGCACAGGCCTCAGAAGCACCGCAAGCAGTGTCCCGGCCTCAATCACCGCACACAGCGCCGCAGCGCTCAGCACGACGGCAATCGCCCAAGAAGCCCACCAAAGCGAGAAGCCGGTGAGATAAGCCTTCAGGCCGAACATGGTGTACTCGCCGAGGCCGCTGCCATAGGTAATGTGCTGGTGCAGGCTGAACGCCGGGACGGCGAGCACGACGGGGAACAGAACGAACTTCGCCAAGGGATGATCAGGCAGCCCGCGCCGGACCGCCAAGCGGGCTTTCGCATACGCCGTTTCACGCAAGGATGCCCTGATCTGCACCGAAGCCGCGCCGGCGGACGCCAGCGCCCGAGCCAAGCCGGTCGTGTCAGCAAGCGCAAGCCCATACCTCCAGCGTTCACCAGACACCAGGCGCAGTGAAGCGCCGGGCCCGGGGATAGGCACGCGCCACGGCTCGATAGCGACGATGTCGCGGATAGCGAGCTCCAGTCGCTGCGCGCCACGTTCCAGTACCAGCGCGCCATTCTTGATCGAAGCCCGCGCGGCAAACGCATACAGCACGCACCACGATGCGACCTCGGGAACGATGAAGAAGCCGGCGAAAGTACGAATCTGTGCCAGCGTGTGCCCGCGCAAGGCTTCGCTGAGCAGCATTGCCGCGCACATCCAGAGCAGGCTTCCGCGCGCGAAGGCGCGCAACAGGCCCGCCGTGAGACGGGCAGCGGGCGGCAACACGGCGACGGTGACAGGGAATGCCATGGCAGCAGCCGGTTCCGGCTCTTCTTCCACTCGGCGAGTGCTCAGCCAGGAAAATGCCGCCGTCACTCCCAGCAGCATGAGGAACACGGTGCCCGCGAGCCCGACCCAGTTACCCCAAGCCACCATCAACGTGCGCGGAGGCGTCCCAGCGGGCACGCTGCCGACCACCAGCATGCGTTCGCCCTTGCGAGCGCCGGCGAGCACGGCGCCGGTCGCGTCGATCACCGCGCTGTAGCCGTTCTGGGTGACGCGGAACTGCGGCAGGCGGGTTTCGATGCTGCGGAATGCCGCAGCGGCATGCAGCAGTTCCATGCCCGGGCCGCTCGCGAACCAGGAATCGTTCGACATGGTCAGGATGGCTTGCGCGCCGAGCCGGGCGCCGTCGATGGCGAGCCCGGCATCCATGCCATCGAGGCAGATCATGGGCAGCACCGGAATCTCGCGGCCGTCGGCCAGGCGCAAAGGCAGCACGCGCGCGCCCGTGCCGGCCTGCCAGTTGCCGGTCCACGGCAGCCAGCGCCGCAACGCGGGTCCGTCGAGCCAGGCGGGCACATACTCGGTGAGCGGGAACAGGCGTGTCTTGCGGTAGTAGCCCAGCAGGCCGGCGCGGGGTTCCACGAATGCGGCGGCATTGTATTCGCCGGCCGCGTCGCTGTCGTAAGTTCCGAACACGAACGGCACCCCGGCGGAATCGACGATGGAGAGGATCTCGCGGTCGAGTTCCGCCCCGGCCTCGCTCTTGGGGTGGCCAAAGGTGGTGGGGTATACCGTCTCCGACCATAGCACCGCGTCCGCATGCTGCCGGACGACGGCGTCGTAGGTCATCGCGAAGTGCGTATCGAGCACCTCGCGCACGACCGCGTGCGTGCCTCTTTCCTGGCGCTGGCGTTCATAGTCCACGATGTCGGACTGGATCATGCCGATGCGCAGCGGCTTGCCGGCGGCGGCAGGCAAAGTCGAAATCCTGACCAGGCCGTAACCTGCCAGCAGCAGCGGCACCAGCGCGGCAAGCGCCAGCGGCTTGGCGATCGCACGCATGCCGCCGGTCCGGCGCGCGATGGCTGCCGCGACACCTTCGTTCGCCAGCAGCAGCATGAACGTGAGGCCCGCGGCGCCGCCGATATCGGCCGCTTGGCGCAGGAGGTGGGACGGATAGAGCCCGTAGCCGACCGTGTAGCCGAGCATGTTGCCGAGGAGCTTGTACGCGAGCCATTCCGTCGCCACCCAGGCCGCCGCGCCAGCGAACGCGACCAGGACGGGCCCGTAGCGCCGGCCGGCCAGATGGCGCGCCAGCGCGAATGCAAGGAATTGCGGCGCGAGCAGCGGCGCGGCGAGAAGCAGCACGGCGACGCCGGCGGCCGATCCGCTCTGCGTATAGTTGCCGATCGCGATGCCGAACCAGGCACAGGCCGCCGCCGCGAAGGCGACCGACATCGCCCAGGCGCAGAGCAGCGTGCCCGCGAGCGTGCGGCTCGCGTCGAGCGCAAGCAGCCACGGCACGAGGAATACGAAGCCGAGCAGCCAGCCGGCGCCGCCGTGGGCGTACAGGCCGGACAGGACCGCGCTGGCGAGGATGCCCGCCAGGATACTCACGCGGGAACGGGTGGACGATGTCATGGTGTGCAGAGCCCGCATCACTGCGGTTCCAATGGCGCGGGGATCTCGATTTTTCGGATCGGCAGACCGGGCGGCGCGTGTTCCGGCGGCACGACGCGATCCTTGGGAATCGGGATCGGCCGGTTGGCGGCGTCGACGAACTGGTGGTCCGGCGAGTACATCAGGATCGGCTCGATGCGCTGGCCGTCGTCGGTCGCCTGGTAGTGGCGGACGTAACCCGGCGGAAGCACGAAATCCTCGGGCACCGCGAGCCCGACCAGGGGCGGGCTGGTGCCGGGCGGTGAGAAGGCGCCAAGGCCGGTATGGATGCCGGCCTGGTGCAGGCGCTCGATCACCTCCGACATCTTCGGCTTCTCGCCGCGCGCCACGTAGAACGAGAGGTCGCGCGTCGTATCCGTACCCACAGCGGCATCCCCCTCGGCATGCGCCTCCGGCAGGCGTTGCGAGACGTCTTGCACCGGCGCCGGCGCCTGCGAAGGCGGCGGCGGCGTCCAAGTGACGAACGTGTCGCGCGACGAGGCCGCCGATGCCGTCGGCGTCGTCGCGCTATCGTCCTCCTCGGACGATACCCATAGGAAGAGAGTGAATCCGATCAGCCCGAGGGCAATCGCAAGATAGCCCAGCGACGGGCGCCACCCGCCCCGGACCTTGACCGGATCGGTCGGCGGCTGGCCGGAGCGGCGTGGCTTATTCATGGATTACTTCCCCTTGGCCTTGGGAGCCGCCGGATCGAAGACCGACAAGCCCCAGCCGAGACGCTCGTGGCCGTACTGGTTCCAGATCGGGCTCTTGCCGTTGGTGAACGTCGTGTAGCGGGGCGCGCCCGAGCCGGTGCTGCCGCCGAACAGGCCGGCGGTGATGGTGCCGCCGGTGTAGGTCGGGTGCGTGTCGTCGGACTGGATGTAGTCAAAGCTGGTGCTCGAAGACGCGAACTTCGTGTTGGCGTCGCGGATCGTCGAGCGCAGCGTCGTGGTGATGCGGTTGACGTAGCTCGCCTCGCTCTCGCCTGCGATATAGCGCAAGGCGTCCGAGTCGATCTGGCCGTCGCCGTTGCTGTCGTAGTCGGCGCCCATGTACTGCGCGAAGGAATCGGCGCAGGCGAAGCCCTTTTGCCGCGCGGTGTCGCACATCGCCCAGTTCATTTTGGCGATATAAGGCAGGAGCGTGTTCTGGATGTTCACCGTGGCGCCGGTCGATGCGCTCTTGCAGGAGCTTTGCACGTTGTCGGCGGCATAGCCGGGGTAGTGAAGGTTCGAGATGACCTTCAGCTTGGTGCCGGAATACGCATTGGCGTTGATGAAGTCCATCGCCATCGCCACGTAAGTCTTGCAGTTGTTCAATGCCGTGTTCAAGCCGCTGACATCGCAGGTGCCGGTCTGGTTCTTGAAGGCCGTGCGCGCCTGCAGGCCATCGTTGCCGCACATCTCGAACGTGACCACGCGGGTGGCGCTGTTTTGCATGTAAGACCGCTCGGCCACGATCTTGTTATTGTAGACGTCCGAGGCTACCGCGCCGGACTTGGTGCGGCGCACTTGTTCGATATCGGCATTCCACAGCGCCGACAGGTACTCCGATTGGACGACGGGGCCGGCGTACTTCGCCGCGCTGCTGATGGAGCCGTTGTAGCCGGCGTAGATCGAGTCGCCGTAAGACACGACGCGGTACTTGGTCGAGGTGCCGGCGCGGTCGATGGTCCAGGAAGCGTTCTGGTTCAGGGTGGTGGCGGTTGCCTCTGCTCCAACGGCCAGTAGAGCAAGGGCAGGCGCTATCTTGCGCACCGCGGTGCGAAATCGCGTATTCATATTCCGTCTCCTATTGGTAAATTTTTCTTTGTGACTTGACAGACCGGACCTCACCCCGACTCGCCGCTGCCGCCGAGCTGAACGAACAAGCGAATGGATAAGTTCCAGGACGGAATATAGGGGAACGGATTTCGCGCACCACTAGAGTTCCCCAGGCCAAAGCAAATTCATTGATATATATCAATTGACTTTGCGAGCCACGGGATATCGCAATGAGTCGCGGGATGAATTTGTAGAGAGTTTTTAACCGTAGATCCCACAGTGACTGTGGCGCCCTACGAAAGGGCTCCCTCGGAATTGTCCGAAAACAGCGTCGTTCGTCGCCGCCGGCAGATACCGTTCGATTTCCTCTTCCGTCAGCGGTGTGCCTTCCAGCCGGTTCGGCTTGCGACATAAAATAGGCATCTTCGCATCCATGCATCATGCGGCGATCCGTCATCCAGTTGCCCTGCCGCAGGCATATTTGTCCGATTCATCATGCCACCTTCTCCCCGCCTTGCCCTGGTCCAACCCTCTCGCCCGAATGATCCCTTGGATGACTGCGGCATCGCCGACCGCACCATCCTTTCCCTGCTTGCCATACACAGCGAACCGCTCGGCAAGACGCGCCTGCTGGAACACTTGCGCCAGCTCGGTGCGCGTGACGAATACGGGCACGCCTGGACCAATCCATCGCTGAGCGAGGCGCTGGCCCGCTTGCGCGAGCGCCACCTGGTAATCACGCCTGAGGGCAGCGGCTACATCTGCGTGCCGCCGCTCGATCGGCAGATGCTGCGCGCCGCGCTCGAGGACGGCAGCTTCGATGCCCTGTGCATGGCGATCGAGAAAGTCGATCCTGTGCGTCGACCCTACGCCGGCTTTCTCTACATGCGCAATCCGCGTCAGGCGTTGGGCCGTCTGCGCATGGCGATGCTGCGCGGCCTGACGTCGGAGACATTGATGCCGTGGCTCGAGGCCTGCGATCACTTCGCCGGCGCGTTTGACATGCATCCTTATGTTGCCGCCGTCGGCCAGCCTTTCGACGCTGCCTTGTTCGGCTATCTGCATCCGCAGGTACAGGAAGAGGCGATGCCGTATCTGCTCGCGCATGCCGCCGACGTTCCGGCGACGGCACATGCCGTGCGAGCGCACGCGGAAAGCATGGTCGCTTCAGGCGCAGCCGATAGCGCGCGCCTGCGCGCCGCGCTTGCCGGCCATTGGCTGTTGTGCGGCCGGCTGGCCGAGGCGGAGGACCTTGTCGACGATGGCGCGGCTGCGGTACGGGCGACAGCAGCCTTCCTGCGCGGCGACATCGATGCCGCATTGCCCGCCTTCGAGGCTGCGCTCAAGCAAATGCGCAAGGACACCGGCAAGCGCAATGTGGCCTTGCCAGGTTTGCCGGGGATGCTGCACCTCTTGGCGTTGCTGCGCTCGTCCGATCCGAAGGCCGGCAAGCAGGCCGATGCCTTGCTTGAAGCGGCGCGCCGCACCTTGTGCGCGGCCGACGCCAAGATCTGGTATCAGCTTTACGCATTGCGCGAAGTGCTGTCCGGCACAATGAAGCCGGAGCAGGCGGGAGCGTTTCTCGACGAGGCCGCTTGGCCGCTGGCACGGCTGTTCCGCGAACTGGTGCGTTACTGGATCGGTCTGCCGGCATCGACCGGCGCCATGGCCGATCTGACCGAGCTTGCGGCGCAAGCCGAGGCCGCCGATCTGTTATGGATCGCCGCGCAGGCGGCCGAGTTGCTGCACCGGCGTACGGAAGGAGGTCAGTCCTCCTGGGCCGAACGCGCCGCCGCCTGGCGCGCGCGCCACGGTTTCGCGGACGCTTGCGGCTGGTTCGCGCCGCAGGAAACCTGGCAACGTCAGCTCGACGCCCTTATCGCCCTGCGGCAGACGCCGGCGCCGGCCGGCAATCCGGCCGAAGGACAGGTGCGCCTGGCTTGGCTGGTCGACTTTCATCCGCACTGGGGCACGCTCACGGTCGAACCGCGCGAGCAGAAGCGCGATGCGCGCGGCCATTGGACGCGCGGCCGGCCGGTTGCGCTCAAGCGCTTGCGCGAAGAAGCCGTCACGCTGCCCTACCTCATCGAGCAGGACCGCAAGGCGACGGGCGCGATTCGCACGCAATCGAATTACTACGGTGCGGCGGCCTACGACATCGACGGCCACCGGGCCGCGCTCGCGCTGGTCGGCCATCCGCATCTTTTTTTGCGCGATGCACCCGAGGTGAAGCTCGAACTCGCGCGCGGCGAGCCGGAATTGCTGGTACGCGAGGAGGCGGATCGTCTCGTGCTCGCTTTGCAGCCGCCCATCGATGCGCAAGCAGGCCCGGTGAGGGTCGAACAGGAAACGCCGACGCGCCTGCGCGTGTATGCGATCAGCGACGAGCATCGCCGCATCGCCGCCATCGTCGGCCGCGAGCTCTCGGTGCCGGCCTACGCACGTGAGCAGGTGTTGCGCGCGGTCGGCTCCGTGGCATCGAGCATCACGGTGCAATCGGCGATCGGCGGCGCGGCGGAAGCGGAGGCGGTGGAGGCCGACCGGCGCCTATTCATGCACCTGTTGCCGCACGGCGAAGGCCTGCGGGCGCAATGCGTCGTGCAGCCGTTCGGCGAGGCGGGCCCGGCCTATGCGCCCGGCCAGGGCAGCGCCAACGTGATCGCGGAAATCGACGGCAAGCGCGTCCAGGCGCGGCGCGATCTGGACGGCGAACGCAACGCCGCGCAGGCGTTCGCGGCGGCGTGCCCGGCGCTGCGCGATGCCGAATACGCGCACGGCGAATGGCTGCTCGATACGCCGGAAGCCAGCCTCGAACTGCTGCTGCAATTGCAGGCGGCCGCGAGCGAGGGTGGCGTCGTCATCGCCTGGCCGCAGGGCGAGAAGTTCCGCCTCGCCGGCCAGGCCGGATTCGCACAGCTGAAGATGAACATCAAGAGCGAGCGCGACTGGTTCGCCGCCGGCGGTGCGCTGCGCATCGACGAAGACACCGTGCTCGATTTCTCGCGCTTGCTTGAACTCGTCGCTCATGGTACCGGCCGCTTCATCGCGCTCGACGACAAGCGCTTCCTCGCGTTGACCGAGGAATTTCATCGGCGCCTGGCCGATCTCGCGGCGCTGGCCGAAATCGACGCCCAAGGCGCGCGCATGCATGCGCTGGCGTCGTCGAGCCTGGAAGACCTTGCCGGCCGCGCCGGCGAACTGAAGGTCGACAAGCAGTGGAAGGCGCACCTCGCCACGCTGGCTGAACTCGATGCCTATGAGCCGGAAGTGCCGCCGACGCTGCAGACCGAATTGCGCGGTTACCAGGCCGACGGCTTCCGTTGGCTCGCGCGTCTTGCCCACTGGGGCGTAGGGGCCTGTCTCGCGGACGACATGGGACTCGGCAAGACGGTCCAGACGATTGCGCTCCTGCTCTTGCGCGCACAGGAGCGGCGGGGCCCGGCGCTCGTCGTCGCGCCGACATCGGTCTGCACCAACTGGCTCGACGAGATCGCGCGCTTTGCGCCGCCGTTGAATGCGCGTCTGTTCGGCGGCGGCGATCGCAGCGAGATGCTGGCGCGGCTGCAGCCGTTCGACGTCGTGGTCGTCAGCTACGGCCTGCTGCAACAGGAGGCAGAGTTGTTCACCGGCCGGCGCTGGAGCACCGTGGTGCTTGACGAGGCGCAGGCCGTCAAGAACGCGGCCACCAAGCGCTCGCAGGCGGTGATGGCGCTGCAGGGAGATTTCCGCCTCGCGGTGACCGGTACGCCGCTCGAAAACCATCTCGGCGAGCTATGGAACCTGTTCCGTTTCCTCGCCCCGGGCCTGCTCGGCTCGCTCGAACGGTTCAGTCAGCGTTTCGCCGCGCCGATCGAGAGGGAGCGCGGCCAAGCGGCGCAGGAGGCCAGATCGCGCCTGCGCCGCCTGATCCAGCCCTTCATGCTGCGCCGTACCAAGACCCAGGTGCTGGCGGAGCTGCCGACGCGTACCGAGATCGTGCGCGAAGTCGATTTGTCGCAGGAGGAAGCCGCGCTCTATGAGAGCCTGCGGCGCGGCGCGCTGTCGCGCCTGGCGCAATTGGATGCCCCGGCCGGCCAGCAGGCATTGCAGATCCTGGCCGAGATCATGAAGCTGCGGCGCGCCTGCTGCCATCCGAAGCTCGTTGCTCCCGATCTTGGGCTTCCGGGAAGCAAGCTGGCGGCGTTTGGCGAACTGGTCGAGGAACTGCTCGTCAATCGCCACAAGGCCCTCGTGTTCTCGCAGTTCGTCGATCATCTCGCCATCCTGCGCGAATGGCTCGACGAGCGCCGCATTCGCCATCAATACCTTGACGGCTCCACGCCGATGGCCGAGCGCAAGAAGCGTGTCGATGCATTCCAGGGCGGCGACGGCGATCTTTTCCTCATCAGTCTCAAGGCGGGCGGTACCGGTCTGAACCTGACAGCGGCCGACTACGTGATCCATATGGATCCGTGGTGGAATCCCGCAGTCGAGGACCAGGCATCCGACCGCGCCCACCGCATCGGCCAGCGGCGTCCGGTCACGATCTACCGGCTGGTGGCGCGCGGCACGATCGAAGAAACCATCGTCGACCTGCACCGCCGCAAACGCGACCTGGCCGACAGCCTGCTGGAAGGCGGCGAAGCGGCGGCGAGGATGACGGCGCAGCAGATGCTCGAGTTGCTGCGGCAGGTGTGAGCGCAGACCACGTCGCGCGGCCTTTCTCTGACGGTTCGCTTCCTCGTTTCACCGTTGCCTGGATGCGCGAACGGTACGGATCGGTAACCAATCCGTAATCGGCCTCTCCCTATACTTTCCTCACTATCCTGACGGCCGCTCAAGCTGTTGTCCGCCCATGAAAGAGAAAAGGACATGCCTTTTGCGCATAATTATCCGGCGCAGGATGTTTCGAGTTTGTCCATACCGGGAGGGCGCAGACCATGCGGCATTTCCATATCACGGCGCGCACGGAACGCGCCGTGTATTCCTACGGCGCGGATGCCTATAGCAGCTTCGATGTCCTTGATGCGGCGATCGATCGCTTCGGTCTCTGCGCCGTCACAGTGAGGCCGGCATCATGATGAAGAGCTTGTCTTCGAAGTCGATCGCGATGAAAAACAATGATGCTCCGCAATCTTGGAGCGTCATATCGGGCGCTTGGGCGCAAGCCTGGATACAGATTCATGTAGCGCTGAGGTTATGCTTGACAGGCATTCGCCGCCGATGGATCAGGTATCAAATACGGCATATCGAATACCAGCTGGCGCATATACAGTCCCAGCGCGACAACGATAATATCGCGGAGCGCGTCCTTATCTGCCGCCGACTCATGATGCGTGCCGAGCTCTCGGATCTGTGACCGGATTTTTTCCTGCCGGGCCGCGTCGCATTACAGCACCGCAAGCAACGACGACACCGTATAGGGTTTGGTCAGGTGCATATCGAAGCCGGCCGTGGAAGACTTGTCCCGATCCTGCTGCAAGCCATATCCCGAGAGCGCGATCAGCCGGATATGCCGCGTCGCCGGCTGCGACCGCAGCCGTCTTGCCACGTCGTAGCCGCTGATGTCGGGAAGGCCGATGTCGATCAGCGCAATGTCGGGCCGCTCGCTCTCGGCCTTTGCCAAGGCGACTTCTCCGCCGCCGGCGGTGGATACCTTGAAGCCCTGGATCTGCAGCATGGTCGCCAGCATTTCCCTTCCATCCTCGTTGTCTTCGACGATGAGGATGTGCCTGCCGCCCGTCGGCGGCTGCGGCGTTTCGTCGGCCAGGCGATTGCCGGCGGGAGCCGCGATGGCGGGGAAGCGCAACACGAACTCGCTGCCCCGCCCCGGGCCGTCGCTTCGCACGCCGACCGAGCCGCCGTGCATCTTCGTCAGTTCCTGCACCAGCGCCAACCCGAGACCCAGGCCTCCGCGCGAACGCGCGATGTCGGTCGGGCCTTGGACGAAAATGTCGAATATCCGCTCATGCAATTCCGGGGTGATGCCGATGCCGGTATCCAGGACCGAGACGACGGCTTGGTCGCCGTCGCGGCGCGCCGTCACCGTGATGCGGCCGCCGGGCGGCGTGAACTTCGCCGCGTTGCCGAGCACGTTGCTGAGGATCTGTTCGAGCCGGGTCTTGTCCGCGTCGACCCAGGCATCCTGCAAGTCGAAGGACCAGTCATGGACGTTGAAATCCGCTACGGCCTGGGCCTCGCAGCATTGCTCGAGCATGTCGCGCAGGTTGAGCGGCTCGCGGTGGAGCACGACCTTTCCCGTCATGATCCGCCGGACTTCAAGCAAGTCGTCGACGATGCGCGTCAAATGCCGGACTTGCCGAATCGCGATCCGCCGCGCGCGCGCGGCCGTCTCCGCGCTCGTTCCGGGCATGTCCATCGCGGCCATCGCCCCCGAGACGGCGGCAAGCGGATTCCGGAGCTCGTGACCGAGCATCGCCAGAAAGTCGTCCTTGGCAGCGTTTTGCGCCTCCGCCAGTTTCCGCGCTTGCTGTTCGCTCAAGAGCAGGCCTTCGCGTTCCGCCTCGAGCGAGCGCCTCGATATCGTTTCCTCCGCCAGCGACTTGTGGATCTCGTGCAGCGCGCCGAGCAAGGTATCGATTTCGTGCACGTTGGATCTGGATGCCGCCGCGCCGCCGTCGCCCTGGCCCAGCTTTCCGGCCACGGCGGTCGCCTCGTGCAACGCTGAAGAAAGCCTGCGGGCCAGAAATGCCGCAACGCCCAGCGATACGCCGAGAATCGCCAGGAGCGAGCTTGCCGCGAACAGCATGGCCTGCCTGGCAGGCGCCTCGATCTCCTCGGCAGGAACGCCGATCGCGACGGTCCAGCCCGAGAGCTCGGAACGCATATAGACATCGTATACGTCGGCACTCTCCGCCATGGCATGGCGAAGGACGCCCGCGGGACGTTGCTGCGAGGCGTGCAAGAGTTCCCTCTTCACCGGCGCGCCGACGAATTGCGAGGCGTCCTTGTTGCACGCGATGGCGACGCCGTCGGAGCCGAACACGGTGACGATCCAGTTCACGCCCCAGGCCTTCGGATCCAGGATTCGGGCATAGTAACTGGCGTCGAAGACCTTGCTGACGATATATCGCTTGCCGGTCGCCGGGGGGGTCGGAAAATCTATCGAAATGGCGGGACGCCGCGCCAGCGTGCCGACGAAATAATTGGAGACCCTCGGCTTTTGCAAGTCGACGATGCGAGCCGCCCAGCTGCCGCGACGCTCGGGCAACTTTGTGCCGTAGGGGACGAAGGTATTCAACAGGGCTTGCCCGTGCTCGTCCGAAACGACGAACCACGATTGCGGAGTGCTGTTGATGGTGCCGAGCAGCTTGTGCAAGCGCGAGAAATCGTCGTCTCGGATGTCTTGGGAATTCGCGACGACGCGAAGCATGGCCTGCGCCTTGGCGATCTCCCGGTCGATCATGAGCGCAGTTGAACGGGCCGTCTCCTGCACGCTTCTTAGCCGCGAGTCGCGCTCCCATACGAGCAGCCTGTCCAAGCCGAGCCAGCACAGCCCGACGGCGGGAAGCAGAATGGCAGCGACCATCAGTATCAGGTATGTGCGTGCCCGCATGAGGAGCGTGATCTGGTCACTCGTGGCCTTTGCAATCCGGAAATTCTAAGTGATACCTGCCCATGCCCACACACATCGCGGGCTTGATCGAGATCAATGCCGGTGTACATGGGGAGGAGCGGATCCTTGAATCGGGCATGGGGCGTCGCGGGAAGGGGAACCCTGAGCGGTAAGGCGCGATCTTCTGTCGAAAGCGCGCATCTCGGTTTCGCGGTTGCGCATTTGCAGACGAGACTGATCGGAATTGCCCCATGAAACGACTCGCGATTCTTGCCTTGCTGGTCGCTCCTCCCGCTTTCTCGCATCACGGTTGGAGCGAATATGACGATAGCCGGCCTTTGGAACTGGTCGGCACCATCGAACAGTCCGGCTATGTCCATCCGCATGGCTTTGTCCGCTTGAAGACGGACGAACGGACCTGGACGGTCGTTCTCGCGCCGCCGACACGCATGCAGAACCGCGGTCTCGGCAAGGAAATGCTGGCGCCGGGGAGCCGGGCTTCCGTGTATGGCTACCCTAACCGGAACAAGGCCGACGAGCTCCGCGCGGAGCGCATCACCATCGGGCAAAAGACAACGGAGCTCCGCTGATGCCCGAGCCCGCCGGTTTGCTCGGCTGGCTCGAAGCGACGCCCTTGTCCGAGGCGATGCGCGGCAACCTGTGGCTCTACCCGATCGTCGAGATTTTCCATATCGTCGGATTCGTGGTGCTGGTCGGGGCCGTCGCCATGTTCGACCTGCGGGTGCTCGGCTTTGCCAGGCACCTGCCGCTGGACGGCCTCGGCCGGCACTTGCTGCGTTGGTCGGCGGCGGGCCTGCTGCTCATCGTGCCGGCCGGCGCGATGATGTTTTCCGCGCATCCCCACGATTTCGCGAATAACCGCGTCTTTCAAATCAAGCTTGCGTTGATCGCCGCGGCGGCGGCGAATGCCGTCGTGTTCCACGCCGGCGTGTATCGGTCGGTCGCACGATGGAACCGGGACGCGCCGGCGCCGGCCCTCGCCAAGGGGCAAGCCCTCGCTTCATTGGCGCTCTGGATCGCCGTGATCTCCTGCGGCCGGTTGCTGGCCTATACCTGAGGCCGTCTGCGACTGCTCCACTTTCCAAAAGCAAGGTATTCACTTACATTGAGCATCCCGCGCGTTTGCTGGGAGAACCGGTACGTCCCGATTCACGGCTTCCGCCGGGCGCTCGAAGAGAGGCATTCTTTGCGGCTTGCCGGCCTTGACGGGTCGAAGCTTCAAGATCGCCCCGCAATCAATGAAGCAAAGGCAAGACGTTGGATCAACCCACCCAGGGATATCTCCTGACGCGCCATTGGCGCGACACTCCGAGCGGCACCGAAGTCGAATTCTGGCTGGCGACCGACGACGGCCCGTATTGCGTTCGCCTTCCCCGCCGATCGTCGGTGGCGTTCATTCCCGCCGAGCAGCGCGAGCAGGCCGAAGCGGTCCTGCGCGACGAACGCGCGATCGAACTGCGCCCGCTCGATCTCCGCGACTTCCATCGGCGTCCGATGCTGGGCCTGTATTGCCGCCAATACCGCCAACTCCTGAAGCTGGAGAAGCGCCTGCGCGAAAACGGCATCGATGTCTACGAAGCCGACGTGCGGCCGCCGGAACGCTACCTGATGGAGCGCTTCATCACGGCCTCGGTCCTGTTCCGCGGCTGGCCGCATGCCGACGGCGGCCGCATCCTGCTCGACGGCGTGCTGAAGGCGGCGCCGGGATACCGCCCTCGCCTGCGAACGGTATCGCTGGATATCGAAACCAGCGCGCGCGGCGAGCTGTATTCGATCGCCCTGGAGGGCTGTGGCCGGCGCCAGGTCTACATGCTGGGACCGGAAAACGGCGGCGACGAGCCGCTCGACTTCGACCTGGAGTATTGCGCCAGCCGCGCCGAGATGATCGAGCGATTGAACGGCTGGCTCGCGCGGCACGATCCCGACGCCGTCATCGGCTGGAACCTGGTGCAGTTCGATCTGCGCGTGCTGCGGGATCACGCGCAACGCCTCGGCGTGCCCTTGCGCTTCGGCCGCGACGGCAGCGAACTCGAATGGCGCGAACACGGGTCCCGCAACCAGCACTTCTTCGCGGCGGCGGCCGGCCGCCTGATCATCGACGGCATCGAGGCGCTGCGGTCGGCGACCTGGAATTTTCCCTCGTTCAGCCTGGAACACGTCGCCCAGACACTGCTCGGCGAAGGCAAGGCGATCGACAATCCTTACCAGCGCATGGCGGAAATCCAACGGCGCTTCGACGAAGACAAGCCGGCCCTGGCGCGCTACAGCCTCAAGGATTGCGAACTGGTCACGCGCATCTTCGCGAAGACCGAACTGATGGACTTCCTGCTGGAACGGGCCAGCGTGACGGGCTTGCCCGCCGACCGCAGCGGCGGCTCGGTGGCCGCCTTCGAGCATCTGTACATGCCGCGCATGCACCGCCAGGGCTACGTCGCGCCCAATCTCGGCGATGTGGAAGGCGACAGCAGTCCCGGCGGTTTCGTCATGGATTCCCGCTCGGGGCTCTACGATTCGGTCGTGGTGCTCGATTACAAGAGCCTCTATCCGTCGATCATCCGCACTTTCCTGATCGACCCGGTCGGCCTGGTCGAGGGCACGCATCATGCCGGCCGGGAGACGGTAGAGGGATTCCGCGGCGCGCGCTTCGCGCGCGACAAGCACTGCCTGCCCGCGATCGTCGAGCAGGTGTGGCAAGAGCGCGAAGCCGCCAAGCGCGACGGCAACCAACCGCTGTCGCAGGCGCTCAAGATCATCATGAATGCGTTCTACGGCGTGCTGGGCTCCAGCGGCTGCCGCTTCTTCGATCCGCGCCTGGCGTCGTCGATCACCCTGCGCGGCCACGAGATCATGCATCGCACGCGCGCGCTCATCGAGGAACGCGGCTACCAGGTGATCTACGGCGATACCGATTCCACCTTCGTCTGGCTGGGGCGCGCGCATGCGGAAGACGATGCGCTGGCGATCGGCCGCGAGCTGGCCGGGCATGTGAATCGATGGTGGACGGAACACCTGCGGCGGGAATTCGGACTGGAGAGCGCGCTCGAACTCGAGTTCGACACGCATTACCGGCGCTTCCTGATGCCGACCGTGCGCGGCTCCGATGCCGGCACCAAGAAACGCTACGCCGGCCTGGTGATCCATCCGGAGGGCGCCGAAGAAGTCGTTTTCAGAGGGATGGAAGCGGTGCGCACCGACTGGACGCCGCTCGCCCAGCAGTTCCAGCAAGGGCTGTATCTGCGGATTTTCAAGGGGGAGCCGTACCGGGAATACGTGCGCGACTATGTCGATCGCACCCTCGGCGGCGAATTCGACGAATTGCTGATCTATCGCAAACGGCTGCGCCGGCCGCTGGACGCTTACGAAGCGAATGTGCCGCCGCACATACGGGCGGCGCGCATGGCGGACGAATACAACCGGCGGCAAGGGCTTCCGCTGCAATACCAGAACGGCGGATGGATCCGGTATGTCATCACGGCGGCGGGCCCGGAACCGCTCGAAACCCGGCGCGCCCCTATCGATTACGAGCACTATCTGACACGGCAGCTGCAGCCGGTCGCGGACGCCATCCTGCCGTTCCTGGGGGAAGATTTCGCGGCGCTCACCAGTCGGCAGCAGCTGTTGTTCTGAACGATCCCGCCGGTATGCCGCAGCACAACGACAAGGCCCCCGAAAGCGGATAGATTCTTCATGGAGCGCAACGCCGGGAAGGAACGATCAGCCATGAGCCAGGACGCCCTCACCATCGCTATCCACCTGCTGGGCGCGCTCGCGGCGGGCGGGGTCATCGGCCTGGAACGAAGTTTCCACGGCCGCCCGGCCGGCTTCCGCACGCATACGCTGGTATGCCTGGCATCGAGTCTCCTGATGTTGATCACGCTCTTCCCCTGGACCTGGGGTGGCCACCTGTCTGCCGACATCATCAGGACGGATCCGACCCGGATGGCGCAAGGCATCATGACGGGCATCGGCTTCCTCGGCGCGGGCGTGATCTTCAAGGAGGCGTTCAGCGTGCGCGGATTGACGACGGCCGCGTCGATCTGGATCACGGCCGCGATCGGCGTACTGATCGGCATCGGCTTTTATCTGCCGGCGATCATCGCGACGGTTTTGACATTAGGCACGCTGTCCATCTTCCGGAAGATCGAGACCTGGATGCCTTTGCAATCCTATGCCCGTCTTTCGTTGCGCTTCGACCGGAACGACGTGCAGCCCGAGGAGCGCATACGGCAAATCATGAAGGAACATGGATTCAAGGTCGCCAACATGAGTTACCGCATCACCGAGGATGGGGCGTATTACGAATACCGGATGGATTTGCGATCCGGCAGCGCGCGCAACATATCGGCCCTGGCGACCTACCTGCTCGAGATGGATAAGGTCGAAGGCTTCCAGTTGGCGCCGACGAGCGACTAGCGCGGCTCGTCGGCGATCGGGGACGTCATAGGGCCTGCGACAGGTTCGGCGACAGGGCCTGCGGATAGGTGAATCCGACGAAGTGGATCAGGTTGAGCAGGAAATGGGCAAGGATGGGAATCTCGATACGCCGCGTCCGGGCGTAGAGGGCCGCATAGCCCAGGCCGGCGACGCTCGCCAGGAGGGCGAATTTCCAGCCGCCGCCGAGGTGGGCCAATCCAAACAGCAGGCCGGACACGACGAGCGCGACCGCCTCTCCATGCCTTGGCCTGGCCAGCGCAGCGGCAATCTTTTCCTGGATCACGCCCCGGAAAAACGTTTCTTCGGCGACGCAGACGAATAAAAGATTGATGGCGGCGAACACCGGCAGGAACGCCGGAAATTTGACGTCCGGCCGAATGAAGCCCATGGCCCAACCGAGCCCGAAGACGACGGCCAGCAGAATCACCGCCAGCGGCGCTTGCTGCCGGCACGCCGCGACGAAGTCGCTCCAGGAACTCGACCGGCGGCAGAAAAACAGCAGCAGGACCAGCCCGACCATGCCCTTGTCGAAATTCGCATACATCGTGAACGGCGCGGACTGGTTCGAGAACTGGACATCCTTCAGCAGCTGCGGATTGGCATAACCCGGTATCGCATGCAGCGCGAGCGCGAGCGACAACAGCAGGGTCAGTATCGTGAAGCCCGCGCGCACGACCGGTTTCACGGAGGAACGTGTCGCCAGATAGGCGGCGAGAAACAGCATGCCGATGCTGAGCAATGCCGCCGGGCGCAGGAAACCGCCTACCAGGCCGGCGGCGACGGCCACGGCAAACAGCGCCAGCCACAAGTAACGGCGCACGGGATGGCCGGTGTTGCCGGCGGGCCAAAGCAGGCTCGCGATCGCAAGGCCGAGCGAGCCGAAAGTTATCCAGAATGGTGCGGAGTGTATTGGCATCGGTTCATTGATATTGGTTATCGAAGGGCGACAGTCTACCGGACAACGCATTGCCGTTCATCCTGGCCAAACACCCAGTTCAAACACCCAGTTCGGCCCGGCCAAGGCAGGCTTTGCCCGGCCGCGGCGCTTGATGGAGAATTCCCGATGCCGTATCTTCCCCAAGAGTTTCGAACGGCCGCCGTTATCCATTCTGGAGATGACATGAAAAAGATCGCCTTCTCGGGCACCCTGGATCCGATCACCAACGGCCACATGTGGGTCATCGGCGAAGCGCGCGCGATGGCCGAGGAAGTCACGGTGTTCCTTTCCGAAAACCCGGCCAAGATGCCGCAATTCCCGGCCGAGGAGCGCAAGCGCATCATCGAGCAAAGCGCCGCCGAGCGCGGCTGGAGCAACGTCCGGGTCGTCATCGTGCGCGGCGACTACACGGCGCGCGCGGCCAAGCGGCACGGCATCGATTACCTGATCCGCGGCATCCGCAACACGGCCGACTTCGATTACGAAAACCTGATCCAGCAGACCAATGTCGACGTGCTGCACGGCGCCAAGACGATCTTCGTGATGCCGCCGCGCGATCTCGGTTCGGTCAGTTCGAGTTTCGTGCGCGGTTTGCAAGGGCCGGTCGGCTGGCACTGGAGCGTGCAGAAATTCATGCCGCGCCCCGCCTACCAGGCATGGATACGCGACTGGCTGCGCAAGGAATGGGCGGCGCTGTGGCACGGTCCGGCGGCCGGCGTCGAGGCGATCGCCAACGCCGATCGCTGGTTCGACCGCCTGACCGGGCCGGATGCCTACGGCGGCGCGACGCGGCACTATCACAATCTCGATCACCTGGTGCACGGCCTGGCCGAGATTCGCGTCTGGGCGGCGAACGCTGGCGCGCCGCAGCGCGATGCCGATCTCGTGAAGAAGGCGTTCTGGTTCCACGACGCCGTCTACGACCACGGACCGCAGGAAGTGTCGAACGAAGAAGCCAGCGCGCGCCTATGGCTGACGAGCGGTCTGGCCGCCGACGCCGCCGAAGCCGATGACGTCGCCGCATTGATCCGCGTCACCGATCATTTCCAGGCGCCGTCGATCGGGCACCGGCTCAAGGATGTCATGCTCGGCGCCGACCTGGCGATCCTTGGACAGGAAGACGACGTCTACGATGCCTACGCAGGCATGATCCGGCGCGAGTACGGACATGTGCCGGACGCCGTATACGACGAGCACCGCCTCCAAGCCCTGGAACACTTGCGCGGCAAGGCGGAAGGGAACGCCTTGTATGCCGATGCGCATTTCGCGGCGCAATACACCGAGCGGGCGATCGCCAACCTGGAGCGCGAAATCGCGAGCATCGGCCGCGCGGCATGCGGCTGAATCGGGCGTCGCTCATTTACAATGGCGGCACCGTGCGGCGCCCGCCGGCGGGCGCTCTTCCCATTCCATCCCCAGGAGACCATTCCGATGCTCAAACACATCCTTCCGCTGGCGTTCGGCCTCGCTCTGCTTCCCGCGCATGCCGTTTTCGCCCAAGGCGCGCCCGAGGCTCCCGCCTCCGCTCCGGCTTACGATGCCGCGCTGGCCAAGTCGCTCGGCGCCGACGAGCGCGGGATGCGAGGCTACGTGCTGGTCGTGCTGAAGACCGGTCCCAAGAAGGTGCCGGCGGGAGAAGAGCGCACCAAGATGTTCCAGGGCCACTTCGCCAACATCAACCGTCTCGCGGCGGAAGGCAAGCTTGCCGTCGCCGGTCCGCTCGATGGCGTGGACGGATGGCGCGGCATCTTCATCCTGGCGACGGGCGACATCGACGAAGCGAAAAAGCATGTCGAGACCGATCCGGTCATCATCAACGGGGAGATGGTGGCGGAATATCACAAGTTCTACGGCTCGGCGGGGCTGATGCTCGTCAACCAGACGCACAAGAAGATCACGCAAGGCAATTGAACCGGGGTTGCCGCGCCGCTCATGGCGTTCCGAGGTCGATCACGCGCATGGCATCGAAGGCAGGGTTCTCCCATTCGATCTCCCTCGGCGACGCCGCCTGGCGCGACCGCATGTAGCCGCGCGGATTGGCAACCACCCGCGCCCGGCCGACGCGGTAATCGAAGCTGTCATGGACGTGTCCGTGGATCCACAAGTCGGCACGTTCGAGCAGCGGCGCCAGGTCGCTGGCGAAGGCGGCATTGAGCGGCGCGTGATGCGTGACGACGACCGTCTTGCCGCCATGATCTTCCGCGAGCCTGGCGGCCAGCCACGCGCGTGCCTTGCCATGCCGCTCCAGCGCATCCTGCGCGCCGAAGAACCGCTCTCCCACGCGAATCGCCCGATGATCGGCCAGCCGGCGCTCGGCCTCCCGCATCGCCTCCGCCGCGGCGCCGGGATAGAGGCGGTAATCGGTCCACAGGCAGCAGCCGAGAAACCTCACGCCGCCTAGCACGGTCTCATTGCATTCAAGGAAGCGCACCGCGCCGCCTCCTGAGGCGGCACGCAGGTTCGCGACCGCCCGATCGTACTGCTGATGATACAGCTCGTGATTCCCGTGCACATACACCACCGGCACCGGCCAATCGCCGAACGCGCCGACGGCACGGGAGGCATGATGGATATCGCCGGCCAGCACCAGCACATCCGCGCCCGGCGCGGGCTCGACAATGCGGTAGCCGGGAAAGCGGGTTTCCAGGAATTCCAGGTGCAGGTCGGAAGCGATTTGGATCTTCATCGGCTGGCATCGAGTTTGCAACGGGTTACGGCCATATTACGCGCGGCGCGTCACCGTTCGCCATAGCGGCAATCGATGACGGCGATGTTGTTTATTGAAGACTATGAGGTTCGATGTGTCCACGGCAAACAATCCGCAGCTCGATCCCTCCGGATTATCTCCACGTGCAAGAGAATTGCTCAAACTCAAGGAAGAAGTGCTCCAGGAGTGGAGCAAGCGATTGCGGCAAACCGTCGCGCAGGCCGAGCGGCTGCCGCATCCTATTCTGATCGATACTTTCCCCGCCCTGTACGACAATCTCATCCAGGCCATGATGCCGACCTCTTCCCGGCTTACCGCAGGCGAAGGAACCACCGTGGCATCGGAGCACGGCGGCGAACGCGCGCGCCTTACGAATTACGACGCGCGAGCGGTCATCGCGGAATACCAGGCGCTGCGCTGGGCGCTTCTCGACGTGCTGAAACGGAACGGCATCCGGCTCGATGAGAACGAACTTCTGGTGCTCAACACTTCCTTGGACGACGCGATACGCGAGTCGGTCGGCGCCTTCGCGTTGACGCAATTGGCGTTACGCGAACGGTTCGTCGCGGCCCTGACGCACGACTTGCGCGGTCCGCTGGCGGCCGCCCATATTTCCGCCGAACTCATCAAGCGATCGGCGGACCCGAAAAGGATCAAGGAACTGGCGGGGCGAATTTCCGACAATCTGAACCGCATGGACACGATGATCCGCGATCTGCTCGATTCGATAATCTTCCAGAGCGGCGAGCGCCTGCGGCTGCAGCTGAAGGAATGCGACGCGCTGGAGATCGCGCGGGAAGTGTGCGACCAATTCGCTCTCAGTCATGGCCCGCGCTTTCAAGTCGCCGGCACCCAGGCGCGCGGCTGGTGGGATGGCGAGGCGCTGAAGCGGGCCATCGAGAATCTCGTCGACAACGCCGTCAAATACGGCGCTCCCGGCACTCCGGTGCGCATCGCGATCGCTTCCCAGCATGGGCGGATGGTCCTGACCGTGCATAACCAGGGGCCGGCGATTCCTCCCGAACAGATCGAATGCGTGTTCCAGGTCTTTCAGCGGGCGGCGACCGCGAAAAGCAGCGGCAAGCATGGGTGGGGCATCGGCCTGCCCTATGTGCGCAGCGTTGCCGAAAGCCACGGCGGCAGCATCACCGTCGACAGCACGGCCGAACGGGGCACGACTTTCCTCATCGACATCCCGCTCGATGCGCGGCCTTACCAGGAGGCGCCGGTGCTCGGCAACGGCGGGCCCGTATAGGTCTAAAGAAGCGCCGCCAGCGACGGGACCTTCTTCGCGATGGCGACGGCGACGTCGCCCAGCGCCTTGATCTGCTGTATCAAGTCCGCCTGGGCGAGATTGACGCGCGACGCTTCCTTGACGAGCGCGATCAGTTCGTCGTATTTCTGCAGGTCGGTCTTGCCCGGGCTGATCGCATCGATCTCTTCCCGCGACAAGCCGGACAGGGCGTTCAACTCATCCTTGTACCGGCTCTGGAAAGCGGCGCGGCTTGTCGCCAGCTGTTCGCGCAGCCTGCGCTCGAATTCGTCCGGGTTGAATTCTTCTTCCGGCATGGTGCACTCCTCAGGGTTTTTTGGAGACGGCGTTCTTGATTTCCTGCAGCGTATCTTCGACCTTCTGCACTTTGGAATCGGCCTGCTGCGCCTTTTCCACCAGGCTCTTGACCTTGTCGGAGGCCGAGGCGAGCCGGACGCCGATCAGTTGCGACAAATCCGCCTTCGCGCCGATCGCCTGCAAGGCTTCGTTTTGCGCATCGTGCACGCGCACCACGCTGCCCAGGTAACCGGTCACGATCGAGTTCGCATAGATGATTTGCGCATAGTTGCGATCGATGGAGCCCATGACTTCCTCTTCCTGCTGATCGATTTGCGCAAGGAGTTCGCGCCGCTGGGATTCGATGTCTTCTTGAATGAGCCTCACCATGACGCCCATCGAGCGCAGCACGCTTTCCTGGAGCTTGTCCGACGCACCGGGCTGGAAAGCGTTGTTGATGGCAAGGAGCAGCGAGGCCTGCCGATCCTCCGGCAGCGCGCTCTTCGAGTTCTGGAAATCCCTTTCCATGGCGGAACGGATCTGATACGGCGCATAAGTATTGTCGATGAAACGATTGATGTCGGCGCGCATTCGCGAGAACAGGAGCTTGGCCAGGTTGCGATGCGATTGATGCAGCGCGGTGACGTCGCGCCCGACGGTGGACGACAATTCCACCGATTCCTTGGGCACCTGGGCGCAGCCCGCGATGGCGGCGAGCAGAACGACGGACAGTGCTATCGAGCGAATTTTCATGTCTTCCGATTCCACCGAAATGGGTTGATGCATTCAGCCGCTTGCCGGCATATCGCCGAAACGCGGCGCGAGCGGGCATTGTGCAGGCACGCAAAGGTTCCGAGAATCCCATGATTATGGGAGAAAGCAGAAGGATAGCGCATCTGCCGCGCATCGGCCGCTGTCGAACGCAAACCCGCGAAGTTGGTTATATTGGACCCCTTGTCCAGGCAGCTTCATTTCCCTTCACAGGATCCATATGACCGATCTTTCTTCCTTCCCCATCACCGGGAAGTGGCCGGCGCGCCACCCCGACCGTATCCAGCTGTATTCCTTGCCGACGCCGAACGGCGTCAAGGTCTCGATCATGCTCGAAGAGACCGGCCTGCCCTACGAGCCGCATCGCGTCGGCTTCGAGACCAACGATCAATTGTCGCCGGAATTCCTGTCGCTCAATCCGAACAACAAGATCCCGGCCATCATCGACCCCGACGGTCCCGGCGGCAAACCCCTGCCCTTGTTCGAATCGGGCGCGATCCTGCTGTATCTGGCCGACAAGAGCGGGCGCTGCATGCCGCGGGACGCGGCCCTGCGCTACGAGACGATCCAGTGGCTGATGTTCCAGATGAGCGGCATCGGTCCGATGTTCGGCCAGCTCGGATTCTTCCACAAGTTCGCCGGCCGGGAATACGAAGACAAGCGGCCGCGCGACCGTTACGTGGCGGAGTCGCGGCGCCTGCTCGCCGTGCTCGAGCGCCGGCTGGCGGATCGCGCCTGGATCATGGGCGACGAATACACGATCGCCGATATCGCGACCTTCCCCTGGGTGCGCAACCTGATCGGCTTCTATGAAGCCGGCGACCTGGTGGGCATCTCCGATTTCCCGCAGGTCGCGCGGGCGCTCGATGCCTTCCTGGCGCGGCCGGCCGTGGTAACGGGATTGGAAATACCGCGGCGGGCCGCCTAGGCCGCAGCCGCGACGAACTTCTGCGACAAGCCTTTTTCGAGTTCCGCGATGCCGGCCGGCAGATCGAGCGCCGCGCCGGCGTACTGCATGCTCGAACCGAGGGCATGCAAAGTGCGGAACAGGTTGTGCGCGCGGCTCTGCTCGCCCATCTGGCCGATGCGCACGATGTTCAAGCCGAACGCGCCGGAAATCTCGACTCGGTGCACGCGCGACATGTGGGTGCGCACGCCGTCGGCGGAAATGCCCTCCGGGATCTTGATGCCGACCACCGAGTTCAGGCGCACCGGTTCCGGCACCAGCAGTTCGAGACCCATCGCCTCGATCCCCTGCTGCAGCGCCTTCGAACACAGCCGGTGCCGTTCGAAGCGCTGCGGCAGCGTCTCCTCGCATACCAGGCGCAGCGCTTCGTGCAGCGCCAGGATGCCCGAGACCGGGGCGGTGTAGTGATAGGACTTCTGGTTCCAGAACTTGTCGGCCAGCAGCGCGTCGAGGCACCAGTGCGCCATCTTGTGGCGGCGCGCCGCGATCTTGTCCCAGGCATGTTCGGAAAACGCCAGCAGCGACACGCCCGGAATCGACGACAAGCCCTTCTGGCCGCCGGTGATGACGGCATCGACCTTCCAGCGGTCCATCTCGAGCGGCATCGTGGACAGCGTGCAGACGGCGTCGACGATCACCAGGCAGCCGCGGGCGTGCGCCAGTCTGGCGATGGCTTCCAGGTTGCGGTTGTAGACCGTGTTCGAGGTCTCGCCCTGCACGATCGTGAGCACCTTGTAGGAGCCCTCCTTCAAGTGCTTCTCGACCAGCTCCGGATCGGCGCATTCGCTGTCCGGCACGTCCAGGCAGACGACTTCGCCGCCGACGCGGCCTGCCATTTCCGCCATGCGGCGGCTGAAATAACCGTTGCAGACGGCGAGCACGCGGTCGCCCGGCGCGGTCAGGTTGGCGATCGCCATTTCCATCGCCGCCGAACCGGGCCCGGCGACGCCGAGCACGTGGCGCGAGGAAGTCTGGAACACATAACGGCCCATGTCCTTGACCTGCTCGATCACCCGGTTCATGGTCTCGCCCAGGTGGTTGATCACGATCGAGTTCGCGTAGGCCACCTTGTGCGGGATCGGCACCGGCCCCGCGCCCATCATGAGCAGCGGTTCCTGGGGAAGAATGTGATCGAGCGAGGTGACGGAGGGCGGTTGCAGGGTTTCCATGATCGGGAAGATTGAGAGTGAGAATCGGAGGGTTGGAATCGGGCGGCGCCTTGCTATCGTAACCGAATTCGCGGCGCCGGCAATCCGAGGTTCCGGGCGGAACTGGCCCGGTATTTTCACCGTTCCGGCCGGATTCCGGCCCGATTGCCCGTACAATTGCCTCCCCGTCCGCCGGCAAACGAACAACAAGGATTTTCCATGGCTACGCAAGTCGAAATCACCAACATGGCCCTCTTTTGCGACTTCGAGAACATCGCGCTCGGCGTGCGCGACGCGAAGTACGCCAGCTTCGACATCCGCCGCGTGCTCGAGCGCCTGCTGCTCAAAGGCAGCATCGTGGTCAAGAAAGCGTACTGCGACTGGGACCGCTACAAGGAATTCAAGGCTCCCATGCACGAAGCCTCGTTCGAGCTGATCGAGATTCCGCACGTGCGGCAATCGGGCAAGAATTCGGCCGACATCCGCATGGTGGTCGATGCGCTCGACCTGTGCTACACGAAGTCGCATGTCGACGCCTTCGTCATCATCAGCGGCGATTCGGATTTCTCGCCGCTGGTATCCAAGCTGCGCGAGAACAACAAGTACGTGATCGGCATCGGCGTGCGCGACTCGACCTCCGACCTGCTGGCGGCGAATTGCGACGAATTCATTTTCTACGACGACCTGGTGCGCGCGCAGAAGCCGCGGCGCCGGACGGCGGAGAAGGTAGAGAAAGCGGAAAAGACCGAGAAGCCGGAGAAGTCCGAGAAAGCCGAGAAGAAGGGCGCGGCGCGCAGCGCCAAGGAAACGAACGAGGCCGCCAAGCCCGCGGGACCGAAACGCAAGGACCGGCATGCGGACCAGAGCGAGGACGAGCGCCGCCAGGAAGTGCTGGAGCTGGCGGTCGAGACCGTCGAGGCGCTCATCGAGGAACGCGGCGGCGACGAGCGGATCTGGGGCTCGATGGTGAAGCAGACGATGAAACGTCGCCGCCCGGGTTTCAACGAGGCGACCTACGGCTACCGCTCGTTCCGCGCGCTGATCGAGGATGCGCAGGAGCGGCACCTGCTGGTGCTGGTGCCCGATGAAAAGACCGGGCAGTACACGGTGCGCCTGCCGGCCGGAGAAGAGTAAGCGGTGCCGGGCGCAACCGGTACGCGCGCGGCCGGGACCGGACCGGCATCATTGGGCCCGATCGCACGGATAGCGGGCTCTCGGTTCTCCATGTTACGGAGAGCCTGGCAGGCCGCTTATCGCCGCCTCGATGATCGCGCCGCCGGACATTGTTGACCTCATTTCAAAGCGCGCTTTAACTTGTCCCACGATCCCCGCCAAGCCCTCCCGGCCTTGGCGGGGATTCCTTTTGGAAGGTTCCAGCACCGGCCTCGCCGAGCCGACTGCCATGCAAGAGAATGAGCGGCGTCCGTACCAGTCGCGATGGGGGGCGCCGGGTGGATATTCGTGGAACGCTTTCACGCAAGGAGTGGACGACGAAGTGGCCGATCACGGCGGCGGGCTGGCGCGACAATGACGGCGCTTCACGCAAACAGGCGATTCCGCGCGGACCACTGGCGCACCGATTTGCTACTGCTCGATGCAGGTCGTCAAGGTTTCGTAACCCGTCTGCGTGAGAAGAAGTTTGCGCGCGCGCCCCGGCCCGACGCCGATGACCGGATAGGCGATCTTTCGCTCCGCGATGAGCTTGCGGATTACCCGGCTCCACGGCGTTGCTTCATCCTTGCCGAGCGCCGCGCGGAGTCCCGCCTTGGACAAGGCGCCCCACCGTCCCAGTATTTCCAGCACGCGCAATTCCAGGTGCTGCGCTTCGTCGTCCGCCGCATAGCGGATCGGCGTCAGCACCAGGCGATTCTTGCGGACCTGTACGCGGATTCTGGCCGCGACGGGAAATCCGGCGTCGGCCAGCCATTGTCCGCACAGGCGGATGTACGGTCGTTGGTGATGGGAATTTTCCGATTGGTAGCCGACGGTAAGGAGGCGTTCTTGTTTCGGCTTTGACTTGAGGGATGACTTGCGTGAAGGTGAAGCAATGGCTTTCGAGACGCGCATGCGGGGCTCCATTGGGGTTGACAGACCGATGTAATGAATCAAGCCTTACGGCTCTCCCGCCAGCCCGCCGTAGAGGCGCGACAAGGCGGTACAACCACTCCTTGCGGTGTGGCCGTATTGCGCGCGGGCTGTCAAACCCGTTCACCGTTTTTCTCGGTGAGGGTTGAAGACTATTCGAAAAGGAATAAACGCGTCAAGAACGAGCCCGGGTGTTAGGAACGCGGGAAGCATGCCGAGCGTCGCGCGATATCGAAGGAATGATCGACGTGTCGAAGCGATACCGACCGCGATCTCTGTAAAAATTCCCTCAATTTCCTCAAGACTCCCATAGTCATGGGATTGTCCGGACCGACTTGCCTCCGGTAGTCTTCGCGTTCGTTCATTTTTGCCAATAACAACTCGGCAAGGGCACGCCATCCCGGCGTTGCCTGCCTTGTCTCTGTTCACCCGAAAGCGACCGCATGACCTTCCCCCGCAAGACCTTGCCGGCCCTGATCGGCCTGGCCCTGGCCGCCTGGCATCCCGCCAGCCTGGCCTCGAACCAGTATTCCGTCTACCAGGAACAAGGCCAACTCATCCGCGCCCCGCAAGCCGTCGCTGCCCTCGGCCCCGACCTGTTCGGCGACCGCGTCAACCTCTACACCGGCAGCCTCGAATTCCTCCACACCGACGTCAGCCTGCCCGGCAACAACGCCTTGCCGGTCGCCATCGGGCGCCGCTTGCGCGCCGGGTCCTCCACCGCCATCCTCGGCCCGGGCACGTTCTTCGGCCGCTGGGACCTGGACATTCCCCGCCTGCACGGCATCTACGCCGACGCCGGCTGGACCGTCTTCATGTCCGGCGCCGAGAAATCGCGCTGCACCTATTTCCGCGAACCGGCTCCCTTCGACCCGGCGCAAGGGATAATCGTCGAAGCGGACAAGTTCTGGCGCGGCCATTTCCTCTACGTGCCCGGCATGGGCGACCAGGAATTGCTCGAGCGCGCGCCCGGCAATACCCATGCGCCCAACAACGAAGTCGTCAACTACCCGGTCGTCACCGCCAACCAGTGGTCGCTCAAGTGCCTGCCGACACTGGCCAATGCGCCGACGGAAGGCGAAGGCTTCCTCGCCGTCAGCCCGGACGGCACGCAATATCAATTCGACTGGATGGTCTCGCGCCGGGCTCATGCCTTGCTCAACCCCAGCGGCGGATCGAGCACGGCCTCGACCCAAGACCCCGCCACCGCGAGCGTGGCGACCTCCGCTTCGGACGGCACCGCGCCGGAAAAAAACAACAATGGCAATGGCAACGATAACGGCAAAGGGACTGGCAACGGCAAGGACAAGGGCGACGGCGGCATCACGCCCACCGGGGTCAGCGGCGGCCAACTGGTGCTGCGCCGCGAAGTCTGGATCCTGCCGACCAAGATCACCGACCGCTTCGGCAACACCGTCACCTACACCTACGACGCCACCCGCCACTGGCAATTGAAGACGATCCAGTCGAGCGACGGCCGGACGCTGAACCTGACTTACCACGACGGCACCGACCTCATCCGCACCGTCAGCGACGGCACGCGCACCTGGACCTACGACTACGACAATACCACCAACCCCAACCTCTACAGCAACCTCAACCAGGTCACGCAACCGGACGGCAGCGCCTGGCAATTGAGCGGCATCTACTCGCTGCTGACCGACGTGCAATACCAGGGCGCGCCGAGCTGCCATAGCGCCGGCACCCTCTACACCACGCCCGTCAGCGGCAGCATGACCCATCCCTCCGGCGCTGTCGGCAGCTTCACCCTCACGCCGGTCCTGCATGGCCGTTCCTGGGTGCCCCAGCAATGCATGGACGATAACGCCTATGCCTATTACCCGAACCACTTCGCCAGCCTGTCGCTGACCAGCAAGACGCTGACCGGCCCCGGCATGGCGGCGGCGAGCTGGACCTACGATTACGGCCAGCCGAACGCCAGCTGGGACACCGACTGCGCCGGCGGCTGCCTCGACACCAAGACCGTCAACGTCACCGATCCCGACGGCGACGTGACGCGCTACACCTTCGGCAACCGCTTCTTCCAGACCGAGGGCAAGCTGCAGAAGACCGAAGTGCTGGCCGGCGGCGGCACCGTGCTGCGCACCACCGACACCCGTTACCGCGCCCCCGATGCCGGCCCCTATCCCTATCCCGTGGGCATCACCAAGCAAGAGCGCGGCGACGGCTACCTGGGCACGCTGCTCATGCCCGAAGACCGCCGCGTCATCACCCAGCAAGGCACGACCTTCACCTGGCAAGCCAACGGCTTCGACGGCCTGGCGCGCGTGACCTCCGCCACCAAGTCCAGCAGCCTGGGCGACAGCCGCACCGAAGCCACGGTCTACCACGACAACCGCGTCAAATGGGTGCTCGGCCAGATCGACCGCGTCACTGAAACCGACACCGGCGCCGTGCTGGTCCAGAACACCTATGACCCGGCCACCGCGGCCCTCTTGAGCGTCACCCGCTTCGGCGCGCTCGAACAAAGCATGACCTACCATGCCGACGGCACCCTGGCCACCCGGAAGGATGGCGCCAACCACACCACCACCTTCGGCAACTACCATCGCGGCATCGCCCGCAACGTCGGCTATGCCGACGGCAGCAGCGAAAGCGCCGTGGTCAACGACATCGGCCTGATCACCGCCGTCACCGATGCGGCCGGCCACACCACCGGCTACGGCTACGACCTCATGGGCCGCCTGGCCCGCATCACGCGCCCGGCCGGCGATACGGTGGCGTGGAACGACACGATCCTGTCCTTCGTGCCGGTGGCGGCCGACGAAGTCGGCTTGCCCGCCGGCCATTGGCGGCAGACGGTGACGACCGGCAATGCGGTCTCGGTGACGTACCTGGATGCGTTGTGGCGCCCGGTATTGAGCAAGACCTATGACACCGCCAATGAAGCGGCCACCCGCAAGATGGTGGTGCGCGCCTACGACGCCCAAGGGCGCACGACCTACGAATCCTATCCGCAGCGCACGATCGCCGCCTATACCGACCGCCCGGCCGGCACCGCGACCGACTACGATGCGCTGGGCCGCACCACCAGCGTGCGCGCCGACAGCGAGCTCGGCGCCTTGACCACCAGCATCGCCTACCTGCCCGGTTTCCAAAAGCAAGTCACCAACCCGCGCGGCAAGGTCACCACGACGCGCTACCAAGCCTTCGATGTCCCGAGCGAAGACGCCGCTGTGGCCATTGCCGCGCCGGAAGGCGTCAATGTTGCCATCAGCCGCGACCGCTTCGGCAAGCCGACCGCCATCACCAGGAGCGGCCCGGGCCAGAACGGCACGGTCTCGGCCACGCGGCGCTATGTGTACGACGACAAGCAGCGCCTGTGCAAAACCGTCGAACCGGAAACCGGCGCCACGCTGCAAGACTACGACGGCGCCAACAATATCCTCTGGCGCGCCCCCGGCCAAAGCCTGACTTCCCTGACGTGCGACCGCACCAGCGTGGCGGCCGCCGCCAAGATCAGCTACGGCTACGACACCCGCAACCGCTTGATCAGCACCAGCTACGGCGACGGCAGCCCCGGCATCGCGCGCACCTACACCGCCGACGGCTTGCCGGAAACCGTCGTCTCCAACGGCGCGGCCTGGACCACCAGCTACAACAAGCGGCGCTTGCCGACCAGCGAGGTGCTGAGCTACAACAGCCAGACCTACACGCTGGGCTGGGGCTACAACCCTAACGGCCATGTCAGCCAACTGACCTACCCCTCGGGCAAGAGCGTGGCCTACGCGCCCAACGCGCTGGGCGAGCCGACGCAAGTCGGCAGCTATGCGGCCGGCATCGCCTACCACCCGAACGGCGCGGTGGCCGGCTTCACGTATGGCAACGGCATCGTGCGCAGCCTCACGCAAAACACGCGCGGCTTGCCGCACCTGGCCAAGGACACCGGCGTCTTGCAAGACCAGTACACGTACGACGCCAACGCCAACGTCACCGCGATTGCCGACCTGCAGGAAGGCATCACCAGCCGCAGCCTGGGGTACGACGGCCTGGACCGCTTGACCAGCGCCAACGCGCCCAATGTGTGGGGCAATGCCAGCTACAGCTACGATGCGCTGGACAACCTCATCGCCAGCACGATCGGCAGCCGCAGCAATGCCTACACCTACGACGCGGCGACGAACCGCCTGACCAGCCTGGCGAGCACGGCAAGCGCCTATAGCTATGCCTACGGCTACGATGCGCGCGGCAACATCACCAGCCGCGGGGCGCAAGGGTTCACGTTCGACCTGGGCAACCGGCTGACGGCGGCGGCGAACAAGGCGACGTATGCCTATGACGGTTTCGGGAGGCGCATCAAGACGGTGAGCCAGGATGGGACGACCACGCTGTCGATCTACAGTCCGGCGGGGCAGTTGCTGCATACCCGCCAGAGCGGCGGACCGAATCCAGCCAAGAGCACGGATTACGTGTACCTGCACCGGCATGCGATCGCGGAGGTGAGCAAGTGATGCGCACCGCGATAACGATCACCACAGCAACCGCCTCCACCACGACAACAACAACGACCACGAATTCCGTCATGACCAGACTGACGACCCTCTGGCGCCGGGTAGCAAACCTGCCCGCGCTGCTGCCGCTGCTCTTGCTCACCCTGCTGTGCACCGCCTTCCTGGCGCTGCCCGCGCAGGCGCAATCGAACCCTACGCCGGGCACCCCCAAGGGCAAGGACAAGACCGACAACCCCGACCCCACCGCCTTGCCCGGCGGCGTGCCCGGCCTGGCGGTCACCCGCACTCCCAAACCGATGGTGGCCGGCCAAAGCTACACCGTCACCTGGAGCAGCAGCCGCGCCGAGCGGGTCAGCTATGCCTGCAGCGGCGGCGGCTACACCGGCAGCGGCCAGGTGGCCCTCAACGGCAGCATGAGCGGCACGGCCAGCAGCGCCTGGGTCGGCCAGACCTCGACCTGCACCTGGACCGCCGAGAATGCCTACGGCTTCACGGACGTC
>DASPLX010000020.1:0-34908 GCA_035627375.1 Paucimonas sp. | reverse complement strand
GCCGATCGTGCCTTCGAGCTGCATGGCGCGCGCATTGCCCAGCGTGGCCAGATAGAACATGCGCAAGGCCGGCAGATGCGTGCCGCCCATGCGCGCCACCTTGTAGGCTTCGTTCATCGTCTGCAGCATCGAGAACGAGGTGCCGCCGCCGACGTCGGTCGCCAGCGACAACGGCACGCGCGCGGCGTCGGCGCGCGCGAAATCGAACAGGCCGCTGCCGAGGAACAGGTTCGAGGTCGGACAGATCGAGATCGCCGATTGCGTCTCGGCCATGCGCGCGCGGTCGGCATCGTCGAGCCAGATGCAGTGCGCATACATCGAACGCGGGCGCAGCATGCCGTAGCGGTCATAGACGTCGAGATAACTGCGCGCGCCGGGGAACAGTTGCTTGACCCAGGCGACTTCGTCGGTGTTTTCGGCGACGTGGGTCTGCAGATAGACGCTCGGATGTTTCGCCGCCAGTTCGCCGGCCAGCTGCAATTGCGCCTCGGTCGAGGTCGGCGCGAAGCGCGGCGTGATCGCGTAGAGTTGGCGGCCGCGGCCGTGCCATCTGCGGATCAATTCCTCGCTGTCGGCGACGCCGCCTTCGGCCGTGTCCTGCAGGAATTCCGGGCAATGGCGGTCCATCAGGCATTTGCCGGCGACCATGCGCAGGTTGCGCTTCTCGCTTTCGGCGAAGAAGGCGTTGACCGACGATGGATGCACGGTGCAGTACACCATCGCCGTCGTGGTGCCGTTGCCCAGCAGCTGGTCGAGGAAGAAGCCGGCGACATCTTGCGCATGCGCGTCGTCTTCGAACTTGCGCTCGGTCGGGAAGGTGTAGGTCTCGAGCCAAGGAAGCAGGCCCGACGCCGGCGAGGCGATCATGTCGGTCTGCGGATAATGGACGTGGGTATCGATGAAGCCGGGGACGATCAGCTTGCCGCGATAGTCGCGGATCGCCGTGCCTTCCGGCAGCGCCTTCTTCAATGCGGCGTAATCGCCGGCGGCGCGCACCCGGCCGTTCTCGACCACCAGCAGGCCGTCCTCATGCCAGGCATGGGCATGTTCGTCGAAGGCGGGGTCGCCGCTGAAATGCAGCAGGCTGGCTCGGTAGGCGGTCGGTGCGATGGAGGCGGACGTCATGAGGCTTTCTCTTGATCTTGATGTTGTCGAAACGGTTCGGCCGATGGCGCGAACGCGGTCAATGGGAGGCGGTCGCGGCGGCGCCTTCACGCGCCCCGCGCGCCGCGGAGGATTCTTGCGGGGAGACGGCGCACTCTGCGCTTTCCCAGATTTGCAGCAATTGCGCGACGACCGAGGCGGCGATCACGGCCGGCGCCTTGCCGGTGATGCCCGGAAGGCCGATCGGACAAGTCATGTCGGCCAGGCGCTCCCTGGCAATGCCGCGTTCGTGCAGGCGATGCTCGAACTGCATGCGCTTGGTCTTCGAGCCGATCAGGCCGAGCCACAGGAAATCGCGCTTCAGGATATGTTCGCACAGGCGCTGGTCGAGCGCGTGGCTATGGGTCATGACGAGGAAGCAGGAGCCGGCCGGCGCTTCTTCGGCCACGGCTTCCGGGATGTCGGTCGCCTCGATCCTCACGTTCGCCGGCACGTCGTTCGGGAACATGTCCTCGCGTTCGTCGACCCAGGTGACGTGGCAGGGCAGATCGGCCAGCGCGCGCACGATGGCCGATCCGACGTGGCCGGCGCCGAACAGCACGAGATGCGGCCGCCAGGCGAGGCAGGGATCGATCAGCCAGCGCTTTCCGGCGCCGTCCGTGGCGACGTGGCAGATGCCGCTGCGCGCGAACGGCAGCGTGATGCCGGGACCGGCGAGCGACTTGCCCGCGGCGTCGCACAGCGATGGCGGCAGGCTGTCGTCGAGCGGAACCAGGCGCCAGGCGTCGCCGCGTCCGCGCCAATGCGAGGCGAGCACGCCGAAATCCTTGCGCATCGACGCATCGACCAATTCGAAGGCGAGCTGAACGACGCCACCGCAGCATTGGCCGAGGCTGGGTCCGAGAGGGAAGCGCTCGAGCCTGCGCGTGGCCGAGCCGGATGCCAGCATCGCGCGGGCGATTTCGATCGCGCGCATCTCGAGATGGCCGCCGCCGATGGTGTCGAACAAACCCTCCTGGGTGACGACCATCTTCGCGCCCGGTTCGCGCGGGCCCGAGCCCTGGACGACGGCCACCGTCACCAGCACGGCCGGCGGGCGTTGCCGCGTCAATGCGTCGAGCCAGGCGGGCATGCCTCGTTCCTCTCTACTTTCGAGCGCCGGAGGAGCGGACCGCTTCCACCGCCTTCAGGATCGCCTCGCCGGTGGCGGGCGCATGGAGCGGCGGGTTGACCCGGTAATCGGCGACCGCGGCGATCGCGTCGCGGATCGCGAAGAATACCGAGAACGGCAGCAGCAGCGGCGGTTCGCCCACGGCCTTCGAGCGATGCACGCTTTCCATCGCATTGCGGTTCTTGAACAGCTTGATATGGAACTCGTCCGGGCAATCCGAGATCGCCGGGATCTTGTAGGTCGAGGGCGCATGCGTCATCAGCTTGCCGCCTTTGTTCCACCACAATTCTTCCGTCGTCAGCCAACCCATGCCCTGGATGAAGCCGCCTTCGACCTGGCCGACGTCGAGCGCCGGATTGAGCGAATTGCCGGCGTCGTACAGGCCGTCGACGCGCAGCAGCTTCCATTCGCCGGTCAGCGTATCGACGATCACTTCCGACACCGCCGCGCCGTAGGCGTAATAGAAGAACGGGTTGCCGTTCATGGTTTTCGAGTTCCAGTGCAGGCCGGGCGTCGCGTAGAAGCCGTCCGACCACAATTGCACCCGCGCCAGGTAGGCTTTCTGCACCAGGTCGGCGAAGGAGATCGACTTGCCGCCGCCGCTCACCCTGTCGCAGGCGAAGCTCACCTCCGCGGCGTCGCAGCCGAATTCCTTGGCCGCGAACGCGGCCAGGCGTTCGCGGATCTGGCGCGCGGCGTCCTGGGCAGCCATGCCGTTCAGATCGGCGCCGGTCGATGCCGCCGTCGCCGACGTATTGGCGACCTTGCTGGTATCGGTGGCGGTCACGCGCACATGCGCCAGATCGAGTCCGAGCTCGTGCGCCACGACCTGCGCCACCTTCGTGTTCACGCCTTGGCCCATCTCGGTGCCGCCATGGTTGACCAGTACCGAGCCGTCGACATAGACATGCACCAGTGCGCCGGCCTGATTCAGGTGCGTGACGTTGAACGAGATGCCGAACTTGACCGGCGTGATGGCGATGCCTTTCTTCAGCACCGGGTTGTTTGCGTTGAAGGCGCGGGTTTGCTCGCGGCGGCGGCGGTATTCGCTGTTCGCTTCGAGTTCCGCCACCAGTTCATGGATCACGTTGTCGACGACCTTTTGGCCATAGGGCGTGATGTTGCGGCCTTCCTCGTCGTTGCGGCCGTAGAAGTTGATCTTGCGGACGTCGAGCGGGTCGCGGCCGAGATCGCGCGCGATTTCGTCGATGATGTATTCGATCGCGATCGCGCCCTGCGGGCCGCCGAAGCCGCGGAAGGCGGTATTCGATTGCGTATTGGTCTTGCCGCACATCGCGGCGATCTCGACATCGGAAAGATAGTAGGCATTATCGAAATGGCAGACCGCGCGCGTCGCGACCGGGCCCGACAAATCGGCCGAGAAGCCGGCGCGCGACACCATCTCGACCTTGGCCGCCCGTATGCGGCCGTCGTCGTCGTAGCCGATCTCGTATTCGTAGTGGAAGCAATGGCGCTTGCCGGTGACCAGCATGTCGTCGTCGCGGTCGGCGCGCAGCTTGACCGGGCGCTTCAAGTGGGCGGCCGATATCGCCGCGCAAGCGGCCCACAGCGCCGATTGCGATTCCTTGCCGCCGAAGCCGCCGCCCATGCGCCGGCATTCGACCGTCACCTGGTGCGAATGGCGATGGAGCGCATGCGCGACCACGTGCTGCATCTCGGACGGATGCTGGGTCGAGCAATACACATGCATGCCGTTGCCTTCCTTCGGCACGGCGTAGGAGATCTGCCCTTCCAGGTAGAACTGTTCCTGGCCGCCGACGTAGAGCTCGCCCTTGAGCTTGCGCGGCGCCTGCTCGAACGCGGCCTTGTAGTCGCCGCGCTTGAGATGCATCGGCGGCAGGACGAAGGATTGCGCCTTCTTCGCTTCCTGCGGCGTCAGGATGGCGGGCAGCTCTTCATAATCGACGACCGCCTTGCGCGCGGCGCGGCGGGCGTGGTCGTGGGTGTCGGCGACCACGATGAAGATCGGCTGGCCGACGTATTCGACCTTGCCGTCGGCCAGGATCGGATCGTCGTGGATGATCGGGCCGCAATCGTTGGTGCCCGGAATGTCTTGCGCGGTATAGACGGCGACCACGCCCGGCGCAGCCTTCACGGCGCTGAAGTCGATGCCTTTGATGTTGGCATGCGCCTTTTGCGACAGGCCGAGCGCGGCATGCAGCGTGCCTTGCAGTTCGGGAATGTCGTCGGTGTAGGTCGCTTCGCCGAGCACGTGGAGCACGGCCGATTCGTGCGGACGCGGCCGGCCGACTTCGGCCCACTGCTCAACGGATGCGCTTGCGTTTGCGAGGATGGGATCGACAGCGGTATTCATGTTCCTGGTCTCCGGTATCAGGAGAAAGCGAAGGCGTTGACGGCCGTTGCCGGCAGCGGCGCCTCGGGACGGGTTTCGAGCCAGAAGCGGCGCAGCAGGTTTTGCGCAGTCTTCATGCGGTACTCGCTCGAGGCGCGCATGTCGGTCAGCGGCGCGTAGTCTTGCGCGAGGGCGGCCATGGCGCCGTCGAGCGCCGCCTCGTTCCACGGCTTGCCGTTCAGTGCGGCCTCTGCCCTGGCGGCGCGCTTCGGGATCGCCGCCATGCCGCCGAAGGCGATGCGGGCATCCTTGACGATACCGCCGTCGAACGTGAAGCAGAATGCCGCGCAGACGGCGGAAATGTCCTGGTCGAAGCGCTTGGCCAGCTTGTAAGTGCGGAATCCGACGTTCTCGCGCGGCAGGGGCACGCGCACCGCTTCCACGAATTCGCCCGCTTGCAAGTCCTTTTTCTGGTAATCGAGATAGAAGCTTTCGAGCGGCATCGTGCGCTGCCCGCTTTGTCCGCGCAGGACGATCTCGGAACCGAGCGCGATCAGCCAAGGCATCGAGTCGCCGATCGGCGAGCCGTTGGCGACATTGCCGCCGAGCGTGCCGGCGTTGCGGATCGGCAGCGAGGCGAAGCGCTGCCAGAGCTCGGACAATTCGTCCGGATAATGCTTGCAGATCGCGGCGTAGGCATCGTTGAGCGTGACGCCGGCGCCGATCTCGAGCATGCCGCCGGCTTCCTTCATCGTCTTCAACTCGGCGACCTGGCCGAGATAGATGATGGTGCCGAGATCGCGCATCTGTTTCGTGACCCACAGGCCGACGTCGGTCGAGCCGGCCAGGATGCAGGCGGCCGGATTCTCGGCGCGCACCTTGACGAGTTGGTCGAGCGTGCGCGGCGCATAGAACGTCTGGCCGTCCTGCGTGTAGGCGAACATCTCGTCGCGTTGCAGTTGCCGCAAGGGGCGGGCCACTTGCTCGCGGTCGAAGGAGGCGGCCGGCAATTCCATCATGCGTTGCGCCGCGTCGATGATCGGACGGTAGCCGGTGCAGCGGCACAGGTTGCCGGAGAGGGCGTCGTCGATCTCCTTGCGTTGCGGCCGGCAGCGGTCTTGCTCGTGCTTAAGGTACAGGCCCCAGAGCGACATGACGAAGCCCGGCGTGCAGAAGCCGCATTGCGAGCCGTGGCATTCGACCATGGCTTGCTGGACCGGGTGCAATTGCTCGCTGGCCTGTTTCAGGTCTTCCACCGTGAACAACGCCTTGCCGTCGAGCGCCGGCAACAGCTGGATGCAGGCGTTGACCGTCTTCAGTTCGACCTTGCCATCCTGCAGTTCGCCGATCACGACCGTGCAGGCGCCGCAATCGCCTTCGGCGCAGCCTTCCTTGGTGCCGGTGCAGTGGCGGTCTTCGCGCAGGTGCTGCAGGATCGTGCGCGTCGGCGCCGCGTCGGCCACGGTCTGGATCTCGCCGCGGTAGTAAAACCGGATAGGGTCGGACATTGTCGCTCCACCATTCGTTGTTCTGAGTGACGCTAGGTTAGCATCGGGGAGATATATCGCTATATCGCAGGGCTGATGTCGATTATCCAGCGTTCAGAATATGCAATAAAGCGCGGCCTTGCCAGGAAGGAAAAGAAAAACGGGCATATGACGCGCGGTCATATGCCCGTTTGCCGGGGAAAGCGCGGTTTACAGCTTCCAGGTCAGCAGGAATTGCGGGAAGCTTTCCTTGCGGCCGTCGATGCCGAACTTGTTCTTCCAGTACTGGTACTCCAGGCCGAGGAAGATCGTGCCCGGCTTGCCGAAGTGGTTGCCGACGTCCCAGCGCAACTGCGGCTGGGTCAGGATCTGGCGAGCGCAGGTGCCGTGCTTGCCGATGAAGTCGACGAAGCCGGTGAAGCTGAAGTTGGCGCCGCCGATCGAGAACGGCAGCAGCCAGGCCGGCGTGACTTGATAGGTCGTATCGGAGTTGCCGCACAACTTGCCGCCGCCGAAGCCGCTGAAGGTGCCGCTGTCGTTGTAAGCCAGCACGTCGACGTTGAAGAAGGCGAAGCCGGGAACGTTCAGATCGAAGGTCGGACCGAGCAGGAAGACTTTCGGATTCGGGCCGAAGGCGCTGTTCTTGGAGCCGTAGTTGAGGGCCGCGGTGATGCCGATGTCCTTGACGAATTGTTTCGACCAGTCCTTGCCGGCCAGCTTGGAGACGCTCAGCGTGTGATACCACTCGCCGTAGATCTCGCCATAGTTGCCGTCGCTGCTGTCCGACTTGAGCAGGTCGACGAAGAAGAAATTCCGGCCGTACTTGTAGCCGCTCGCATGCTGCAGCGTGAGGATGGTCTTGGAGGTGTCGACATTGTTGGCGACATCATGGAACTTGCTGCCGTGCAGTACGTGGATTTCGTTGTCCGCCCAATCGGCGGCATGGGCTGCGGACGAGAAGGCGAGCGCGGTGGCGGCGGCGAAACGGAAGGCGAGGCTGAGTGTTCTCCGAAGCATGATGACTCCTGTGGTTGTAATGTAGTTATGGAACGGAACGTTGAGCGCGGATCGATTGATCGCGTGACAATATTGCGATAACTCACAACTCTGTTCAGTGGTTCAAGCCTATACCGAATATACAAGGGGCACTATAGAAGTTTGTTCCCTGTACGCGTCCGCTTCAATTTTTCCGGGGAGGAGCGTTTGATCGGCGCAACACATCGATTCGGCTTGTGCGGAGCCCATGTCATCCTATATGGTCATTTCTATATTGCTCATGGCATGCGGCATATAGGGCGGATAGATGAATTCCTGTAACTTGCAGCCATAAAAAAACGATATTGACCTCAAGAATCGAGAGAGACATGGAGACCCGCCTGCAACTTCGCAATATCACGAAGCGGTATCCGTCGGTGGTGGCGAACGACGGAATCGACCTGACGGTCCGGCCCGGAGAGATTCATTCGATCCTGGGCGAGAACGGCGCCGGCAAGTCGACGCTGATGAAGATCATCTACGGCTCGGTCAAGCCCGATGCCGGCCAGGTGTTCTGGAACGGCAAGGAAGTGCATATCGCCAACCCGTCCGCCGCCCGCCAACTGGGCATCGCGATGGTGTTCCAGCATTTTTCGCTGTTCGATACGCTGACGGTGGCCGAGAACATCGCGCTCGGCTTGCCCAAGGATACGAAGCTCGGTGAGCTCTCGCGGCGCATCGAACAGACCGCCAGGCAATACGGCCTCGATCTGGAGCCGCAACGCCATGTGCACACGCTGTCGGTGGGCGAATGCCAGCGCGTCGAGATCGTGCGCGCCTTGCTCGCCAAGCCGCAATTGCTGATCCTCGACGAACCGACCTCGGTCCTGACGCCGCAAGCCGTCGAAAAGCTGTTCGAGACGCTGCGCCAGCTCGCCTCCGAAGGCTGCAGCATCCTGTACATCAGCCATAAACTCGATGAGATCCGGGCGCTGTGCCATACCTGCACGGTCATGCGCGGCGGCAAGGTGACCGGCATCTGCGATCCGAGCCAGGAGACGGCCGCCAGCCTGTCGCGCATGATGATCGGCTCCGAACCGCCGGCCATCATCAACGTTGCGCACGAACCCGGCGAGAAGATGCTTTCGGTGCGCAACCTTGCGCTGCCGAAGAGCCACCCGTTCGCGACGGAACTGGCCGGCATCAGCTTCGATCTGCATGCCGGAGAAATCGTCGGTATCGCCGGCGTCTCCGGCAACGGCCAGCAGGAATTGCTCGCCGCCTTGTCGGGCGAGGACCCGCGCACCGCGGCCGACGCGATTCAATTGCAAGGCGAGTCGATCGGCCGCTTGAATGCCGCCAAGCGCCGCGCGCGCGGACTCGGCTTCGTGCCGGAGGAGCGACTCGGCCGCGGCGCCGTGCCCGATCTTTCGCTGGCGAACAATATCCTGCTGTCGCATCAGACGCCCGCCACCGTACGGCACGGCATGATCCGCTTCGATGCGATCGGCGAACTCGCCGCCACCATCATCCAGCGCTTCAAGGTGAAGGCCGGCGGGGCGCAGGCGACGGCCGGCTCGCTGTCCGGCGGCAATCTGCAGAAATACATCGTCGGCCGCGAGGTCATCCGCGAACCGAAAGTCTTGCTGGTGGCGCAGCCGACCTGGGGCGTCGACGTCGGCGCCGCCGCGCAGATCCGGGCCGAGCTGGTCGCCTTGCGCGACGCCGGCTGCGCCCTGCTGGTGATCTCGGAAGAGCTCGACGAGTTGTTCGAGATTTCCGATCGAATGATGGTGATCGCCAAGGGCCGCCTGTCGCCGTCGATCCGGCGTGCCGACGCCAGCGTCGATCTGATCGGGCAATGGATGAGCGGACTGTGGTCCGACGATAAACACAACGACAACGGAGGCGATGCCTCCGGCCGGGAGGCAGCCCATGCTTAAGCTCGAACCGCGCCCGAATCCGTCGGCGCTGATGTCGTGGATGTCGCCGCTGCTGGCCGTCCTGTTGACGGTCATGTGCGGCGTCGTCCTGTTCGCTGCGCTCGGCAAGAGTCCGCTGACCGGCCTTTCCGTGTTCTTCCTGGAACCGATCAAGGACTTGCGCGGCTGGTCCGAAGTCGGACTCAAGATCGCGCCGCTGCTGTTGATCGCCGTCGGTCTTGCGATCTGCTTCCGGGCCAACGTGTTCAACATCGGTGCCGAAGGCCAACTCGTGATCGGCGCGGTCGCCGGCGGCGCGGTGGCGCTCGCTCTGGACGACGGCAGCCGCGGCGGCGCATTGCTGATCGCCGCGGCGATGGCGGCCGGGATGGCGGGCGGCATGGCGTGGGCGGCGATCACGGCCTATCTGCGCGACCGCTTCAATGCCAACGAGATCCTGGTGTCGCTGATGCTGGTCTACGTCGCGCAGCTGCTGTTGAGTTATCTCGTGCACGGCGCGCTGCGCGACCCGGAGGGCTACGGCTTTCCGCAATCGCGCTTGCTGTCGTCGGAGTTCCTGCTGCCGATCCTGGTGCCGCAGACGCGGCTGCACATCGGCATCCTGATCGCGCTGCTGGTCTCGGCGCTCGGCTGGATCTATCTGGCGCGCAGCTTCTCGGGCTTCAAGCTGCAGGTCGGCGGCATGGCGCCGCTGGCCGCGCGCTATGCCGGCTTCTCGGCGCGCAAGTCGCTCTGGACCTCGATGCTGGTGTGCGGCGCCCTGGCGGGCCTGGCCGGCACGGCCGAGGTGCTGGGGCCGATCGGGCAGCTTACGCCGTCGGTGTCGCCCGGCTACGGCTTCGCCGCCATCATCGTCGCTTACGTCGGCCGCCTGCATCCGATCGGCGTGCTGTTCTCGAGTTTCATCATGGCGCTGTTCTACATCGGCGGCGAGCTGTCGCAATCGCGGCTCGGCATGCCGAGCGCGATCACCGGCGTGTTCCAGGGCATCCTGCTGTTCTCGCTGCTGGCCTGCGACATCCTGATCCACTACAAACTGAGCTGGAGAAAATGATGGATGCATCCGTTTCCACCGTCGCGCCGCTGATCGCGGCGGCGATCAATGCCGGCACGCCGCTGATGCTGGCCGCGCTCGGCCTGCTCATCAACGAGAAATCGGGCGTCGTCAACCTCGGCGCCGAGGGCATGATGCTGGTCGCGGCGATCGTCGGCTTCGCCGTCACCGTGCATAGCGATAGCGTGACTTTCGGCTTTCTCGCCGGCGCCTTGTCCGGCATGCTGCTGGCCGGCTTCTTCGCCCTGATGACGGTCTGGCTCGGCACCAATCAATATGCGACCGGACTGGCCTTGTCGCTGTTCGGCGCCGGCGCCTCGGCGTATATCGGCATCGATTACGTCGGCAACAGCCTGGCCAACAGCCGCTTCGAGATTCCGCTGCTGGCCGATATTCCCTTCCTCGGCACTGCCTTGTTCAAGCAGCATCCAATGGTCTATCTCTCGCTCTTTCTGTGCGCGGGAGTGGCGTGGTTCCTGTATCGCACGCGCGCCGGCCTGGTCTTGCGCGCCGTCGGCGAATCGCCGTCGTCGGCGCATTCGCTGGGCTACGACGTGCGCCGCATACGGCTGGCGGCGCTGCTGTTCGGCGGCGCCTGCTGCGGACTGGCGGGCGCCTTCCTGTCGCTGGTCTACACGCCGCTGTGGGTCGAAGGCATGGTGGCCGGACGCGGCTGGATCGCGCTGGCGCTGACCACCTTCGCGACCTGGCGTCCGGCGCGCGTGCTGATCGGCGCCTATCTGTTCGGCGGCGTGACGATCCTGACCTTTCATGCGCAAGGACTGGGGGTGTCGATCGCATCGCAATTGCTGTCGATGCTGCCCTACCTGGCGACGATCGTCGTGCTGGTGTTGATCTCGCAAAACGCGAACTGGATCAAGTTGAACATGCCCGCATCGCTGGGCAAAAATTTCCACCCGAGCCGGTAATCCCGGCGACCATGTTCCGGGCGATGCCTATCCGCATCGCCCGCTGACGGACGAAACCCATCCGCGTCCGACCGCCGGCGGCGCCGGCATCACATGCGAGGTTTTCATGATCGACCGCTTGAAACGGCCGGCGCGTTCTCGCGCTGTGCTGCTGGCCGCCTGCATGCTGTTCGGATGCGGCAAGAATCCGCCGCATGCGGCGGCGCCCGCGGCCTCGGCTACGCCCTCGGCGCCAGGACCGGACGACGGCCCGCTCAAGGTCGCCTTCGTCTACGTCGGTCCGGTTGGCGACGGCGGCTGGACCTATGCGCACGACCAGGCGCGCAAGTCGGTGGAGGCCGAATTCGGCGATCGCGTCGAGACGCGCTATGTCGAGAACGTCGCGGAAGGCGCCGCGGCGGAACGCACCTTCCGCGAATTGGCGCGCCAAGGCCACCGGCTCATCTTCGGCACCACCTTCGGCTACATGGAGGCGATGCATGCGGTCGCCAAGGATTTCCCCGACGTGAAATTCGAGCATGCCACCGGCGACCGCACCGCGCCCAACGTCGCGGTATATGAGGCGCGCACCTATGAAGGCGCCTATCTTGCCGGCATCCTTGCCGGCAAGGTCAGCAAGAGCAAGCGCCTCGGCTTCGTCGCTTCGGTGCCGATACCGGAAGTCGTCCGCAACATCAATGCCTATACGCTCGGCGCGCGGTCGGTGGACCCGGATATCACGACCCGGGTGGCGTGGGTCGGCAAATGGTTCGATCCGGACCGGGAGCGTGCCTGTGCGCTCGAATTGATCGCCGCCGGCGCCGACGTGCTGATCCAGAATACCGATTCGTCCGCCGTGCTCAAGACCGCGCAAGAGAAGGGCGTGATGGCTTTCGGCTGGGATTCCGACATGAACACCTTTGCGCAGAAGGCGCACCTGGGTTCCGCCGCGATCGATTGGGCGCCGTATTACAAGAAGGTCGTGCGCGATGTGCTCGACGAAACCTGGAAACCGGGCGCCGTGTGGTGGGGCGTACGCCAGAACGCCGTCAAGCTGGCTTCGCCGAATCCGCAACTGCCGCAGGAGGTGCTGCTGTTTCTCGGCGAGCGCATCGCCGCCATGCGCGCCGGCGGCTTGCGGCCGTTCCAGGGGACTCTGTTCGACCAAGGCGGCAATGAAGTCGTCGCCGCCGGACGGGCCCTGCGAGATGACGAATTGAAGACGATGCGCTTCCTGGTTCAAGGCGTGATCGGCGCCTTGCCGGAATAGATTTTCATCGATATGCCGGGTATGCCCGCGCGGATATATCGGCCTGATTTCCGCTGCGCATAATACTTTCGACTTTTTGCGAAATCGGCAGCGACGCGATTTTGTAGTAGTGCGCGCAACACGGCAACGTGAAAGCTTGCATAGACAGGCGCGCGTGCGCAAGATGATGGGGTTTGGACTGGGGAAATAACCAGAAGCGACGATGCGCCGTCATTCCCACGCGGCGCATCCCAAGATCCATCGACCGGCCAGTGGGAGTCACGTGTAGAGGAAAACCATGCATAAAACCTTCATGCGCGGTGCATTGTCCGCAATCGCTGTGCTGCCCGTCCTGGCGGCTTCTCCCGCGGCATCCGCCGCGGATCCTTCGATCAACGTCGGTTTCGTCTATGTGAGCCCGATCGGCGAAGCGGGCTGGACTACGCAGCACGATATCGGCCGCAAGGAGATGGAAAAGAATCTCAAGGGCAAGGCGACATCCAAGTTCGTCGAAAACGTGCCGGAAGGCGCGGATTCCGAGCGCGTCATCCGCGACCTGGCGCAGCAGGGCAGCAAGCTGATCTTCACCACCTCGTTCGGCTACATGAACCCCACGCTCAAGGTCGCCAAGCAATTCCCCGACGTGAAGTTCGTGCACCTGACCGGCTACAAGACCGCCGACAACGTGGCGACGGCCAATGCGCGTTTCTATGAGGGCCGCTACCTGGCCGGCGTGCTGGCCGGCAAGATGAGCAAGTCGAATGTCGCCGGCTACGTCGCCGCCTTCCCGATTCCGGAAGTCCTGCAAGGCATCAATGCCTTCGCGCGCGGCATGCGCAGCGTGAATCCCAAATCCGAGGTCAAGGTGATCTGGGTCAACAGCTGGTTCGATCCGGGCAAGGAGCGCGATGCCGCGATCACCCTGATCGGCCAGGGCGCCGACGTCGTCACCCACCACACCGACTCGACCGCCATCGTGCAGGCAGCGGAAGAGAAGGGCAAATATGCCGTCGCTTACCATTCGGACATGAAGAAATTCGGTCCCAAGGCGCAGATCGGCGCCGTGACCCACCATTGGGGCGCCTATTACACCAAGGCGGCGCAGCAAGTCCTGGACGGCTCCTGGAAGAGCACCGGCGTCTGGGGCGGCATCAAGGATGGCTTCGTCAAGCTGGAGAGCATCGGCGCCGCCGTGCCGGCCGACGTCAAGCAACTGGTCGCCGCCAAGGAGAAGGAACTGGTCTCGGGCAAGCTGTCGCCGTTCGACGGTCCGGTCAAGGACAACGAAGGCAAGGTGCGCCATGAGAAGGGCCCGATGGGCGATGATGCTTTGAACAAGATGGATTACTACGTCGAAGGCGTCGCCGGCAAGTTGTCCGCGAAGTAGACGCTTGCGGTACCGGCCGCGCCCGGCTTGGCCGAGGCGCACGCCATGCTCTGGAACGGGAAGTCTGCTTGGGCGGCTTCCCGTTTTTTCTTGTGTCGGCAATTTCCAACGGTCGAGCCGGCGTCATTGCGAGCGCATCGGTTTTCGATATACTGTATGTCCATACAGCAACGAGATCGAGGCTCACCATGAAGTCCGTTCCTTCTTTCCTTTCTTCCGCCCATCAATCCCTGTCGAAGCTGGCCGCGGCGGAAGATCCCAAACCGGTGATGCCGCCGGCCTCGGCATCGCCCGCGACCGCGCTGGTGACCCGCTTCGGGGATGCCGTCGATGTCCGCAATCGCGGCACGTTGCGCATGAGCCGTTTCGCCGGCAGCCAACGGCAGGCGACGGAGCCGGCGCCGGCCGTGGTACGCCTATGGATGGATGAGCAATGCCATGAACTGTCGGCGCACGAGGCGCGCGCCCTGGCCGCGCAGTTGGCAGCCGCGGCGGCATTCGCCGACAAGCAGAACGGTCATTGAAGGAGAAGCGCCGATCGCGCGCGGCGATCGGCGGGTTTGCTAGTTCAAACTTGCTAGTTCAAACGCGCCAGGTGGCGGCGCACCGAGAACAGTGCGCCGAGCAGCCCGAGCGCCGCGCTGAGGCCCAGCAAGGCGGCGGTCGACGCCAGGCCGAGCGGCGCCAGCCGGAATTCCGACGCATACAGGCGCGCGAATTCCGCGATCGCATCGTTCAAGGGATGGAGGGCGGCCGCCACGGCGCCCAGGGCAACGGCGCCCGCGCACAGCCCGAGCAGGGCGCCGGCGTAATAGAACGGCCGATAGATGAAACGGTCGGTGGCGCCGACGAGGCGCGCGACCTCGATTTCATCGCGCTGATTCATCACTTGCAGCCGGATCGTATTGAACACGACCGCGATCACGACGATGCCGAGTGTCGCGGCCAGGAAACCGAGCGCGATGCGCAATACATGCAGCAGCGCCGCCAGGCGCTTCACCCACGCCGAATCGACCTGCACCGATTCGACTCCCGGCAAGGCACCCAATTGCGCGGCGATGGCATCGATGCCGCTCGGGTCGGAGGCGTCCGCCGCGCCGCTGAATTCCGACAGCTTCAGCACATAGGCATCGGGCAGCGGATTGCTGCCGAGCGCCACGACGGCATCCGCCAAGCCGCTGCGGTTCTTCAACCGGTCGAGCGCTTGTTCGCGCGAGACGAATTCGAGCCGGGTGCCGCCACGCCGGGCGTCGCCGCTTTCGCCACCGTCTTGGGCATCCTGCACGATGCGCCGGATGCGCGGCGCCAGCGCCATCGCTTTCTCGCGCGGCGTATCCAGCGCCAGGAAGATGCTGATCTCCGGCTCGATCGATAGCTGTTCCGACACCGGCCGGACGTTTTCCAGCACGGTCAGGCCGGCGAACGGCAGGGCGAGCGCAATCGCGACGACCAGCACGTTGAGCAAGAAGCCGCTGCGCGGACGGGCGAGATGCCGCACGGCGTGGCCGAACGCGAACCAATGCTGACGGATCCAGGAAATCATGCCGCGCCTCCCGTCGCGCTGTCGTGCCAGCCGTCGACCACGCGGCCGCGATCGAGATAAATGACGCGGCCGGCGGCGTCGAGGATGTGCTCGTCGTGCGTGGAAATGAGACAGGTGACGCCGACGGCATGGAAGGCCTTCAAGGCGTCGAGCACCCGGGCGGCGCTCGCACGGTCGAGGTTGGCGGTCGGCTCGTCGGCCAGGATGATCTGCGGCCGGTTGACGATGGCGCGCGCGATCGACGCGCGCTGCTGTTCTCCGCCCGACAGGCTTTGCGGCATCATCAACGCCTTGTCGAGCAAGCCGACCTTGTCGAGCGCGGCGCGCGCCCGCTTCTCGGCATCGGCGCGCGTGGCACCGCCGACCACGAGCGGCAGCATCACGTTGACCAGCACGTTGCGGTCGAGCAGCAGGCGCTGCTGCTGCAGGATCAGCCCGAGATTGCGGCGCAGATAGGGCAGGCCGGACGGCTTGAGTTTGCCGATGTCCTGGCCGTTGACCTGCACCGATCCGGAACTCGGCCGTTCGATCGCCGCGATCATCTTCAGCAGCGTCGACTTGCCGGCCCCAGACGGCCCGGCGAGATAGATCAATTCGCCTTTCGCGATCGACAAGGTCACGCCGGACAGCGCGGCCGCATCCTTGGAATATTGCTTGGTGACGTCCTGGAATTCGATCATCGTCAACTCAACAGCGCATCGACGAACTCGGTGGCATTGAACGGCTGCAGATCCTCGATCTTCTCGCCGATGCCGATGAAGTAGACCGGCACCGGCCGCGTCTTGGCGATCGCCGCCAGCACGCCGCCTTTTGCCGTGCCGTCGAGCTTGGTCACGATCAGTCCGGTCAGGCCGAGCGCGTCGTCGAAGGCCTTCACCTGCGCCAAGGCATTCTGGCCGGTATTGCCGTCGATGACGAGCAGCACTTCATGCGGCGCCGAATCCATCGCCTTGCCGATCACGCGCTTGATCTTCTTGAGTTCTTCCATCAGGTGCAGTTGCGTCGGCAGGCGGCCTGCGGTATCGACCATCACGACATTGGTGCCGCGCGCCTTGGCGGATTGGACGGCGTCGAAGGCGACGGCGGCCGGATCGCCCGATTCCTGCGCGATCACGGTGACGTTGTTGCGCTCGCCCCAGATCGTCAACTGTTCGCGCGCCGCGGCGCGGAAGGTGTCGCCGGCGGCCAGCAGCACCGATTGCTGATACATCTGCAGATGTTTGGCGAGCTTACCGATGGTGGTCGTCTTGCCGGCTCCGTTGACGCCTGCGATCATCGCCACCAGCGGCTGGTGGCGGCCGAGCACGAGCGGCTTTTGCAAGGGCGTCAGCAGATCGATCAGCAGCGTGCGCAGCGCCGCCTTGACTTGCGCGGCTTCGGTCAGGCGCTCATCCTTGACCTTGCGTTTCAAGGCGTCGAGCAGCCATTGCGTCGCTTCGACGCCGGCGTCCGACATCAGGAGCGCGGACTCGAGTTCCTCGTACAGGTCGTCGCTGATCTTGGCGCCGACGAACAGCGTGGTGAGGTTGGAGGAAGTCTTCGCCAGGCCGGCCTTCAGGCGCGACAGCCAGGAACGCTTTTCCTCGGCCGGCGGCGGGGCGGCTGGAACGATCTCGCCGGCCGCTTCGGGTTCGGCGGGCGCCGGAGCGGCCGCCGCTGGCATGGGCGCTGCTTGCTGCGACTGCGACTGCGGCGCGGCCGGCATGGGAACGGCCTGCGCGGGCGCCGCCGGCGAGAGCTCGGCCGGAGCGGGTTCCGCCTGCGGCGTTACCGGCACGTCTTTCGGTTTCTTCTTGAAAAAACTAAACATCGGGATATGAATTCGTCAGGACGGATGGATGGCAGCGGGATCGCGGCGCGTCGCACCTATGCGGTCCGCGTCGAAAGAAGACGCTTGCAAAGCGCTGTATTTTAGCAGAGCCAGCCATGCCGAATCGAAGGTAATGCCGTTGTTTTCAAAGGGAAAATGAACGTAAAGAGTTTCGCAAGAACGCGCTCGGCGAGTTTTGATGAATCGACCGTCCGTCCGGGTTTCTTGATAACATCGCCCGGCCCGATATTTCCACTCAAGCTTATGTCACATCAGCGCGGCAAATCGAAGCCGAACAAATCCACGCGCCAGGCGCCGCACCAGGTACGCATCATCGGCGGACTATGGAAGCGCACCCCGCTGCCGGTGCTCGACGCCGAAGGCTTGCGGCCGACGCCGGACCGGGTGCGCGAAACGCTCTTCAACTGGCTCAATCACTTGCTCGACGGCGGCTGGCCGCAAGTCGCCTGCCTGGACTTGTTCGCCGGCACCGGCGCCCTCGGTTTCGAAGCGGCCAGCCGTGGCGCGGCGCGCGTCGTCATGATCGAGGCGGGCGGACCGGCCGTGCGTCAACTGGAGGCGACCAAGGAGAAATTGCGTGCCTCGCAAGTCGAGATCCGGCGCGGCGATGCCCTGGCCGGCGCGCATCACCTGGCGCACGATACCGGGCAGCGCTTCGATCTGATCTTTCTCGATCCTCCGTACCACCAGGATTGGCTGGCCAAGATCATGCCGCTATGCGAGCGCTTGCTCACTGAAGCCGGGCTGCTCTATGCCGAGGCGGAAACTCCGTTGACGGCGGAGGATGCGCCGCCGTGGATGGCGGGTTGGGAAATCGTGCGCGCGGACAAGGCCGGCATGGTTTTCTATCACTTGTTGCGTCGCAAAATCACCGCTGAAATTCAGGCATAATGCGGATTCTTTCCTAACCATTCCATTTGCGGGAATCACCATGGTCACAGCCGTCTATCCGGGAACGTTCGATCCGCTCACGCGCGGTCATGAAGACCTCGTGCGCCGGGCCTCGGGTTTGTTCGACAAGCTGATCGTCGGCGTGGCCGACAGCAAGGCCAAGCGGCCGTTCTTCTCGCTCGAGGACCGCTTGTCGATCGCCAACGAAGTGCTGGGCCATTATCCGAATGTGCAGGTGGAAAGCTTCTCCGGCCTCCTCAAGGATTTCGTGCGGCGCCACGATGCGCGCGTGATCGTGCGCGGCTTGCGCGCGGTGTCCGACTTCGAATACGAGTTCCAGATGGCGGGCATGAACCGTTACCTGCTGCCGGACGTCGAAACCATGTTCCTGACGCCGTCCGATCAATATCAATTCATCTCCGGCACCATCGTGCGCGAGATCGCGATGCTCGGCGGCGACGTGTCGAAATTCGTGTTTCCCTCGGTCGAACGCTGGCTGAAGGAAAAAATCGCCGAGGCCGGCAAGGCCTGAGCGACGTAGTCGAGGTATGCCGTCATGGCTTTGATGATCACCGATGACTGCATCAATTGCGACGTTTGCGAGCCCGAGTGCCCGAACGGCGCCATCACGATGGGTCCGGAAATTTACGAGATCGATCCGCACAAGTGCACCGAGTGCGTCGGTCATTACGACGAGCCGCAATGCCAGCAGGTGTGTCCGGTCAGCTGCATTCCCTTCAATCCGGAATGGCGCGAGACGAAGGAACAGCTGCAGGCGAAATTCGAGAAGCTGCAAGCGGAACTGAAGCAGTAGCCGGCCGTTCCGCCGGCTCCCTTTAATCGAGCGCGACCACCCGGTTGCGCCCGCCTTCCTTGGCTTGATACAGCGCGCGGTCGGCTTTCGCGACGAATTCCTGGGCCTCGACTTCGACCGGGGTATCGCAGCCGGCGCGTCCGGAATACCGCAAGGTCGCCACGCCGACCGACACGCTGACGTCGAGCGAGCTTCCGTTCGGCAAGAGCACCGGCTGTTCGGCCACGCCGCAGCGGATGCGTTCGGCGACGTTGGCCGCATCCTTCAGCTCGGCATCGATCAGCAGCACCACGAATTCCTCGCCGCCGAAGCGGCCGAGCGCGTCGGACAGGCGCAATTCCGCCTTGATGCGCGCCGCCACTTCGCGCAATACCACGTCGCCCGCCTGGTGGCCGACGCTGTCGTTGATCTGCTTGAAACGGTCGATGTCGATGAACAGGCAGGACAGCGGATATCCCTGGCGCCGCGTGCGGCCGATTTCCTCCTGCAGGCGGCGTTCGACATAGCGCCGGTTGTGCACGCCGGTGAGCGGATCGGTCAGGCCGATGCGCTTCAGGCGTTCCTGGTTGATCACGTTCTCGATGCAGATCGCGATGATCGACGACAGGTGCTCGATGAAGTCGGTCGCCATCTGCGGCTGGAAGCGGCTCGCGTGCGCGCTGCCGAGATTGATGCTGCCGATCAGTTGCTGGTTGCGGATCAGCGGCACGATCGCGACGCTGGCCGGCACTGCCATCGGCTCCGGGAACAGCATGCCGTGCATCTGCTCGCTGTAGGCGCCGAGCAGCGGCTTGCGCAACCGCGCGCACAAGTCGCCGAACTCGGTTTCGTCCTGCATGAACAGCAGCTGCGGGAATTCGTTCGGACTGATGTCGAGGTCGACCAGGATGCGGCGGATGTCGTAGGTCGAATCGATCAGGGACAGCGTGACGACATCGAGTTCCGACGACAGCCGGAGCGTCTCGAGTATGCCTTCGATCAATTCGCGGAAGCTGCCGGCGCCGATCAGCTGCAGATCGAGCGCCTGATGGCGTTGCATGATCTGCTGGTTGCGCCGCGCCTGGCCGATCAGGCCGGCCAATTGCGCGCGCAATTGCCGGTTTTCTTCGGCAAGCGCGGACGAGGCGGGCGCGGATTGGCTCATGGGCAGGGCGGGTATCGGGTCTAGCGCAGCATGGTACCGCCTGGACGGCGGCCTAGCAACCGCGCCGTCGCCGCCCGCCGGGCGCCGACCTCATGCCGCGGCGCGCGGCAGCCGCTTGGCGAAGAGGCGATTCTCGTACGCCTCGTTCTCGAAGACATACTGCGTCGCTCCCAGCGCCTGGTAGCCGCGCCGGGAATAAAAGGATAGCGCCCTGGCATTCCCGATCCAGGCGGTGAGCCAGAGCGCCGCCATGCCGCGCGCGGCGGCGAGCTCTTCGGCATGGCCGAGCAGAGTCTTGCCGATGCCGCCGGAAGTGCGGCGCTCCTGAACGTACAGTCGTTCCAGTTCGGCGGCCGGCGCGAACGGAACCAAGGCGTGGTCGACGCCGAAAGCCAGTTGCGCGAATCCGATCAGGTGGCCGTCATGCTCGGCAAGGATGAACACGCGGGAGGGCGCCGCCAGCTGTTGCGCCACGGTCGCGGCGGAGAAATGCGCGACGACCTCGCGCGCCAGCGAAGGGCGTATGCCTTGCGGCGCATAGGTATCGAGGAAGACCTGCGTGCCCAGCACCGCAATGCAAAGCGCATCGGCGGGCGTCGCGGTGCGGAAGGAAATGCCGGACAGGGAAGCCATTCAGAACGCCAGCTCGACCGCGACTTCCTGGCCGACGCGCAGCACCTGGCTTTCGCCCTTGACCAGGATCGCATTCATGCCGAAGGTGATGCCGCCGTCGACTTTCGGGTTGGTGCGGTAGGTGCGCAGGATGTCGAGCGGATCGGGGCCGATTTCCGCCGTCGCCTGGTCGACCGACGGCACCGTGCAGCGCGCGCACGGCTTGACCGGCTTGAGCGCGCAAGCGCCGAAATCGATGGTGTCGGCGTAGTCTTCCTCGAAGGCGCCGACGCCGTCGAGCACGATGTTCGGGCGGAAACGGTTCATCGGCAAGGCGGCGCGGCCCTGCGCGGCGAGTTTTTCATTCAAGTCGTCGAGCGAGGCTTGCGACACCACGAGCACAGGGAAGCCGTCGGAAAACATGGTCGGCGCTTCGATGTCGCCGGTCCATTTGGCGCTCGCCAGCCGCTTCGCCTGCGGATGGAAGCGCACCAGCCGGCACGGCGTGCCGATCGCGTTGGAAAACCAGGCGGCGGTCGTATCGTCGCAATCGTAAGCCTTGAGCGTCGTGCCCCAGACTTCGACCTCGAGAGTCGGCGCGGCGTCCGGGTCCGGCAGGTCGAGCGGAATCTCGAGCCGCAGCATGCCGGGCGCGCGCAACTCCAGGGTTTCCGACTTGATGCGCGGCGCGATCAACGCCATCTTCGGATGCTGGCGCTGCGTGATGAAGCCGCCGTCCGGGCCGACCACCATCCATTCGCGGTCGTAGATGTGCTCGTGCATGAGTCCGGCCGGCGTCAGCGTCGCCTCGCGCAGCGCGATGCCGCCGCAGGACTTGATGGGGTAGAGATTCAGTTCGGTCAGTGTCGGCATCTGGCACCCGGAAGAAAAGAACCCGGCCGAGGCCGGGTTCGTTGTCGGTTAGACGTTGAACAGGAAGTTCAGCACGTCGCCATCCTTGACGACGTATTCCTTGCCCTCGGCCCGCATTTTGCCAGCTTCCTTCGCGCCTTGCTCGCCCTTGTAGGCGATGAAATCCTCGTAGGCGATGGTCTGGGCGCGGATGAAGCCGCGCTCGAAGTCGGTGTGGATGACGCCGGCGGCTTGCGGCGCGGTGTCGCCGACGTGGATGGTCCAGGCGCGCACTTCCTTCACGCCGGCCGTGAAATAGCTTTGCAGGCCGAGCAGCTTGAAGCCGGCGCGGATCAGGCGGTTCAGGCCCGGCTCCTCCATGCCCATGTCGGCCAGGAAGGCGGTCTTGTCTTCGTCCTCGAGATCGGCGATCTCGGCTTCGATGGCGGCGCAGATCGCGACGACCGGCGCATTCTGCTTGGCTGCATATTCGGTCAACTGGTCGAGCAGCGGATTGTTGGTGAAGCCGTTGTCGGACACGTTGCCGACGTACATCGCCGGCTTGGCGGTGATCAGGCACAGCGGCTTGATCAAGGCCAGCTGCTCGGCGTCGAGATTGAGCGAGCGCACCGGCTTGGCTTCGTTCAGGTGCGGCACCAGGGTCTCGAGCAGAGACACCAGCTTGATCGCTTCCTTGTCGCCCGACTTGGCCTTCTTGCCTTCGCGCGCGATCGCTTTCTCTACGGTGCCGAGATCGGCCAGCGCGAGCTCGGTCTGGATCACTTCGATGTCGGAGATCGGATCGACCTTGCCGGCCACGTGCACGACGTTGTCGTCCTCGAAGCAGCGTACGACATTCACGATCGCATCGGTCTCGCGGATGTGCGACAGGAATTGGTTGCCGAGGCCTTCGCCCTTCGAGGCGCCGGCGACGAGGCCCGCGATGTCGACGAATTCGACCACCGACGGCACGATGCGCTCGGGTTTGACGATCTCGGCCAGGGCCTTGAGGCGCGGGTCGGGCACCTCGACGATGCCGACGTTCGGCTCGATCGTGCAGAAGGGATAGTTCTCGGCGGCGATGCCGGCCTTGGTCAGTGCATTGAACAGGGTGGATTTGCCGACGTTAGGCAGGCCGACGATGCCGCATTTGAGACTCATGGTGTGTACTTGGACGGGATTGGCGAAGAACCCGCTATTTTACCGCAGCAAGAGGGCGGCGCGGCTCATATCGGCTGGACGCGGCCCAGGTCCGGGCGCTCGACGAAGGCAGCAAATTCGTCGCGCAGGCGCCGTCCTGCGGCGATGGCGAGCCGCCAGTCGCGGATGCGGGCATCATGGTCAAGACCGTGGAAATGAAAGTCTTTTCGATCCGGCAATTTGCCGCGCGGCAAAGTGCACAGGAAGGCCGGCGACGGCGAGATCAGCAGGACATTGTTGAGCCAGCCGCGATTTTCCCCCCGGCTCGCGCGGCGCCAGGGCAGCGGCTTGTCGAGCCAGCCGGGCACGATATGGGCGTTGAAGTGCGGATACAGGACGATGTTCGAATCCGCGCCGGCCGCATCGTCCGCCAGGCGCGAGTACGGCAGCGCGAGGTGGTAATCGATCAGGCCGCCGTCCCAGTAGGTGCCGGCCGGCGCATGCGGAATATCGCGCACCGCTTCCATCACGAACGGCAGCGTGCCGGAGGCTAGCAGGGCCGGGGCGAGATTGCTGCGCTCGAGCGGCGCGAAATGCGTTTCGAAGGCGTCGAACCGGGTCTTGAGCCAGGCTGCAGGAGCGCGCTGGTCGGCGACGACGACGCGCTCCATGTGCCTGGCCAGGCGGGCGCGCGAGGCCATGTTGTCGAGCGTCGCCAGCGTGAAGCCGGCCAGCGCCGAGAACCTGCCGTCCGGCGCCGCCAGCAGCCGGCGGCCGCGCACGGCCAGCAATTGCAGGCGATAGCTGGGATGGCCGAGGATCTCATGCTCATGGCCGTCGATGAAGTCTGCCAGCATCCTGACGATGTATTCGGTCACGAGCCGCGGCGACGGCTTGCGCGGATAGCGTTGTTCGCAATACAGCGCGCCGAGGCGCTCGAAGGCGGCGCCGGAGTCGGCATGGCAGGCGGCCGCCATGCGCCAGGCGCCGATCGAGGCGCCGATCAGGCTGCGCTCGCGCGGCGCTGTGGGCAGCCATTGGCCGAACAGCCATTGATCGAGGGCCTGGAAAATCAAGCCTTTCGGCCCGCCGGCGGCAGCCGGGATGGCGGCGATGTCTTGCGCGCGCAGGCCGTGCTCGCGCAAGCGCGCGAGCGCTTGCGGGCCGGCGCGGAAGTCGAGCGCGTTCATTTGGTCACGATGATCTTGCGATGCACGATTTCGATGCCGTCCGCAGCGCGCAGCTGCGCGGCGAGCCGGTCGAGCGCGATCGCGATATAGGCGGCGAAACCGATGCAAACCGCGCACGCCAGCACGGCGCCGGCGATCGATAGCCGGGCGCGGCGCACCGCCGCCGCGCCGCGCACGATCTTGGTGTCGCGCCACAGCCAGGCGCCCGGCGGCGGGTCTTGGCGGTGCCGCAGCATGCGCAGCGCATAGCGTATCCAGGCTATGGCCGTCAGTGCGCCCAGGCCGGCGATGCCGATGAAAATCGCCTTGATGGCGACGATGTTGTCCGGCGTCGGCGTGCCGGAAACGGCGGCCTGCAGCAGCGGCAGCGCATGGAAATGAAACGCGGCGGCCATCGCCAGCGCGAACAGGACGACGCCCGCAAGCAGCATGCGGCCGCGCGGACCGGCCTTGGCGATGTCGCCGGCATCGTCGGTGCCGGGCGCGTCGTGCGGAGTCTGGGCCATGTCCGCGCCGTCTATTTCGCGCTGTGCAAGCGCATCATCGCGGCTTCGAACTTACCTTCGCACAGCATCGGGATCACGGCCAGGCTGTTCTCGATCGCCGTGTCGATCAGCGGCTGCTCTTCCTTGCGCGGGCGATGCAGCACGAAATCGACGACATCCTGCTGCAGGTTGAGGGAACGCGGATGGCCGATGCCGATGCGCAGCCGCCAGTAGTCCTGGGTGCCGAGCGCGGCGGTGATGTCCTTCAAGCCGTTGTGCCCGCCGGACGAGCCGCCTTTCTTGATCTTGGCCACGCCGGGCGGCAGGTCGAGCTCGTCGTGCACGACCAGCACTTCGTCGGCGGCGATCTTGTAGAAGCGCGCCAGCGCGCCGACCGACTGCCCCGAGCGGTTCATATAGGTCTGGGGCTCGAGCAGCCATACGTCGTTGCCGGCGATGTTCGTCTTTGCGGCAAGCGCGTTGAAGCGGGCTTCGCGCACGAGGCGGCAGCGCCCGGCGCCGTCGGCGAGATGATCGACCAGCCAGAATCCGGCATTGTGGCGCGTTTGTTCGTATTCGGGACCGGGGTTGCCGAGTCCGACGATGAGGCGTATGGGCATGGCGTTTCAGTGTAGTCGGCAATGCGCGAGGGTCGCGTCACGCCGTATCGAAAGGGTCGATTATCGCGGAACTCCACGCATCGCGTCCACGGGAGGCCGAAGGGCTGTCAGTCCGGATCGATGGATCGAAAGCACCGTTGGCAACAAAAAACCCGCCTGGCGGCGGGTTCTTCGGAACCGGATGCGACATCCGGGAATGCGGCGGATTACTTCTTCTCTTCGCCCGCGGCTTCGGCTTCGACCTTGCCGGCCGGGACCGATGCCGTGACGATGGTCGGGTTTTCGTGCGAAACCGCGGTCACGCCGGCCGGCAGCTTCAGGTCGGCCAAATGCAGCGAGGCACCCGCTTCGATCGTGGACAGATCGACTTCGATGAACTCCGGCAGATCCTTCGGCAGGCAGGAGACGTCGAGTTCGGCCATGACGTGGCTGACGACCGCGCTGTGCAGTTTCACGGCCGGGGAAACCTCGGCGTTGATGAAGTGCAGCGGCACCTTGACGTGGATCTTCTGGTTCGGATCGACGCGCTGGAAGTCGACGTGCATCACGATTTGCTTGAATGCGTGCGTCTGGAAGTCGCGCAGCAGGACTTTCTCTGCCTTGCCGTCGATTTCGAGGTCGAGGATCGACGAGTGGAAGGCTTCCTTCTTCAGCGCGTGGTACAGCGCGTTGTGGTCGACCTTGATGTTCATCGGCTCGGCGCTGCCGCCGTAAACGATGCCGGGGGTGAAGCCGGCATTGCGCAGGCGGCGGCTCGCTCCGGACCCCTGCTCAGTGCGGGCAAATGCGATAACTTTCATTTCTAGCTCCAGTTGTGCGGGAAGACTCCCGCGGTTAGGTCCCCCGCGACCAGGGGACGTGAAAAACCCTCCTTGCGGAGGGCGTATCCTGCGATGCCGCTCCCGCTTGCGCGGAGCCGGCGGATTTCGTTCAGTCGGCGAACAGCGACATCACCGAATCGCCCTTGGTGATGCGCTTGAAGGTCTCGGCCAGCAGTTCGGCGCAGCTCAATTGACGGATCTTGCTGCAAGCCTTGGCGGCCGCCGACAGCGGAATGGTGTCGGTCACGACCAGTTCGTCGAGCGGCGAGCTGTCGATGCGCTCGATCGCCGGGCCGGACAGCACCGGATGCGTGCAATAGGCCAATACCTTCTTCGCGCCGCGTTCCTTCAGCACTTCGGCCGCCTTCGTCAGCGTGCCGGCGGTGTCGACCATGTCGTCCATGATCACGCAGTTGCGGCCTTCGACTTCACCGATGATGTGCATGACTTCCGACACGTTCGCCTTCGGACGGCGCTTGTCGATGATCGCCAGGTCGCAGCCGAGGCGCTTCGCCAGCGCGCGGGCGCGCACCACGCCGCCGACGTCCGGCGACACCACCAGCAGGTCGTCGTATTTCTTGTTGACCAGGTCGGTCAGCAGCACCGGCGAGGCATAGATATTGTCGACCGGGATGTCGAAGAAACCCTGGATCTGGTCGGCGTGCAAGTCCATGATCAGCACGCGCTCGACGCCGGCCTGCTGCAGCATGTTGGCCACGACCTTGGCCGAGATCGCGACGCGCGCCGAGCGCGGGCGGCGGTCCTGGCGGGCATAGCCGAAATACGGGATCGCGGCGGTGATGCGGCCGGCCGAAGCGCGCTTGAGCGCGTCGACCATCAGCATCAATTCCATCAGGTTGTCGTTGGTCGGCGCGCAGGTCGATTGCAGCACGAAGACATCCTTGCCGCGCACGTTCTCGTTGATCTCGACCATGACTTCGCCGTCGGAGAATTTCGAGACGACGGCCTTGCCGAGAGGAATGCCGAGCTGCTTGGTCACCCCAAGAGCCAGTTCCGGATTTGCGTTGCCGGTAAAAACCATCAGGTTCTCGAGCGCCATGGGGATCCCTTGATGCAATCGTTAAAGCTTAGGGTTGAAAGCTGGACAAGCCGCCAATGCATGACTGTTCAGTCTCACATGGGCGGCTTGCCGACTTGCTGTTTTTATTGTGTGTTAATGGCAGGGGAACAAGGATTCGAACCTTGGAATGCCGGAATCAAAATCCGGTGCCTTAACCGACTTGGCGATTCCCCTACACAAACTTGCTGCTTCCCGTTGCATTGTCGCCGACACCGGCGATCGAATCAACAAACATGCAACGTCAAGCGAATTCCTTGACTACGACTGCAACAGATGCGCGAGCGGGTGCTGCGTCAGCGCTCTGGCCTTCCAGGCTTTCCAGCGGGGCCGGTCGGCGGTTATCGCTTGCAGTATTTCGTCAACCTCGCGTTCCTGTTCGAACGGGCAAAATACGCAAGCGCCGGAACCGGTCATCCTCGCGTTTCCATGATTGCCGAGCCATTCGATAGCTTCGGCGACCGGAGGAAAGAGCTCGGCGGCCACGACTTGCAAGTCGTTCTTCCCGAAATCGCGTGAATTCCTCAGAGCTTCGGAAAAGTCCGTTATTCTGACTGCTTTTGTATTTCGTGTCAATTGATTCGATCCAAATATTGCGGCGGTCGGTACCTGCACCCCCGGCTCGATCACGAGATACCAGCATTCCGGCGTGTCGATCGGCGCCAGTTCCTCGCCGATGCCTTCCGCGAAGGCACTGCGGCCGAAGATAAAAAACGGCACGTCGGCGCCCAGGCGCAGGCCGAGCGCCATCAATTCGGTGCGCGTCAGGCCGGTTTGCCACAAGTGGTTCAGCGCCATTAGCGTGGTGGCGGCGTCGGAAGAGCCGCCGCCGAGACCGCCGCCCATCGGCAAGCGTTTGTCGATCGCGATCTCGACGCCGCGCGGGATCGGATTGGCGCGCGGCGCGGATTCCTGCAAGAGTTTCGCGGCGCGCACGATCAGGTCGCTGTCTTCGGGCACGCCGGCGACTTCGGTGACGCGATGAATGCGTTCGTCGTCGCGGAGCCGGAAATGCAGCAGGTCCGCGCGGTCGATCAATTGGAAGGCGGTTTGCAGCAAGTGATAGCCGTCGGCGCGCCGGCCGGTGACGTGGAGGAATAGATTGAGCTTGGCCGGCGCCGGGCAGTTTTCCAGTGTGCGGATCATGGCTGTCGTGTCAGTGCGTCTGCCGTTCGTCGATTACGATGCGCAATGCGACTTCGCCGGCGTGTTCGGTCGCGCGGCTGACGTCGATGCGCTTCGGGCGGCTGCCGGCGAGAGGGGCGCCGGCTTCGGTGTCTTCCCAGGCGGCGTAGCGGATGCGCCAGCCGTCGCGCGTTGCGATGGCGTCGGCGGTATGCGGCGCGACCGCGATCCGCCGGCCGGCGGCGTCGACCAGGAAACCTTGCAGCCAGTCGCGCAGGCCCGATACCGGCAGCGGCCAGCCGAGGGTTTCGGAGATCAGCGCATCCGGATCGGCGGCGACGCGAACCGGCTGCCCCGCTTGCGTCAAGGTCGCTGACGAGGGCGTGATCTCGACGACCGCCAGCGTCTGCCCGAGCGGCGAAGAAAGAATGAGCCGGGTGCGTTGCGGCGTTTGCGTCCATTCGAAGCTGCCGTGCATCGCTTCTTCCTTGCTGTTGCGTTCGTAGCGCAGCGACAGGCGTCCTTTCAGATCGATGGTGTCGCGGTAGATCGACGCCGGCTGGCCGGCGGCAGGAGGCATCCCGCCCGGCGGCGCGACGCTCGCGCAGCCGCCCAGGAACAGCGCCAGCGCAAAGGCTGCGAACCGCAAGCCGCGTCGGAGGGAGGAGGGCATCGACAAAGGAGGAAACAAGTGAAGATGGTTCACGTTGCCGGCATGTTCGCCCTGGCCCGCGCGGCGGGTCAGGGGCGGAAAAATGCAAAGCGATGATTATCGAACGAACCGGCCGGCTTTCACAAGCTCACATGCAGGCGCGCCAGCGTGCTCTTGAGCGTGTCGTTCTGCGGATCCTTCTCGCTGGCGTCGCGCCACAGTTTCTGGGCCGCTTCCTTCTGGCCTTTGACCCACAGGACTTCGCCCAGATGGGTCGCGATTTCCGGATCGGGCCGCAATTCATAGGCGCGGCGCAGCAGTTCCTCCGCTTCCTTGAGTTTGCCTAGCCTGAACATGACCCAACCCATGCTATCCATGATGAAGGGATCGTCGGGAGCGAGTTTCAAGGCGGTCTCGATCAAGGCAAGCGCTTCCGCCAAGCGGATGTTGCGTTCCGCGAACGAATAGCCGAGCGCATTGTAGGCATGCTGATTGCCGGGCGCCAATGCGATGACCTTGCGCAGCGCCGTTTCCATGGCCTCGAGCTGGTTTGCCTTTTCCGCCGCCATCGCATAGTCGTAGAGCAAATCCGTATTGTCGGGATGGCGCCGCAGGCCTTCCTCCAACAGGGACATCGCTTCGCCATGCCGGGCGGCCTCGCGCAGCAATTGCGCTTCGGCGATGATGATCTGCACCTGATCGCGTTCGCTATCGGGTTTCAATTCGTTGAGCAAGGCGCGGGCGGCGGCGAGGTCGCCGCGCTTGGCGATGATTTGCGCGCGCTTGAGCTGCGCGCCGAGCCAGGATTCGCCCGATTCGATCTGCGCCAGCCACTTGAGCGCGCCATCGATATCCTTGCGATCCTCGGCGATCTGGGCCAGCACGAAGTAGGCGGCGGTCGGGTCGCGTTCCTCGTCGGGGCGGCGGGCGAGCACGTCCAGGTAAGTCGTCAGGTATTTTTCGGCGGCCTTGGCATCGTTCGCTTCCTTGCTCAGGATGCCGAGCGCATAGAGGCTGCTGAGATCTTCCGGCCGGGATTTCAGGACGATTTCGAACTCCGAGCGCGCCTTGCCGTACTCCTTCTGCTCGACCAGCATGCGCGCATAGGCGATCCGCGCGTCGCGCGCTTTCGGCTGCGTGGCGAGAAATTCCTTGAGCGCTTGCATGGCTTCGTTCTTGTCGGGCGAAACCTGGGCCAGGGTCAGCGCGGCCAGTTCGGAATCGGGTTTGATCGCCAGGGCGGCGCGCGCTTCGGCGCGTGCGCGCACGTTGTCGCCGTTGTGGGCCGCCGCCTGCGCCAGCGCCAGATGCGCCTCCTGCGTGTCGCGATAAGGAGCGAGCACGGTTTCGAGCATCGAGAAGGCTGCCGCCTTGTCCTTGGCGCGCGACAGCAGGCGCTGCATCTGGAACATCATCAACCCGCGCGTCGTCGGGCGGGCTTCCTTCAGGCGCTTCTCCAGGATCGGACGCGCTTCGTCGATGCGATCGCCCAGCATGATGAAGCCGAGCAGATACTGGAGCGCCTCTTCCGATTGCGGGGCCAGTTCGCGCCACAGGCGCACCGCCGCCAGCGCTTCGCCGCTTTGCTTGGCGGACAGGGCGATTTCCGCGGCGCGTCGCGCCAGGCGCGGATCGCGCGTCTGCTGCGCCACCGACAAGATGGTCACGTAGGCCGATTGCCATTGGCCGCGCTGATAGGCGATTTCGGAAGCCAGCAGCTTGTACATCAACTCCTCGGTCAGCTTGACCGAAGGCAGCGAAGCGTCGCCCGACTCAGCGCTATCGGATTTGCTTTCCGCCGCCGCCGCGGCCGGCACAGGCGCGCCGGCTTCGGCCATCGCGGGCGGCGCGGTTTCCTCGCGCGCCGGCGCGGCCGCCTGGCTCGTCATGCCGGCGCAACCCGCCAACAACAGCGCCAGCGATACAATAGCGAGAACGTTCTTCAATGGAAATCCTGAGCGTGAATCGAGAACAAAAGCGCCCGGCTAAAAGGACTAAGTGCGGCGCCAAGCGCAAATCCATTGTACGCTCATCCAAGGTGCCGTGTAGGGCGGAAATCTTGTTCCGCAGCCTGTTTTCATCACCGAAAACGCAGTTTTCCTCATAGGTGTTGCGAGTCTTTCATGCCTGAATTACCCGAAGTCGAAGTGACGCGCCGCGGCGTCGCCCCGCATCTCGATGGACAAACCGTCACCAAGGTGGTGCTGCGCCACGATGGATTGCGCTGGCCGTTTCCGGCGCGCCTCGACGAATTGCTGACTGGGCGCACCATTCGCGGCACCGGGCGGCGCGGCAAGTACTTGCTGATCCTGTTCGACCACGGCACGCTGATCGTCCATCTCGGCATGTCGGGGCATTTGCGCGTGTTGCCGGCCGCGTCCGCGCCGCAAAAGCATGATCACTTCGATCTCGTTTTCGGCTCGCGATTGCTGCGCCTGCACGATCCGCGCCGGTTCGGCGCCGTGCTCTGGCATGCCAAGGACGACGGCGATCTCGACAGCCACATGCTGTTGCGCGGCCTCGGCGCGGAACCGCTCGGCTCCGGGTTCTCGGCCGAATTGCTGTACCGGCAGACGCGCCGGCGCAGCGCGCCGATCAAGCAAGTCCTGCTGGCGGGCGACATCGTGGTCGGCGTCGGCAACATCTATGCGTCGGAAAGCCTGTTCAAGGCGCGCATCAATCCGAAGACGCCGGCCCATCGCATCGGCCTGGCGCGCTATGAAAAGCTGGCCGCGGCGATCCGCGAGACGCTGGCGGCGGCGATCGAGCAGGGCGGCAGCACGCTGCGCGACTTCGTCGGCGTCAACGGCCAGACCGGTTACTTCCAGCAGACCTATTTCGTCTACGACCGCGCCGGCGAGCCTTGCCGAATATGCAAAACGCCGGTGCGCCAGATCCGCCAGGGGCAGAGATCGACGTTTTATTGCGCAAATTGTCAAAAGTAGGTGCCGATGCTAGATTCGTGTAATTTCCGGTAGAACGGCGCGTCAAGCGAGGATAATGTGAGCAGCAACCTGGTTCAGGATTTTCAACGGTACAGCGATTGGCGCAACAGCGTCGTCAAGGCGCTCGAGCGCTACCGCGCCTGCGTCAATGTCGCTCAGTTGTCGGACGCCGCCAGCGACCAGCGTTTCGCCCGCGCCCGCACCCGCCTGGCCGACGACAAGCTGTCGATCGCCTTCGTCGCCGAATTCTCGCGCGGGAAATCCGAACTGATCAACGCCATCTTCTTCGCCGATTACGGCCAGCGCATCCTGCCGTCGTCGGCCGGCCGCACCACGATGTGCCCGACCGAACTGATGTACGAGGATACGCTGCCGCCGTCGATCCGCCTGCTGCCGATCGAAACGCGCGCCGAAATGCGCTCGACCACCGATTTCAAGGAACACGACGGCGCCTGGACCGTGCTGCCGCTCGATATCTCGTCGAGCGAGGGCATGCTCGAGGCGTTCAAGCAAGTCAGCCTGACCAAGCGCGTCTCCGTCGAGGACGCCAAGCGCTACGGCTTGTACGACGAAGACGATCCCGACGCCGCCCTGACCGTCGACGAGAACGGCCTCGTCGAGATTTCGCAATGGCGCCATGCGATCGTCAACTTTCCCCATCCGCTGTTGCAGCAAGGCTTGGTCATCGTCGATACGCCGGGGCTCAACGCGATCGGCACGGAGCCGGAGCTGACCCTGAACCTGATCCCGAACGCGCACGCGGTGCTGTTCATCCTGGCCGCCGATACCGGCGTCACCAAGAGCGATATCGAGGTGTGGCGCGACCACATCGGCGGCGGCGCCGGGCGCATGGTGGTTCTCAACAAGATCGACAGCATGTGGGACGAGCTGCGCACGCCGGCGGAAGTCGAGGCGCAGATCGAGAAGCAGGTCGCCGGCGTGGCGCACACGCTCGGCCTGGGCCGGCACCAGGTGTTTCCGGTGTCGGCGCAAAAGGGGCTGGTCGCCAAGATCAACCAGGATGCCGGCCTGCTCGCCAAGACCCGCCTGCCGGCGCTCGAGAACGCCTTGTCGTCCGATCTGATCCCGGCCAAGCAGGACATCATGCGCTCCCAGCTCGCGGGCGACATCGACGACCTGATCACCTCCCGCCAGGCGCTGTTGTCGGCGCGCGCGCGCAGCATCGTCGAGCAGCTGGTCGAACTGAAGAGCCTGCGCGGCAAGAACCAGAACATTGTCGCGCACATGATGAAGCGCATCGACGTCGAGAAGAAGGAGTTCGACGACAGCCTGTTCAAGCTGCAGGCGACGCGCGCCGTGTTCGCGCGCTTGTCGACCGAAGTCTTCACCAGCCTCGGCATGAGCATCCTGAAGGACGAGATCCGCAAGACGCGCGATGCGATGGAAGGCAGCAAGTTCTCCGCCGGCCTGCGCCAGGCCGTCAAGGACTTCTTCGAAAAGATCGAGGGCAATCTCCACAGTTCCGGGCTGAAGATCGACGAGATCACCGAGATGATGACGGTGATGTACCGCAAGTTCTCGACCGAGCACGGCCTGGCGCTCTCGACGCCGATGCCGTTCTCGCTCGAGAAATACCTGCAAGAGATACGCATGATCGAAGGGATCTACCAGAAGCAGTTCGGCACCGCCGCGATCATGACGACGCCGCAAGTCGTGCTGATGCAGAAGTTCTTCGATTCGATCGCCTCGCGCGTCAAGCAGAGCTTCCTGCAAGCCAATCGCGATGTCGAAGCCTGGCTCAAGGTCGTGATGGCGCCGCTCGAAGCGCAGATCGGCGAGCACAAGGCGCAGTTGAAACGGCGCCGCCAATCGATCGAGAAGATCCACGACGCCACCGACAGCCTCGAGGAGAAGATGCAGGTGCTCGAGCAGATGCAGATCGATATCGAGACGCACAAGCGCATGCTGGCGACGCTCGAGGCGGAACTGAAGAGCGCGATCGCGGCGGACATTCCGACACTGAGGGCCGCGGCGTAGATGAAAAGAGCAGTTGGCGCAGGCCGCGCCGCGGAAGTTCGGGGCGAGGCAGGGACGATCGCGGGAGGCGCGGCCGGCTATGCCGATCCGTCGTTCTCCGAAACCGTCATCCGCTGGCAAAAGCAGCATGGCCGGCATGCTTTGCCGTGGCAGAACACGCGCGACGCCTACCGCGTCTGGCTGTCGGAAATCATGCTGCAGCAGACGCAGGTCGCGGCCGTGATTCCCTATTACCAGCGGTTCCTGCAACGCTTCCCCGATATTCAGGCGCTGGCCGGCGCGCCGAGCGAAGACGTCATGGCGCACTGGAGCGGGCTCGGCTATTACACCCGCGCCCGCAATCTGCATCGCTGCGCCCAGCGCGTCGTCGAACAATACGGCGGCGTGTTTCCCAGCGATCCCGAATTGCTGGCCGATCTGCCCGGCATCGGCCGTTCCACGGCGGCGGCGATCGCGGCCTTCGCTTACGGCACGCGCGCCGCCATCCTCGACGGCAACGTCAAGCGCGTGTTCGCGCGCGTATTCGGCATCGACGGCTATCCGGGCGACAAACCGGTCGAAGATAAGCTCTGGCTGCGCGCCGTCGCGCTGCTGCCGCACAACGATATCGAGGCGTACACGCAAGGCTTGATGGATCTTGGCGCTACGCTCTGCACGCGCGGCAAGCCCGCATGCGATGCCTGCCCGCTGAGCACGCGCTGCGTCGCGCTCGCTACCGGCCGCGTCGCCGAGCTGCCGGTGCGCAAGCCGAAGAAGGCGGTGCCGGAAAGGCATGCGGCGATGCTGGTGGTGACCGCCGGCGATGAAGTCTTGCTCGAACAGCGGCCGGGCAGCGGCATCTGGGGCGGATTGCTGTCGTTGCCGGAGATCGCCGCGCCGGCTTCGGATGACCGCGCCGAGACGCGCGGCGCATTGTGGCGCGCGGTCGCGGCATGGGGCGAGGCGGACGATTATGAACTTCTCCAGCCGTTCACCCATGTTTTCACGCATTTCAAGCTGCATGTGACGCCGTATCGCGTTCGCTTGGCCCGGCGCGCCGTCATGGCGGCGCAGAGCGCGCATGTCTGGTATCGCGCCGACCGGCTGGCAGACGCGCCGTTACCGGCGCCGGTCAAGAAACTCTTGCTGGCGGTGATGTGCCGGCGCGACTTGCTGTCGGGCTGAATCCGCTCTATTGCCATAGCTCGTACCGCTCCGCGATCGGCAGGACGCGTTCCATCAATATCTTGTATTCGGCATCGATCCTGGGGACGCCGGGATCGTGTCCCGCTTTTTCGGCGCCGTAATCGTGGCCTAGTGGTCTGTCGCACCCCGATTTGCGGTTTATGCCGCGGCGATCGGAGGCGAGTGCAAGGGTAAAGCAGGGAATTCGAGCAACATGTTGCCCGCCTGCGGTACGGTTTCCGCTTGCAAGCGGAAACGCGCCCTGCAAGGGTGAAGCGGAAGCAGGGCGGATCCACGGTATGGCTTGCAGGCCATACCGGCTACAGCGGCGCAAAGCATGCTTTGCGAAACACCGCTTCCGCCCCCTGCTGAGCATTCGCAACGCAGCAATCGCCTTCGAGCGGCCGACAG
>DASPLX010000019.1:0-9021 GCA_035627375.1 Paucimonas sp. | reverse complement strand
CACCGCGTCGAAGTTGATCTGCTTGTCCAGCCAGTGCTCCAGCCATTCGGGGTTGGGCAGGCGGCTCTGGATGGTGTCGCGCGGGAACAGCGACTTGTTCACGTGCAGGTTGGTCGGGTGCAGTGCCTGCGCGGTGCGGCGCGCGCTGGCCATCAGCACGCCGACCTTGGCGAACGCCGCCTTGGCCTCCAGGCCGAAGTTGTTGATGGCCCGCTTCATGTAGCGCAGGTAGGCGCCGCCGTGGCGGGCTTCGTCCTGGCTGATGATGCGGTAGATCTGCTTGATGACCGGCTCGGTATGCCACTCGGAAGCGCAGCGGTACCAATGGTTCAGGCGGATTTCGCCGCAGAAGTGGAGCATGAGGGTTTCCAGCGGCGGCGCGGGGTCGAATTCGAAGCGCACGTTGTGCAATTCTTCTTCGGTCGGCACGAGATCCGGACGGAAGCGGCGCAGGTATTCGATCAATACCAGCGAATGCTTCTGCTCTTCAAAGAACCACACCGACATGAAGGCGGAAAAATCACTGTCGCCGCGGTTGTCGCGCAAGAACATTTCCGTCGCCGGCAATGCGGACCATTCCGTGATCGCATTCATCTTGATGGTTTGCGCCTGCTCGTCGCTGAGCTTGGAGGCATCGAACTTATTCCATTCGATGTCTTTTTCCATGTTCCAGCGGACTTGTTCTAGAGATTTGAAGAGTTCCGGATACAGCATTTTTATTGCCTTCGAGTGAGTTAAGTCGTTGATTCTACCAATAAAATCAATTATCCACAGCCATTTGCTGCGGCGGCGCGCCGGCGCGGCGCGCTACGCGTTCGCTTCCGGCCGGCCTTTCTTGCTAGAGTAAGCCGTCGCCTTAGCTTGGACTCCCATGCCGACCGCCGATTCCACCGCCTCGGACCACCGCATTCCACGTACCGTCTGGATGCTGGGTTTCGTCAGCCTGCTGATGGACCTTTCCTCGGAGATGATTCACGGCTTGCTGCCGGTGTTCATGGTGACCGTGCTCGGTGCCAGCGCCACCGCCGTGGGCGTCATCGAGGGCGCTGCCGAGGCGACCGCCTTGATCGTCAAGGTGTTCTCCGGCGCGCTGAGCGATTACCTCGGCAAGCGCAAATGGCTGGCCGGGCTTGGCTACGGCATGGCGGCGGCAACCAAGCCGATGTTCGCGCTGGCCGGCGGCGTCGGCTGGATCTTCGCCGCGCGCTTCGTCGACCGCATCGGCAAGGGAATACGCGGCGCACCGCGCGATGCCTTGATCGCCGACGTCACGCCGACGGCGATCCGCGGCGCCGCGTTCGGCCTGCGGCAATCGCTCGACACGGTCGGCGCCTTCGCCGGCCCGTTGCTGGCGATGGGGTTGATGCTGCTATGGGACAACGACTTTCGCGCCGTGTTCTGGGTGGCCGTGATTCCCGCTGTCGCCTCGTTCGCGATTCTCGTTTTCGGCGTGCGCGAACCGGCATCCGCCGGCCGCGGCGACGGGAATGGGCGCGGCTTCCCGATCTCGCGCGCCGCGCTGTCCCGCCTTCAGGCCGCGTATTGGTGGGTGGTCGCGATCGGCGCCGCGTTGACGCTGGCCCGCTTCTCCGAAGCCTTCCTGGTGCTGCGCGCCCAGCAAGGCGGCGTCGCCCTGGCCTATGTGCCGCTGGCGCTGATCGTGATGAATGTCGTGTATGCCGCCGGCGCCTATCCGTTCGGCAAGCTGGCCGACCGCATGCGCCACGACCGGCTGCTCGCCCTCGGCATCCTGCCGCTGATAACCGCCGACCTGCTGTTGGCATGGAGCGGCGACCCGCTCTGGCTCGGGGCGGGACTGGTCTGCTGGGGTCTGCACATGGCGGCGACGCAAGGCCTGTTGGCGACCATGGTGGCGGATATCGCGCCGGCCGACATGCGGGGCACGGCCTTCGGCATGTTCAATCTCGTCTCCGGTCTCGCCATGCTGATCGCCAGCGCGCTGGCCGGCTGGCTGTGGGACAGCCACGGCGCGCCGGCGACCTTCCATGCCGGCGCGCTGTTCGCGGCGCTCTCGGTGCTGTTGCTGCTGCCGCGCGCGGCCCGGCGCTGAGCTTACTTGACCGGCCGCACGGCCAACGGCACGTTGCACAGCTCCACCTTGCCCGGCGAATACTTGTACCATTCGCCGCCGCGATGGCGCATCGCGTCCAGCACCGCCTTGAAGGTCGGCGTGTCGGTGCGCAGCACCTCGAGCCTGGTGCGCTCGGCTTCCGGCACGTCGGCGGCGATCCGGATCGCCTTGATCGGCACGTTCATTTCGGGCTTGTCGTAGAAGCCGAGCGGCGCCGGGCCGCGCGGCAGCGACGACATCAATTCCATGCCCTGCATCACGCGCCCGATCACGGTGACGTTGCGGTCGAGGTGGCGCGGCGCATGGCCGATCACGAAATAGATCGACGAACCGTTGCCGCTGTCGGATTCGTTGCCGCGCGCCACGCCGGCCATGCCGTAGCAATGCGTCAGCCACATGCGGCCCTGCTTGGCGTCGCGCGCGGCCGGCATGCCGTTCGAGAAACCGGCTTGCCGCGCATAGATGTCGCCGTCGGCCAGCGGCGTGAACGGCGTCGCCGGGTCGAGCTTGACGTCGAATTCCGGATCCAGCTTTTCCTTGGCCTTCTTGATCTCGCGCTTCTCGGTCGGATCGGCGAACTGGGCGACATAGTTGTCGTGCGAGCGCAGGAAGGCCGCGCCCTCGAAATAACCTTCGTGCACCAGCGCCTTGATGTTCGCGACGTGGTTCGGCGCGTAGGCCGGGGCCATCTCGACCACGATGCGCCCGGCCGGAAGATCGATGTAGAGCGTGTTGTCCGGATCGAGCTGGCGCCAGTCGGCGGGCTTCGAAGCCTTGACGATGTCGCCGACCGTCGGCCGCGACTTCACGACTTCGCCGCCGGATGCCGCCGGCGGCGCCATGGCCGCCGTCAGCGCGGCGGCCAGCAAGGAAATCGAAAGAAAGCCGGTTTGTCGTGTTTGTCTTTGCATGATTCCTCGTTCCAAGCATCCATTCTCGTCAAAGTGCGGGGCGAGCGCGCCTCTCGACACGCCGCGCCCCTTCGGTTCGCATCGTCAGCCCTTCAAGCCGCGCCGCTCGAGCAAGGGATCGACGCTCGGTTCGCGGCCGCGGAAAGCCTTGAACAATTCCATCGCATCGGCGCTGCCGCCGCGCGACAGCAGCTTTTCGCGGAACCAGTCGCCGTTCTTGCGGTTCAAGCCGCCGCGCTCCTTGAACCATTCGACGCTGTCGGCGTCGAGCACCGCGCTCCAGATGTAGGCGTAGTAACCGGCCGAATAGCCGCCGGCGAAGACATGCGAGAAATACGTGCTGCGATAGCGCGGCGGAACCGGCGCGAAATCGAGACCGTCGCTCTTGAGCGCATGCTCCTCGAACGCCAGCGCGTCGGCGGGAATCCGGTCCGGCGTCAACTGGTGCCAGCGCTGGTCGAGCATCGCGGCGGCCAGGTATTCGGTGGTCTCGAACCCCTGGTTGAATTTGCGCGCCGCCAGCACCTTGTCAAGCAGCGCCTGCGGCATGGCCTCGCCGGTCTGGTAATGCTTCGCGTAATTCTTGAGCACTTCCGGCCAGTCGGCCCACATCTCGTTGACCTGCGACGGGAACTCGACGAAATCGCGCGGCACGCTGGTGCCGGAGAAACGCGGATAGCGCACGTTCGACAGCATGCCGTGCAAGGCATGGCCGAATTCGTGGAACATGGTGATCACTTCATCCCAGGTGAGCAGGGTCGGCTCGCCGGCCGGCGGCTTGGGCACGTTGAGATGGTTGCCGACCACCGGCCGCGTGCCGAACAGTCCCGACTGGTCGACATAGGCATTCATCCACGCCCCGCCGCGCTTGCTGCTGCGCGCATAGAAATCGGTGATGAACAGCGCGAGCGGCTTGCCGTCGGCGTCGAACACTTCGTACACCTGCACGTCGGGGTGGTACAGCGGCAGGTCCTTGCGCTGCTTGAAGCTCAGACCGTACAACTTGTTCGCGGCGAAGAACACGCCGTTGTGCAGCACGCTGTTCATTTCCAGGTAGGGCTTGAGCTGCGCCGCGTCGAAATCGTAGCGCGCCTTGCGCACTTTCTCGGCATAGTAGGCCCAGTCGTGCGCCTCGAGGCTGAAGCCGCCCTGCTCCGCATCGATCATCTGCTGCAGCGCGGCGGCTTCCTTGCGCGCGTTGGCGACGGCCGGCTTCGCCATGTCGGCCAGCATCTTGTTGACCGCGTCGACGGTGCGCGCGGTTTCGTCTTCGAGCACGTATTCGGCATGGTTGGCGTAACCGAGCAGGCGCGCGCGCTCCGCGCGCAGCTTCGCCATCGTGAGCACCAGGCCGCGGTTGTCGAACTCGCCGCCATGGGCGCCGCGCACCGTCGAACTCTCCTGCAGGCGATGCCGCAAGCCGCGGTCGGCCAGCATGGCTTGCGGCGGCTGGCCGGTGGTGTTCATGATGGTCAACACGTATTTTCCTGCCATGCCGCGCGCCTTGGCTGCCTCGGCGGCGGCCGCGATTTCGTTCTCCGACAATCCTGCGAGCCGGGCGCGATCCTCGACCACGACTGCCGACGCATTCATGTCCTTCAGCGCATTCTGGCTGAACGCGGTGGACAAGGTCGCCAGCTCGGCGTTCATGGTTTTCAGCTTTGCCTTGTCGGCTTCGGACAACTGCGCGCCGGCGCGCACGAAATCGGTGTGGTAGCGCTCGACGAGGCGCAGCGATTCGGCATCGAGGCCGAGCTTGGCGCGCTGTTCGTAAATCGCCTTGACCCGCGCGAACAGCCCGGCGTTCAGGTAAATCGCGTCGTTGTGCGCCGACAGCCTGGGCGCGAGTTCGAGGTTCAGCGCTTCCAGCGTCGGATTGGTGTTCACGCCGGTCATGCTGAAGAAGACTTTCGAGACGCGCTCGAGCAATTGCCCCGCGCGCTCCATGGCGACGATCGTGTTGTCGAAGGTCGGCGCCGCGGCATTGCCGGCGATGGCGCGGATTTCATCGTCATGCCGGCGCATGCCCTCCGTGAAGGCGGGCAGGAAATGCTCATCCTTGATCCGGTCGAAAGGCGGCAGCTGGTAAGGCAGGCTGCTGGCCGAGAAGAACGGATTGTCGGTGGCGGTTGCTGGAGTATTCATGGCGGCGCTGGTCGGGAAGGCGTTGCTCGTGGCGAACAGAAGGGTGGCGGCGATCAATAGTCGGCTCAGTGGCATGGGCGGATTCCATGGTGTACGGGCTTGCGCACGGCGGATAGCCCTGCGCAGGCCGCCGATGATAGCAGCATCCGGCGCCGCGCGTTATGGCGTTTTCCGCATCGGCGGCGCGTCGCCATGCGGCTTTCGGCACAGCTCGCGCCACATATGCAGCTTCGCGACCAGGCGGTCTCCGACAGCCACCGCCTGCGGCTCGATGCCGAACGGCACGAAGCCGCAGCGCTCGTAGAGCTTTTGCGCGGCCGTGTTGCCGTCGGTGACCGTCAATTGCACCAGCTTGACGCCCGCGCGCATCCGCGCCGCGGCGAGTACCGCTTCGACCAGGCGGCGGCCCGCGCCGCCCTGGCGCGCGGCGGGATCGACATACATGCCGAACAGCTTCGCCTTGTGGCGCTCCTTCGGCCGCTTGGCGAACGACAAACCGGCCGCGCCGATCAAGCGTTCGCCGTCGAAAGCGCCGAACACGAGTTCATCGGCGCCGTCGCCGTCGGCGATCCGGTTCTCCCACCAGGCCAGCGGCAGGCCGGCGCGCTCTTCGACGGTCGAGGTAAAGGCGTCGGGATGCCGTTCGTAGGCGACCAGCATCAAGGCACGGTAAGCGGCGGCATCCGCCGGAACGAGGCGACGAATCAGCATGGAAGGGACTCGGAAAAGGTTGCCGGTATTCTGTCACGCTCGCCGCCGCCTTGCGCGCCTGGCATGTTCCGATATTCGTGTTTCATGCAAAACAAGAAATTACATTTTCATTAACGCCGCCGCAACCCGCATGTTTGCTGGATCGCCGTGACCGCCGCCGCGCGCGCGGCTTGTCCACCTCGCAAAAATGACAGCTGTCACGTACCGCCAATAGTCGTATAACAAGCCCCACACCACAATTTCCGTACGGCAACATCAGGCATAAGCCGGGGGCAGGACGGCCATCGAACAATGTGTGATTGACAGGGGAACTACCATGCTACGCAATGTGAAAATCAAAACGCTCATCGGCTTGGCCCTCGGTTTTCTGATCGCCTCGCTGCTGATCATCGGCGGTCTGGGCATCTATAGCGCCAGCCATAACGCGACGATCCTCCAGAACACCTCGCTCAAGGATGTGGAGGTCAGCGCCACGGTCGAGCGCATCCGCTACAAGATGGAAATCAACCGCAGCCAGATCCTCCAGGCGCTGCAGCACAATCCGGTGATGGAATGGCACAAGCTGCACGATCATCCGCTGGCGGTCCACTTCAAGATCATCAACGACACCAACGACGAGATCATGCAGCTGTGGGCGGCCTATTCCACCGCCATCGCTTCGTCGGAGGAGCGCCGGCTCGCCGAGGAATGGTATGCCAAGAGCGGCGGCCTGGGCGTCGCCGGCATCGTGGACGCCAGCGCCGCAGTGCAGAACGACAAGTGGGACGACGCCGAGGCGGTGCTGATCCGCGTCATCAATCCGACCTACCGCGTCTCGGACGGCCACCTGCGCGCCCTCACCGATTTCCTCGCGAAGCGCGCCAAGACGAACACCGAGATCGTCAACGCCAACATCAGCCGCACCGGCTACATCATGGTCGGCGCCCTGGTGCTGGCCGCCGCGCTCAGCGGCGTGGTCGGCGTCGGCCTGGCGCGCGGCATCATGCAGCCGCTGCAGCAGGCGATCGGCATCGCGCGCCGCGTCGCCAAGGGCGATCTCGACGGCGCGATTCCCGCCCACTCCGACAATGAAATCGGCCAGCTCATCAAGGCCTTGAGCGAGATGGATGCCAGCCTGGCGCGCATCGTGCGCGACGTGCGCACCGCGACCGACGCCATCAACGATGCCTCCGGCCAGATCGCCTCAGGCAACCTCGACCTGTCCAACCGCACCGAGCAGCAAGCCAACTCGCTCGGACGCACGGCGTCGTCGATGGAACAATTGACCGGCACCGTCCGCCAGAACAGCGACAACGCGCGCCAGGCCAACCAGTTGGCGCATTCCGCCGCCGAGGTCGCCGGCAAGGGCGGCGCCGTGGTGTCGGAAGTGGTGCACACGATGGGTTCGATCAACGAATCGGCGAAGAAGATCTCGGACATCATCGGCGTGATCGACGGCATCGCGTTCCAGACCAATATCCTGGCGCTCAACGCGGCGGTGGAAGCCGCGCGCGCCGGCGAGCAGGGCCGCGGCTTCGCCGTGGTCGCCGCCGAGGTGCGCAACCTGGCGCAGCGCTCGGCCGGCGCCGCCAAGGAGATCAAACAGTTGATCGACGACTCGGTGCACAAGGTGGCCCTTGGCAGCCAGCTCGTCGATCAGGCCGGCCTGACGATGGGCGAGATCGTCACCAGCGTCAAGCGCGTGACCGACATCATGAGCGAAATCACGTCGGCCAGCCAGGAACAGAGCGACGGCATCAATCACATCAACGAAGCCATCAACCAGATGGATAGCGCGACCCAGCAGAACGCGGCGCTCGTCGAGCAGGCCGCCGCCGCCGCGCAAACGCTGGATGAACAGGCGAAGAACCTGGCGCAACTGGTCAGCATCTTCAAGCTGGGCGACGGCTCGCTGACGGCGAGCGTGCAAGCGTCCGCCGTCACGCCGATCGGGCTCGGCAAGCCGCGCCCCGCCTTCGCCGTGCCGGCGCCGAAGCGAGACGCCATTCCGTTGGCGGCGGCGCGACGCATCACGGCCAGCGCCTGAACCGCGGCGCCGCCCGCAGCGCACCGGACATCCAATAGCGATCGCCTCGCCCTTGCGCGGCGACGGCAAACGAGCGACACGGTTCGCGCGCTTGCCGCCGCCGGCGGCCGGGGCGGCAAGAGAGGACGCCTCATGACACCCATACCGCAACGACTCCGCCGTCCGCGGACGCCGGCCATCCTGGCGCTCGCCGACGGCACGATTTTCCACGGTCATTCGATCGGCGCGAGTGGCCGGACTTCCGGCGAGGTCGTGTTCAACACGGCCATGACCGGCTACCAGGAAATCCTCACCGACCCGAGCTACAGCCGCCAGATCGTCACGCTCACCTATCCGCATATCGGCAACACCGGCATCAACATCGAAGACACCGAGGCCGACAAGATCCACGCCGCCGGCTTGATCATCAAGGACCTGCCGCTGTGCGCTTCGAATTTCCGCTCCTGCCTATCGCTGTCGGACTATCTCAAGATGGAAGATATCGTCGCCATCGCCGGCATCGATACCCGCAAGCTCACGCGCATCCTGCGCGAGAAAGGCGCGCAGAGCGGCGCCATCCTGGCGGGCGAAGGGCAGGTCGAGGAGGCGCTGGCGCTGGCGCGCTCGTTTCCCGGCCTGGCCGGCCTCGATCTCGCCAAGGTGGTCTCGACCAGGACCGCCTACGACTGGAGCGACACCGAATGGCGGCTCGGCGTCGGTTACGGCAAGCAAGCCACGCCCCAATACCGCGTGGTCGCCTTCGACTACGGCGTCAAGCGCAACATCCTGCGCATGCTCGCCGAGCGCGGCTGCCAGGTCACCGTGCTGCCGGCGCAATCGACCGCCGCCGACGCCTTGGCGCTCAACCCCGACGGCATCTTCCTGTCCAACGGCCCGGGCGATCCCGAACCCTGCGACTACGCCATCGCCGCCGCGCGCGAATTGATCGAGCGCGGCATCCCCACCTTCGGCATCTGCCTCGGCCACCAGATCATGGCGCTGGCCTCCGACGCCAGGACGCTGAAGATGAAGTTCGGCCATCACGGCGCCAACCACCCGGTGCAGGATCTCGATACGAAGCAAGTGATGATCACCTCGCAAAACCACGGCTTCGCGGTCGATGCGGCCTCGCTGCCGGCCAATTGCCGCGTCACGCA
>DASPLX010000018.1:0-33083 GCA_035627375.1 Paucimonas sp. | reverse complement strand
GGAGCGGAGCGGTGTCCTTGTCGCCCGCGCTCCGCTGCTCGTCGTTCTCGGGCGCGGCGCGCGGTGTCTTCCGGATATGGATGCCGGTGCTGTCGATCTGAATATCCGTCTCGCCGTCGGCGAACGATTTGGCGTGGTCGCGATGCCGATCCGTCTTCTTGCCGACGACCACGACATGCTGCTCGAACAGCGCGTCGTTCATCAGGCTGCCAGCGATCATCACGACGATGGCGAACAGGATGAATTTCCGCCACGAGAGCTGGGTTACCCAGTCGGCGATCGCGTCGAACGCGCGTCCCAGCCACGTGATGGTGCTTGAGGAAATGTCCTTGAGATTGCGCACGAGATTCGGATTCATGGAATTGGATCGATCGAGTTGCAGGTTGTTCTGGTTCTGGACGGGCGAATGCCGTTGTCGTTACCTGAGGCCGGAAACCGGGGCCTAGGATTTTAACGTCAAGGCGCCTGCGAACAGGCTTTTTGCGCGCTGGCCGACGTCGCTCAGCGACATCTTGAGCTTTTCGGCTGCGCCGAGTCGTTTTGCGGTGATGACCACCACTGCGGAGGTTTTGTCATGAGGAGCTTCCGGCGCAGCGATGGCAGGGGCGGCGAGCGCAAGAGCAAGCGCGAAAGCGGGAAGCAGGCGAGAGGTTTTCATGTCGGTTCCTTTCAATGCGGTTTGCGATGATGGCACTGTAGGGAAACGCTTCGCGTGACGCCAACGGATTGCGACAATTTGCACAATCGGCGGGACAGACGTCGAAAAAGCGGGACCGGGCGGTTTGACCTTTCGCCGGTTCGCCAGCGTGTTTGCCGCCGCCGACGACGGAATTGATACTTTGCTAAAATCTTCCGCGCCCGGCCCGGAACGACACGTATCCGGATTCCCTCCACTCCCAACCGGAAGCAAGATGAGACGATTGTTCTGCCGACATGTCGCCAACGCCGTGATGCTGTTCGCGACTTACCTGATTGCCTTGGCTACCCATGCCGCCCCAGTTCCGACTCCGCCCGCGATGCGGCTCGGAGATGCCGTCAAACCGCTCGCCTACGACGCCGAGCTGACCATCGTGCCGGAGCGCGATAAGTTCGAAGGCCGCATTGCAATCGATATCGAGATCGCGCGCGAACAGGATTTTTATTGGATCAACGCCAGCCGCCTCGATATCAGGCAAGCGAGCATGACCGCCGGCGGCATTACGACGAATGTCGAGATCGTGCCGGGCGACGACGACTTCGTCGGTTTGCGCCTCCCGGCCAAGGCCGCCGCCGGCCGTGCGCGCCTGGTGTTCGAATACAGCGGCGTCTTGTCGCGCACCGAGACGCGTGGCTTGTTCAAACAGCGCGACGGCGGGGGCTGGTATGTGTTCAGCCAGTTCGAGGCATTGCATGCGCGTCAGGCATTCCCGTGCTTCGACGAGCCGCATTGGAAAACGCCCTGGACGCTGGCCCTGACGGTGAGACGCGACCATGTCGCCGTGTCCAACATGCCGGAAACCGGCGTCGAAGACGTGGGCGCCGACATGAAGCGCGTGCGCTTTGCGCCGACGGCGCCGCTGCCGAGCTATCTCATCGCGCTCGGTGTCGGTCCGTTCGACGTGGTCGACGGGGGCTTCGCGGGGCGGAATCAAACCCGCATGCGTTATATCACCCCGAAAGACCGCGGCGCCGAAGCGGAGTACGCGGTCAAGGTAACGCCGCAACTGCTGGCCCTGCTCGAGGACTACTTCGGCCGCCCCTATCCGTTCGCCAAGCTCGACAGCCTCGTCATCCCGGTCACCGTCAGCTTCAGCGCGATGGAAAATGCGGGGCTGATCACCTATAACGCCAACACCATGCTGGCGACGCCGGAACGCAACAACGAACGCTTCCAACAACGCTACGCATCGATCGCGGCCCACGAGCTCGCGCATCAATGGTTCGGCGACCTGGTCACGATGCAGTGGTGGAACGATCTCTGGCTCAACGAATCGTTCGCGACCTGGATGGCGCGCAAGACGATCAAGCAATTCAAACCCGAGTGGGACACCGAAGCCCACCGCAAGCGGGAGCGCGCGCACGCGATGCACATCGACCGCCTGGCGTCGGCCCGCCAGGTGCGCCAGCCGATCAACGTGCCGGACGATCTCGCCAACGCCTTCGACGGCATCACCTACAGCAAGGGCGGCGCGGTGCTGACGATGTTCGAGACCTGGCTCGGCGAAGAAGCCTTCCGCGACGGCGTGCGACGTTATATCAACCGCCATGAATACGGCAACGCGACCGCCGAGGACTTCTTCGCCGCCCTGTCCGAGTTGGATCCGAAACTGGCGAAAGGCTTTTCGAGCTTCGTCGAACAGCCGGGCGTGCCGCGCGTCGGCATGACCTTGCAATGCGAGGGCAAGCCTACCCTGCGCCTGACCCAGGAGCGCTTCCTGCCGGCCAAACCGGAGGCCGGACCGGCGCAATCGTGGACGATTCCGGTATGCGTGCGCTACGAAGGCCAGAAGTCGGACCGTCCGCAATGCATGCTGTTGTCTTCCAAGGAGGCAGAATGGCCGTTGCCGGATGCCGCGGCCTGCCCGGGGTGGCTGCTCGCGAATCCGGCCGGCACCGGCTACTTCCTGCCGGCGCCGGATGCGTCCCTGGTGCTGCAGTTGCCGTACCGGAAGCTGAGCGGTTCGGAAGCGGCGGCGCTGGCGGCGGATCTGCATTTGCTGGCGGAGTCCGCGTCTTTTCCGATCGATCGAGTGATGGACATGGCGGCGCGCTACGCCCGCGATCCGCGGCCGGAGGTCGTGAAGGCGGCCGTCGACGCGGTCGACGGCATCCGCACCGAATGGCTGTCCGCGACGGAACGCTCGAAGCTGGCGCGCTGGATCGCGCGCCATTTCGGCGCGCGCGCGGCGCAGCTCGGCTGGCTGCCACGCGAAAGCGAATCCGACGCCACCCGGTCGTTGCGCAAGGTCTTGCTGCCGCTGGTCGCGAGCAAGGGCGCGGACAGGAAGCTGCGTGCCGAAGCGCGCGCACTGGCCATGAAATGGCTCGCGAACAAGGACAAGCCGCCGGTCGGCGCCATGCTCGGCCCGATCCTGCAGACAGCGGCATTCAGCGGTGACGAGACGGTGTTCGATGCGCTGGCGGCGGCGGTATCGGCGTCACGCGATGCCGGGCTGCGCCACGAGATGTTCTCGGCGCTCGGCGCTTTCGAAAATCCCCGTCTGCGGCAGCGGGCGTTCGAGCTGACGCTGTCGGAGCGCTTCGACATCCGCGAAGCGGCGGAGATCCTCGATGCGGCTTCCAAGGTCCCGCGTCATGCGCCCGCGGTGCATGCTTTCATTCGCGAGCGCTACGATGCGCTGGCGGCGCGCCTGCCGGAGCACTACGGCGCCAGGTTCGCCCACTGGGGCAAGAGCCTGTGCTCGGCGCAGGACCGTAGCGCGCTCCAGCAATTCTTCGGCGGGCGCATCGCCGGGCTGAAGGGCGGCGCGCGCAATCTTGCGCAGGCGCTGGAGACCATCGATATTTGCCTGGCGAGCCAATCGGTGCAGCAAGAGCGCCTGAAGCGCTTCCTGGCGGCGGCGAAATGACGCACTGAGCGGCCGTCCAAAAACAAAAACGCCGGGCAGGTCGCCCGGCGTTTTGTTTGTTACCGCCGTTCGCGCCGGAACGGCAAACGGTTTACTTCAGCAGGTACTCTTCGACAAAACGCACGACCGAGAAGAAGTAGTAATCGGCGTTCGGCTTGCGCGCGAAGCCGTGGCCTTCGTTGTCGGCCATCAGATACCACACCGGCGTATTGTTCTTGCGTACGCGGGCGACGATCTGTTCGGCCTCGAACAGCGGGACGCGCGGATCGTTCTTGCCTTGCACCACGAACAACGGCTTCTTGATCTTCTCGGCATTGTTCAACGGCGAGATGCGGGTGAGGAATTCGTGCATCTTCGGATCCCGCTCGTCGCCGTATTCGACGCGGCGCAGGTCGCGGCGATAGGTCTCGGTGCGTTCCAGGAAAGTGATGAAATTGGAAATCCCGACCACGTCGATTGCACCGACGATGCGATCGGCATAGTGTGTCGATACCGCCAGGCTCATATAACCGCCGTAGCTGCCGCCCATGACCATCACGCGCTTGGAATCCAGATCGGGCTGTTTGGCGATCCAATCGAACAGCGCACCGATGTCCTTGACCGAATCCTCGCGTTGGTAGCCGTTGTCGAGCTTGAGGAAGGTCTTGCCGTAGCCCTTGGAGCCGCGCACGTTGGGTTGGATCAGCGTGACGCCGAGTTCGTTGACGAGATAATTGTAGCGGCCCAGGAAGCCGATCGTCGCCTGGGCTTCGGGGCCGCCGTGGATCAGCACGACCACCGGTCGCGGGCCCTTGAACTGCGGTCCCGGCTTCGTGATCAGGCCGCTGATCGTACGTTGATCGAAGCTCTTCCAGCGGATGATCGAGGTCTCGCTGAACTTGCTGGTATCGAGCTCCGATTTCGGCGCCGTCCACTGCTCCACCTTCCCGGTTTTCACGTTCAGGGTATAAACCTCTCCCGGGCTGTACGCCGAGTTGAGATCGATCGCAAGTTCGTCGCCGGAACGCCATTTGATGCGCGAGATGTCTCCGAGCGGAAGCTTGGGGCGTGCCAGCTCGCGGTTCGTCGCGCCGTCGAACATATGCAATTCGGTCAGGCCGTCGTTGTTGACCGCCACGGCAAGCAGGTCATTGTGTTTCGACGGCTCGATATACTCGATGTCCCACGGAATATGCTTGGACAGGATGGTCTGCTTCATGCCGGCCAGTTCCACCTTGACCAGCTGCTGGAATTCGTCGTCGCCGTCGGAGGTGACGAACAGGTGCTTGCCGTCGCGGCTGAAATGCAGGTCGCGATAGGACACCGGGGCGTCCGGCTTGTCGGTGGGCGGCAGCACATGGCGGCGCTCGCCGGTCGCGATATCGATCAGCCAGATGTGGCTTTCATTGGCCGACTTGTAGTTCATGGCGGCCAGCTTGCCGTCGTCGGCGGACCACTTGAAAGCGCCCCAGCCGCCGCCCGGCAGGGAGGCGATTTTCTTCTTCTCTTCCGGACGCAGCGGATCGAGGATATAGACGTCCGTCGTGACGTCGGTCCGGCGTCCGGCGCCGGCGGTCTTGTCGAGCTGCGTGGAACTCATCACCATGCGCGTACCGGCGCGGTTCCATTCGCCCATCGCGTGCTTTTCCTTGGGATCGGTCAGCAGGGTCACCTTGCGCGTGTCGAAGTCGAAGCGGTACAGCTGGTTCGCCTCGGTGCCGCTTTCGTCCTTCTCGAACACGAAATAGGCGCCGTTCTTCGGTTCGTAGCGGGCGTTCTTCACCGGATCGGAGAAATCGGTCAACTGTTCCAGTTCGCCGAGCGGCTTCTTCAGCAGATGTATCTGCGTGGTCGAGCCCTTGGTGCGGACCGCCACCAGCATCTCGCGCTTCGTCGGATGCCAGTCGACGATGGCGCGCGGGCGGAAGTCGTTATAGAGCGCCGCGCGCTTGGCCAAAGCTTCGGTGATCGGCGGTATGCCTTCGACGGTCAGGTGCTCGTTCGGCTGAACGATTTTTTCCTGCGCCGCGGCATGGGTGATGCCGCCCGCATAGAACGCCGCCAGGGCGAGTGTCAGCGCTCCGACGCGTAGGGAAAGGGTGATCGGTTTTGTCATTATGTGTTCCAGGTGAGTTGACCCGCAGCGATTGTAGCCTACGTCCGGCCCCTTCCCGCGAGCCGGCGTTCGCTCGCCCGCATTGTCTCTTCTCCGGAAGAACTTCCCGGCTTGCGGTACATCCAAATGGTCTTCGGGGTTCCTTGATAGATTCGTTCGTCATCGCGGCATGCGCAACTCGACTCGAGGCCGCGAGAAAAAACGCAGCGCAGCCTGTGCACGGTTCGCATGCAGGGAATCATCTCGAACTCGGATAAACGGAGGCAGGCATATGGATGGGCAAAGAGTGGCGGTGGTGACAGGGGGCATGGGCGGACTCGGCGAGGCGATCTGCCATCGCCTGGCGCGAGCCGGTTTTCGAGTGGCGGCGACCTACTCTCCAGGGAACGCGCATGCGCGGGAATGGGTGCAGGCGCAGAAGAGCACAGGCTTCGACTTTTACAGTTGCATGGTCGATGTCACGCAGTTCGATTCCTGCGTGAACGGCGTGCGCAAGATCGTCGGAGATCTCGGACGCATCGACGTGCTGGTGAACAATGCCGGCATCACGCGCGATAGCACGTTCAAGAAAATGAAGCTGGAGGATTGGGCCGAGGTGACGCATACCAATCTCGACAGCGTGTTCAACATGACGCGCCAGGTGCTCGACGGCATGCTCGAGACCGGCTGGGGGCGCATCATCAATATTTCCTCGGTCAATGGACAGAAAGGAGCGTTCGGACAGGTGAACTATGCTGCGGCGAAGGCGGGCGTGCATGGGTTCACCAAGGCCCTCGCGCTCGAACTCGCGCGCAAGGGCATCACGGTCAATACGGTGTCTCCCGGGTATCTGCGTACCAAGATGGTGACCAAGGTGCCGCAGGACGTGCTCGAGACGAAAATCCTTCCCGAGATTCCCATCGGAAGGCTGGGCGAGCCGGACGAGGTGGCGGGCCTGGTCGCTTACTTGGCTTCGGACGAGGCGGGATTCATTACCGGCGCCAATATCGCGATCAACGGCGGGCAGCACATGTATTGATGGGGAATTCGGCAATGTTTGAGGCGCACGAACAGCATGTAGGGCGGCTGCGAACGCTTCCTCGCTTTGTGTGTCTCAAAAGGCCAGCGGCGCGAGCGGGACGGAAGAGGTTGCCGTTTCGCGCGCAACGATGATTTGAGCCTGTTATGGACCGTTTTCGGAGCATCGCTCCGCGGACAGTTCATAACAGGCTCTAGTGGTCCGGCAGCATCTTATCTATTTCATTTTCCCAGGAGAGCAATTATGCCAAGTGCATTGAATCCGATCATGGACATGTGCCAGACGCAACTGGAAGCTTCACGGCGGCTCGCCGACGTGGTTTTTTCGGGGACGGAACGGATCGACCGCGTTGTGATCGACGCGGCGCATCGAGCCGTCACCGATCAATTGAATTTCGCCCAGGCGGTGGTCGCGACCCGCGATCCCGGCAGCATCGTCGATCTGCAGACCACTTTCCTTTCACGCAGGCCGGACAATGCGATGAATTATCAGCGGGAACTGATACGCGTTTTCGCGGAGATTCAGAGCGAGATGGGCAAGTCGATGCAGTACTACATCGAGCAGTTCGGTTCGGCCCTGAATGTCAATGCCGCGGCACAGGCAAGATCGACCCAGGAGCATGCGAACGACGCCATGTTCAACCCGGTGACAGGCATGTTTTCCATATGGGAAACCGCCTTTCGCGAAGTAAGCTCGATGGCTAGCCGCAACATGGAGGCGGCGCGCGCAAGCTTCGGCAGCGCGGCCGAGTCGGCCGCCGATACGATGCAGAAAGCGACTTCCGTCAGCATCGACACCGGCGAAGCAATGGCCACGGCGGCGGCGGAAAGCATCGAGGCGGCGGCCGACGAGGCCTCCAGCTTGGCGGCACGGGCAGGAGACGGTTCGGGCGCTGCGGGAACTGAGGAGCGCGGCAAGGCGCAAGCCGCGAGCAAGAGGCGTTAGTCTCGAGCTTTGCGATGCCGCCGTCGGCGGCATGCTCCGAAGTGGAAGCGTGAAACAAAAAAGCCCGATCGGAAGATCGGGCTTTTGATTGGCGGTTCAGCCGACTCAAGCCGCTTCGGTTTGCGCACCCGGGAGGGCTTCGTCGGTTTTGCGGACGGCCTGCTTGGCGCGTTTCGATGCTGCCTGTTTCGCCCGCGAGCTCGATGGCGGCAGACGGCGCAGAGTACGCAGCGCTTCCGCATCCTTGATGCAGATCGAGCGCTGGTCGACCGAAATCAAGCCGATTTCATTGAACGCCGACAAAGTCCGACTCACCGTTTCGAGGGTCAGGCCAAGGTAGCTGCCGATTTCGTGGCGCGTCATGCGCAGATTGAAAACCTTGTTCGAGTACCCCATGTCGCCGAAACGCTCGGCGAGCGAAACCAGGAAACGGGCGACGCGCGCTTCGGCGCTCAACGCGCCGAGCATGCTCACCATCGCCTGTTCGCGCACCAATTCGCGGCTCATCACGCTGTACATCGCATGTTCGAGTTCCGGATGCGTACGTCCGAGCGAGGTGAATTTCTTGAACGGCAGCAGGATCAGATCGCAATTGGAAAGCGCCACCGCTTCCGAGGCATAGCGCCGCGTATGAATGCCGTCGACGCCGAACAGATCGCCTTTCATGGGAAAACTGAGAACTTGTTCGTTGCCGAATTCATCGATGAGGACGGTTTTCAGGAAACCGGAATGGACGATGTAAAGCGTATCGAAAGGCTGACCGATGGTATGGATGCGTTGGCCGGTCTTGAATTGCACATGCTGGAACAGCAATTCCTCGTCGCCGACGGAAGAAACAGGCGGAATACGCAGCAATTCGCACAATTCCTTGAGATTGGACCAAAGTTTTCCTTGGCGTTGCCAGCCGGCATCAGAAGGAGAGGACTGTGTGGCCGATGATCCGGGTTCGGGTCGTATTTCAGACAGCGGGGTCGATAACATCGTCATCTCCTATTCTTTGAAAATATCGAAAGCAATTCGCCCTGACTTGGTCGGCGGAGCCAGTGGCTCCGGTCTTTCTTGTTTCAAATTCTTGTGATTTGTTGCAGCGCAGTTGGATGCAACGGCATATTTGTTCTAAGTCGAACGCTTTTCGCAGCCGTGTTGCGTCTCGTTGAGTCGTAGTATGTCCACGATGACAAATCATTACTATCGGGGAGGTCTGAATCGCGCTGTAGGAGATTGCTGCGATGATGTAGGAATATTCCTACATTCCGAGGAGAAATTATTGCGCCGCAAAAAATGTGAGGTTTATGCCTTCCGCTTATTGCTCGAAGGTAATGGCACTAATTTGTTGAGGCATGATGAATGGACGAGGCCTGAATGCGAGGACGGGGGGCAGGATCGGCGAAGCCTCGTGGTTGCGCATGTTCGTCCCGCGGTGACGATGTTCAGGTCTGGAGCGGAGGAAGGAGACGATGCGCCACCGCATATTGGACCATCTCGGCCAGCGATGTCATTGACATCTTTTGCAGTATTCGCGTCTTGTGCGTGCTGACCGTCTTTGCGCTGAGATGCAGCATTTCGGCGATCTCGGTGATCGACTTGCCGTTCACGAGCAGGCTGAAGACTTCGAACTCCCGGTTCGACAATTCCTCGTGCGGCAGATGTTCGCTCGACGGCATGGCTTCCATGGCGAGCTGCTCGGCGACCTCGGCGCTGATATACGGCCGTCCGGACGCCACTTTGCGAATGGCGCTGAGCAACTGGGTTCCGGCGCTTTCCTTGGTCAGATAGCCTCGCGCGCCGGCCCGAATCGCGCGCACCGCGTACTGCTCCTCGTCATGCATGGTCAGGACGAGAATCGGGAGTTTTGGCACTTCATCCTTGATTTGCCTGATCAGCTCGACGCCGCTGCGGCCCGGCATGGAGAGATCGAGCATCAGGAGATCGAATCCGCCCTTGCGCACATGGGCTAGTGCTTCAAAGCCGTCGACGGCTTCGCCCACGACCGCCATATCGTCGGCTCCGTCGAGAATGCGCTTCAAGCCTTCGCGCATGATGGTATGGTCGTCGGCGATGACTATGCGGATCATAGGGAGGCGGCGAAATCGAGGGATTGGTCTATTGGGATGGTGGCTTGAATGGCGAATCCGGTCGGTTCAATATTGCCGAGCGCTATTTTACCTCCCAAGATTACCACTCGCTCCTGCATGGCGATCAGTCCGTGGCAACCCGGCTTCCGGAAGTCGGCCGGCGTCAGTCCAATGCCATTGTCTTCGATGCGGACATTGAGCTGGCGGTCCGTTTGGGCGATCCATATGTTCACCATGGTGGCGTGCGCATGCCGTTCGATATTCAGGAGTCCCTCCTGAATCACGCGGATAATAGCTGACTCGGCCGGATTTTCCGGCGGTATGGCGATATCGTGTCTCTCAAGCCGGCAGGTAATGGCTGATCTCTTCTGAAAATTGTCGACCATCCATTCGATGGCGGGAACCAATCCGAAGTCGTCGAGGAGCGGAGGCCGCAAGGTCATCGCGATGCGCTTGGTCCTGGCGATGACGCTGTCGAGCAAGTGCTGCATCTGCTGCACGCGTACCGGTATCGCGTTCTCGGAATCGGATAGATTTGCCTGCAGCCAATCCAGATCCAGTTTCAGTACGCTCAAACGTTGGCCGAGATCGTCGTAGAGTTCGCGGGAAAAGCGCTTCTTCTCCATTTCGATCTTTTGCTGCGAAGAGACGGCGAGCTTGCGCAGCTCGCTACCGGCAAAACCGGAGAGGGATCTGTCTCCCCGGGACGGCGGCTTCTCGCGCAGAATCATGGCGAGAAAAATTTCGTCGTTCATGCTGACCGGCGAGATGACGGCATCGAAAAGGAATTCCCTGCCATCCTCACGCAAGCCGGTCCACGCGAGTTTGGTTCGCGTTCCGCGTCCCTCCGCCGACAGAGAGACGAGACGATGCAACTGCGCCTGGCTTTCCCTACTGAGGCGGGCGGGAAACAGCGTGTCGAACGAACGTCCCAGCATCTCGCCGGCCTCGTAGCCGAACATGCGCTCGGTCTCGCGATTGATCAGCAGGACCTGCCGAAGCGAGTCGACGACGACTACGGCATCCATCGACGAGGCCAGAACAGCGGACATCCACTTTCCGAACCAGGCAGCCGATAAGGCGGGAGCGACGCTGACATAGTCGGACGTGTCCGCGACTTGATCATCCAATTGATCGAATTCGTCGGTATGCATGTTTGGACGTCCCCGGTTTTGCGCGCGCGTATTCGGCGTCCCGCTGTCGGAGCGGACCACGATGCGGTGCAGCGCGAATCCGCGATGATGCGTCGGCAAAGGGGAAGTATTCATGCTGCCATTCGGATCGAGGGAAGCGTCCGACAAAAATCAACCGTAGCTCGATTCGCGAGGCAAGGGGCTGCAGGAGGGCGTAACCCGCAAGTCCATCGCGCATCGCTTACCGGATGAGGAAACTAACGACGAAAATTGCAAATCGGAAAATGCGCCGTCAGAATAGTCGACGACGCATTGCTCGTTTTGACGGATGTCAAACACTGCATGGATGGCATGCGGCGCATTTCGCGATTTCCCTAATGACTCGGACGATCGGATATATACGATGGAAATACAACTTGGAGACATCGGCCATATCATTCAACTGGCCATTGCACCGGTTTTCCTGCTGACCGGCGTCGGCACCAATCTGATGGTGCTGACCAATCGCCTGGGACGCATCATCGATCGTGCCCGCAATCTCGAAGATCGCTTCCCCGAAGCCAGCACCCGGGAACAGGCGCAATTCGATACCGAACTCGGCAAGCTGGTGCAGCGCGCGCACCTCATCAATCGCGCGATTACGTTGAGTACCTCGAGCGCGCTGTTGGTTTGCATCGTGATCGTCGCATTGTTCGTGGGCGATACGCTGGACCTGGCATTGGGTAAATTGATTGCCACGTTGTTTGTGCTGGCCATGATTGCCCTGATCGGCAGTTTCATCTTTCTTTTGCGGGAAATTTTCATTGCCACGCGTGCCTTGTCGTTCCGGCGTCCGCAACTTGCCAGCCGAAAGACGTGAAGCCAATCGGCGCCAAGGGAGCGGGAAAAGAAACAGCGAAAGGGAAGGAACTGTTGCGCCGCCGCAGCAAAGAGGCGTGGCACGGCTATTCGCTTCGAAATGCTGGTACATTTATTTTGTATTTGCAATGCTTCGCCAAAGCATGCATGTTGAATATACTTTAACGATGGCTCGCTGCGAGACAAGCCGGTCCGGTGCAGACAGGACGCCGCCAAGGAGGATGCGATGAAACACATGAAAACGGTACTGATCCTCGAACACGAGGAAAAGGTATTCGACAAGCTTTCCTGCGATATCTGCGGCGCGGAGTCGAATGGCGACGAAAATTGGGCGCAAGACAATTATGAGCATGCGACCACCGCGTTGCAGTTGGACGAACGGACGACCAACAAGAGCGGCGGCGGCGGGCATTCGACCGAGACGGTATTTCATATTTGCCCCACTTGCTTCAAGGGCAAGCTGATTCCCTGGCTCGAGCAGCAAGGCGCGCAACCGACCGTCAGCCGTGCCGATTGGTAGAGAGGGAAGAAGGAAACCGTTTTGACCCAGCTTGCGGACCTGTGTTTTCTGGTCGTCGAAGATGACGACTTTCAGCGCCGCTGGCTCGGTGCTGTTCTGGCCAATCTCGGCGCGCGCGATATCGTGGAAGTCGCGGACGGCATCGCCGCGCTGAATGTCCTGAAGGACAAGGGCCGTCGCATCGATGTCACTTTCATCGATTTGAGCCTGCCGGGGATGGATGGCCTCGAATTGATTCGTCACATCGCAACGGAAAATCACCCGACCTCCGTCATCCTGGTCAGCGCGCTCGATCCCTCGCTCTTGCTCTCCGTCGAGACCATGGCCAAGGCATATGGGGTGGAGACTCTCGGTTCGATCGAAAAGCCGGCGACTCCCGAATCCGTGCAGGCCCTGGTCGATGTCCATGTCGAGCCGCATTCCAGGCGCCGGACGAACCTCGAGGCGCCCGCCTTTTCGTTCGGCGAACTGCAGCAAGCGTTGAAGAGCAAGGAATTCGAACCGCTGTTCCAGCCGAAGGTCGAGTTGGCGACCGGCCAGATGAAGGGCGTCGAAGCCTTTGTTCGTTGGCGTCATCCGAAGTACGGCTTGCTGGCGCCGACACCCTTTATTCCCATGCTGGAAGAGAATGGGGAGATGGATACGCTGGCATGGATCGTCATCGAGAAATCCCTGGCGGCGTGGCGCGCTTGGCATGCGCAGGGATTGGCGACGACGGTTTCCATCAATCTGTCGCCCTCGACGCTGGTCAGGCCGGGAATGGCGAACCGGATTTCCGACTACGTGGCGCAGCAGGACAGCGACGCGCATCATTTCATTTTCGAGATCACGGAATCGGCCACGGTGACCAACGTGCCGTATTTCCTCGAAAACCTGGCGCGCTTGCGTATTCGCGGTTTCGGATTATCGGTCGACGATTACGGCATGGGACATGCCAGCATGCAGGAATTGATGCGCATCCCCTTCACGGAACTCAAGATCGACCGTTCCTTCGTCGCAGGCGCGTCTCAGAATCAGGCGCTGGAACTGGTGTTGAGTTCGAGCCTGGAGATCTGCCAACGACTCAACCGCCATTCAGTCGCGGTCGGTGTCGAAACGCAGCAGGATTGGGATTTCCTGCATCAGCGTGGCTGCACGTATGCGCAGGGCTATTACATCGCCAAGCCGATGGAGGCGGACGCCGTTCCCGCTTGGGCGAAGGAATGGTCGCAATTCTTTTGAGGTGGCTGCGGACTGGAACGGATTGGAGCGGCCTGGATCGGAGAAACGGATCAGGCCTTGTCGGGCGAGTCGGCGGTGTCCTGCTTGGGCTCGGCTTTCTCCGCCGGCTCGACTGCAGCCGCCTCTTCGAATTTTTCCCAGGGAATCTCGGTGACTTCAAGCTTCGGAAGGTCGCGGTAATTGACGAGGCCTTCGTTGATGTAGTCGTCGACGCCTTCGGCCGCCTTCACCGCTTCCTGCGCCTTCGCCACGGCAGCCGCCGGGTTCTGGGCGACTTCCTTGATCGGGAAGCGCCAATAGACCTTGTCGAGTTCCAGTCCGCAATTCTTCGCGACCTGTTCCCGAAGGGTCATTTCAATGATGTGCGACAAGCGGAAGCGCTTCATCGGTTCGGATTCGATGAAGGCAGTGTAGCGGTCGCTGCCGTGCGACTTGACGCATCCGACCGAGACCTCGACGCCGGTACGGCGGAAATAATCGACCAGGGCGACGGAAATGGCCTTGGTGTTGCGCCTTTCGCGTTTTTCCTTGGATTTGAGGGAAAACACGTAAACCAGAACGCCGAGAAAGGCGACCAAAGCGGCGCCCAGCAGCATGAGTTCGGTCGAAACGGTGAAACGCATTCTTGGTCGGCTCCCGGTGCGTGGCGTCGCGCGGATCGCGCGGCGACGCCTGGCTGTACGCGGCTTAAAGAGAGTACTTTGTTATCGGCTTATTTGGCAAGAATAGGAGCCTGAAGCTTGCAAGTACATGCTATGCCTTCAGGTCAAGCCGATTATCGCCTTGATGTGTCCGATTGTAGAGCAATTTCAAGCAATTAAGTACTTCAAGGCAAGCCCAATCGAAGCCGAGCTTGCGATTGGCCCGATTTTTTGCGGATTTGCCGCAGAAGCGGTATTCCCCCTCTTGATAGCGCTGTCATTCAACGTTGCGGCAGAAGCCGCAAAGGATCTCTTTTGCGATAAGCAGGAGACGAACAATGCTCCATTGTCGCCGAGCGCTTGGAGCCTGTTCGGAATCATTTTGGCAGGCGCGTTCGAGCAAGAAGGGATGCAGTGCAAGGCGTGCCGCAATGCGCCCTTCTTGCTCGAACCCTCCGAGCGGTCGCGACAATCGGCCGCCCATGTTGTTGCGGCGCCTTGCCGTAGCACCGCTACGACGCGTCGCTGCGCCTAGTGGTCCATCCAGGTGAATTTAACGTGTTATGCCACGCTGATCGGAAGCGATAGCAAGGCGCCGAGCACAGCCAGGGTAGTCCCCTGGCGAGCATCGGCAACGCGGCTATCGTTTTCGAGCAGCTGGCAGAACCGTCAAATTTATCTGGATGGATCACTAGTATGCGGCCGGTTATCGCGGCCGCGCACCTGTCAAAAAAAGATACCGAACAGACTCTTACGGTTTGGGTTCCGCGCGAATCAGGAACTGAGTCATGTCTTTGCCGGCGATCCATGCCGGAGCCCGACCGCGGCCGGACCAGGTCTGGCCAGTGGCGGGATCGCGATATTTGGGCTGGACAGGCGGACGAGGGCGGCTGGTCGGCGCTTCCATGAAGCCGAGATCTTCGGCGGTGACGCCGTATTCGGCCATTTTTTCTCGAATCTCTCGAATGACCTGCTCGATTTCCCGTTGCCGCAGCGCTTCTGCCTGCTGTTGCAGTTGTTGGATCTGCCGTTGGAGTTGCTTATAGGTGGTCACAGTATGAATGTGAAAAATATTAAATTTAATTAATTTTTGTTTGATTTAATGGCGCTATATGGTATTTAAATAATAATATACCTTATAAGTCACAAATTAACAATCCCATGAATTGGGGATTGATTTAAAATGTGATTTAAAAGATAGTGGCGAAACTTATCAAAGAAATAATATTCGCCCTATGTTTTCCATCTTCGTTTTCGGGGTCTTCGCATTGCCGGCGGCATGGGCCCTGGTATTCCGTTTCACCTTTCCCTTTTATTCTTTTTGCCTACACCTAGGCCGAAGCAGGCGTCGCAGCCGATGACACTCCGGTGTCCATTCGGACGCGAGCTGGCATGGTTCGCGGCCTGGCTGGCCTCCGGCGTCTCGCATGGCCAGTCCCTGTCCGATGCGGAGCAGCAGCGGCGTCAATTGCAGCGGCTCGAGCATGCACAGGCAATCGTTGCGCCTGCCGCTGATGTGCTTACCAGGGCCGCCGATTCGAACGCGGACAACTTCTCCCTGCCGGATGAGTATCCATGCTTCATCAATCGAGTGCTTGACTGGCAGGGGATTGATTCATTCCCCTGGTTGGAGGCCGAAGCCGGTCGGATCCATCATCGCTGTGTCGGCGCAGGAGGCTTGCGCGCACTGCAGAACCATCTGATGCAACGGTTGATAGAACGCGGTTACATCACCAGCCGGGTGCTCGTTCCAGAGCAAAATCTTGCATCCGGACGTCTGGCGCTGCATATCCTTGCCGGCCGCATCGGCAAGATCCGCTCCACAGGAGATCCTCCGGGTCTCACACCGCTGGTACTGCCCACCGGCGAGGGGAAGTTGCTTAACCAGCGCGACCTCGACCAGGCGTTGGAAAACATTCGTCGCCTGGCTTCTCAAAGCAGCGTCGAATTCGATCTCGTACCGGGCGAGAAGCCGGGCGATACCGATATCGTGGTCAAGTATCAAGAAGGCAGGCGCTGGCGGACTCTTCTCACTCTGGACGATTCCGGCGCGGCCGCGACCGGCAAGGTGCATATCGGGGCCATCCTGACCGTCGACTCTCCATTTCACCTGCACGATGCGCTGGTCGTCACTCTGAATCGCAACGCCGATGTCGGCAGCCATGCGTTTGGTACCCGTTCCTCCAGCTTGAACTGGAGCATGCCGTTCGGCTATTGGTCCATCCTGGCCGGCGTCAGCCAGACCCGGTACAAGCAGACGGTTGCCGGTTTCGGCAGCGACATCGTCTATAGCGGCCGCGGCCACGGCGGCGAAGTCGGCATCGGCTGGGTTCCGTACCGCACGTCCAGCGCGCGCGGCACGCTGCAGTTCAAACTCGACCGCAAGGTGAGCCGCAGCTTCATCGACGATACCGCGATCGATGTCCAATATCGCAATGTCGTCGGATATGACGCCAGCTTCGCCCACCGGCAGTACTTCGGCAATGCGGTGCTCGATCTTGTCGTAGGAAGCAAGGCCAGCCTGCCGGACCGGTCGAGCGCGCCAGGCTTGATTGTCGGCGCTCCCGATTGGAATGGGCGCTACCGCCTGCGGACGTTCACCCTCAACTTTTCGCTGCCGTTTCAGGCCGGACAGCAGCAGCTTCGTTACCAGGTAAGCATGCGCGCGCAACGCGCGGCGACGCTGGTGCCCAATTTCGAATTTTTCTCCATCGGCAACCGTTACACCGTACGCGGTTTCGACGGCGAATCCACGCTGGCCTCCGAGGAGGGCGAGGTTCTGCGCAACGATCTGGTGTGGCGGATCGGCGGAGAACATGAAATCTTCGCGGCGCTGGACGCCGGCCGCGTCGGCGGCCCGCATGCCGCCACGCTGCCGGGCAGGACATTGTCCGGCATCGCATGCGGCGTGCGCGGACGCATCGACCGCTTCAATTACGAACTGGTCTTCGGCCATCCGCGCAACAGGCCGGCCGGCTTCGATACCCGGTCCTCGACCATGAGCGCCCAGGTCGGCGCCGAATTCTGATCATAGGAACTAGCCCATGTTCACCACGACACTATCCGGCAATACCCCGCTGCAGCGCCTGATCGCAGGCTGGCTGGCCGCCCTGCAGATCGTCGCACCGATGCTGTACGCTCGCTCCGTCCATGCACAGGCTGCGCCGACCGCGATCACTCCGGACCGCGGTGTGCAGGGCCAACGGCCGGTGGTCAACGTGGCGGCGAACGGCATTCCTGTCGTACAGATCGCTCCGCCCAGCGCGGCGGGCGTATCGAACAACCGTTTCGTCGACTACAACGTCGGAGAGCGAGGACTCGTTCTCAACAACAGCGGCGCCAACAACCGCAGTCAATTGGCGGGATGGATCGCCGGCAATCCGATGCTGGGCAATGCGAGCGCCAGGACGATCCTGAACCAGGTCACCGGCAGCGCACCGACCAGCCTGGCCGGCCATACCGAGGTCGCCGGCAACCCAGCCAACGTGATCGTCGCCAATCCGAACGGCATCACTTGCGCCGGATGCGGCTTCATCAACGCGCCGCGCGTCACCTTATCCACAGGCGGACCCGAACTCGACGCCGACGGCGCGGTGCGCGGCTTTCTGGTGCAGCAAGGGCGGATCGCCATCGAAGGGAGCGGATTCGCGGCGCGTAATGTCCATCAAGTCGACCTGATTGCCCGTAGCTTGCGGGTGAACGCCGAGATATGGGCGAACAAGCTGGAGGCGGCGACCGGCACTGGGCGGGTGGACTACGACACCGGCGCGATAACGGCGCATACGGCCGGCTCCGATGCGCCGGCCGTCTCCATCGATGTCTCTCATCTGGGCGGCATGTACGCCGACAGCATCCGGTTGGTCGGTAGCGAGAACGGCGTGGGCGTCAATAGTGCCGGCAACATCGCTGCCCTGGCCGGATCGCTCGACATTACCCAGACCGGCGACGTGCGCATCGTGGCCGGGAGCGTACGCAGCGCGGAAGGTTTGTCCATCCGCAGCGCGGCGGGCATCACCAACGCTGGCGCCGTGCTCGCGGAGGGGACGGCGACGTTGCATGCCGACGGCCCGCTGGCCAATACCGGCGTCGTGATCGCCGGCCGGACGCTGCGGGCCGAAGCGGGCAGCTTGGACAACACCGGCAGCCTCGCTGCCGGCGCCGGCGCCGACGGCAGGATCAAGGCCGCGCACGATCTGGTGCTGCTCTCCGAGGGCGATGTCAGAAGCGGCGGACAACTCCTGGCCGGCAAGGACCTGGCGCTGAGCGCCAGGAATGCCGTGCTGGAGCACGCTACGCTCACAGCCGTGGGCAAGGCGACGCTGAATGCAACAGGGAACCTGGAGCATCGCAACGGCGTTCTTCTGGCGGATGATATTGCGCTTGCCGCCGGCGGCGCATTCATCAATGCTGTTGGCACAGTCGAAGCCAAGGAGCGCCTCTCCATCGTGGCGCCCCGGATCGACAATACGCGCGGCACGTTGAGACAGACTGCGGAGCCGGCGGCCGGAGGCGCATCCCGAGGGATCCAGATCCACGGCCGGCAGGGTGGCTCGGAAATCGACGGCCTGACGGAGAAGGCAGCGGGCGTCCTGATCAACGATGACGGCGTGATTGCCGCCAATGCCGCGACCGACATCAAGGTGCAGTCGTTGCGCAATACCGATGGCGTCATCCAATCGGCCGGAGAGCTGACCATTCGCACGGAGCAAGGCCTCGACAACGGCAAGGGCAGGCTGCTTGCCGGTGATGCCTTGCGGCTGACGACGGGCGGATCCCTCGACAATACCGGCGGACAGGCCTTGGCAGAACGATCCGTATCGATCGCCGCGAGCAGAAGCCTGATCAATCGAGACGAGGGGCGCATCCAGGGGAATGCCGTGCATCTCGACGCATTCGGGATCGACAATGCCGGCGGACGCATCGTCCAGACCGGGGAGGAGCGGCAGACGATCACGGCGAGCGACGGCTTTCGGAATGCCGGCGGCATTTTGCAATCGAATGCCGTCGATCTGACCCTGAATGCTCGCAGCATCGATAACGCGCGCGGGAGTATCCAGCACGGCGGCACCGGAACGCTGAGCTTGACCGCAATCGGCGATCTCGACAACGCCGGCGGCGCCATGGCGAGCAATGGCGATGTCGTCGCTGCCGCGGGCGAGCGCATGACGAACACCCAGGGCATGCTGTCGGCGAAGAGAGACATCGCTCTCGACATCGGCATGCTCGACAACGATGCCGGTACCGTTTCGGCCGAAGGCCGGTTGGACGTGCAGGCTTCCGGCGCACTGCGCAACCTTGGCGGCCTCCTGCAGGCCAATGGCGGTCTGACGTTGCGTGCGGACACGTTCGGAAACGGCGCACGCGACGGCCATGCCGCCGGCAACGTCGTGGCCGCAGGCGCCGAGGCGTTGACGATCGCCTTGACCGGAACGCTCGACAATGCGGGCGGCCGTATCGCCGCCAACGGCGACGTCGCGCTGGCGGCGGGCAGCATCGACAACGCCGGCGGGATCGTTTCCGCCAAGGGCAGCATCCAGGGAGCCATCGCCGCCGGTATCGACAATCGCGGCGGCACGTTGGTGTCCGAACGCGCGATGACGCTCGCCGCCGCCGGCGCAGTCATCAATGGCAAAGGCATCGTGCAAGGAGGCAGCCTCGATCTCCATGCCGGCAGCATCGACAATGCCGCCGGCACCATCCAGCAGGTCGGCGCCGGCGAGGCGACGATCCGGCTCCTCGGCGATCTCGGTAACGCGCAAGGAAATATCCTGGCCGACCGGCTCGCCGTGGTCGCCGATGGCATCGACAACCGGGAGGGCGCCATCGCCGCCGCCGGCCGGCTCGATATCGCCGCCGCCGGTGCCATGGAGAACGGCGGCGGCAAACTGGTGGCCGCCGGACCGCTCGACCTCCAGGCCGGCCGCGTGGACAACACGCGGGGCGGACGCATCCAGAGCGGCGGGTCCGCCAATTTCAATATCACGTACGATCTGCTCAACGCCAGCGGTACCATCGTGAGCGGCGGCCGGCTCGATCTCGCCGTCGGCGGCGATGTGACCAACCAGGCCGGCATCATCGAAGCGGCCACGGGCATGACGCTGGCTGCAACCAACATCCACAACAACGCCGGCCGTATTCTCTTGCCCGGCGATGCCCCACTCAAGATCGACGCGGGAAAGGTGCTAGACAATGCCGGCGGCACGATCGCCTCCAACGGTTCGGTCACGGTGACGGCCAAAGAAAGCATCGACAACACGCGCGGCACGATGACTGCCGGGCGCGACCTGAAGATCGACACCGACAAGTTTCTCAATCGCGGCGGTACGATCGACGCCAACGGCACGCTGATGCTGACGATGAAGGATGTCTTCGACAATCGTGGCGGCAAGCTCGGCGTGCAGGGCGGACTGGTCATCCATGCCGGCGGCATCGACAACAGCGTCGACAACTTCGGCGTCAGAGGAGAATTGGCAGTTCACGGCGACGGTCTTCTCGAGTTGCGTGCGCAACACGGCATTGACAACGCCGGCGGCTTCATCGGTTCCAGAGGCGACGTCGTCTTGAGTGCACACGCGATCGACAATAGCGGCGGTATCGTCGTCGCGGACCGGAGCGTATCGTTGACCGGAGCAGGCGAGATCCGGAACGTTTCGGGTACGGTGCAGGCCGGAACTCTCCTTGACGTTGCCATCGCCGGTTCGCTCGACAATCGCCAAGGCACCTTGCAGGCGTCGACGATGCACCTGAAAGCCGGCGACATGGACAATCGGAACGGCGACGTTCTGCAACTGGGCGCCGGGGCAAACCTGCTCGAACTCGCCGGAGAGCTCGACAACACCGGCGGGCGAATCGCCGGCAACGGCGATAGCCTGCGCATCGCCGCGGACGGCATCACGAATAACGAAGGCGTGATCAGCCACAAGGGTACCGGCGTTCTTGCCATCACCGGACGCGGCACGGTGGCCAACGGTGCCGGCAGCATTCTCGCGGCGGGGAACCTGGAGATCAACGCCGGAACACTGATCAATGCCGGGACGGGCGGACAGCGCAGCCTGATCCAAAGCGGCGGCGACGCCGCGATTACCGTCGGCGGCGATTGGAACAATGCCTCCGGCAACGTGATCAGCGCCGGCGCGCTGCGGATTGCCGTCGGCGGCAATGCGGACAATCGCGCCGGCCTGCTCCAGGCAGGGACGATACTCGACGGCCGTATCGGCGGCGCGCTCGACAATCGCGGCGGCCGGGTCGTGGCGGACGGCATGGATCTGCAAGCGGGTACGCTCGATAACCGCGCGGGCGGCATGCTGCAGATCGGTTCCTCCGGCGGCCGCATCGGCGCCGACGGCGTCTTATCGAACTCGGGCGGCACGATCCGCGGCGCGGGGGACGTTTTGCGCGTGGCTGCGGGCACCCTGGACAACAGCGAAGGCTATATCGTCCATGAGGGACCCGAGGCATTCGTCATGGCCGCTGGTTCGCTCGACAACAATGACGGGCGAATACAGACTGCCGGCGCGCTATCGATCGAGGCCGGTGCGATGTCCAACGATCGGGGGATCGGTGCCGGCGGCATCGTGCATGCCGGCGGAGACGCAACGATTCTTGTCGCTGGCGGGTTCACCAGCATGCAGGGAAGGGTGAGCAGTGCCGGCGCCCTGACCATCCGTGCCCAGGGCGACTTGAACAATGCGGACGGTCTCCTGGAAGCCAGTCAAGGTCTCGTGTTGCACGGCGACAGGATCGACAACACGCGAGGCCGTGCCTCGGTATTGGACGGCAGTATGGCCATTCATGCCATCAGTGGCCTGAACAATACCGAAGGCTTCATCGGCGGCAACGGCGGCATCGCTATCAATGTGCGGGATGGCGGCATCGACAATCGCGCGGGTGAGATCCGGGCCGCCAAGGATCTTACTCTCACCGCGGCCGGGTCAGTGGATAACCGGCAAGGCAAGCTGCGAACGGTCGAAGCGTTTGCCGGCACGGTCGGCGCGGCATTGGACAATCGCGCTGGCCTGATCCAGGCCGGCAGGATGGATTTGACGGCCGCCGAACTCGACAACCGGACCGGCCGGATTCTCCAGACCGATACCTCCAATCGCGCGGCCAGCGCGCTCATGGTGACCGGCATGCTGCGCAATGGCGAAAACGGATTGGTGGGCAGCAACGGCACGCTCAGGCTCGATGCCGGCAGCCTCGACAATGCCGGCGGCGAACTGCGCGCGAAATCCTCGTTGACGGTACGGGCGCGGAGCGGCATCGACAATCGCGGCGGCTTGGTGCAAGCCGATTCTCTCCAGGTGCAGGCGTCAGGGCTACTCAACGGCGCCGGCACGATCATGCAATCGGGCACGGCCGATGCAAGCCTGGCTGTTACCGGCACCGTCGACAATGCCAAGGGCATCATCGCCGCCAATGGCGACCACCTGCGGCTGAGCGCCGGCGTCATCGACAACAGCGGCGGCGACATGCGCCATACCGGAAGCGGCGCCTTCGACATCCGCGCCGGATATCTCGGCAACGCCGGCGGCAGGCTGCGCACGGTGAACGACCTGATCATCAATGCCGGGCAGGTCGTCAATACGGACTTGAACGGTCAGGGCGGCCTGATCCAGGGCGGCGAAACGGTGAACATCGCCGCGGCGGGAAAACTCGTCAACAGCGGCGGCAGCATCGAGGCCGAGCAGACGCTTGCCGTGCAAGCGGGGACGTTCGACAACGCCCGGGGGCTCGCCTACTCGAAGAGCGATCTGATCGTCACAGCCGGTGCGCTCGACAACACGGAAGGCAGGTTGCAGGCGGACGGCGTGTTGACGGCTACGGCGACGCAGGAATTCGTCAATCGCCGGGGACTGTTGCAGGCGCAAGAGCTGACACTGCAGGCATCGGGATTGGACAACAGCGACGGCAGGATACTGCAGACCGGAACCGGCGGCGCCGTGCTCGCCTTCACCGGCGCGATCAAGAATGCGGCGGGTACGATTGCCACCAACGCCACCGATCTGACGCTCGAAGCGGCCGTCATCGACAATAGCCAGGGTGAACTGACGCATGCCGGCGGCGGCAGGTTCGCGATCGCGGCCGCCAGCCTGCTCAACAATGGCGGCAAGCTGCGTTCGGCGGGCGAGCTGGCGATCGACGCGGAGAGCGTCGCCAATCAGGCTGGTGCCATCGAAAGCCGGTGGGACATGGCTCTCGATTCGGCGGCCGGCATCGACAATTCCGGTGGCAACGTCATCAGTGCAGGCAAGCTCGACATCCGGGCGCAAGGCCAACTGGCCAACGCGGCAGGCCGGCTCGAATCGGCCGGCGCGCTCGCCTTGCAGGCCGCAGGTATCGACAATACGACGGGGCGCATCGTCGCGCTCGGCAGCGGCGAAGTCTCCGTCGAAACCGCCGGCACGCTCGTCAATCGCAACGGAACGATCGGCGGCAACGGCGCGGTCGCGCTCGCCGCCGCCAGCCTGGACAATACGGCGGGACAAATCACAGGCTTCGATAGCGTGGCCATCGAGGGCCACGCAGTGCTCAACGCCGCCGGCAAGATCATCTCGCAGCGGCAACTCACGATCGACCTGGGAGCATCGGGAGTCTTGACCAATACCGGGCTCGGTCTGTTGCAAGGCGAAGCCGTCTCCTTGTCCGGCCATGACTTCAACAATACCGGGGGCAACATTCTTCAGCTCGGCTCCGGCGACATGAGCTTGCTGGCCGGCGGGGAAATCGACAATACGGGCGGCTCGATCGCCACCAACGGCAATCTGACGCTCGGCGCGCCGAGCATCAAGAACCAGCGCGGCACCGTGCGCGCCGCGGATACCGGCTCGCTGGGCATCGACACGACCGGGATCATCGATAACGCCGGCGGCGTCTTGGCGGCGGGTGGCCGACTGTCGGCGAGCGCATCCGGCATGAACAACCGCGACGGTAAGGCTACGGCCGCCGGCGAACTCTTGCTCACGGTCTCCGGAGATGTCGACAATACGCAGGGAACGCTCGCCTCCCAGGGCGACAACCGGCTCGAGGCCGCGGGCCTCGTCAACCACGGCGGCAGCATCGCCTCGACCGCGGGCGCGCTCGCGCTGACCGTCGCCGGGCAACTCGACAATGCCGGCGGCAGAGTCACCGCGCATGCCGCGCTCGATATCCGCTCCGGCCGGCTCGACAATCAGGCCGGCCTTCTGGAAGCAGGCGACGCGCTGACGATCGATACCCATGGCCAGACGTTGCTCAACACGCAGTCGAGTGCGGGCAAGGGGATCGTCGGCCAGAAGGCCGTCACGCTCGTCACGGGCACACTCGACAATCGAGGCGGTTATATCGGCGCCAAGGACGCGCTCGCAGTCACGGCGACGGACGTCGACAACAGCGACGGCGCCATCACCGGCGAAGCCGGCATCGACATCACGGCCACTGGACTCGTCAACGCCGCCGGCCTGATCAACGCCAAGGGCGATGTCAACCTCGCCCTGGGCACGGGCAAGCTCGACAACGACAACGGCCTGGTGCTTGCCGCCGGAACACTGACGGTGCGCGCCGGCGTCATCGATAACGGCAACACCAAAGCGGAAGACGGCAGCAAGGGCTTGCAAGGCAACGATGTGTCGCTCGATGCCGGCATGATCGACAACGCCGGGGGCACGATCCGCGCCAATCATCTGCTCACGCTGAGCGGCGGCAGCCTCGACAACGACAACGGTACGATCTCGTCGGCGGGTACCGTCATCAACAACGTCGCCGCGACCACCAATGCGCAGGGCATGCTGATCGCGGCAACGCGTCTCGCGCTGAATTCCAAGACTGCCGACGGCGCTGGGCAATACCTTTCGCTTGGCGAACTCGAATTCAACTACGACGGCAGTTACACCAATACCGGTCAACTGGCCGCAGCCGGCAACATGACGATCCGCAGCGGAGGAAGCATCGTCAACAGCGGCCGGATCGAGGCCGAAAATGTCCTGCACCTGAGCGCGACCGATATTTCCAACTTGCCGTCCGGCGAAATCCAGGCCGGCACGCTCAATCTCAAAGCCGCCCACTCGCTGAACAATAACGGCCTCATCGACGGCGGAACGGTCAACATCGAGGCCGGCGGCGCCGTCTTCAACACCGGCCGGATTTACGGCAACACGCTGGGCGTGACCGCCGGCATCATCGACAACGCCGACCATGCCGTGATCGCTGCCCGCGGTTCGCTGAAATTTTCCGGCGGCGGCATCACCAACCGCACCGATGCGCTCATCCTGAGCATCGGCGACATGACGATCAATTCCTCCGGCATGGTGTACAACCGCTCCGGCGCGATCGAAACGTTCGGCAACATGACCATCGGCGCTGCCGGCGTCGAGAACCGCAACGACTTCTTCACGATGGCAACGCGGGTTGTCGGCAGCGAACGCTTTACCGGGCATGTCCTGCCGGGCGGCACGACGCCGCTGGCGGCCGGAAGCTATGCTTTGATCGGCTATGACCATGGCCGTCTCATCACCGACAGCAAACAGTATCCGATCGCCTTGTTCGGCGCCGAACTCTATCCGCCGGCCCTGAATCGGCCGATCGGCCTCGACGACGGTTCGCCGCCGACCCCGAACTATGGAGCGGACAGCCGTGTGTGGATCTTGTTCGGCGTCGCGCCGCCCGAACCGGAGCCGCTCCAGCCCTATGCCGGCCAGTATGAATCCTGTTACGGCGAACATCCCGGCGACGGCTGCTTCGCCTACTACGACCTGCGCGCCGCCTGGCAAGCGCAGACGGCGGAAACCTATGCCCAGCTCGACGCCAAGATCGCCGCCTTCAACAACGATCTCTATAGCCGCATGGTCGAAGACTGGTACATCGTCGACGCCATCCGCACGACCACGGAAACCCGTTCCATCGGCGAGTCCAAGCCGGGCCGCATTTCCGCCGGCGGCAATCTGACCTTGAATGGGCCAGCCGGTTCGGTATTGAACGACAAGAGCCAGATCGTGGTGGGCGGCACCATCGACGGCAGCGCGTCGACCGTCGTCCAGATTCAGGACAAGAACGAACTGCAGCATACCGATGCCGGCACCTGGCAATTGACGGAACTGGTGTCCAGCCGCTTGGGCGACCACAAGCGTATCTGGCACGGCCCCGGACCGTACGAAGCCGTGCACGCGCCGGTCAGTATGGGTTATGAACCGGTGTGGAAATTCGACAAGGGTACGGCGCCCCAGCTGGAGGGCGATATCGATCCCCGCCAGGCCATCCGGATCGACCACGGCGCCAACGGCGCGACGATCGCCGATATCCATGTTTCACTTGCCACGCAAACCGGCGGCGTGCAGGCCGATTCGCAAACCGGCGCTCTGACCGGCCATGGCATTGCCCGGTTCGATGGAGTGGCTTCCGGCGCCATTGGTTCCATCGATTCCGCGGCCGGCGTATCCGGCGCCGCGGCGGTGCCCGGCGCGACCGCTGGCGTGATGCCTCTGATCGACGGCCTCGCCGTCGAGGACGTCGCCGCGACGGCAACGCCGCCGTCCGCCGGCGGCGCCACCGGCGCCCCGGCCTCGGCGGTGACGATCTACGGTGCAGGTGGCAAGACTTCCTATGGCGTCGTCGGGACTGTGAGCGGCCCGAGCCGAATCGATAGCGCCGCTGTGCGGACGACGGTCGCCGGCGCACAGTCCGTCTCCACCGTCGACGGCAATGCCGTCTACCATGCCATGATCGATATCAAGGCAGGCGGCAACGGCGACTTGCGCATCCGCAGCATCGCGCCGAACCTGTCTATTCCACGCAACGCCCTGTTCGCCGTCCGCTCTGAACCCGGCGTGCGTTACCTGGTCGAGACCGATCCGCGTTTCGCCGATTTCAGCGCCTGGATCAACTCGGACTTCATGCTGCGGCAACTCGGCCAGGATCCCGCCAAGGTTCTCAAGCGCCTGGGCGACAGCTTCTATGAACAGAGGCTGGTGACCGAGCAGATCGTCTATGCCACCGGATATCCTTTCGTCGGAGACTACCGCGACAACGAGGAGCAATATCAGGCGCTGATGCAAAACGGCGTCGAGTTCGGCAAGGCGTTCAAGCTCACCATCGGCGTGGCGTTGTCGGAGGAGCAGATGAGGCAGCTCACGAACGACATCGTCTGGCTGGTGGAGCGCGACGTCACCCTGGCCGACGGCAGCGTGCAACGCGTGCTGACTCCGCAGGTGTATGTCAGGGTGAAGGAAGGTGCCATCCGCGGCGACGGCACCCTGATCGCGGCGGACAACATCGATCTCAAGCTGACCGGCGACCTGCGCAACGGCGGACTGATCGCCACGCGCGACCTGATGAAGATCAGCGGGGAGAACATCGACAACCTCAGCGGCGGACGCCTGCGCGGCGGCCGTGTCGATCTCAAGGCGCGCAACGACATCAACAACCTGTCAGGGGAGATCGCCGGCAACAAGGTCCGCTTGGAGGCCGGGCGCGACGTCAACGTCCGCACCCAGGCGATCGAGACCAAGGGTTTGAACAGCACCACCACGGAGCTGGACGAGATCGCCAGCGTCAAAGGCGACAAGCTGGCGATCATCGCCGGGCGCGATCTGAATCTCCTCGGCGCGGAAATCGAGGCCGGCGAGGATGCTTTGCTGAAGGCGGACCGGCATCTCACGGTCGGCACGGTGCAGACCGGCGGCACGATGGACATCGGCGCCTCGGGCCATATCCGGGCCACGGAGGTGCGGAACGTCGGCAGCCTCATCAAGACGGGCGGATAGCTCACCTTGGCCGCCGGCATGAAACAGGACGGCGACCTGGCGATCCTGGGCAGCGACCTCCACGCGGGCGGCGAATTGTTCGCCTCCGGCACCAATGTCACGATCGGCAGCGCGATCGACACCTATGATTGGGACACGCTCACCAAAACCAAGCATGCCGTCGGCACCTCGCACGGCCATCGGGAAGGCGCGCTCACCAGCCAGCTGACAGCCGGCAAGGACATGGTCATTACCGCCACCGGCAAGCTCAACGGCGGCGAGACGGGCGAGGCCGGTACCGGCAACCTCCTGCTGCAAGGCGCGACGCTGCAAAGCAATGCGGGCGAGATCGCCCTGAGCGCCAACAACGACGTCTTGCTGTTGGAGCAGCAATTGTCGTCCGAGCGTCGCGAAACGCACGACTACCGCGGCGGCAGCCTGCTCTCGAAAAAATCCTCCAGTTCTGCCAGCGACGTGCGGGGCACGCATAGCATCGGCAATCTCCTCTCGGGCAGCACGATCTCCGTGACCGCAGGCCACGACATCGTGGCGCGCGCCAGCACCCTGGTGGGCGACGGCGACGTATCGTTATTGGCGGCGCACGACGTGCTCGTCGGCGCATCGCAAGACACTGCGCAGGAGATCCATCATCGCGAAGACAAGGCCAGCGGCCTGTTCGCCGGCAACGCCTCGTTCACGCTGGGCAAGCAGCAAAGCGAGCAGGATCGCGGCAGCACCGCCGCCACGCACAACGGCAGCCAGATCGCCAGCTTGGGCGGCAAGGTCACCATCGGTGCCGGCAACGAGTACGTCCAGGCCGGCAGCCAGGTACTGGCGGTCAAAGGCGACATCGATATCGTCGCCAAGAAAGTCGACATCCATCCCGTCCACGACAGCAATAGCAGCAGCCGGACGGACAAGAGCCGGAGCAGTGGCCTGACGGTGGCAGTCACCGGCCCGATGATGACGATGGTGCAGACCGCCGAGAAGATGGCCGATGCGGCAGCAGGCACCGACGACCCGCGCCTGCAGGCGCTGGCGGCGGCGATGGCAGTGTTGTCGGTCAAGAATGCCGCCGATGCCATCGGCAGCGGGAAGGTGGCCGGCGTCAGCGTCTCGCTGGGCAGCAGCAAGAGCGAAAGCAGCTCCACACGGAGTAGCACGACGGCCGTCGGCAGCACGATCGCTGCCGGCAACAACGTCACCATCACCGCCACGGGAGGCGGCGCGGACAGCACGCTGAGCGCGATCGGCGCCGATATCCAGGCCGGCAACAAGGCACTCCTGACGGCCGACGGCAAGATCGTGCTGCAGGCGGCGCAAAGTACGAGCGAACAACATAGCAGCAACAAGAGTTCGGGCGGCGGCATCGGCTTGACATTCTCGGAGCAAGGCTGGGGAGTGAACGTGTCCGGCAACAGCGGGCGCGGCCATGTCGACGGCGAGGATGTGGTTCACCACAACACGCATGTGCACGGCGGCAAGGGCGTGACGCTGGTCTCGGGCGGCGACACGATCCTGGAAGGCGCGGTGGTGAGCAGCGGCGGCAAGGTGACGGCGAAGGTGGGCGGCAACCTGGTGATCGCGAGTTTGCAAGACACCAGCACCTACCACAGCGAGCAAAAGAGCGCGGGCGGTTCGCTCACGATCGGCGCGGGAATGGGCGGCGGCGTCAACGTCGGCAAAGGCAGCGTCAACAGCAACTATGCCAGCGTGCTCGAACAATCTGGTATCAAGGCCGGCGATGGCGGATTCGAAGTCGCGGTGGCGGGGCAGACCGAGCTCAAGGGTGGGGTGATTGCCAGCAGCGAAACAGCTGTGAAGGAAGGCAAGAATAGCTTCGTGACGCAGACACTGATTACTTCCGATATTCAGAATCATGCGGAGGCGAATGCCGACAGCAGAGGAATTGGGTTGAGTAGCGACATGTTCACACAAGGTAACTATGGAATCGTCAAAGGTGTTATTGGCAACTTACTGAATAACGGTTCTGCCTCGGAGTCATCATCCGGGGTGGCACTGAGTGGCATCAGTGCGGGCGCGATAATCATTACAGACGAAGCTAAACAGAAGGAATTGACGGGTAAGGGTGCTGAAGAAACGATTTCAGAATTGAATCGAAATACGTGGGATTCCAACACGGCAGCAAGTAGATTGGACGTGGAAGCGTTGAGAAAATCAGCGGAGGCAATGCAAGCGATCAAACAGGAGGTATTCAATGCTGTAACTGTATACACCGATGACGCATACGAGGCGCTGTTTGTGAACAAGCCGAATTTTTACAAGGTGTCCTGTAATGGCGAAATGCACGAATGCCTGAATGATCCGGGAAAAATCAAACTTGAATTGATCAATCAGGACGATGCGATCAGGCAAGGTAAGGTATTGGCGGTGAACGGCATTTTGAACGATAAAGTGCGAGCTTCCCAGTTGGCATATCAAAATGCACCGCTTGATGATGCTGATCGGAAGCCGTCGGAAATCACCTTGATGCATATCGCACCAGCTAAATCCAGTTTTGGCGATGTGCTGGCAGCCGGTTATGAACAAATGCTGGCACCAGTCATGGGCTATTCGAATGCCGACTACGCTTACGCCGATCTCTTGGGTGGACGTGGCGGACTACCGACACTCTCACTTGGTCATAGTCGTGGAACGATTGTGCAAACCAATGCGTTCAATATCTTGACCGATAAGGGATACGCGAACGAGAACCTTAAAGTCGCAGGTGTGGGTGGTGCCGTGCTTGTATCAACCTATACGGATGCGGCGGCAAAGATCACTAGTCAAGCCGGGACGCGTAATATCACTTACACATATATGGCAAACGATCCGGTTTCGGTGATCGCCGCCGGCAATCCAGGCGATGCGCTGGCAGCGCTCAGGGAGTTTATCAATGTCTGGAAGTACAGCAACAGCGCTCACAGTTGCTATGGCACCGGCGCGGTTGGCTGTTCGACCATCGCCAATCCTGTTCCTGGTGGTCCTGTTCCGACCAATCAGCAGCCAAATAACGTCTTTATTTATGAAGGCGGCGAACTAATACAACCGAAAGTGAACAATGCGATCTATTAAGTTCTTTTGCGTGGTCTGGATACTGCTCGGGTTGACAGGTTGCGGAACAATATCAATATGGCGTGGTCCGGTCAACGAACCCGTCGGTAACTATGCCAACCCCTTCGAGCCGCAAGGCGTGATTGATGTAAGGCAACATTACTCGTACCGCTTTCTCAATAAATGGCGCATTAGCCATGCTTGGCTGAGTGGAACCAATGTTCGGTACTGCGGATACGGGCTCAATCCGTTCAAACGCTTAGGTGGGTATGGAGAACTGGAGTTCGAATCTGATCAGCCTTTCGCTGAATGGGAAGGGGTGCTCGGAAGCATTAGCGAACACAACGGTCAGTGGAGATTTGTCCAGCACACGGAAAAGATCTACGGAACAAATCCTGAAGGGAAATTCGAGCGATATGAAACATTTTGTCACCAGTTCTTTCTTTCCTCGCGAAATGGATTTGCACTTTATCTCATCAAACCAGATCCGGTCAAAGATACGGATTCCTGGATCGACGGAGCAAGACCATTTCACTTCAAAGGAGTGGACTGGTTGGTGAAGGAAGTTCCGCCACGCGATATGACGGGGAGTAGAGGGCCCCTGGCGGCACCTATCGAAATCTGGACACTCAAGATCCCGGATACGCCCTACTGGATGGTATTGAAATTTTCTGCCGACCTTCAGTACTCGATTCGAGAACGTCCCGTTCAGCATGCGGGTTTGCTCGACCTGTTTCACATGATCGTTGCTTCAGTGAAATTGGAAAGGATTACTCCCATTGATATTGATCCATTGATTGAAGCGGCCGTGGAGAACAAGCGGCGGAAAGAGTTCGCGGAACAGCAGTTAAGCCGAGAGGAAAAGAAGCTGCGACACGAATGTGCAATTAAGGGAAGTCTCTGGAAGGCGTTGGATCCGCGTTGTAAATGATGAATAGAGCCTTAATCGGGCGGTTTGGTAGCAAGAGGATTGCTAGATGGTAGGTAGCGTTGTTTGCTGCAAACTCGCCTCCACCTCTGCGCAAGCCAGCACGTTGGCATGAAACAGGGCGGCGCCCAGGAGATCCTGGGCAGTGCCCTCCACGTGGGCGGCGAATTGTTCGCCTCCGACACCAATGTCACGATCGACAGCGCGATCGACACCTACGATCGGCGCACGCCCACCAAAACCAAGCATGCCGTGGGCATCTCGCACGGCCATCGGTAAGGCGCGCTCACCAGTCGGCTGACAGTAAGCACCCGGGCATCTCACATTGACACGGGATACATGCGAGGTTACGCAGCCGGGCTCCAGCGGTGCGGCAAGAGTTCGTCGATGCGGTTGTTCGGCCAGGACGGCAGGCGTTCGAGCACATCCTTCATGTAGGCGAAGGCGTCATGTCCATTCAGCTTGGCCGATTGGACCAGGCTCATGATGGCCGCGGCACGCTGCCCGGCACGCAAGCCGCCGGCAAATAGCCAATTGGCCCGGCCCAGGGCGACTGGCCGGATGCGGTTTTCCACCCAATTGTTATCGATCGGGACGTTCCCATCGTCGAGGTAATGCGTCAGTGCTTCCCAACGTCCCAGGCTGTAATTGATCGCCTTCGCCGTTGCACTGCCGTCCGGCACGCGCTGCCGTTGCGCCAACAGCCACGCATGCAGCGTGTCGGCGACGGGCCGGGCATGTTGTTGCCGGCGTTGTCGCCGTTGGTCGGCATCCATTTCCTGCGCTTGCTGCTCGACATCGTACAGCGCGCCGAACAGCTTGAGCGCTTCCTCCGCAATCTGGCTCTTGTGGTTGGCCCACAGATCGTAAAACTTGCGTCTGGCGTGGGCGAGGCAACCGGCTTCAGTGATGCCCTGCCTGAACAGCGCCTTGTAACCGCCGAAGTCGTCGCACACCAGCGTGCCTTGCCACTGCCCCAGGAAGTCGCGGGCATGTTCGCCGGCGCGCGTTTCGGCGAAGTCGAACACCACCGCCTTCAGCGCGCTCATGCTGGTGCTGCAGTAGCTCCACAGGTACGCCCGGTGCGTCTTGCCATTGCCCGGCTTGAGCATCGCCACCGGCGTTTCGTCGGCATGCAGCACGGTCTGCCGCAGCAGCGCATCGTGCATGGCATCGACCAGCGGCTGCAACTGCACGCCGCAGCGCCCCACCCACTGCGCCAGCGTCGAATCCGGGATCGCCAGGCCGGCGCGCTCGAAGATGCCGGATTGGCGATAGAGCGGCTGATGATCTGCATATTTCGCCACCAGCACA
>DASPLX010000017.1:0-132807 GCA_035627375.1 Paucimonas sp. | reverse complement strand
CCGCCGCCACCGCGGTATTCGTGTCGGCCTTCATCGGCCCGCTGCAAGTCGCCGGACGGCTGGGCGAGATGGCGCTGGGGCACCGCATCGCGCCGCCGACCGTCGGCAAGCTGGTGTTCTCCGCCTTGCCGGCCGCGTTGCTGGCGCTGATCTTCTTCGGCCGCCACGAGATCGCGACAGCCGTCTTCTGCGTGCTGTACGGGTTATCCAACGGCATCATGACGATCGTGCGCGGCACCATTCCGCAGGGCCTGTTCGGCCGCGAGAACTACGGCGCGATCGCCGGCGCCATGGCCGGTCCCGCCCTCGTCGCCCGCGCCGCCGGCCCGCTCGCGATCGCGGCGCTGGTCGCGGCCATGCCTTCGCCTTACTGGCTGCTCGGGACATTGTGCGCGGTGTCGTGCGTGTCGCTGGCGTGCTATCTCGCCGCCATCCGCCCGCCGCGCGCGGCCGCAAGCGCCGCATTGACTCCGAAGTGAGGCCGCGATGGCGCAACGCTTTCATGACAACCCGCGCTATTGGCGTACCCCGCTCATGCCCGACGCGGAATTGCTGACGGCCGAGTACTACGCCCAGGCATTCGCGCCGCATTGGCACGAGACGTTTTCCATTCCCGTGATCCAGGCCGGCGCGCAAAGCTATCTGTACCGCGGCACGACCCGCATCGCCGGGGTCGGCTACATCGCCGCCATCAACCCCGGCGAAGTGCATACCGGGGAAAGACATACCGACTTCGGCTGGGCCAGCCGCGCGTTCTATCCGACGGCGGCATGGATGCGGCAATTGGCGAGCGACATCACGGGCCGCAAGGCCGGCGTGCCGTGGCTGCCGAACGACGTGATCCACGACGCCGAGGTAGCGGCCGGGCTGGCGCGCGCGCATCGCCTGCTCGAAGCGGGCGGCGATCCCTTGGCCGCGCAGACCGCGCTGACCGCCGCGTTCGCGCTGCTGATCACGCGCCACGGGCGTACCCGGCCGGAGCCGGCGCAACTGCATCCCGATGCGGCGCGGGTCGAGGCGCTCAAGGCGCGATTGGCGGCCGATCTGTGCGAGCCGCTGAGCCTGGCCGAGCTGGCATCGTCGGTCGACTTGTCGCCGTTCCATGTCGCGCGCCTGTTTTCGCGCATGACCGGCATGCCGCCGCATGCCTGGCGCAACCAGTTGCGCCTCAATAGCGCCCAGGCGCTGCTGCGGCAGGGCATGCGGGTATCCGATGCGGCGGCCGCCACCGGCTTTACCGATCAAAGCCATTTCACGCGCCATTTCAAGCGCGCCTACGGCGTCGCGCCGGGGCGCTGGCAGGCCGGCTGACGTCCGTCCGGCGCGGCGGCCGGCGCAAGAACGTACAAGCGCCGTGCGCCGAGGCTCGTTACCATGGCCGCGAAAGGATGGTTTCAGCAATGCAGCACTCCACACGACTTTCCAGTTTCGCCGCCGGCATGCGCGATACGGTGCCGATGCTGGTCGGCGCCGCGCCGTTCGGCGTCATCTTCGGCACGCTTGCCGCGACGAGCCCGCTGGCTCCCTGGCAAGGGCAGCTGATGTCGATGAGCGTCTTCGCCGGCTCGAGCCAGTTCATCGGCGTCGGCCTGGTCGCGGGCCACGCCGGCATGCTGGTCATCTGGCTTGCCACCTTCATCGTTAACCTGCGCCACATGCTGTATTCGGCGACCCTGCTGCCGCACGTGGCTCATCTGCCGTTGCGCTGGCGTTTCGGGCTCGGTTTTCTGCTGACCGACGAAACCTTCGCCGTGATGAACGCCTATTACCTCAAGCATGCGCAAACGCCGCTCGGCCATTGGTATTTCCTCGGTTCCGGCGCGTCGATGTACGTGAATTGGCAACTGTGGACGCTGGCCGGCCTGCTGTTCGGCGCGACGTTTCCGCAATTGCAGTCGCTCGGCCTTGACTTCGCGATGGTCGCGACCTTCATCGCCATCGTCGTGCCGCAATTGAATCGCCTGCCGCATATCGCGGCGGCGCTCGCGGCCGGCGTCTTCGCCTATCTCTTCAAGGACCTGCCGTACAAACTGGGTTTGCTGGCGGCGATCCTGATCGGCGTGGCGGTCGGCATGGCCTTGACGCGCAGGCAGGCGCATGGCGGCATCTCCGTGGAGCGCACATGAATTACACGATCCTGATTCTCGGCATGGCGGCGATCACGGTCGCGATCAAGGCCGGCATTTTCCTGCTCGGAGACCGCGCCGCCTTTCCCGCGTGGCTGAAGCAGGCGCTCGGCTTCGTGCCGGTGACGGTGCTGACGGCCATCATCGTGCCGATGGTGCTGGCGCCGCACGGCGGCGGCCTCGAACTGACAGTCCGCAACCCGCAATTGATCGCCGCACTGGCCGCCATCGCAGTGTGCGCATGGACGCGCCGCCAATTGCTGACCATCGTGGTCGGCCTGGCGGTGTTCTTTGGATGGCAATTCGGAGTGCTCTGACAGCCTCTTAGCCGCCGATCGCAAGCGATGCCGCCAACGCCAGCATGAAACAGGCGATGCCGGCGTCGAGCATGCGCCACGCGGCAGGCTTGGCGAACCACGGCGCCAGCCGGCGTGCGCCGAATCCGAGCAGGATGAACCAGGCGGTCGATGCGCTCATTGCGCCGGCCATGAACCATGGCTTCCCGCCGCCGGCCTGCTGCGCGCCGATCGCCCCCAGCAATACGACGGTATCGAGATAGACATGCGGGTTGAGCAGGGTCAGCGCCAGCGTGGTGGAAGCCGCCTGGCGCATCGGGATGGCTCCTGCTGCGGTGTCCACCCGCAATGCGTCTCCGCGCCAGGCGGCCCCCAGCGTGCGCAAGCCGTACCAGGCGAGAAAGCCGGCGCCGCCCCAGCGCGCGGCGGCGAGCAGCAACGGATTGTCCCGGATCACGGCGCCCATGCCGGCGACGCCGGCCGCGATCAAGACGATGTCGCAGACGATGCAGATCGCCACCGTCAGACCGACGTGCTCGCCCTTGATGCCGCTCTTGAGCACATGCGCGTTCTGCGCGCCGATCGCCACGATGAGCCCGGCGCCGAGCCCGAACCCTTTCAGAAAAAACGCCAGCATCATTCTTCCCTCTCCCGGTTTGCCAAGCGTCATTCTGCTCGCGCTCGCCTTCTGGATGAAGCGAAGTTAATATTGTTCAGGAAAGCTAAAATTTGCTTAATCAAGACAAAGGAAGCGCGACATGAAGCTCGAGCCTCGGCAATGCGACGCCGTCCTGGCCGTCATCGATAGCGGCAGCTTCGAGCAGGCGGCGCTGCGCCTGCATTTGACGCCGTCGGCCGTCTCGCAACGCGTGCGCGCGCTCGAAGAAGCGCTCGGCAAGCCGCTCGTGCTGCGCGGGCGGCCTTGCCGCGCCACGCCGGCCGGCCAGCGCCTGCTGCAATACCTGCGCCGCGCGCACTTGCTGGAGCGGGACCTGGAAGCGGAGTTCGCCGGCGACCTGGCTGAGCCGTTGACGGTGGCCGTCGCGGTCAATGCGGACAGTCTCGGCAGCTGGTTCCTGCCGGCGCTCGCATCCTTCCTGATCGAGGAACAGGTGCTGCTGGACCTGATCGTCGACGACCAGGACCATACTTACGCCTTGCTCGAAGCCGGGCGCGCCCTCGGTTGCGTATCGACCGAGCCGCAAGCGATGCGCGGCTGCGTGGCGGAGTCGCTCGGCGTGATGCGTTATCGCGCCATGGCGACGCCGGAATTCAAGAAGCGCTGGTTCGCGCGCGGCATGACGCGCGCGGCGGCGCGGCGCGCGCCGGTCATGGTGTTCGATCGCAAGGACAAGCTCCAGGCCGATTTCCTCTTGCGGCATTTCGGTTTGCCGGAGGGCGGCTATCCCTGCCATTACGTGCCGGCGTCGGAACCCTATATGCAGGCGATCCGTTGCGGACTCGGCTGGGGCATGCTGCCGGAACTGCAGATGCGCGCATTGCAGGACGGCGGCGCGCTCATCGATCTTCTGCCTGCCGCGCCGCTCGACGTCGGCCTGTACTGGCACCGTTGGAAAGTGCAGTCGCCGCGCCTGGAACGGATGTCGAACATCCTGGTCCGGTCGGCGCGGCAATTGCTCACGGCTTGACGGCGGCGGGCCGGAGCAGCGACTTCACCTGGCCGAACAGGCCGAGCGCGAGCGCCGTCGCGCACAGCACGACGATCAGGCCGGCGACCGTGCCCGCGGTGATCGGCTCGCCCAGGAACAACCGGGCCCAGATCGCGGCGGCGGCCGGGATCAGGAAGGTGACCATGACCGCCTTGCCCGGACCTTCGGCGGAAATCAGCTGGAAAAACAAGGCGTAGGCCAACCCTGTGCAGACGATGCCGAGAACGGCGAGCGCCAGCCCCGCCGCCGGCGTGCCGTGGGCGACGGCATGCGGAAGTTCCGGCAGCGCGAACGGCAACAACGCGAGCGCCGCGCTCAATTGGCTGCCGGTGGCGGTCGCCAGCGGCGGAATGTCGGCCGCTTTCATGCGCGTGAACACCGCCGCGAAGCCGTAGCAGACCGCCGCGCTCAGGCCGGCCAGGATGCCGAGCACGACCTGCGCGGTGATCGGCACCGGACCGATCCTGACCAGCACCGCCACGCCGATCAGGCCGAGCGCGAAGGCGGCGGCGCGCGCCGCCGTCAAGCGCTCCGCCAGCAGCAGAAAGCCGAACATGCCGGTGAACACCGGCGCCATGGCATTCATGGTCGCGCTATAGGCCGACGGCACATGGAGCGCCGCCCAGGCGAACAGGGCGAACGGCACCGCGGTATTGACGACGCCGATGACGAGATAGATGCGGCCGTTGCGGCGCCAGCTGAAATCGATGCCGCGCGAGCGCGCGAACAGGTAGAGGGCGATGCCGCCGAGCAGGATGCGGCCGAAGGCGGTCGTCAGCGGGCCGAGCGCGGGCGCCGCGATGCGCATCAGCATGAAGCTGCTGCCCCAGATGGCGCCGAGCAGGAAGAGCCGCGCGATATTGGTTCCGGACATGATTTTCGAAGGTTTCCATTCGAGCGAGGAATGGCAAGTGTAGACATCGCGCGCCGCCATGACGAACGATTTTATTTGACATGACTTGTTAGAAAAACTAACAATGCAGGAATGCGACCGACCTCCCTGAACAGCTTGCATACGTTCGAATCGGCGGCGCGCCACCGGAGTTATTCGCTGGCCGCCGCCGAGCTGCATGTCACGCATAGCGCCGTCAGCCAGCAGATCCGGCAGCTTGAGCAGGCACTCGGCGTCGCACTGTTCGAGCGGCAAGGCCGGCAAATGCTGCTGACCCGCGAAGGCGCGCTGCTGTTTCGCCGCCTGCAGCCGGCGCTGAAGCAGATCGAGCGCGCGGTGATGGAAGTCGGCGCCTTGACGCAGGCGCCGTCGATCACCGTGACGACCCTGCAATCGTTCGCCAACCGCTGGCTGCTGCCGCGCCTGGCCAAGTTCCAGAAGCTGCAGCCGCATGTGGCCGTGCATATCAAGGCCTCGACCGAGTTGAAGGATCTCGACCGTTCCGAAGCCGACATCGCGATCCGCTACGGGCGCGGCGAATGGAAAGGATGCTCGGCGACGAAGCTGCTCGACGAATGGCTGTTCCCGGTGTGCAGTCCGAGCTTCAACCAGGGCCGCCTGCCGGTCTCGATCGCCGGCCTCAAACGCTACCGCATCCTGCGCGACGAATGTCAGATCGAATGGGACGCCTGGACCAGGCAAGCCGGCTTCGACGCCGCCGAGTTCCCGTACGACGCCCATTACAGCGACAGCACGCTGATGCTGGGGGCGGCCATGGCCGGACAAGGCATCGCCATCGGGCGCAGCGCGCTGGTATCGGCGGATCTGGCGGCGGGATGTCTCGTCCGCTTGTTCGATCTGATCGTGCCGGCGCCGCATTCCTATTACATCGTCACGGCCGCCGGCCGCGCCAAGCCGCCGCACCTGGAGGCGTTCGAGCAATGGCTCCGGAAGGAGGCCGCCGCCTTCGACCGCCGCGACCGGCGCGCGCTCGGACTGGCGCCTTCCTATCCCAAGCGCGCTTCGACGTAATCCTTCAGCGCGGCCGCATTATTGATCAGCAATTCCTTGCTGCTGAACAGAAAGGTCGCCGCGCGGGTGTCGAGATGCGCGAGCAATTCCCGCATGCCATCGGGATTGGCGTCGAGCTCGGCGAAATAGCGCAGGCGGAATTCTTCCCACTTCTCCGGATCGTGGCCGTACCACTTGCGCAGTTCGTTGGAAGGCGAAATGCTCTTCGCCCAATGCGCGATGTCCGCTTGCGCCTTGGCGATGCCGCGCGGCCACAAGCGGTCGACCAGGATGCGCTTGCCGTCGCTCGCGGCCGGCGCGTCGTAGACGCGCTTGATCTTGATCGCGACGCGGGCGCCGGGTTTCATAGCTGCTCGAACGGCTCGGTCCGCGGCAGGCGCAGCAGCGCTTGCGTCAATGCCTCCGGCGGCACCGCGACGCGGCGTTCGCGCAGATCGAACCATGCGCCGCGCGTAAGCACCTCGGCCGACACCGTGCCGTCCTTCTTCAGGAAGCGATTGACCATGATGAACTTGCTGCCCTCCGCGTTGATGCCGCCGAGTTCGATCGTGACCGAGAATTCCTCGAGAAAGCGCAATTCGCGCAGATAGCGGATTTCCTCGGAAAACACGATCGGCCCGATGCCGGCCGCCTTGAATTCGGCCGGCGTGAAGCCTTGCCCTGCCAGGTACAGGAAACGCGTCTGCGCGGCATAGTCGAGATAGCCTGTGTTGCGCAAGTGGACGTTGGCGTCGAGATCGGACCATGTTACGGTGTATGGATAACGCGGCGCTTCGCTCATGGGGATGGAAATTCGAGTTGATGGAGCGTTCAGTCTAGCAGCGCCGCACAAGGAAAGTGAGCGTGCCGCGTGCCAAACAACGAGGGAAAACAGGCCAGAAACCGTCCGGTCGAGGTCGCGATCCTGGCCATGCCGGGAACCTTGCCGACCACGGTTGCCGGACCGATGGATATCTTCACCCAGGCGGGGCGGCTGTGGAATCAATTGTGCGAAACCAATCCGGCGCCGTATTTCAATGTCCGCCTTGCCGGCGTTGGCGCCGGCGAGGTCCGCTGCCTGAATGGCTTGCGCCTGGTGCCGCACTGCGCGCTCTCCGAGATCGCCGCCGCCGACCTCGTCATCGTGACCGCCGCCAACGTCGCCGAGCGTGGCGACTGGGCCCGGGATGTGATTCCTGAGCTATTGCGCCTGCATCGCCAAGGGGCGCAGCTGGCGAGCATCTGCACCGGCGCCTTCGTGCTGGCCGAAGCCGGATTGCTGAACGGCCGCGCCGCCACGACGCACTGGGGTTTCGTGCCCATGTTCCGGCAATGCTATCCCGAGGTCGACCTGCGGCCCGAGCGCATGCTCACGCATGACGGCGACATTCTCTGCTCGGGCGGCATCAATGCCTATGCCGAACTCTGCCTGTACCTGGTCGAGCATTGGTGCGGCTACCAGGCCGCCGACCACGTGGCGCGCGCGCTGGTGCTCGACGGCTGGCGCGAGCGGCAGACTGCCTATGCCTTGTTCGATTTCCAGAAGAAGCATGAGGATGCCGCCGTCCTGAGGGCGCAACGCCACATGGAACAGCATCTCGCCGAACCCTTGAACGTCGAAGTGCTGGCCGGGGTGGCGACCATGAGCGAGCGCAACTTCAAGCGCCGCTTCAAGAAGGCCACCGGCGACACTCCCAACGAATACCTGCAGCGCTTGCGCATCGAAAGCGCCAAGCATCGGCTCGCGCATGCGGCCGAGGGCATCGACGCGATCGCCGCCCAGGTCGGCTATCGCGACGTCGCGCATTTCCGCCAAGTCTTCAAGCAAATGACGGGAACGACGCCGAATGCCTGGCGCGCCAGGATGAAAGCCGCCATCGCCGCTGCCTGAGCGCCGTTCCGAGGCCCGCGAATCGATGCTTGCGACAAATGTCGCAAAAACTCCTTGACCATATGCGACATTTGTCACATAGTTGCGTCATTGGTCACAAACCTCATTGGAGCCCTTCCCATGTCGATTCCCTCCGTCTCGGAACTGAGCCTATTGAAAGTCTTATGGAAAGAACAGCCTCTTTCCGCCCGTGAAATCCATGAGCGCGCGGTCGCCGAACTGGCTTGGTCGTTCTCGTCCACGCGCAAGACCCTGGAACGGATGCTGGAAAAGCAGATGGTCAGCCAGCGTACCGAGCACGGCGTGCAGGTATATGCGGCGGCGGTCGACAAAGTGGGCACGCTGGCCGCATTCGCCCACGATTTCGGGCAGCGCGTGATGGAGCTCGACGCTCCCTTGCCGATCCATATGTTTACCGGCAGCAAACTGGTCGACCAGCAAGAGCTGGCCGAACTCGAACAAATGTTGCGCGACTGGCCGGACGGCAAGGAGAAGTCGTCATGACGATGCCGATCGATATGTTCGTCCTCTTGTTCGCGCAGGCCAGTTTCAATTCCATCGTGGTGGCGCTCGGCATATGGGCGGTGTTGAAGCTGGCGTTGCGGATCCGGCCCGGCCTGGCGGCGCAGCGCGCGGTCTGGCTGCTGGCGCAAGCGCTGGCGGTGGCGGCGTTCGTGCTGGTCCTGCTGCCGCAGACTGCGCGGTTCAGCGTGCTGAACGGGTTCACGTTCGCCGCTGCGCCGGCCGGCGCCGATGCGCTGTCGACGACGGTCTTGGCGCAGGCCGATCTTGCGCCGGAGCTTGGCGGGCAGGAGGCGTCGGGCGATGCCGCCGGCGGCCGCTGGATCAGGGCGTTGTCCTACCTCTGGGTGTTGCTCTACGGCGCCGGACTGTTCCATGCCGTCTTGCGCTGGCGGGCCGCGCGGCATGAATTGCGCGGCCTGCTGGCATCGGCCAGCGTGCTGGACGCCGCCGCGCTGCACCGGCATCCGGCGTTCGACGATGCGCAATTGCGCCGTCTTGCACGGTGCAACCTGGCGGTGCTGGAGACGCCGGCCGCGATTTCGCCGATGCTGATCGGCATCCTCCGGCCGCGCCTCTTGCTGCCGCGCCATTTGCGCGACTTCGATCCGCAACAGCAGCAGATGATCGTCGCGCATGAATTGACCCATTGGCGCCGCCGCGATCCCTGGTGGCTGTGCGCGAGCCTGCTGGCGCAAACCGCGCTGTGGTTCAACCCGATCATGCGCAAACTCGGCGCCCGCTTGAATTGGGCGCAGGAGATAAGCTGCGACCGCCTGGTGTTGGCCGGCCGTCCGCAGCCGCAACGCCAGCAATACGCGGCCGCGCTGGTGTTGCAATTGAAATTGCAGTCGAAGCTGCAGCAGGCGGTGTTCCGCACCCCGCCGCGGCCCACGCTGGCTTTCGGCGACGCGTGCGCCGAGACGCTCGGGGCGCGGGTCAGGTTGATCCGGCAGAACGGCAGTATGCGCCCGAGCCTGCTGTCGCAGTGCGCCGTCGCCGGCGCGTTGATGGCGGTGGCGGGCGCCAGCATCCTGTTGCAGCCCGCCTTTGCCCGCCCCGGCGATCCGACCCCGGCGCCGACCGAAGCGGCCGGCGCGGTACCCGGCACCGCTGTCGCGCCGGCCTTGCCGGCCTGGCGGCCGCCGCTTGCCAAGATGCGCGTCAACAGCTTCTTCGGCGTGCCGCGCAACGGCGGAACCAGCACGCACGGCGGCATCGATCTGGGCGCGAAGATCGGCACGCCGATCCTGGCGCCGGTCGACGGCACCGTGATCGTCTCCGGCGACGACGGTTTCGAGGGCAATCCGAACTATGGCAAGGTCATTCTCATCCAGCACGGCAACGACTTGCGCTCGCTGTATGCCCATCTCGACCGCCGCTCGGTCAAGGCCGGCGATACGGTCAAGGCCGGGCAGCGCATCGGCACGGCCGGCGTGAGCGGCGCGGTGAGCGGACCGCATCTGCACTTCGAAGTCATGCACGGCGGCCGGCGCATCGACCCGGAACGGGTGCTCGCCGGCCTCGATAAATACGGTACCGAGGCCGCCTTGCGCGATCGCGACCGCCGTATCTCACACTGACCGCACGCTAACCGCGCGCCGGTTCCACGGCGCCGCCGATCCCGGCGGCGCCTTCCCGACGACTCCCTGCTCGACGAATTCCACGCTCGCCGGCCTGCGCGGCGGGAGTTCGCTCGCGCCGCGATCCTATGTTTTGACAAGGATATCCATGCACTTTCGCTTACACGCCCTCGGCGGCACAGTCATTTCGCTGTTCCCGCTGGTCCATGCGCTTGCCGATGCGGGCGGCCAATCCGCTTCCTCCCCCGCCAAGGTGGAGGTCGCCGCCGCCCGCTATGATCAGCGCCGGCAGGACACCGCCAGCAGCATCATCGTCGAGCACGACGAACTGGTACGCCATGGCGACCGCACGCTGACCGATGTGCTCAAGCGCCTGCCCGGCATCACCGTCGGCGACCGCAATGGCCGCGGCACCGAAATCCGGATGCGCGGCCTCGGTTCTGGCTATACGCAGATACTGCTCAACGGCGTGGCGGCGCCGGCCGGATTCACGCTCGAATCGATCGCGCCGGACCTGATCGAGCGCATCGAGATCTTGCGCACCGCCTCGGCCGACACCGGCGCGCAGGCGATCGCCGGCACTATCAATATCGTCTTGAGGAAGGCGGTCGCGCGCAGCGGCGGCGAGCTCAAGTTCGGCGTGGCGGCGCAAGGCGGCCGGTATGCGCCCGAGGTCGGCGGCCAGGTCTCCGGCAGCGGCGCCGACCATGCTTATACGCTGGCGGCCAGGCTCGTCCGCACCCGTACCGCGTCGCCGTCGCAGGAGGAAGACATCGGCGTGGACGATAGCGGCCGGCACGTGCATCGACGCACGCAAGTCCGGGAATCGAACAAGATCGACGCGCTGAGCCTGTCGGCACGCATCGACTGGAGGCTGGCCGGCGGCAGGTCGCTCGTTTCCCAGACCTTTGTCGACGCCCACCGGCGCACGGCCGGTTCCGAAACGCACGAGGAGGCGTTGGCCGGCGAGCACAGCCGCTATCCGGACAACAACAGCATGTTGCAAGTGTTCGCGCCCTTCGTCCGTAGCGATCTGCTCTGGACCAGCCCGCTCGGCGACGGCGCCCGCCTGGAACTGAAGGGGGGCGGCAATTTCAGCCGTCGCCGTTCCGACTTCGAATTCAACGGCAGATCCGGCATCGTGCGCGATCCCGCCGTGCATCTGGTGGCATCGTCGATACGCGAAGGCGGCCTCCACTTCAGCGGCAAGTATGCCGTGCTGGCCGGAGACGACCATGTGTTGAGCTTCGGTTGGGATACGGCGCGCGCCGGCCGTGCCCAGACCCGGGTGGAGCGCCGGGCCGCTCCCGCCGGCCCGTTGCGCGCAGTCGGCGACGACCGTTACCACGGCAACTTGCATCGATGGGCGCTGTTCGCGCAGGATGAATGGCAAATCGATGCGGCCTGGTCGCTGGCGGCCGGCTTGCGTTGGGAATCGCTGCGCACCGCCGTCGAGAGCGGCGCCGTCGCGCCGGTGATCCGGCGGACCGCGGTGGCGAGCCCGGTACTCCAGTCGTTGCACAAGCTGTCGCCGGAACGCCAATTGCGGATCGGCCTGGCGCGCACCTGGAAGGCGCCGACGATGCTCGAGCTGATTCCGCGCCGCTATACGGTCGATAACAACAACAGCGCCGCCAAGCCGGATACCCAGGGAAATCCGGCCCTCGGGCCGGAAATCGCATGGGGCATCGATGCCGTCTACGATCATCATCTCGGCCGCGAGGGATTGCTGAGCGCCAGCGCGTTCGTGCGCCGCATCGACGACGTGATCTTGCCGAACCTGTTCCAGGACGGTGCGGCGTGGGTATCGATGCCCGTCAATGGTGGCCGTGCGCTGGCGCGCGGCGTTGCGCTGGAAGCGAAGTTTCCGCTGAAGCTGTTGCTGGCGGATGCGCCTGCCATCGAGTTGCGCGCCAACCTGGCGCGCAACTGGTCCCGGGTCGATGCGGTTCCCGCGCCCCATAACCGGCTCGACAGCCAGGTTCCGGTCAGCCTCAATCTCGGCTTCGACTATCGCCCGCGCGGCTCGGGCCCGACGCTGGGCGCCGATCTCCATTTCCGAAGCGGCGGCAGCGTGCGGCAATCGGCGGAAACGGCCTCCTGGAGTACGGCCGGGCGCGGTCTCGACATCTACGGCTTGTGGGCGCTGGACGGCAAGACCCGGTTGCGTATCGGCGCCAGCAATCTATTGCGCCGGGACCGGCGATCGGAAGAGCATTATCGCGGCGCCGGCGGCGACCGGAGCACGCTGTCGAGCACGCCGACGTCCGCGACGCTGCGGATCACGCTGGAGCGCGAATCGGGCGATTGAGCGCCGCGCCGCATTCGCGAGCGGCGTCAAGAACGCAGCGAAGCGGGTATGATCGAATCGTTCCCAATAGTCATCGAATCCCGGAGTTTTCATGCCGAAACCGTTGAAGATTGCGTTGATCGTTCTCGCCGCCGCGCTCGGCGTGACTCTCACCGCCGCCGCCATCGTGGCGGCCACCTTCAATCCGAACGATTACAAGCCCCTCATCATCAAATTGGTGCAGGAAAAGAAGCAGCGCACGCTGTCGATCCCGGGCGAGATCAAGCTGACCTTCTTTCCGAAGATCGGCGCCGATCTCGGCAAGCTCAGCATCTCCGAGCACGGTGCGCCGGAAACCTTTGCGTCGATCGAACACGCCAAGGTATCGGTCGCCTTGTTCCCCTTGCTGTTCTCCAGCCAATTGGTCGTCGACCGCGTCGTGGTCGACGGCTTGCACGCCAATCTCAGACGCAACAAGGATGGCAGCACCAACTTCGACGATCTGATGTCGAAGGAGGAATCGGGAGAGCAGATCAAGTTCGACATCGACGGCGTGCAAGTGACCAAGGGCTTGCTCACCTTCGACGACCGGATGGCCGGCCGCAAGCTGACGATCGCCGAACTGCGCCTGGAAACCGGCAAGATCGCCGACCGTGCCGCCAGCAAGTTCGATATCGCGGCCGCGGTCAAGAGTAGCCAACCGGCCATGGACGCCAAGGTGTCGGCAAAAAGCGGTTTCACGCTCGATCTCGCGAACCGGCATGTCGTCTTGCGAGACATCGATGCCGCCGTCATGGGCAAGGTTCTCGATTTCAGCGACGTGCAACTGACATTGAAGGGTGCGGCCGACCTCAGGCCGGATGCCAAGCAATTCACGCTCGACGGCATCGTCTTCGGATTCGACGGCAAGCAAGGCAAGCAAGCGATCGAATTCAAGTTCGAGGCGCCCAAGCTGGCGATCACGGACCGGGCCGTGTCGGGCGGCAAGCTGGCCGGCGATGCCAAGCTCACCGAGGGCAGCCGCACCGTCAGCGCGAAATTCGCTACGCCCTCGTTCGAGGGCTCGCCGCAGGCGTTCAAGCTGCCGGCCTTGACGCTCGATGCGGCGATCAAGGACGCTGGACTGGACGCCGCCCTCAAGCTGTCGGGCGCCCTGGCGGGCAATCTCGACAAGATGGCGTTCTCCTCGCCGCAGCTGACGCTCGCGCTCGACGGCAAGCAGGGCGGCAATGCGATCAACGGCTCGCTGACGACGCCGCTCGTCGCCGATCTGCAAGCGCAAACGATCGCCTTGCCGACGATCGCGGGTTCGTTCACCTTGCCGAATCCCGGCGGCGGCACCTTGAAATGGAAAACCAACGGCCGCGCCGACATCGATCTTGGCAAGCGTACGGCAACGGCCGCCTTGAAAGGCGATCTCGACGAGAGCAGATATGACGCCAGGTTCGGCGTCAACCGATTCTCGCCGCTGGCGTTCAACTTCGACATCGGCTTCGATCGCATCGATCTCGACCGTTATCGGGTCAACAAGCCTGCGGTTGGACCTGCCTCCGCGCCGGCGGCATCGGCGCCCGGTGCGCCGGAAAAGCCGATCGATCTGAGCGCCTTGAAAACCTTGAATGCGAACGGCACGCTGCGCGTCGATGCCGCCAAGGTGCAGAACATGAAAGTGTCGAATCTGCGCGTCGGCATGCGCGCGGCGAATGGCAAGGCCGAAATCCATTCCCTGAACGCGAATCTCTACGGCGGCACCGTGACCGGCTCGCTATCGGCAACGGCGACCGAGCCGCCGCAATTCACGGCCAGGCAGAACCTGGCCGGCATCAACATCGGCGCCTTGCTGAAAGACGCGATCGGAAAAGACCCGATCGACGGCAAGGGTAATGTCCAGATCGACATCGCTGCCCAAGGAGCGACGGTGTCGCAAATGAAGCGCGCATTGGGCGGCACGGCCCGGATCGAGTTGCGCGACGGCGCGGTGCGCGGCGTCAACGTGGCGCAAGTGATTCGCGACGCCAAGGCCAGGATCGGCGCCTTGCGCGGCAATAGCCCCGGCGCCCAGCCGGCGGCGCAAACCGGCACCGGCTCCACGGACCAGAAAACCGACTTCAGCGAATTGAGCGGCAGTTTCCGCATTGCGAAAGGCGTGGCGCGCAACGAGGATTTGTCGATCAAGTCGCCGTTGTTGCGCATCGGCGGCGCGGGCGACGTCAATCTTGGCGCGGAGCGGCTCGATTACCTGGTCAAGGCAACCGTGGTTTCGACGCTGCAAGGCCAGGGCGGCCCCGAATTGCAAGCCCTGAAAGGCGTGACGGTGCCGGTGCGCTTGTCGGGGCCGTTCGCGGCGATCGGCTGGAAGATCGATTTCGGCGCGCTGGCTGGCGACATCGCCAAGCAGAAACTCGACGAGAAGAAGGAAGACGTCAAGAAGAAGCTGCAAGAGCAGCTTCAAGACAAATTGAAGGGCTTGTTCGGCAAGTAAGCGGGGCTCGTGGGCGCCGCCAAAACCGGAGGGCGGCGCCGTAAGTCCTTGTTTACGAGCGTTTCTTGCGTTTCGGGGCGAGCATCGTGCCGCGGCAGGTTTTTGCTCCGCAATGGCAGGCATAGGCTTGCTTGAGCTTGGCCGTGTGCCGTTCCTCGATGATCAAGCCGTAGTCGTAATTCAATTCCTCGCCGCGCTTGATGTCGCGCAGCGCATGAATGAACACGCGGCCGCCTTCTTCGCGCGCCTCGCAATTCGGCTCGCACGCATGATTGATCCAGCGTGCGTCGTTGCCGCGGTCGCCGCCGTCGATCAGCCGGCCATCCTCCAGGCTGAAAAAGAAGGTGTGATACGGGTTGTTCGGATCGGACGAGCCGCGTTCGGACGCTTCATCGTCGGTAATGCGGCGGCCGGCGTATTCGATGATGAGAGTGTCGGCGGGGATGTTGCGCGCGGCGAACACGCCCCGGCCGTGGATGCGGGAATTGCGGACGACGTAGAACGGTTTGTCGGCGGAAGCAGATTTCTGGCCAGGCATAGTCAATACGATTCTTATAAGCGCCGCAGCAAACGACGCATCGAGGTTCGATCCGGATGCGGATGCAGGAATATCCGGCATGGAGCCGGCGGTGTTCGCATCCGCGGTCGATGCATGATCGACGGGCAATCGCGCGAACAGCGGGTATTGATGCGTTCAATTCGAACGATGACCATGATGCGCGAAGTGCCGGTATTGTAACCGTTTCCCGCAACCGGCATCGTCCTCGTCCGGGACTCGGCGCCCGCGTTTCATTAGGCGACTTCCTATCGCATATCCAAGGCGATAGGCTTGCGATCGCGCCGGTTGGCAGACCGCCGCCGCCCACTGGCGGCAAACGTTTTTAGTTTGCCATCGCAATTCTTTCAACTGGTTCGATGCTTCATCTCTCCCGCGGAAAATAAAGCCGAACAAAGTCTTTTGCGGCGGCAACTTTCTCTGTTGTTTTGTGTCTGTACCTAAACGATTCTTCCGTGAAATTTTTCTTTCGCGCTCTTCCAAAGAGAGACTATTATTAAATTGCGGAACGGAAAGCACCACGAAGATCTGACGCCCATCGACGGAACGTTTTATTCAAAGGACACACCATGAATATCTTCGACAACTACGCAGCACGGTACGAACGGACCCGGGAAGAAGAATATTCGTTGCAGGAGTACCTCGAGGTCTGCAAACGCGACCGTCTTGCCTATGCCACCGCCGCCGAACGCATGCTCGCCGCGATCGGCGAGCCGGAGCTGGTCGACACGCGTCACGATCCCCGCCTGTCGCGCATCTTCGCCAACAAAATCATCAAGATCTATCCCGCCTTCCGCGAGTTCTACGGCATGGAGGAGGTGATCGAGCAAGTGGTCGCCTATTTCCGCCACGCCGCGCAGGGTCTGGAAGAACGCAAGCAAGTGCTCTACTTGCTCGGCCCGGTCGGCGGCGGCAAGTCGTCGATCGCCGAAAAGCTCAAATACCTGATGGAGCACGTCCCCTTCTATTGCCTGAAGGGTTCGCCCGTCAACGAGTCGCCGCTCGGCCTTTTCAACGAAGAGGAAGACGGCACGATCCTGGAAGAGGATTACGGCATTCCTCGCCGTTACCTGCGCCCGATCCCGAGCCCGTGGGCGGTCAAGCGTCTGCACGAGTTCAACGGCGACATCAACCAGTTCCGCGTCATCAAGCGCTACCCCTCGGTCTTGAAACAGATCGCGATCTCGAAGACCGAGCCGGGCGACGAGAACAACCAGGACATCTCGTCGCTGGTCGGCAAGGTCGATATCCGCAAGCTGGAGGATTATTCGCAGGACGATCCGGATGCCTACAGCTACTCCGGAGGCCTGTGCCTGGCCAACCAGGGCTTGCTCGAATTCGTCGAGATGTTCAAGGCGCCGATCAAGGTCCTGCATCCGCTGCTGACCGCCACCCAGGAAGGCAACTACAAGGGCACGGAAGGCTTCGGCGCGATTCCGTTCGACGGCGTGATCCTGGCGCACTCGAACGAATCGGAATGGAAAGCCTTCAAGAACAACAAGAACAACGAGGCGTTCCTCGATCGTATCTATATCGTGAAGGTTCCGTATTGCCTGCGCGTGACCGACGAGATCAAGATCTACGACAAGCTGGTCCGCAATTCCTCGCTCGGCAACGCGCCCTGCGCCCCGGGAACGCTGAAGATGATGGCGCAGTTCTCGGTGCTGTCGCGCCTGAAGGAGCCGGAAAACTCGAGCATCTTCAGCAAGATGCTGGTCTACGATGGCGAGAATCTCAAGGACACCGACCCCAAGGCCAAGTCGCGCCAGGAATACGCGGACTACGCGGGCGTGGACGAGGGCATGACCGGACTGTCGACGCGTTTCGCGTTCAAGATCCTGTCGAAAGTGTTCAACTTCGATACGACCGAAGTCGCGGCCAACCCGGTGCACCTGCTGTACGTGCTCGAGCAGCAGATCGAGCGCGAGCAGTTCGCGCCCGAGGTCGAGCAGAAATATCTCTCGTACATCAAGGAATACCTGGCCCAGCGTTACGTGGAATTCATCGGCAAGGAGATCCAGACCGCCTATCTCGAAAGCTATTCGGAATACGGCCAGAACATCTTCGATCGTTACGTGACGTTCGCTGATTTCTGGATCCAGGACCAGGAGTTCCGCGATCCGGATACCGGCGAGAGCTTCGACCGCGATGCCTTGAACAGCGAGCTCGAGAAGATCGAGAAGCCGGCCGGCATTTCGAACCCGAAGGACTTCCGTAACGAGATCGTCAATTTCGTGTTGCGCGCGCGGGCCCAGAACGCCGGCAAGAATCCGACCTGGACCAGCTACGAAAAGCTGCGCACCGTGATCGAGAAGAAGATGTTCTCCAACACGGAAGACCTGCTGCCGGTCATCTCCTTCAATGCCAAGGCGAGCGCCGAGGATGCGAACAAGCACCAGGAATTCGTCTCGCGCATGGTGGCCAAGGGCTACACCGCCAAGCAGGTGCGCCTGTTGTGCGAATGGTATCTGCGGGTACGTAAGTCGTCGTAACCCTTTGGCGACAGAGAGGGGCGGCAAGCCCGGGCCGCGCAGGCTTTATGAGGCGCCGTGCCGAATTGGCCTAGGCGGCTACGGCCGCGCGCCCCGCTCTGTTCTCCACATTACAGCCAGGAGGCATTTTGGCTTACCTCATCGACCGACGTCTGCAAGGCAAGAACAAGTCCGCGATCAATCGTGAGCGCTTCCTTCGGCGTTACAAGGCGCAGATCAAGGAAGCCGTTGCGCGCGCGGTGAAGGGCCGCTCGATCACCGACATCGAAAGCGGCGAAAAAGTCTCGATTCCCGTCAAGGACATCGGCGAGCCGACCTTCGGCCATGCGCGCGGCGGGATCTGGGAATCCATCCATCCCGGCAACGAGGAATACCAGAAGGGCGACCGCATCAACCGGCCGAAAGGCGGCGGCGGCGGTTCCGGCAAGGGCAAGGCGGGCAACAGCGACCAGATCACCGAAGACGATTTCATTTTCGAGCTGTCGCGCGAGGAATTCATGAATTATTTCTTCGAAGACCTCGAGTTGCCGAACATGGTCAAGACCCAGCTGACCGCCTCGAACGAATACCGCCAGCAGCGCGCAGGCTTCACGCTGTCGGGCACGCCGACCAATATCCACGTGCTGCGCTCGCTGCGCGGCGCGCTCGGCCGCCGCATCGCGGTCGGCTCGAAGACGCGCAAGCGCCTGAAGGAAGCCGAGGCCGAGCTGCAGCAGCTGCTGCCGGTCTGCCATGAGGACGATGTCCGCATCCAGGCGCTGCGCAAGGAAATCCATCATCTGCGCGCCAAGCTCTACGGCATTCCCTTCATCGACCCGATCGATCTGCGCTACAGCAACCGCATCAAGGTGCCGAAGCCGTCGAGCCAGTGCGTGATGTTCTGCATCCTCGACGTCTCCGGTTCGATGGACCAGGCGAAGAAGGACATGGCCAAGCGCTTCTTCATCCTGCTTTACCTGTTCCTGACGCGCGCCTACGAGCGAATCGAAGTGGTCTTCATCCGCCACCATACGCAGGCGTCGGAAGTGACCGAGGATGAATTCTTCAACTCGCGCGAGTCGGGCGGCACCGTCGTCTCGTCGGCGCTGAACCTGCTCGCCAAGATCATGCAGGAACGCTATTCGCCGGCCGACTGGAACCTGTATGTCGCCCAGGCTTCCGACGGCGACAACTGGGACAACGATTCGGTGCTGTGCCGGCAGATCATCACCAATACCATCATGCCGCTGGTGCAGTACTACGCCTATATCGAGATCACCGATGGCGAGCCGCAGAACCTGTGGGAAGAGTACACCCAGATCCCGGACGTCCATCCGCACTTCGCGATGCAGAAAATCGAATCGCCGGCCGACATCTATCCGGTATTCCGTGAACTGTTCAAGAAACAGCCGAAAGTATGACCAAGACCGCCACGCCTACCGCCGTGCCTACAGCCGTCACCAAAGTCGCCAGGAAGAGCACGCGCAAGAAGGGCAAACCGCAACGCCTGCCCGAGCAGTCGGAGTGGACGTTCGAACTGATCGAGCAGGCGCACGAGGAAATCAAGCGCGTCGCCGGCGATTTCGGCCTCGACACCTATCCGAACCAGCTCGAGATCATCACCGCCGAACAGATGATGGATGCCTATGCCTCGGTCGGCATGCCGGTGTCCTATCATCACTGGTCGTTCGGCAAGCATTTCCTGGCGACGGAAAAGAGTTACCGGCGCGGCCACATGGGGCTGGCCTATGAGATCGTCATCAATTCGAATCCCTGCATCGCCTATCTGATGGAGGAAAACAGCCTGACGATGCAGGCGCTCGTGATCGCCCATGCTTCCTACGGCCACAATTCCTTCTTCAAGGGCAATTACCTGTTCCGCACTTGGACCGATGCCGACGCGATCATCGATTACATGGTGTTCGCGAAGAAATACATCGCCGATTGCGAGCGCCGCTACGGCATCGAGGCGGTCGAGCTGCTTCTCGATTCCTGCCATGCGCTGCAGAACTACGGCGTGGACCGCTACAAGCGTCCGGCGAAACTGTCCCTGGCCAAGGAGCGCGAACGGCAGAAGGAACGCGAGGAATATCTGCAGTCGCAGGTGAACGAGCTGTGGCGCACCTTGCCGCGCCGCGAGAAGGAAGAGGAAGACCAGGCCGAGGCGCGCTTTCCGCCCGAACCCCAGGAAAACCTGCTGTACTTCATCGAGAAGTACGCTCCGCTCCTGGAGCCGTGGCAGCGCGAGATCGTGCGCATCGTGCGCAAGATTTCGCAATACTTCTATCCGCAGCGCCAGACCCAGGTCATGAACGAGGGCTGGGCGACGTTCTGGCATTACACGATACTCAACAAGCTGTTCGACGAAGGCATCGTCGGCAACGGCTTCATGATGGAGTTCCTGCAAAGCCATACCAACGTCGTCTACCAGCCGCCGATCACGAGCAAGTATTACAGCGGCATCAATCCCTATGCGCTCGGCTTCGCCATGATGCGCGACATCCGCCGCATCTGCGAAGAGCCGACCGACGAGGATCGCGCGTGGTTCCCCGAGATCGCGGGTAAGAACTGGCTGGAAACGCTCGACTTCGCGATGCGCAATTTCAAGGACGAGAGTTTCATCGCGCAATACCTGTCGCCGAAACTGATCCGGGATTTTCATTTCTTCTCGGTGCTCGACGACGATCAGGAAGAAAAGTTGAAGGTGTCCGCGATCCATGACGACAACGGCTATCAATACATACGGCAAAAGCTGGCCGAGCAATACAACCTGGGCAATCGCGAGCCGAACATCCAGGTGTGGTCGGTCGACAGCCACGGCAACCGCGCGCTGACGCTGCGCCATACGCAGTTCCAGCGGCGGCCGCTCAACCAGCAGACCGAAGAAGTCTTGAAACACGTGACGCGGCTCTGGGGCTTCGACGTGATTTTGCAAACCGTCGATCCGCAAGGGGAAGTGCTGTCGACGGTCGAGTCCAGATCGGAAAAACGGCAACGGAGGAATTGATTACCGCCGCGCGCCGTCTCGCATGGATGGCGCTGCGCGTATGAAATAAGCGATCTTTCCGAATGGGCATTTGCCGTCCGGAACGCGACGCTCGGTCGGTATGCGGTCGTTCAGCCGCATGCGTGGCTGGTGCGCCAGCGTGACGGATGGCATTTTTTTTGAGGGATGCGCCTGTAAATTTTTCCGGCTGCTGTAGGTTTTTCCGCCGTTCGTCCCTTTGGATGCGAGCAGACCGTCGTTTTCCGCCGCAGGCATACGATTTGCCTCCCTACTCCGGTACTTCACCGCCAGTTTTCTCATGGCATTTCCGTACCGAACAAGGAGAATCGCATGTCACATCGCACCAGCAAACTTCGCCCTCTCTCTCTGGCATTCGGCACGGCAGGCATGGCGTTGCTGTTGTCTGCCGCACCTGTATTCGGACAAAGCACGTCCTCGTCAGGCACCAGCTCAAGTGATCCCTCGTTGAGCGGCCAAAGCCAGGGGCAGACCGGCGCCATGTCGGGCAGCACCGGGACGTCGAGCGGAACCAGCGGCAGCACGAGCAGCACGCCGAGCGGCGTAGCGGGCAGTTCGGGTAGTACGGCCGGCACGACCGGCACCGGGGCCAGCGGTACCGCCGACACGAGCGGCAGTTCCGGAACGAGCGGGACGGCGGGAACTTCGGGAACCTCCGGAACGACCGGGACCGGAGCGACCGGCACCACGGGCACTACCGGCACTACCACGCCGGATGCGTCGGCGACCACATCCAGCGGCGCCACGGGCACCACCGGCAGCACGCCGACCAGCCCGGGCGCCGCCACCGACACGACGGCGACCGGCGGCGGTGCCTATGTTCCGGCGGGCAAGCCCAGCGTCAGCGCCTCCGATCGCAACCTGATGCGCGAGCTGGCTTATGCCAACATCTCCGAAATCGAAGCGGCGAAGGTCGCGCAAAGCAAGTCGAAGAACGACGAAGTGCTGAACTTCGCGCGGCAGATGATCGACGACCATACCCAGGCCCTCGATCAGCTGCAGCAATTGGCGCAACAGAAGAACGTCCAACTGCCGACCGAGCCGAATGCCAAGCACAAGAGCATGATCAAGAAACTCGAAGCGATGTCGGGCGATGCGTTCGATCGCGAATACTTGGCGAAATCCGGCGTCAGCGATCATTCGCAAGCGCGCAAGCTGGTGACGCGCGCCAAGTCGCGGGCCCAGGATGCCGATCTCAAGCAGCTGGCGACCAACATGGAGTCGCATATCAATCACCATCTGCAAATGGCAAGGGAGCTGCGAAGCGGCAAGGCCACGTCGACCGGTTCGAGCGGCGGCGAGAAATGACGCACCCGAAGCGCGAGTCTTCCAACCTCTTTTGGGAACAATGGCGACGCCATGGATAAAGACGACATCATCTCCACGTTGAACGATCTGATCGAAACCTGCAAGGACGGCGAAGCCGGCTTCCGTTCATGTGCCGCGGAAATCCGCGACACGCAGACCAAGTCCTTCCTCGAAAGCCGCGCGCAGACCTGCGCGGCGGCGGCCGGGGAACTGCAAGGTCTGGTGATTTCCTACGGCGGCGATCCCGAGACCGGCAGCAGCCTGAGCGGCGCCTTGCATCGGCGCTGGATCGACATCAAGTCGGCCGTCACGGGGCACGACGACCATGCGATCCTCGCCGAATGCGAGCGCGGCGAGGATATCGCGGTCAAGAGCTATCGCAATGCGTTGGAAAAGGTATTGCCTGCGGAAGTGCGCAACGTGGTGGAGCGCCAATACCAGGGCGTATTGCGCAATCACGATCAGGTGAAGGCCTTGCGCGACCAGTTGCAGGTCAGCCGCAACCTGAATCGCTAGCGAAGATCGAGTCATTGCAGGCCGCGGTAAGAATGACGCGGGCTGGTGCGGCGGTAAGCATCAGTCCGCCGTCGTTTGCGGAATCTTGCAGTAGTACTGGAAGTTCTGGCGGCCCGCCTGCTTGGCGTGATACATGGCCTCGTCGGCGCGGTCGAGCAGGGCGGTGACTTCGGTGCCGTCGCCCGGATAAAGGCTGATTCCCATGCTCGGCGTGACGCTGAGCTGATTGCCTTCGATCGTATAGGGATAGATCATCGCGTCGAGAATGCGTTGCGCGGTTTCGCCCGCGGCTTCGGGCGAATGGATATCGGGAAGGACGACGATGAATTCGTCGCCCCCCACACGGGCGACGGTGTCCACTTCGCGCAGCAGTCCGCGCAGGCGCTTGGCGATCGCCTGCAGCATCAAGTCGCCGATGCGGTGGCCATGGCTGTCGTTGATCGGCTTGAAGTAATCGAGATCGATGAACAGCACCGCGACCTGGCCGCCGTTGCGCTTGGCCCCGGCCAGCGCCTGGGCCAGGCGGTCTTCGAGCAGGCGCCGGTTCGGAAGATCGGTCAAGGCATCGTGGTTGGCGAGATGGCGTACCTGCTCTTCGATGACGCGCCGTTCCTGGATTTCCTGCTGCAAGCGCATGTTCGCTTCAGCCAGTTCGGCGGTGCGTTCCTGCACCCGCAGTTCGAGTTCGTCGCGCGCCCGGATCAGCGCATCCTGCACGGCGCGGCGCTCGGTGATGTCTTCCGTGATGAAGATCGAGCCCTTGCTGCTGTCATTGGGATCGATCGCGCGCGCCAGCATGCGGCACCAGAACAGGCTGCCGTCGCGTCGCTTCATCTGCAATTCGGTCTCGAAACGGGCGCCGTCGGCAAGCGCCTGACTGACCTTGCTGCTCAATTCACTGAAGGCTTCGGGCGACGGATAGACGATGGCGGCGGATTGTCCGACCAATTCATTGCTGCCCCAGCCGAACATCTCGGAAAAGCGGGCATTGCAATGCAGGAAAATCCGCTTGCGCGTGAACGTGATGCCGAGCGTGGCGTTGTCGAGGATCGCCTGGTATTCGAGCAGCAGCTGGCGGCGCGCCTCGTCGGCCTGCTTGCGCTCGCTGATGTCCTCGGTGATGAAGATCGAACCCTTGCCGTGGTCGTTCGGATCGATGGCATTGGCCAGCATGCGGCACCAGAACAAGGTGCCGTCGCGTTTCTTCATGAGCACTTCGACGTCGAGCCGGCGGCCGGCGGACAGCGTCGGCGTCGCGATGCGGCTCAATTCCTCGAACGCCTCGCGCGACGGATAGAGAATGGTGGTCGATTGGCCGACGAGTTCGTTGGCGGACCAGCCGAACATTTCGGAGAACCGCTCGTTGCAGTGCAGGAACGTGCGGTTGCGGGTGAACGTGATGCCGAGCGAGGCGTTGTCCAGGATCGCCTGGTATTCCAGCAGCAACTGGCGGCGCGCTTCGTCGGCCGCCTTGCGCTCGCTGATGTCTTCGGTGATGAAGATCGTGCCCTTGCCGTGATCGTTGGGGTCGATCGCCTTGGCCAGCATGCGGCACCAGAAGACGCTGCCGTCGCGCCGTTTCATCTGCACTTCGATATCGAGCCGCTTGCCGGCGGAGAGTACCGGGATCGCGCTGCGCCCGAGCTCGTCGTAGGCTTCCATCGAGGGATAGACGATATGGGTCGGTTGCCCGATCAATTCGTCGACCGGCCAGCCGAACATCTCCGAAAAGCGCGCGCTGCAATGCAGGAACGTGCGGTTGCGGGTGAAGACGATGCCGACGGAGGCATTGTCGAGGATCGCCTGATACTCCAGCAGCATATGGCGCAGTTCGGCTTCACTACCGTAGCGGATGTGATGTGCTGTGCTCATAGCCGTCCCGCGGCCTCCCCCTTGTCCGTCTTGTTCCGATCTGTCCGGTTGCCGCCGCCGGCATGGGCGCGGCGCTGAAAAGACGAGGCGGCGCGAAACCGGCGGATAGGCGTCCGGAGCCGCGCCAACACTCAATCTTTCTGACATGCAATATCAGGCATATCGTACTCTTTTCGGAACGAAGGGGGACAGTGGAGGCCCGATATATTGCGTTGAATGTTGTTTGTTGTTAAATCCCTCATGGTGCGGCGGTGGACGGCCGGTGGCAGGCGGCGGAAGCGGCTCTGCCTGGCCGCGGTCGAGTAAAATGGCGCCCTGATTGCATTACTCGGGCGCCGCGCGCCCGTCCATCCTTCCTGATTCCCCATGCTGCGACTGACCGATATCACGCTCCCGCTCGACCATCCGGAAGAGGACCTGAAAGCCGCCGTTCTCGAGCGGCTCGCCATCGCGCCGGAAGATCTGCTCGGCTTCACGGTATTCCGGCGCGGTTACGATGCGCGCAAGAAGTCGAATATCCATTTCGTCTACACGATCGATAGCGAAGTCCGCGACGAGGCGGCCGTGTTGAAACGCCTGCAGGGCCGGCGCGGCGTCGGGCCGGCGCCGGACATGCGCTACAAGTTCGTGGCGCGGGCGCCGGCCGACCTGGCGCGGCGTCCGGTCGTGATCGGGTTCGGCCCCTGCGGCATCTTCGCGGCGCTGATCCTGGCGCAAATGGGTTTCCGGCCGATCATTCTCGAGCGCGGCAAGGTGGTGCGCGAACGCACGAAGGATACCTGGGGGCTGTGGCGCAAGCGCGAATTGAATCCCGAGTCGAACGTCCAGTTCGGCGAGGGCGGCGCCGGCACGTTCTCGGACGGCAAGCTGCATAGCGGCATCAAGGACCCCAAGTTCTATGGCCGCAAGGTGCTGACCGAATTCGTGCAAGCCCATGCGCCGGAGGAGATCCTGTACGTCAGCAAGCCGCATATCGGCACCTTCCGCCTGGTGAAGATGGTGGAGGCGATGCGCGAGACGATCGAATCGCTCGGCGGCGAATTCCGTTTCCAGAGCAAGGTGGTCGATCTCGAGATCGAGGAGCGCGGCGGCGAGCGGCAGGTGCGCGGCGTCGTGCTGGAGAGCGGCGGGCAGATCGAACATATAGCGACCGATCATGTGGTGCTGGCGGTCGGCCACAGCGCCCGCGACACGTTCCAGATGCTGTACGAGCGCGGCGTGTATGTCGAAGCCAAGCCGTTCTCGATCGGTTTCCGCGCCGAGCATCCGCAGTCGCTGATCGACCGCGCGCGTTTCGGCAAATTCGCCGGCCATCCGGCGCTCGGCGCCGCCGATTACAAATTGGTCCATCATTGCAAGAACGGCCGCGCCGTCTACAGCTTTTGCATGTGTCCCGGCGGCACCGTGGTGGCGGCGACCTCCGAGCCGGGCCGCGTCGTCACCAACGGCATGAGCCAGTATTCGCGCAACGAGCGCAACGCCAACAGCGGCATCGTGGTCGGCATCGAACCGAAGGATTTCGGCGGCGACCGGCACCCGCTGGCCGGCATCGATTTCCAGCGCGAACTCGAAGCGCGCGCCTATGTCCTCGGCGGCGGCAATTACGACGCGCCGGGCCAGCTGGTCGGCGATTTCCTGGCCGGCAAGCCATCGACCGCGTTCGGCGCGATCCTGCCGTCCTACAAGCCGGGGGTGCACCTGACCGATCTCGCGCCTTCGCTGCCGGATTACGCGATCGAGGCGATCCGCGAAGCCTTGCCGGAATTCGACAAGCAGATCCGCGGCTATGCGATGCGCGATGCGGTGCTGACCGGCGTCGAGACGCGCACCTCGTCGCCGGTACGCATCAAGCGCCAGGACAATTTCCAGAGTCTCAACACCAGGGGCTTGTTCCCGGGCGGCGAGGGCGCCGGCTATGCCGGCGGCATCCTGTCGGCGGCGGTCGACGGCATCAAGTTGGCCGAAGCGGTGGCGCTGTCGATCGTCGGCGCGCCCGATGCCACCGGCGGCCGGACGGCCGTGGCTGATTAGTGGTGCGATACGCCCCGAAGCTTCTGCCGGGCGTTCGCAGACGGTGACCGCGTTGCCCATCCGCGCGATAGAAACACTATCGCTGTGGTGCGCGCCTTGCACTCGCCGGCGATCGCCACGGCATCAGCCGCAATCGGGACCTGTCGAACCACTAGACCGTGAGCGTTCGCAGCGTGGCGACGACTTCGCCGTCGCCGATCTCGAGAAATCCCAGCGACACCGGCAACTTGAACCGGCGCGGCCCGGCGCTGCCGGGATTGACGAACAGCGTGCCGCCGCGCCGCTCGATGCACGGCTTGTGCGAATGGCCCGCCACCACCACGTCGATGCCTTGCGCTTCCGGATCGAGATCGAGTTGCTTGACGTCGTGCAGCACGTAGAGCGTCACGCCGCCGATTTCCAGGCGCAAGGTCTCCGGAATATCGGCGGCCCATGCGCCGGCATCGTTGTTGCCGCGAATCGCGGATAGCGGCGCGATGCCTTGCAACTGCGCGATCACGCCGGCATCGCCGATGTCGCCGGCATGAACGATATGCGCGACGCCCGCCAGCGCTTCCATCGCCTGCGGGCGCAACAAGCCGTGCGTGTCGGAAATCAAGCCGATTCGTAATGCCGCCATGCGTCGCCCCTGATGGATGGCTCCGGCGGCATCCTACCCCGATCAGCGGCTCTTTGTCTTTTCCTCGGCATCCAGCGCCTCGCGGACGGCGGGGCGTGCGCCGATGCGATCGACATAGGCGCGAACCGCCGGCCAGGCCGCCAGATCGATGTTCGCGATCGGGTGCCAGCTCAAGATCGTGAACAGGTAGGCATCCGCCACCGTGAAGTCTTCCCCCATCAGGCAGGCCGACTTCTCCAGATGCTGGGACAGGTAGCCGATGCGCCGCGTCAGCGTCTGGCGCGCCGCCTCCTTGGCCGCCTCCGGCGTGTCGGGCCGGAAAAACGGGGAATAGGCCTTGTGCAGTTCCGCCGAAATGAAATTGAGCCATTCCATCAGGCGATACCGCTCCATGGTGCCGGCCGGCGGCGCGAGCTTCTTGTCGGGCACTTGGTCGGCCAGGTATTGCACGATAGCCGGTCCTTCGGTCAGGATGCCGCCGCCGTCGAGTTCCAGCGCCGGAACATAGCCCTTCGGATTGACGGCAAGATAGTCGGCGCCGGTTGCCGTCTTCTTCGTCTTGAGATCGACGCGCTCGATATCGAACCGGAATCCGCCCTCGCGCAAGACGATATGCGGCGATAGCGAACAGGCGCCGGGTGTGAAATACAGTTTCATGCTTATCTCCTCAGCGGACGAGCCAGGGGATATTGTCGCCGTCCGTCTCGCGCGGGCATTTGACCGGCCGCATCGTCGATGCGGCACCCGGACGCCGTCGTAAAATACCGGTTTCCCCCAGGTTTCTCCCGCCATGACCATCCTGCTCTCCACGCTCAACGCCCGCTATGCCCATGCCTCGCTCGGGTTGCGTTATCTGCTTGCCAACATGGGCGAACTGCAAGGCGAGACGCGGCTGGTCGAGTTCGTCATCGGCTCGAGGACGGCCGACCTGGTCGAAAAGCTGCTCGCCCACCGGCCGCGCATCATCGGTTTCGGCGTCTACATCTGGAACGTCGAGGAAACCGCGAAGCTGGTGGCGATGCTCAAGCGTGTCGCGCCGGAGGTGGTCATCGTGCTCGGCGGCCCGGAAGTGTCGTACGAGTGCGGCGAACAGCAGATCGTGCAACTGGCGGATTACGTCGTGACCGGCTGGGGCGACGTCACCTTCCCTCATCTGTGCCGGCAGATCCTGCGCGGTCCCCAACCGTTGATGAAGATCCATGCCGGCGTGCAGCCGCCGATGGCGGAGATTGGTTTGCCCTACGGCCTGTATACCGACGAGGATATCGCGCATCGCACGCTGTATGTCGAAGCATCGCGCGGCTGTCCGTTCAAATGCGAATTCTGCCTGTCCTCGCTCGACAAGACGGCGTGGCCCTTCGATCTCGATCTGTTCCTCGGCGAGCTCGAAAAGCTGCATGCGCGCGGCGCCCGCCTGTTCAAGTTCGTCGACCGCACCTTCAATCTCAACATCAAGTCGAGCCTGAGGATCATGCAATTCTTCCTCGACAAGCTCGCCGCCCGTCCGGACGATCCGGTCTATGCGCATTTCGAAGTCGTGCCCGATCACCTGCCCGATGCCTTGAAGGAGGCGATCGCCAAGTTCCCGCCGGGGACGCTGCAGTTCGAGATCGGCATCCAGACGTTCAATCCGGAGGTGCAGGCGCTCATCAGCCGCAAGCAGAACAACGAGAAGGCCGCCGACAACATCCGCTGGCTATGCACCCAATCGCAGGCGCATCTGCATGTCGACCTGATCGCCGGGCTGCCGGGCGAGGATCTCGACAGTTTCGCGCGCGGCTTCGACAAGCTGGTGGCGCTCGGGCCGCACGAGATCCAGTTCGGCATTCTCAAGCGCCTGCGCGGCACGCCGATCATCCGCCATACCGAGCCCTACAAGCTGGTGTTCGATCCGCATCCGCCCTACACCATCCTCGCGACCGACCGCGTGGACTTCGCGACCATGCAGCGGCTGGTCCGCTTCGCGCGCTACTGGGACATGATCGCGAATTCCGGCCGGTTCGCGCACACGCTGCCGCTGATCCTCGGCGCGGCGCCCTTCGCGAACTTCATGGCGCTGGCGGACTGGATCTATGCCAAGACCGACGCCACGCACCGCATCGCGCTCGATCGTCTCGCCAAGCTCGTATCCGAATGGCTGGTGAGCCGCGGTTTCGACGCCGCGCAGGTCGAAACGACGCTCTCCGGCGACCACGCCGGCCGCGCCCACCGCCTGCATATCGATGGCGCGCGGGCGGCCAGGAACGATGGCGGGCTGCAGCGTCAGGCGCGGCATTTGGCGGCATAGCGCCGGTCCTTTTCACCTTCCCGGGCTGCTCATTCGACAGGCCCGATTCTTGTGCCGGCAGCGCGGAGGGGTTTAAACTCCGTCAATCCGGCCCGACGCAGGCGCCGGGGTTGATGAAAAGGTCCCCCATGGCACTCAAATTACGTAAAGCGATCGTTCGCAACACCGGAATCAATGCCTTGCTCTGCCTCGTCGTGAGCGCGGGCCTGGGCATGCTCACCGGGATGCAGGCATCCGGCGCCTCCGGTTTCGGCTGGCTGCTCGTGCTGGCCGCCGGTATCGGCTTGTTCAGCGGATGGCGCACCAGCGTCAACATCAAGAAAGGCGTACTGCAAGCCATCCCGCAGGCGTTGTCCTATGTACGCCTGCGGCGCGATACCAGGCTCAACGGCAATGCCATCGACTGGCAGACGCTCGACGATTACGCGGCCCAGCTCGAGTCGCGCGGTTTTACGCGGGTCGGCGATTTCACGGTTCATCCGCTCTCGCCGCATGTGGTCGGCGTGGCCGCTTGCTTCAACGATCAGGACGCCACCATGCTGGTCGAGGTGCAGCATATTCAGGTGCAAGGCGACTTCCCCGGCGTTTCTCCCATCCCCGGCGGCGTGCGTTTTTCGATCGGCTCGCTGGTCGACGGCGCTTTTCGCGTGACCACCACCGACCACACGGTCGCGGCGTCGAATTACCTGCTCAGGGGGGAGTACGACGTCGTCGCTTCGTATCCCGGCATGGGTCTGCTGCCGCTGCTGGACAAGCATGCGCGCCTGCTAGCGACGATACGCGAGCGCACCGGCAAATCCGCCAGTCCGGGGCTGACGATGACGCGGTATGTTCAACAGGTTCGGGAAAGCATGGACGAAGCACGCGGCCGCCTCGAAAAGATGAGCGGCTTCGCCATCGCGCACCTGGTCGATGCCTTCGAGGCAGCTCCCAAGAGCCAGTGGGCGCCGCCGACTGCGCAACTGGCGGCCTTGCCCAGCCGTTCTATCGACAGCCTGGACGAGCGGGTGGCCGCGGCCGGGCAGGCGCTGATCATCGACGCGCCGCAGGAAGATGCGGGCACGGAGGAGCCGTTCGCCGGCGCTGACGGCATGGCAAACGAGCGGGCGGGCGAATCGATCGACGAAGGGGCCGGCGCCGCGGCAAGCGGGATGTCGGCGCCGCGCCATGATCCCGAAGCGGCGGCCCTGCGGCAACGGGCCGAGAGCGGCGCCAACTGGTTCTACTGGATTGCCGGCCTGTCGCTGGTGAATGCCGTGGCCGGCGCCATGGGCAGCAATTGGGCGTTCGCGATCGGGCTCGGTATCTCGGAACTGGCAGCGGGGGCCGCCAGCGAGCTGCGCGCCGACGCCGGCTCGTCCTTCCTGTTCATCGCGGCGCTGTACGGGATCGCGTTCGCGGCCGCCGGATTCTTCGCAGCCTGCGGCTGGTTCGCGCGCCGCCCTTCGATCGTGGCCTTCGTCGCCGGCATGGCGGTGTTCGCGCTCGATTCCGCGATCTTCCTGATAGCGATGGATTGGATCGGCGTCGCCTTTCACCTGCTGGCGCTGGCCTTCCTCTGGAATGGCTTCTCCGCGGCGCGACGGTTGAAGAGTTGAGACCTCAGGGATTGCTCAACTGATATTGCCGGTATTCGGCGCTGTTGCGGTAATCCTTGATCGCGTGCCAATAGGCTTCGGTGAATTCCGGATAGCGCGCCTGGAACGCCTTCGACACCATCAAGTACATGATCGCCATGTCGAACGGTTTGGCCAGCGCTTCGATCTTGCCGGCAAAACGGTCCATCACCAGCTTGTTGGCTTCCAGGTCCATCGCCACCACCGCCTCGACGCGGCCGGCGACGAGCTTGACCAGGTTCTGTTCCAGCGTCTTGGCGCCTTCGTCGTAGGGGGCGCCCAGTTGTTTGAGCTTGTCGATGATGCCGGCGAAGGCCGATTCGACGCCGACCGCGCCGTCGCGCAGATTGAGGAAGCGTTGTCCGTCCCAGTCTATCGACGTGCCGACGCGGCGATAGACGAGGAAGCGCACCGTGCCGACCTGCCTGCTTTCATCGAGCGCGCCGCCGCGCATCGGAAACGCCCCGGCGTCGGCGCGATCCGGCCCGTGCGCCGCGATCATGCCGTCCGCCACGCCGGTCCTGACTTCCTCGAAGCAGCGGCGACGTGGCGCGACGTGGCGATCGAACCTGACGTTCACGGCCTTGGCGGCTTGCACGACCAGGTGCTGAAGATAGCCGGTGCCGTCGAGCTTCGCGTACGGCGGAAAAGGGATATCGATCGAACAGAAATTGAACTGCCGCGGCACTTCCATCGTTTGGGCCGCGACGAGCGGCGCGGTCAGCAGCAGGCTTCCGGCAAGCGAACGGAAAAGAGGCATGGCGGGCACTCCCGAGTGAATGCCTGCCACTGTGGCGCACCGAGGTCCGTCCGTCAATAGGAGAAACGGCCGTGTCGCGATGTGCTATTTGCGCCCGCCGCGCGCCGCGCCTTTCCGCGCCGGTGCGCGGGCCGCCGTTCCGCCGGCCGGACGGCCCGGGCCCGGTTTGGCGAGGCCGAACTTGCGGGCGATCTCGTTCTGGACCGAACCGCTGCGGCGCACGCCGGTCACGGCGCGTTCCTGGCCGCCTTCGCGAGGCACCAGGTGGCGTTCGCTGTTGCCGATCAAATCGCTGCGGCCCATGCGCTTCAATGCCTCGCGCAGGATCGGCCAGTTCGCCGGATCGTGGTAGCGCAGGAAAGCCTTGTGCAAGGTGCGGATCTTCTGGGTACGCGCGGTCTCGACGACCTCGGAATGGTGATCGACCTTGTGCAGCGGATTCTTGCGCGAATGGTACATCGCGGTCGCCATCGCCATCGGCGTCGGCATGAAGGTCTGGACCTGGTCGAGCTTGAAATCGTTCTTCTTCAGCCACAGCGCGAGATGCAGCATGTCCTCGTCGGTGCAGCCCGGGTGCGCGGCGATGAAATAGGGGATCAGGTACTGTTCCTTGCCGGCTTCCTTCGAATACTTCTCGAACAGCTGCTTGAAGCGGTAATAGCTGCCGATGCCGGGTTTCATCATCTTCGACAGCGTGCCTTCCTCGGTGTGCTCGGGCGCGATCTTGAGCAAGCCGCCGACATGGTGGGTAACGAGCTCCTTCACGTATTCGGGCGACTTCACCGCGAGGTCGTAGCGCAGGCCGGAAGAGATCAGGATCTTCTTCACGCCCGGAATCGCGCGCGCCCTGCGATAGAGATTGATCAGCTTGCCGTGGTCGGTATTCAGGTTCGAGCAGATGGTCGGATAGACGCACGACAGCCGGCGGCAGGTTTCCTCGATCTTCTTGTCCTTGCAATTCAGTCGGTACATGTTGGCGGTCGGACCGCCGAGATCGGAAATCACGCCGGTGAAACCCTTGGTCTTGTCGCGGATCTCCTCGATCTCCTTTAGGATCGACGGCTCGGAACGGCTCTGGATGATGCGGCCTTCGTGCTCGGTGATCGAGCAGAAGGTGCAGCCGCCGAAGCAGCCGCGCATGATGTTGACCGAGAAGCGGATCATTTCCCAGGCCGGAATGCGCGCGTTGCCGTAGGCGGGATGCGGATTGCGCGCGAAGCGCATGCCGTAGATGCCGTCCATCTCTTCCATCGAAAGGGGCAGCGGCGGCGGATTGAGCCAGACGTCGCGCTCGCCGTGGTTCTGCACCATGGCGCGCGCGTTGCCGGGATTCGATTCGAGATGCAGCACGCGGTTGGCGTGGGCGTACAGCACCGGATCGATGCGCACCTGGTCGTAGGACGGCAGGCGCACGACGCTCTTGCCGCGCTGTTCCTTGAGCAGCGCCTGGCGTTCCTCGCGCGTGAGGATCTTCACCGGCTGGACCGCCGGCTTTTCCTCTTTCGTCGCGCAGCTCGCCTCGTTCTTCTGCTTCATCTCGTAGGGATCGGGATGCGGATCGACGCGGCCCGGCGCATCGACGCGGGTCGAATCCACCACGCTCCAGTCGTCCGCCGGCTTCCAGCCTTTCGGCACCAGGAAGGCGGTGCCGCGCAGATCGCGGATGCTCTTGACCGATTCGCCCGCGGCCAGGCGGTGCGTCAGCTCGACCAGCGCCCGTTCGGCATTGCCGTACAACAGGATGTCGGCCTTGGAATCCATCAGCACGGAACGTTTGACCGTGTCGGACCAGTAATCGTAATGCGCGATGCGGCGCAGGCTGGCCTCGATGCTGCCGATCACGACCGGCACGCCGGGATAGGCTTCGCGCACCCGCTGCGCGTAGACGGTGACGGCACGGTCGGGACGCTTGTTGGCCTCGCCGTTCGGCGTGTAGGCGTCGTCGGAGCGCGGCTTGCGGTCGGCCGTGTAGCGGTTGACCATCGAATCCATGTTGCCGGCGGTGACGCCGAAGTACAGCTTCGGACGGCCCAGGGCGCGGAACGGTTCGGCCGATTGCCAATCCGGCTGGGCGATGATGCCGACCCGGAAACCCTGCGCTTCCAGCACGCGGCCGATCAGCGCCATGCCGAAGCTCGGATGGTCGATATAGGCGTCGCCGGTGACCAGAATGACATCGCAGGCATCCCAGCCGAGCGTCTCCATTTCGGCGCGTGACATCGGCAGGAAAGGCGCCGGATTGGGAGTCTTGGCGCCGTGCGCGGTATAGGAAAACAGGTTTTTCGGGGCGTTCATGATGGGGCTGGATTGTACCGGATGCCGTTGCGGCGGCGCATGCGAAAAAGAATGGAAAGCGCGGCGGCGCTTCGGCGAATTTACGTCACGGCGCGCCTTCCCGGCGCATCGATTTAGAGTCTAGAGGCTGTTATGAACTCAAACAGCCTCTAGGCGGCGCGTTGTGTGCGCCATGCAGTCAACAATTGCTTGGCCGTGTCGTCGAGCGTGTCGAACGGCACGATCTTGGCATGGTTGTAAATCATCAGGGCGTATACGGTCGCGAGTGCATTGACTTCGCGCGAGAGTGCCCGCTCTTCACCGAGCGCGGGCCGTACGGTACGCCAGTAATTGATCGCCTCTTCGAGGTCGGTCAGCGTGATCTCCATGCGCTATTGTACGCTGTTGCGCGGCCGGACACCCGCCGCCGCGCGGGATGGCGGAGACTTTTGATGGGAATCCGGCGGGTGGGATGCCGAATTGGCAACTCGGAAATATTTGCCGCCGTCATCCTCTTCCGGTCTTCGATCCGGTCGGCAAGGGAGTGCCGACTTTCCAGCTCGACGACAATGCCTGCCCTTCCTCGATCTGTTCCGGGGTCATGCGCTTGGCGACCTGGGTCCGCTGTTCGGCCGCGTTGGCATTGCCGCTGGCGGCCGACAGATTCCACAACATGTAGGCGAGAACCACATCCTTCGGCATGCCTCCGGCGCGGTAGAGATACGTCAATCCGAGCAGGTATTGCGCATCGGCATGGCCTTGTTCGGCGGCCTTGCGGAACCAGACGACGGCGCGCGGCTCATCCTTGGCGGTTCCCTTGCCGGTGTAATACATCGCGCCCAGGATGTATTGGGCGTCGGCCTGCCCTTGGGACGCCGCTTTCTGGAACCAGGTCAATGCCTGCTTGTAATTTTGCGGAATGCCCTGGCCGGTGTAATGCATCAAGCCCAGCAGGTGCTGGGCTTCGCGGTTTCCCTGATTGGCGAGCGGCGTGAATTCCTTCACCGCCCGCGGATAATTCCTGGCTTGATAAGCCGCCAGGCCGTCGTTGTAATTCGCCCAGGCGTTCGTGCCGAAGGCGGTGGAAAGCAAAGCGGTGAGCTTTAGCGCAAGCAGTATTCTCTTCATTATCGTGTCTTGTTCGAATAGTTCTCGTGGGCAGGCGCGTCGTGGTAGTCGCTGGTCGTCGGGTGTTCCTTCGTTATTTCCAGATGGCCTTGCCGAGGCCGTTCATCGTCACGTTGCGGGTCACGGGTTGTCCGTAGATCGTGGCCGAACCGATGCCGTTCAAGTCGATGTTGGCCGCCTGCTTGACCGTGACCGTCGCACCGCCGACGCCATGCAGCCCGAGCCGCAGCGTGTCGACGGTCAGCTGGCGGGCATCGAGGTTGCCGACGCCGCCGACGTCGGCGGCCAGTTCCTTGGCCTTGCCGCTGGCGGTGATATTGCCGGCGCCCGGCAGGCTCAGTTCGATCCGTTCGGTGTCGCCGGTCGACAGGTTGATGCTGCCGACGCCGGCCAGGCGCGCGCTGACGCGCTTGAATTGGCTGGTGACGTAGATCGAGCCGCTGCCTTCGAGCGCGACTTCGAGGTCGTCGCCGGAAAATCCGCTGACGTGGCTGCCCCCGACGCCGCGTGCGTTCAGTTCGCGCAGATTGGGCAGCGTCAATTCGGCCCGGATCGAGCTGGCATCGGTGCGGGTGCCGAACAGCTTGGAGCGCAATCGGGAGTCGGTCTGCGAATTGATGACCAGGGTGTCGGCATTCTGGGTCGACGTGATCCTGGGCAACTGTTCCTTGTCGGCGAAGATCACCAAGGACGGCGTCGCGCCCTGCTTGACCTTCAAGCTGATGACGCCATCGAGGTGCACGCGGGTGACGCGGCCGTCGACGGCGCGGGTTTCACTGACCGCCTCGTCGGCGTGGGCGGCGGCGACGAAGCCGGCGGACAATGCGGAAGCGGCGAGGGCGAGGCCCAGGATTTTTTTCATGATGTCGTTCTCCAGATGATTCGGATGTTCCGCGGCGCGCTGCCGCAGGCCGTGGCCGGTTGCCGACTTGCCTATGAAGGATGGATCGTTACCGGCCGGAATGTCATGAATGCACTGTAGCAAAGGACAATTCCAGCCGCGCGCCGAATGCGACAGACTGCATTTTTCAGGGATTGGTTTGCACAGGGCCAGGGCCCGGCCGGGATGCCGCGGCCGGCCGGGCGGCGCATGGCGGCACGATGCGCCGCTCTCGCCGCCGGCCGCGTCAATTGATCAGGTAGGCCTTGAGCCGATGCAGCTTGGCGGCATACAGCTCGCGGTCGCCCCGCGTGGTGCTGTTTTCCAGGGCGAGCTTCATGTGCCTGTCCGCCCGTTCCGTGTCGCCAAGCCGGAAGTAGGCTGACGCCAGCCAGAACTGGAATTCGTGATTGGACGGGTCGCGTTCGACTTCCTTGGCGAATAAATCCCTGGCGGATCGGAAATCGCCCTGCTGCATGGCGTCTTTGCCGAGCTTGAAGAAGTGATACGGCGGATGCGGCTGCAGCTCCTCCAGCCTGGCCGTCATCCGGCTCGCTTCCGCAGTCAATCCGAGATCGCGCAGGGTCTGCGCCAGGTTGAACATGACGATGGTGTTCTTGGGTTCGAGCTCGAGCGCCTGGCTCAGCACTTGCCGCGCTTCCTGCGGGTGGCCGCGGCGCTGGTACACGACGCCGAGCGTGTTGTAGGCGCTGAAGAATCGAGGATCCTGGCGCACCGCTTCGCGGGCCCACCAATACGCATCGTTCACGTTGCCGCGCGCCAGAGCTTCGGCGGCCCGGTTGTTCATGAACATCGCCACCACGGTTTGTTCATTGATGATCGTGGTGCGCAAGCCGGCGGTCTGGGCCGGAGGCAGGAAATCGATGGTCAAGGATTGACTGGTGTCGAAGCCGGTCTGCCATTCGAGCCGTTTCTTCTCCAGCCGCAAATTGATGTGGCCGCTGGAAAAGTAGAGGCTGCCGCTGCGGCTCCACACTTCGTCGATATGGACGCGGTGATATTGGACCGTCAAGCCGATTTCCCTGGCCAAGGCGGCGGTCATGATCGCCAGCGACAGACAGTTGCCGCTGCGGGTGTCGAAAGTTTGCGCGGCGTTGCGCGTCACCGTGGAGTCGTACTCGAGCTGAAGCTTCGACTGATGATAAAGCGCGTCGAACAACGCGCGCTGCGGGCGCTGGCCGCGTTCCTGGTAGGCGATCTTGTGCACGTATTGCTGCATCTCCGGCGTGATCGCGAATATGTCTTCGGCGCTGATGCGTTCCGACGGCGGCGCGAACAAATGATCGTTGAAGAGATGCGTCACCTGCCTCGACTGGGGGGGCGTCGCGCATGCCGCGAGCATCGCGGACAAGAGCGGAATAATCCAGCGTTTCATTCTGCATCTCCTTCGTCGTTATAGTAGTCGTCGAGACCGGTGCGCCTCTTCAGAAAGTATCGTCGCCGAAAACGGCGCTGTCAAACCTGCGGCCGTGCGTTTCAGCGCGTCGGCCGTGAATCCGGCGCGCCGTCCGTCGCGGCCGTCCGCTTGACGAAATGCACGGCCAGGCCGAATGCCAATCCCCAGAAAGCGCTGCCGATTCCGAGCAGGCTCATGCCGGAAGCCGTCACCAGGAAGGTCAGCAAAGCGGCGTCGCGTTCGCCTTCGTCGTGCAATGCGCCGGCCAGGCTGTTGCCGATCGTGCCCAGCAGGGCTAGGCCGGCGATGGCCGTCACCAATGCCGCCGGAAATGCCGCGAACAGGGCGACCACTGTCGCGCCGAATATGCCGGTGCAGAGATAAAAGACGCCAGCCCAGATCGAAGCCGCGTAGCGCTTGCCCGGATCGGCGTCGGCATCCTTGCTCATGCAGATCGCGGCCGTGATGGCCGCCAGGTTGAAGGCGAAGCCGCCGAACGGCGCCAGCAACAGGCCCGTCGCGCCGGTCCAGCCGATCAGCGGCGACGCCGGCACTTGGTAGCCGTTGGCGCGCAGCACCGCGAGGCCTGGCAGGTTCTGGGATGCCATCGTCACGATGAACAACGGAATGCCGACGCCGACCAGCGTCGACAACGAAAAATGAGGCGCCATCAGCACCGGTTCGGCGAGCGACCATTCGAACGACGCGAATCGCAATTCGTTGCGCACCGCCGCCAGCGCGATGCCGGCCAGCAGCGTCAGCGGCACCGCGTAACGCGGCCAGAAGCGGCGACCGAGGATGAAGCTTGCCAGCATGAAGCCGATCAGCGGCAGGTGCGCGGGCATCGTGGTGAAGACGTTCAAGCCGAAGCGCGCCAGGATGCCGGCCAGCATGGCCGAAGCCAGCGTCGCCGGCAGGATGCGGACGAGACGCTCGAACCAGCCGGTGATGCCGCAAATCGTGATCAGTAGGGAACTGAACAGGAAGGCGCCGATCGCCTCCGGCATCGACAGTCCCGACAGGCTGGTGACCAGCAAGGCCGCCCCCGGCGTCGACCAGGCGGTCAGCACCGGCGTGCGATAGCGCCAGGACAGCCCGATGCAGGTGGCGCCCATGCCGATGCCCAGCGCCCAGAGCCAGGAGCCGAGTTCGGCCGGCGTGGCGCCCGCGGCGGCGGCAGCCTGGAAAACGATGGCGGCCGAGCTCGTGTAGCCGACCAGCACGGCGATGAAGCCGGCGGAAACATGGGAAATCCTGAACCAATTGCTCATGGGGGCTCCGATCGGGTATCGTGGGCGCTGCGGGAGGTGCGTTATAACGCACAATCGGCCCGGCTATCCTAGCATGTTGTGCGTTATAGCGCACAAATCTTTCCAACCACACGTCTTTCCAACCGAATCCAGGCGAAACCGATGCAGGAACCCAATCAATATCTCGCGCAGGCATTGAAGGCGTTGCGCCGGCACTGTGGCTGGAGTCTCGACGAGGCGGCCCGCGAGACCGGCGTCAGCAAGGCGATGCTGGGCCAGATCGAGCGTGGCGAGTCGAGCCCGACCCTGGCCACGCTGTGGAAGATCGCCGGTGGCTTTCGGACGTCGATTTCGTACTTCCTGGCGCCGGGCGGCGATGCGGGCAACGACACGCTGGTGCGCTCGGCCGACGCCGTGCGCCAGCGGCCGGCGAGCGACCAGATGCTGATCGCACCGCTCTTTCCCTACGAGCCGCGCTACGGTTTCGAATGGCTGGAACTGACCTTGTTGCCGGGCTATGTGCGCCGTTCCGAACCGCATGCGCCGGGCGTCACCGAGCATGTGACCGTCATTCGCGGCACGATGGAGTTGCTGATCGACGACGCGTGGAGGACGCTGGCCGAGGGCAGCGCGATCCGCTTCGCCGCCGATCGGCCGCACGGCTATCGCAATCCCGGCGAAGCGCCGGCGGTGTTTCACAACCTGATCCACTATCCGCCCGGCTATCGGCCGCCGTCCGCGTGAAGTCCAAAAAACAAAGGAGAGCGCAAGGCTCTCCTTTGCCGACCGGACGGGCCGCCGTTACTGCCGGACGGCGGCGCCTGCCGTCCGCATACCGCGGCCGCGCGCCATCGCGATCAGCTTCATGAGCATGCGATAGGCAAAGCGCAGCATCAGCAGCGTCAGGATCGCTTCGACGAAGGTCACGACGAACGCCGGAAACGCGGTCCAGCGCGCTTCGCGCCGGTTGAACTTCGCGAACATGCGGTCGCGGGCGATCTCGATGCCGTCGTAGAAGGTCGGGATGACCAGCAGCGTCAGCAGCGTCGAGGTGATCGTGCCGCCGATGATCGCCACCGCCATCGGACGATAGAACTCGCCGCCCTCGCCGACGCCGATCGCGACCGGCAGCATGCCGGCGATCAGCGCGAAGGTCGTCATCAGGATCGGGCGCAGACGCTTGCGGCCGGCATGCATCAGCGCTTCTTCGCGGTCGGCGCCCTGCTCCTGTTCCTTGCGCGCCGCATCGAGCAGCAGGATCGCGTTCTTCGCGACCAGGCCCATCAGCATGATGACGCCGATGAAGCTCATCAGGTTCAGCGTGCCCTTGGTCAGCAGCAGCGCGACCACCACGCCGATCAGCGACAGCGGCAGCGACAGCATCACCGGCAGCGGCGCCGTGAAGGAACCGAACTGCATGACCAGCACCAGGTACATCAGGGCGATGCCCATCACCAGCGCGGTCGTCATGGCGGCGAACACCTCCTGCTGGTCGCGCGCCGCGCCGCCGAGTTCGATGCCGTAGCCGGGCGGGAAATCCATGGCTTTCGCGAGCTTCATCGCATCGGCCGTCACTTCGCCGGGCGAACGGCCCTGCGCATTGGCCGAGACGGCGATCATGCGCTTGCCGTCGGTGTGCTGGATCTGCGACGGGCCCTTGCCCATGGTCACGGTGGCGATCTGGTCGAGCGGCACCACCATGTTGCTGCCGGAAACGGCGATCGGCAGGCGTTCGATGTTCTCGGCGCCGACGCGGTCGTCCGGATGCAGGCGCACCGCGACGTCGCGCGACTCGCCGGTCGGATCGACCCAGTCGCCGACCTCGACGCCGGCGAACGCCACGCGCAAGGCTTGCGCGGCGTCGTTGGCCGAGATGCCGAGCGCGTTCGCCAGGCCGCGGTTCAGTTCGATCTTCAGCTCGTCCTTCGGATCCTGCTCCGACAGGCCGACGTCGACCGCGCCGGGGACGTTGCGCAGTTTTGCCATGTAGTCGTTCGTGATCTCCATCAGCTTGCGCGAGTCCGGCCCGGTGAAGCGGATCTGCACCGGCTTCTGCGCGCCGTTGTTCAGGTCGTCGAGCACGACGTACTCCGCGCCGATCAATTGCGTCATCAGCTTGCGCAGATCGGCAGCGACTTCCTGGGCGGAACGCTTGCGCTTGTTGCTCTTGCCGATATCGATATAGACGCGGCCGCCGGTCGGATTGACGTAGCTGTTGGTGGCCTTGGTCTCCGGCAGCGTGCGCGCCAGCTCGGCTGCCTTCTCGACCTTCAGGCGCGAATATTCGGGGCTGGACGACGCCGGGGTGCGGATATCGATCGCGATCGTGCCCCAGTCGGAGGCCGGCAGGAAGCTCGAGCCGCCGAATTTCGCCTGCAGGCCGATCGCGCCGACGAAGCTGAGCACGGCGATGGCCGCCATCCAGCGCCGATGGTGCAGCGCCCACGCGATCACGTTGCCGTAGCGGTCGGCCTGGTGGTCGAACCAGATGTTGAACTTCGCCAGCCACAGGCTCAGGCCCTTCTTCGGCGCCTGATGATGGCCGACCGGGTCGCCCCAGTAGGCCGACAGCATCGGATCGAGCGTGAACGAAATGAACAGGCTCACCAGCACCGAGCTGGCGACCGTCAGCGCGAACGGCCGGAACCATTCGCCCGAGACGCCGGGCATGAAGGCGACCGGGAGGAACACGGCGATGATCGAGAACGTGGTGGCGGCCACAGCCAGGCCGATTTCGGCGGTGCCCATGCGCGCCGCGGTGAGGCGGTCGGAGCCGCGTTCCATGTGGCGCACGATGTTTTCCCGCACCACGATCGCATCGTCGATCAGCACGCCGATGGCGAGCGACAGGCCGAGCAGCGTCATGAAGTTGAGCGTGAAGCCGCACAGCCAGACCGCGATGAAGGCGGCGATGACGGAGGTCGGCAGCGACAGCGCCGTGATCAGCGTCGAGCGCCAGGAATTGAGGAACACGTAGACCACGAAGATGGTCAGGCCGGCGCCGAAGATCAGCGCATCGGTGACGTTGCGCAGGCTGTTTTCCGCGCTTTCGCCGCCGTCCTGCGTGATTTCGATGGCCGTGCCCTTGGGCAGGGTCTTGTTGATTTCCTTGACCAGCGCGCGCACCTTGTTGGCGACGCTGACCGTGCTCGCCTCGCGCGAGCGGGTGATCGACAGGCCGACGTTCGGATGGCCGTTGCGCAGGCTGAAGCCGTTCAGTTCCGCGAAACCGTCCGAGGTGGTTGCCAGTTGGCCGAGGCGCACGACTTCGTCGCCGCGGCGTTTGACGACGATCTGCTCGAACTCCGCCGGCGTCTCGATGCGGCCGACCAGGCGGATGTTCTTCTCTTCGAACTCGCCGCGCAATTTGCCGACCGGCGCCGTGGTGTTCTGGTTGCGCAGCGCATTGACGACTTCGGCGACCGAGACGTTGTATTCGCGCAGTTTTTCGGCGCGCAGCAGTACCGACAGTTCGCGCTTGAGCGCGCCGTTGACGTCGACCGTCGCCACGCCGTCGATGCCGCGGAAGCGGTCGGCCAGCGTGTCTTCGGCCAGGCGGGAGATTTCGGCATGGCCGAGCGTCGAGGACGACAAGGCCAGGTGCATGATCGGCTGCGCGTTCGGATCCGCGCGCCGGATGACGGGTTCGCGCATCTCGAGCGGCAGCTTGTAGCGAACGGCGCCGATCGCATTGCGGACCTCTTCCGCCGCTTCGATCATGTTCTTGTTGAAGTTGAACTGGATATAGAAGGCGGCACCGCCCTCGTTCGAGCGCGAGTTCATCTGGTAGACGCCGGAAATGCTTTGCAGCGATTTCTCGATGCGATTGACGACCTCGCGTTCGACCGTCTCGGGTGACGCGCCCGGATACGGGATGCTGACGAACAGCATCGGCAATTCGACGTCGGGCCGTTCGTTGACGCGCAACTTCTGCAATGCCAGCAGGCCGATGGCCATCAGGGAGATGATGATGACGATCATCGCCATAGGGCGCTTGATGCTGAAATCGGATAGGAACATGGCTTATTTCTCCGCTTTGGCCGTTGCCTTGCTGTTGGCCGTGGCCACAGCCGCGGCGGGCGCCGCCGACTTGGCCAATTCGACCTTCTGGCCATCCTTCAGGCTGGAGCCGGGGTTGCGCACCACCTGGTCGCCGCTGGCGAGGCCGCTCTTGATGGAGAAATCGCCGCGGCGCGGATCGCGCTCGCCGACCACGACATCGACCTTCTTGAGCGTGCCGCCGTGGACGCGCCATGCATAGGCCTTGTCGCCGTTGCGCACCAGCGCCGATTCGGGAATCATGACGGTCGGCGTGCTGCCGGTCTCGATGCGCCCTTCCGCGTACAGGCCGGCAACCTTCGGCTGCACGCCGTCGGCGAAGGCGACCAGGACTTCGACCTGGCGGGTGGTCGGGTTGGCTGACGGATCGACACGCTTGATGGTGCCGGTGAAATACTGATTGCCGTAGCCGTTGACGCGGAACAGGACCGGTTGGCCGGCCTTCACCGTGCTGATCTTGTCGGCCGACACGAAGCCTTCGAAGCGCATGCTGGCCGGATCGATCACCTTGACCAGTTCCTTGCCGATGGCGGCCGTATCGCCGGCCGACACCTTGCGGTCGCTGACGACGCCGTCGAACGGCGCGCGCACTTCGGTGCGCTGCAGTTGCTGGCGCGCCTGCACGGCGCGCGCCTTGGCGGCGGCCAGGTCGCTTTGCGCATTGTTGCGGCGGGTTTCCGCATCGTCGAGCTGCTGCGCCGATGCCATGCCGGAGGCGCGCAAGGTCTTCAGGCGCTCGAACTGGCGCTGCGCCTGGTCGAAGGCCTGGGTCGACGCGCGCACTGCTTCCTCGGCCGACGCCATGCTGTCGCGTATCGAGGTGGGGTCGAGCCGCACCAGCAGGTCGCCGCGCTTGACCGGTTCGCCGTTCTCCTTCAGCACCTGCAGCACCACCGCGGAAATTTCGGCACGCAGATCGGCGCGGCGTTCCGGCTGCACCGAGCCGGTGATCACCGGGCCGGAGGCGATCGCATTGGTTTGCACCGTCAGCACGTCTTCCGGCGTGATGAGCAGGGGGCGCGCAGCCGTCGCGGCCGCCGAACTCGAGGCCGGCTTGCCGGCCGCCTGGGCGGAACCTTGAGGGCCCTTGTTGCAGGCGGCAAGCGATGCTGCAATGGCGAGAGCGAGTAGGGTGTGGCGCAACATGATGAAGCCTCCGAAAGCGATAATTGTTCTGGTACGGCGGAAGCCCAAGGAACGGGCCGCAAGCGCGAAAGTATCCGTGACGCAATCGTGCAATGTCAACTGACATCTCAGCCAGTATGAGAGGAAAAAACGGACATCGCATGCGCTTCGCCAGGCACCTGTGGAGCAGGTGCAAACCGCGTGGCATCGCGCCGGGCGACCGCCTCGGAATGCCGCACTTTAGCGTAGTTCTCCACGCCTTGCCCGGCGATGCGACGAAGCGCCGAAAAAGTCGGTTGAAGAGGCGAAAAGCCGGGGTGAATGGCGTCGCGCAAGGATGGAAATCCGTTCAGCGCATGGTAGCCACGGCAAGCGTGCGTCGCAAGGTTCGATGCGAAGCCGAAGCCTCGAGCGGCGTCTAGCTGGCTGTCGTGCCGTGCGGCTCGATCTCGATCCGCTCGCGACGTTTTCTTGACGGCCCGCTAGGCCGGCGACAACGCGGCTTCCGGCCGGGGCGCGATCAATCCGCGTTCGGTCTTCCGCGCGGATTCGGCGTGCCGGTCAGGGCAATCGGGCAATTCCTGCAGATCGAGAATGCCGATGATGTGATGCAGGCGCGTCCTGCACAACGCCAGCGCATCCTGGTCGGTGGCCGTCAGGCGCATCCAGATTTCCAGCCCTTGGGTGCCGAGGCCGGCGCGCAGATTGCGAAGCTCCAGCCCGCCGCGCCTGGCCGTCGCCAGGGCCGCTTCGAGTGTGCCGAGCGCGGCATCCGCTTCGATGCAGAAGCGCAAACTCATTTGATAGGGATGGTGTGCGGGCGTATCCATACCGGCACTATAGATGCCGGAGCAGAAAATAGGCTCCTGAAGATTACCGAAAATTCGTTAAAATCCAGAATATATTTCTTTCAAATCTGAATATTCACGAAAATTCTACCTGAATAAGGAAGGGCGATGGAAAACCTGCCGCATCTCGATGAAGCCGACCGCCGTATTTTGCGCGAGTTGCGGCGCGACGGCCGGCTCAGCAATACCAAGCTGGCGGAGAAAGTCGGACTGTCGACCACGCCTTGCTGGAATCGGGTGCGCGCGCTGGAGGAAGGCGGCGTCATCGAAGGCTATACCGCCTTGCTGAGCCAGCAGGCGCTCGGCCTGCCCGATACCGTCATCATCGAAGTGACGCTTGAGCGCCACGACGACGACATGCTCGAGAAATTCGGCCAGGCACTGGCCGGATTACCCGAAGTGATGGAAGCATATTTATTGACCGGCGAATACGACTATCTGATCAAGGTCGCCGTAGCCGGCACGGCCGGTTACGAGGAATTCCTGCGCCGCAAACTCTACAAGCTACCCGGCATCCGGCACAGCCGCTCGACCTTCGTGCTGCGTTGCCTGAAGAAGGTGCATTCGGTGGAGCCGTGACTGCGGCGCCCGGCTCGTCTCACTCATCGTCGCGGCGGGGTTCGCCTTGCACCCGCCTTCGATCGCCGCGGCATAAGCCGCAAATCGGGACGCCTCGAACCCCTAGTTCGTCTTGCATACGCCGTCGACCAGCTGGGCCGACGGCGGCATCATGAGAATGCAAGTACTGATAGCGCCGGTGGCTTGATTCCGTTCGGACGACAGCCGGGAATGCGTCTCCGCAAGTGCGAGCAATCTGGTCTCGTTCGACACCGTGCGCGAGTAGGCGATATAGCTTTCGGGTCCACCGCATGCGCGCGCACCGACCGGCAAGATGCCGCATTGCGCCGCTTCGCCGGCGGTCGGATTGCCGATTTCTGCCACGATGGCGGCCCAGGCGGCGCGTAAATCGGTCTCGATTTCGGCCACGGGTCTCGCTTGTCCGCTCGGTGGTGTCGGCGTAGGAGTAGGAGTAGGAGTAGGCGCCGGGGTGGTCATGATGGAAGGCGCCTGTATCGCCGTCCCCGGCGTGCCGCCGCCACACGAAGCCAGCAGGATGCCGCCAGCGACACAGAAAGCCGATTGGTAGCGCATGATCTTCCTTTCCGAGGCTTGATGCCTGTTTGATCATCAACGTGCGCATGCTAAATCGTCCTCGGCGATCCGGCAATACCATGAAGTGGGTGGTTCCTCACGACGTGAGCCTCTCCATCAGGAACTCGACGAAAGCCCGCACGCGCAAGGACAAGTGCCTGCCGTGGGGATACAGCACCGAGAACGGCCGCGAGCGCCCGCCATAATCCCGCATGATCTCGACCAGCGTCCCCTGGCGCAGGTCTTCCTCGACCGTGAATCGATACGCCTGGAACAGCCCGGCCCCGTTGCGCGCGAGCGTCGCGCCGGCCAGGATGTCTTCGTAGCAGCGATACGTGCCGGCGACCTGGATTTCGACATCCTTGCCTTGTTCGCGAAACAGCCACTCCACGGTACGCCCGTTGCTCGGCAGCACGAACTGGATGCATTCGTGTCGCGCCAGGTCCGCCGGCGTCGCGGGCGTCCCGGCGCGTTTCAGGTAAGCGGGCGCCGCGACCACCACGAGTTCGGCGTCTTCGAGCTTGCGCGCGATGAAGCTCGAATCGGCCGGTTCGCGCGCGCGGATCGCCAAGTCATAGCCTTCGTCGGCGAAATCGATATTGCGATTGCTGACATGGATGTCGACCTGCACGCCCGGGTAGCGCGTCCGGAACGCCGGCAGGAGCGGCAGGATGCGATGGTGGCCGTAGGTGGTCGGCACGCTCAGGCGCAAGATGCCGGCCGGCGCGCTTTGCTGTCCCGTCACGGCGCGCTCGGCCTCGATCAATTGTCCCAGCGCTTGCCGGCATTGCTCGAAATACTGGCGGCCGGCGTCGGTCAGGCTGATCTGCCGCGTCGTGCGGACGAACAGCCGTACGCCTAGCCGCGCCTCCAGGCGCGATACCGAGCGGCTGACCGCGGCCGGCGTGACGCCGGCCGCATTGGCGGCCGCCGTGAAGCCGCCGAGCTCCGCGGCGGCACAGAACAACTCGATGCTGCCGATCAGGATGTCGTCGAAATGACGTCTCATTATTTACATCGTGTATCAGGAAAATTGATTGTTGTCTGATTTATCGACTTCAAAAGCATAAATAGACTACACCACATTGGAACTCGAACGATATTCCGACGCGGCGCGGCGCCAAGCCGGCCGCGGTATGACCCGACCGACCTCGACAGGAGAACAAACCATGAAACTCTATTATTCGCCCGGCGCCTGCTCGCTCGCGCCCCATATCGTCTTGCGCGAAACGCATGCCGCTTTCACGCTCGAGCGCGTCGATATCGGCACCCGCAAGACCGAGCATGGCGTCGACTACACCACGATCAATCCGAAGGGCCAGGTGCCGCTGCTCGCGCTCGACGACGGCCAGCATCTTTCCGAAGGTCCGGTCATCGCGCAATACCTCGCCGACCGGGCGCGGCGGGAAGACTTGATGCCGGCGGCCGGCACGCTGGCGCGTTACCGCGTGATGGAGTGGCAAAATCACATCACCTCCGAGCTGCACAAAGGGTTCAGTCCCTTGTTCAATCCGACGCTCGACACGGCCGCGAAAGCCGTGTTCGCCGAGGCGCTCCAAAAGAAATTCGCCTGGGTGTCGAGCCAGCTGCGCGGCAAGCAATATCTGACCGGCGATGTCTTCACCGTGGCCGACGCCTATCTGTTCACGGTGGCGGGGTGGGCGAAATACGTCAGCCTCGATCTCTCCGATCACGAGCATCTGCAAGGCTTTCTCAAGCGCGTCGCGGCGCGGCCGGCGGTGCGCGAGGCGATGAAGGCGGAAGGATTGCCGGCGCAGGACGCGCACTAAGATTCGGACCTTGCAGCGCGCGGCTCGCACGAATCGCGCGGTCGGACAGCGGAGTGGAAATCATGTGGAAAGACACGGAAGTAGCGCGGCGCCTCGGCCTGGAGGCGCCTATCATCCAGGGACCGTTCGGCCGCGGCATCTCGTCCGTCGATCTGGTCGCCGCCGTGGCGGAAGCGGGCGGCCTCGGTTCGTTCGGCGTGCATCACCTGGACGCGGCCGGCATACGCGGCATCGCCGCGCAAATCCGGGCGCGCACCGCGCGTCCGTTCGCCTTGAATCTGTGGATACCGCTCGACGACGCCGACGATCCGCAACTCACCGACGAGGAGTTCGCGCGCAACGCCGACCTGCTGCAGCCGTACTTCCGTGAACTCGGCGTGACGCCTCCGCACCGGCCGCAACGCTTCGCGCCGCGCTATGCGGAACAGATCGAAGCCGTGCTCGAGGCGCGCCCGGCGGTGTTCAGCTTCGTGTTCGGCATTCCTTCGGACGAGGTGCTCGAACGCTGCCGCGAGCTGGGCATCGCCACGCTCGGCACCGCGACCACGGTCGACGAAGCGATCGCACTCGAGCATGCCGGCGTCGACATGGTGGTGGCGACCGGCTTCGAGGCGGGAGGCCACCGCGTCTCCTTCCTCCGCAGCGCGGAAGAATCGCTGACCGGAACCGTCGCCCTGGTGCCGCAAGTCGTCGATGCGGTGCGCATCCCGGTGATCGCGGCCGGCGGCATCGCCGATGCGCGCGGCATCGCGGCGGCGCTGGCGCTCGGCGCGAAGGGCGTGCAGATCGGCACGGCGTTTCTCGCCTGCGCGGAATCGAATGCCGGCGAGACCCATCGGCGCATGCTGTTCAGCCGCGAGGCGCACTACACCGGCTTGACCCGCGTGTTCAGCGGCCGGCTGGCGCGCGGCATCCGCAACCGCCTGATGACGGAACTGGAGCCGTATGCGGCGCAGGTGCCGCGTTATCCGGTGCAGAACTGGTTTTCCGGCGTCATGAAGAAGGCGGCGCGCGAGCAGGATCGTGCCGATCTGATGTCGCTGTGGAGCGGCCAGGCCGCGCCGCTGCTCAAGCATCGCGACGCGCGGACGTTGATGGCGGCCCTGGTCGCGGAGACCTCGGCCTTGCTTGCGCGCTCGAGCGGCGCGGCGGATTGAGCGTCAGCGAACGTTCCGGTTCCAATCGCCGGCGAGCAAACCGTAAAGCGCCGAATCGGAAACCTCGCCGGCGACGATCCAGCGTTCGCGCAAATGCCCTTCCTTGATGAAGCCGAGCCGTTCGAGCGCACGCGCGGACGCCGTGTTGCGCGGATCGATATCGGCTTCCAGCCGATGCAGGCCGAGCGCGCCGAAGGCATGCCCGACGAACGCGGCCAATGCTTCATGCATGTAGCCCTTGCCCCAATGGCGGCGCGCAAGGGCATAGCCGATCTCGGCGCGCCGGTTGCCGTGGCTGATGGCGAACAGCGTGCAGGTGCCGATCAACCGGTCCGCTTGCTCGACGCCGAGCCGAAGTGCGCTGCCGTTCTCATAGTCGGCGCGCGTGCTCCGGATGCTTTCAAGCGCTTGCGCGGGATCGGTCCACGGCGGCGTGCTCCAGAAGCGCATGACTTCGGGATCGGAAAAGATCGCGAACAAGGCGTTTGCGTCGTGTTCGCCGATCGGCCGCAGGCGCAGGCGATCGGTGCGCAGCACGAGCGATGTATCGGCAGGGTCGAAGCGTGTCGGTATGCGGCGGTCCATGTCCGGCGTACAAGGTGAAAAGTCAGGGAGCGCTCCTGCTCCGGCGCGTGGCCGCATGCTGCCACGAAACCCTCCACGGATCAATCTCGAAATCTCGCGCCGCCGCCCGGCGTGCGTCGCGGAAAAAGGACGGCGCGGACTTCCCCCCGGAAGCCCGTGCCTGTGCGTCTACGCCGCGCGATCGCGCGGCAAACGATGCCGTCGCATCATTCGACCTTCACATTCATCTTGCGCGGTCGGCTCGGTTTCGCCTTGGGCAATTCCACGCGCAGCACGCCGTTCTTGTACGACGCCTTCGCATCGTCGATCACGACTTCGGCCGGCAACGGGAAGGACCGCCGGAAGCTGCCGTAGGCGCATTGCAGGACGCGATAGCGTCCTGCACTATCCTCGCGCTCGAAGCGTTTCTCGCCGCGCACGATCAAGTCGCCGCCCTGCACTTCGATGTCGAGATCGTTCTTGTCCATGCCCGGCACTTCGAGCCGGACCACGATGCGCTTGTCGTCTTCGAACAAATCGCCGCCGAGCATCGCCCAACCGTGGGATGGCAGATAAAACGCGTCATCGATGTCGGCGGAGGCCGGCAGGTTGGTCTGCTCGCCGGGTTTGAATCCGGTCAGTGCCGTCGACGCGGACTGGCGCAAATGCTGCCACCCCTCGGCGACCGAATCCCAGAACGAAGACAAGCCTTGCTTGATATCGTCGAGTTTCATAGCGCTTACCTCCACTAACTACCATGCCGTTGCCGGACTTACGTCACCCGTACTTCGATCCGGCGCGGCTGCGCATGTTCGGCTTTCGGGATGCGCAGTTTCAGCACGCCGTTCTTGAACTCGGCCGATGCCTTTTCACCGTCGAGATCCTTCGACAATGCGAACACCCGGCGATAGCGCGGAATGCGCACTTCGGCGTAGCTCGATTCCATTCCCTGCGGCGTTTCGATCGCCAGTTCGCCTTCGATGGTCAGGCTGTCGGATTCGAGCTGCAGGTTGAGCTTGTCTTTCGATACGCCCGGCAGATCGGCCAACAGCGTGATGCCGCCGGCATCCTCGATGACGTCGACCGGCGGCAGCATGGTCGCATCGCTCTGTCCGCCGTTGCCGCGTTTCATGACTTTGGTGTTGTCGCTCATGATTCGTTCTCCTTCGATCAGTGAATCGAAATGCGGCGCGGTTGCGCCTCTTCGCGCCGTTTGACGCTGATGTGCAGCACGCCGTCGCGGTATTGGGCCGAAACGCCGTTCGGATCGACGTCGTCGGGCAGGCTGACGACGCGGCGGAAGCGGCCGGCGAAGCGTTCGTTGATATGCACGGTCGCTTCTTGCTCGCGGGACGACAGGTCGTCGGCGCGTTCGCCGGCGATCGTCAGCACGCCGCGCTCGAGATGGACCTCGATGGTGTTCGGGTCGAGACCGGGCGCGAAGGCGTACAGTTCCACCGATTGCGGCGTGCCGCCCACGTTCAGCGCCGGAAAGCCGCCGCGCGCGATGCCGCGGATGCTCGGTTCGATTTCAAATGCGCGCTGGAACTGGCGATGCAGATTGTCCAGTTCTTCGAAAATGTCGCGCGGAAACATTGATCGGTACATAGATCCATCCTCCTTTCAGGTTAGACGTGCCGCGTCGTTCGCGGCGCCACATCCCCGAAATAGGAACGCCGAAAATGAATTTCAAGATCTTGATCCGGCGTCATGTCGTCCCCACTTCTTCTCCGGTAAAACGGGTTCCGAAAGATGATCCGGGAAGGAGAATTCATTGGAATTCAAGGACTACTATCAGGCGCTCGGCGTGGCCCGCGACGCCGGCGCGGACGACATCAAGAAGGCCTTCCGCAAGCTGGCGCGCAAATACCATCCGGACGTATCGAAAGAGCCGGATGCCGAGGCGCGCATGAAGGAACTGAACGAGGCGTTCGCCGTGTTGTCCGATCCGGAAAAGCGCGCCGCCTACGACCGGCTCGGCCAACGCTTCCACGCCGGACAGGATTTTCATCCGCCGCCCGATTGGGACGCCGGCTTCGAGTTTTCCGGGCGCGGATTCTCGGGAGCGGAAGCGGCCGACTTCAGCGATTTCTTCTCCGAACTGTTCGGCGGCCGCTTTGGCGGCGCGGAAGCGCGGGGCGGCCGCCATGCCGGGCCTGGTTGGGACGATATACGGGACGACATGCGGGACGGCTTCCGCGCGCGCGGCGAAGATCATCATGCCAAGCTCATGCTCGATCTCGAGGATGCCTATCGCGGCGCCGTGCGCACCGTGACCTTGCGCGTACCGCGGCTCGATGCGGCGGGTCGTCCGGTGTTGCAGGAGCACACCCTGGACGTCCGCATTCCGCAAGGCGTGTACGAAGGGCAAATGATCCGGCTGGCCGGCCAGGGCGGCCCGGGCATGGGCACGGACGAAGCGGGCGATCTGTACCTGGAAGTGCATTTCAAGCCGCATGGCCGTTATCGCGTCGAGGGACGCGACGTCTACGCCAGCTTGCCCGTGACGCCGTGGGAGGCAGCGCTCGGCGCGTCCGTCCTGGCGCCGGTGCCCGACGGCGCGGTTGAAGTACGCATTCCGGCGGGATCGCAATCGGGACGCAAGCTGCGCTTGAAGGGACGCGGCATTCCGGGGCGCACTCCCGGCGACTTGTATCTCGTACTCGAGGTCGTGCTGCCGCCGGCGGATACGCCGAGAGCGCGCGAACTCTATGAAACGATGGCGCGTGAGATGAACTTCGATCCGCGCAGGGGAGGATGACGATGACGCGCGAACATGTTGCCGTGCTGCTCGACGAGACGCGCCTGACGCTGGAAGAACTCGCCGCCAGTTGCGCGGTCAGCCGGGAATGGGTGATCGAACATGTGCGGGCCGGTGTCTTGCTTGCCGAACCGGATCCCGATCCGGGACGCTGGCACTTCAACAGCCGGGATGTCTGGCGCCTGCGGAAAATGTCCGATCTCGAACGCCATTTCGACGCCAATCCGGAACTGGCCGGCCTGGTGGCCGATTTGTTCGAGGAAGTCGAGCGCTTGCGCATCCGCCTGCGTCGCGCCGGCTTGCATCCGGATTGAAGGCGATCGGAGCGGTGGAGGATACATCGTGGAACGGCAGACCAAACTCAATCTGTGGTATCTCGTCGTAGCCTTGTTCGGCATCCTGGTGCTGCGCGACATCTGGGTCATGGCGAACCGGATCCAGCCGATTCCCTATAGCGAATTCATTCAGGAATTGAAATCCCGGAATGTCGAATCGATCGCGATCCATCCGAATCACATCCAAGGCACGTTCCGCGCATCGAAGAGCGACGGCCGCAAGCAGTTCGTCACGACGCGCGTCGAAACCGATCTGGCGCGCGATCTGTCGCAATACGACGTGCGCTTCGCCGGCGTGGTCGAAAGCACTTTCCTGCGCGACCTGCTCGGCTGGGTCGTTCCCGCCGTGGTCTTCTTCGGCCTGTGGATCTTCTTGTTCCGCAAGCTCGCCGAGAAAGGCGGACTCGGCGGCGGCTTCATGTCGATCGGCAAGAGCCGCGCGAAGGTCTACGTCGAAACCGAAGTGAAGACGACCTTCGACGACGTGGCCGGCGTCGACGAAGCGAAGGAAGAGCTGAAGGAGGTCGTCAATTTCCTCAAGGAGCCGAAGGTCCATGGCCGGCTCGGCGCACGCATCCCGAAAGGCATCCTGCTGGTCGGCCCGCCCGGCACCGGCAAGACCATGCTGGCGCGCGCCGTCGCCGGCGAGGCGAACGTGCCGTTCTTTTCGATCTCGGGCTCCGAATTCGTCGAGATGTTCGTCGGCGTCGGCGCGGCGCGCGTGCGCGACCTGTTCGAACAGGCAAGGCAGAAGGCGCCCGCCATCATCTTCATCGACGAACTCGATGCCTTGGGCCGGGCGCGCGGCGCCTATGTCGGCGGGCATGACGAGAAGGAACAGACCTTGAATCAATTGCTGGTCGAAATGGACGGCTTCGATCCATCCTCGGGGCTGGTATTGCTGGCCGCGACCAACCGGCCGGAGATTCTCGATCCCGCCTTGCTGCGCGCCGGGCGCTTCGACCGGCAAGTCCTGGTCGATCGCCCGGATAAGATCGGACGGCTCCAGATCCTGAACGTGCACATCCGCAAGATCGCTTTGGCGCCCGACGTCGACAAGGAAAAGATCGCCGCGCTGACGCCCGGCTTTTCCGGCGCCGACATCGCCAATCTGGTCAATGAGGCGGCCTTGTTGGCGACGCGCCGGAAACACGACGGCGTGACGATGGACGACTTCACCGGCGCGATCGAACGCATCGTGGCCGGTCTCGAGAAGAGGAATCGCCTGCTCAATCCCGTCGAGCGCAAGATCGTCGCCTACCATGAGCTCGGCCATGCGCTAGTGGCGATGTCGTTGCCCGGCAGCGATCCGGTGCACAAGGTTTCGATCATTCCGCGCGGCGTCGGCGCGCTCGGCTATACCCTGCAGCGCCCGACCGAGGATCGCTTCCTGATGACGCGCGAGGAACTCGAGAACAAGATGGCGGTGCTGCTGGGCGGGCGCGCGGCCGAGCATGTCGTGTTCGGCCATCTGTCGACCGGCGCGGCCGACGATCTCGCCAAGGTCACCGATATCGCGCGCAGCATGGTCATGCGCTACGGCATGGATGAAAGGCTGGGGCACATCGCCTATGACGACGAACGCCCTGCGCTGCTCGGGATTCCGGCGAAGGAACAGCATGCGCGCAGCTATTCGGAGGCGACGGCGCGCGAGATCGACCGCGCCGTGCACCACCTGGTCGAAAAGGCCTTCGATCGCGCGGTCCGCATCCTGCATGAACGGCGCCGCGTGCTCGAAGCGGCGGCGGCGCGGTTGATGGAAAAGGAAACGCTCAACGAAGAGGATTTGACGAATCTGCGGGATTCCTTGCCGCAGGCGGCGTGAGGCGGCGGCGTCGGGCAGGCGGTGTAGAATCGTCCGCGCTTCCGTTCATCGCGCCGCTCATGTCCCCTCTAGACTACCAGACGAAAATACAAGCCGCGTTGTCGGCGCTCGGCATTTCCCCCGAATCGGTCGCGGCGAGGCGCTTGCCGCTTTGCCATGAAGCGCAGGAGCTGGTGGTCGCCGAGACCGACGCCGCCGGCCGCGAATACCGGCTGGCGCCGGACGCGGCGCGGGCCTGGCGGGACATGAAGCGCGCCGCGCGCGAGGATGGCGTCGTGCTGGAGATCATGTCCGCCTTCCGCAGCGTCGAACGTCAGATCGAGATCGTCCGCGCCAAGCTTGCTTGCGGCATGAGCGTCGAAGCGATCCTGAGGGCGAGCGCGCCGCCCGGATACAGCGAGCACCACACCGGTTGCGCCGTCGATATCAATACGCCGGGATGCGACGAACTCGAAGGCGTGTTCGAGCAGACCGAGGCATTCCGGTGGCTGACGGCGAATGCCGGTAGATTCGGTTTCATGCTGTCTTACCCGCGTAACAATGCCTCGGGTTTTATTTATGAACCCTGGCATTGGTGCTTTAAGAAAGCGGAAGCGGTGCAGCCCCGTGAGTGGACCTCATTTCATTCCTTTTGAGGCTGCTCGATATCGCAATACATCCATTCAGCAGCTAAGATCGGATGCTTTTTGTATCCGATTACCCGAGCCTGCGCCAGCATGTTGTTATAGCGTGCAAAGCCCAAAAATTGAACCGTATTGACTTCCAGGATGCGTGCCATTTTCCGGTACAAGGCTTTGCGTTCCGGTCCTTCCATCATGTTTCGCGTTCTGGCGTATAGCGCATCGTACTCGGGTATCCGGGAGCAACCGTTATTGCTCTTGCCTATATTCGGCCCGTAAAAGATTTGCATGAAATTGTCGCCGTCCGGATAGTCGGCGCTCCACAATGCAGTACGCATTTGCAGCTGGCATTGTTTTGTGGCTGTCAGCAGTTCCGCCGGGGGGCGAAAGTCGGCCGTCATTCGAATGCCGATGGAATCGAACGCCTTTTTCCAAAGTTCCGCCTGCAGCCGGCCAAGCGAGGTGGTCGGAGCGGAATAGCGTATTTGCAGCGGCCTTCCATCCGGCATCGTGCGCCAACCGTCACGCCCTTTCTTATACGAGAACCTGTCGAGCAGGAGATTTGCGGCGGCAGGATCGAACCGAATCATACTTTGGTAATCGCCGTCATGACCTACCACCCCCGGAGGAACGGGAAAGGCCAAGGGAGTCGCTTCTCCATTCCAGACTTGCCGGATTTCTTCCTTGACGTCGTATGCCATCGCGATCGCCCGCCTCAGTGCGATTTTGTCCTTGCTTAACCCGCCGACTATCGGGTCGCGCATATTCCAATAGTAATAACCAAGCTCGGGGTCTGCGATGCGCGATAGCTGGACACCCTTTTGCACCAGCTCCGGCACGAGTTTCCCACCCTTCAAGGCACGCTCCGTAAGAGGGCCGTAAAGCTGAAACAAGTCCACCTCATCGTTCTGAAACGATAGCCAGCGCGCTTGATCTTCCGCAATCACGTTGATCTCGATGCGCTTGATTTGCGGCATGCGCTTTCCACTCATTTGCGCCACGATGCGACGGTCTTCCGGATCGCTGCCGAGCTGGAAGTTCCAGGTGAATCCGCGATAAACGGGATTGGCGTCCAGGACAATGCGCGACCCGCGTCGCCACTGAGCTAAGCGATATGGGCCGGTGCCGACCGGATTGGCGTCGGCGCGTCCCAGGTTGTTCCGATATCTCTCGACGACTTCGCGCGCCACGGCGCCGGAGGGGAAGTGGGCCAAGATTTGCCCGAAGTTGAAATCCGCATGTTTCAAATGGATACGCAGCGTATAGCGATCCACGATTTCGAGTCCCGCTATCTGGCGATCGTATTCGAACCGGCCGCTTGCTTTGGCGTCGCGGGCCAATTCATCCAAGCCGACGATCTTTTCTTCAAATAGCCAGGCGTGCGGCGATTTGATTCTCGGGTCGAGCAATCGCTTGAATGAATATGCATAGTCAGTCGCGGTCAATTCTCGCGGCTTCCCGCCGAAAGCCGGGTCGGCGGAGAAATAGATGCCTTTCTTCAGGGCGATCGTATACGTCTTCCCTTGATTCGTAATTACCGGCAACGCTTGCGCGGTTTGCGGAACGAGCCTGACCGGGCGGGCCAGATAATCGAAAGTGTAGAGCGATTCAAATATGGATTGGATGACTTGCGCCGAATACCAGTCATACGACACGGCTGGATCGAATCCTGTTTCGGATTCCGGGAATACATAACGCAGCACCTTTTCGGAAGTCTCCGAGGTCGCCGCGGAAGTTTGCGCCAGCAGGCCAAACAAGAAGCAAGCCAACAGGAACTTTAGCGGAACCGACCGTTTCATGCTGTTGGCCTTATGAGTTTGAATTTTCGTGAAGCCGGAAAATTGATAACCGTAGAATACAAGTCCGCTCGGTAGAATCGGAGCGACTATTTTATCAATGCCGCTGTATTGAACCTTGTGGGAGACAAGTGAGCATTCTCGATCTGGTGAACTACGTGAAGCAGCAGGCGCGCATGCGAGGCATCAGCGACTCGGAGTTGGCGCGTCGTGCGAAGATCAGCCGGCCCGCGCTTCTGAAATTATTGAGTGCCGACGTCAAATGCCCGGAACTGACGACGCTCGCCAATCTGGCGTATGCCATCGATGATCATCCATATCGCTTGGTGAGTCTCTATCTTGCGGGGACTTCCCCGCCATCGAGAGGGGATTGGAAGACCAAGGAAAAAAGGGACGCCAGCCGCTTCCTCCGGGATGTCACCTATCCGGATGGGTCGATGGTCACCACCAATCAGCGCTTCGAAAAGATATGGGAAATCGCGAATGCCGGCGAACGGCCTTGGATAGGCCGCAAACTGGTTTGCCAGGACCAGAGTGCTCTGCTTTATCGGAAAGAAGGAGACGCATTCGTTCCTCTCAATTATTCGCTGGTTCCCGACAAGGCTGAATTGCCGATACCGGACACGATGCCGGGAGAGTCCGTCACGCTGGCGGTGAATTTCACGGCGCCAAACACGCCAGCTTGGGTGGTGTCGTATTGGAAAATGAAGGATCGGGATGGAGAGTACTGTTTTCCCGAACTCGAGGGGCTGCGATGTTGCGTGAGCGTGATAGTGGTCTGACCCCATGGCGCTTGGCGAGAGACGCGCCGGCAGCGCCAAGATGTTTAACAGTTCTTGTTCAAATTGAGTACGGATTTGGCTGGAGGGATATACATGGGAGCGATATTTAGATTTCCTATCTTCTTGGTGGGATGCTATGTCTGGATTTTCGTCGGAGGCTTCATCAGTTTTTTACAGTGGTGCTTTCTTCCGGTGACGTTGATGCTGGCCGGCCTCAGCCCGGGAAATTTCGGTGGATCCGTGAAGGAAGTCGTTACCTTCGGTACTTTACGAAGAGGGTTCGGAAATCTCGTTCGTTTTCTTAAATATGGACTTTGAAGGAGGGAGGATTCATGGGAATCCTGGGGAAAATCAGAAACAGCCTGGCGCAAGACTCGATCGACCGGAATGGGCTTGCCAGCGGGACGATGTACGAAAACTGCGAGCAGTGCCGGTACCGCGTGGACGATCCCAAGAGCAATTATTGGATCTGTGCCCGATACCGAATCCATGTCAGCTCCAAGCAGGTATGCGGTTATTTTGAACGTGGCGATTCCATCTATCGGTCGACGTAGAAGCACTGTTGAGGCGGGTCGCATCGGCTCGGACCGCACATGTACCGAAATCACTCAAGGAGATTCATCATGAAATATCAAATCCGACCACATGCAACGGCAACCTGGACTTGTCCCAGATGTCGTCGTACCGTGCAAGATTCGCTACGGTGCCCTTATTGCGGTTAGGGCGCTGCCGATTCGCATTCGCTTGTGCGCGCCGGACCATGACGCCGGCACATCGATGAACTGACAACATGGGGGAATGGATGGAAACCAAGAAGCTTTCGGACGGATCCTATCTTGTAGCTACGGGAAGAAATATTCATCTCGACCATATCCACGTGGCGCCGGACGGGACGATTCTTTCGCACAAAGTCGATGGCGTTGCTTCGTACAAGTATTCGAATACCAGGAAGGACTTATCCGCGTTGTATGAAGAAATAACCGGGGAATCCAATAGATTTTCCGGCGGCTGGAATGCGGGATAAGCTGGCGGCTGGGCCGTCGTTCGATCAACGACGGCCCAGGAAGCGCTCCAGTCGATCGGCGCCTTCCTCCAGCCGTTCGATGGAGCTGGCGAAGCACCAGCGTACATAGCCTTCACCCTCGTCGCCGAACGCGCTGCCCGGCGCGAGCCCGAGTTCGGCTTCCGTCACCAGCCGCTTGCACAATGCGAGCGTGTCGCTTTCTCCGTCGATGCGGAAAAACAGATACATCGCGCCTTTCGGTTTCGGCGTCGCGACGCCGGGCAAGGCATTCAAGCGTTCGTACAGAAAATCGCGCGCCGCCTGATAGCGCCGGTTCGTCTGCGCGATCACTTCCTCGCCGCGCTCGATGGCGACGATGCCGGCCTGTTGCACGAAGCCGGGCGCGCAGGAGGTGTTGTATTCGACCAGCTTGCCGAGGTCGGCCGCGAGCGCCGGCGGCACCACCAGCCAGCCGAGCCGCCAACCCGTCATCAGCCAGGATTTCGAAAAGCTGTGCGCCGAGATGAGACGGTCTTGCGGCGTCGCGATATCGAGGAACGACGGCGCGCACGGCCTGGCGTCGCCGGTCTGATCGAATACCAGGCGTTCATAGACGTCGTCGGCCACGATCCAGATGCCGTGGCGGCGGCAATGCGCAAGCAGGATTTCCTGCTGTTCGCGGGTGATGACCCAACCGGTCGGATTGTTCGGCGAGTTCAGGAAAACGGCGCGTGTGCCCGGGGTCAGAGCGGCGAGCAGGCGTTCGATGTCGAGTTCCCAGGTGCGGCCGAATCGCAGCGCCACGCGTTCGACCTGCGCGCCGAGAATCTTCGGTATCTCGACCAGGTTCGGCCAGAGCGGCGTAACGGCCACGACGCGGTCGCCCGGCTCGATGATCAGTTGCGACAGCAGCATCAGCGCCGATACGCCGGACGAGGTGACGGCGATGCGATCGACGTCGATCGGGCCGTGCAGCGCCGACAGGTACTTCGCGATCGCCTCGCGCAGCGGCGGGATGCCGTAATTGCTCGTATAGAAGGTATCGCCGGCATCGAGCGCCGCCTTGGCCGCGGCGCGGATGAAGTCCGGCGTCACCTGATCCGGTTCGCCGAACCAGAACGGCAGCACGTCGCCGCGGCCGATGCCGGCGTTCGAAACTTCGCGGATGCGGGATGCGCCGAGGCGCCGCACGGCTTCGCGCGCGGCCGGCGTCGAGAGGGCGGGATTCAGAAGCATAGGATGATGCGGTTGGCGAGATCGACGACGAACGAGGGTTGCAGATAGGCCGCGAACGCGAGCGCCAGCGCCGCCGCCAAGGCGAGGTACAACAGCATGGATTTGAGCTTGGCGCGCATGACGGCATTCAGATCATGGCCGGTTGCCGCGGGCGCACGATGGCGCGCTCGTCGATCGGCAGGTTGACCAGGGCGGCGAAGATGCCGAGCGCGATCGTGATCGCCCATACGGTGTCGTAGCTGCCCTGCCGGGTGTAGAGGTAGCCGCCGAGCCAGACGCCGAGGAAGCTGCCGACCTGGTGCGAAAAGAACACGAATCCCGCCAGCATCGACATATGCTTCACCCCGAAGATGCCGGCGATCACGCCGCTGGTGAGCGGCACCGTCGACAGCCAGAGCAGCCCCATCGCGCAGGCGAACACATAGACCGACCAGGGCGTCAGCGGCGCCAGCAGGAACAGCGAGATGGCGATCGAGCGCGACAAGTAGATCGACGACAGCAGATAGCGCTTCGGCAGGAAGCCGCCGAGCTTGCCGGCGTAATAGGAGCCGAAGATGTTGAACAGGCCGATCAGCGCCAGCGCCATGACGGCGACATTCGGATCCATGATGCCCTTGTCCTTCAGATAGGCCGGCATGTGGACGCCGATGAACACGACCTGGAAGCCGCACACGAAATAACCGGCCACCAGCAGCTGGAACGGGCGATAGGAGAACGCTTCCCGCGTCGCCTCGAGAATGCTCTGCTGCGGTCCGCCGGCCTGCTGGGCCGGCGGCTCGCGCAAGCCGAACGCCATCGGCAGCATGGCGAGTCCGACCAGCGCCGCGAGGATAAAAAAGGCATGCTGCCAGCCGGTGATGGAGATCAGCTGTTGTTCGACCGGCATCATCACGAATTGTCCGAATGAACTGGCCGCCGAGGAAATCCCGAACGCCCATGAACGCTTGTGCTCGGGGGCCGTGCGGCCGATGATGCCGGAGACCGCGCCGAACGCGGTGCAGGCGAGCGCGGCGCCGACCAGGATGCCGGAGCCGACGACGAAGGCGCCGGGCTGGTCGACCAGCGCCATCCACAGCAAGCCCGCGACATAAAAGAGCGCGCCGGCGATCACGACGCGCGCCGTGCCGAAGCGGTCGGCTGCCATGCCGGCGAACGGACCGAACGCACCCCACAGCAGATTTTGCAGGGCCATCGCCAGCGAATAGGTTTCGCGCGTCCAGCCGTGCGCTTGCGAAATCGGTTGCAGCCAGAAACCGAAACCATGGCGCACGCCCATTGCCAGGGTGAGTACGACGCCGGCGGCGATCAGGACGGTCTTCAACTGCGGAGGGCGGGCGGCGGTCAGCATGGCGGCGTTGCGAAGGGCTTGGGGGCGGGAAAATCGAGTGTAGCGCAAAGCGGCAAAGCGCGTGGCCCGCCGCTTCGGGGAGGCCAGCACCGGCCGGAGCCGGCTTTCAGGGAGTGATTTTCCGGGCCGCGGGCGAGACGATCACCAGGTCCGATTGCGGATAGGCGACGCACGCCAGGATGTAGCCTTCATCTTTTTCTTCGCGGCTCAGGCCCGGCCATTCGATGCGATATTGCACCCGACCCGCGCGCGTCCGGCACATGCAGGTGCGGCAGGTGCCGTTGCGGCATGAATTCGGCAGCGCGATGCCAGCCTGGAGCGCGGCTTGCAGCACGGTCGTTTCGGGGCCGGCCGGGAAGTGCCATTGCTGCGGCTCGATCAGGACGGAGAGCGGACGGTCGTCCATTGCGCGGACCATGGAAGCGAAGGAAGGGACGCACAGCTTAGCGTGCCTTGCCGCAGCCTTACAAGCGGCAAGCCTGGGGCCGCTCGGCACGCTAGGGCCGGCGCGGCCCGGCCAGGCGTCCGATCTCGTCGCCGGCCATCTGCAGGAAGGCGCGCACGCGCGCGGAGTTGCGCAGGTCGGGATGGGTCAGTATCCATATCGGCATGTCCAATTCCTCGATCGGCGCGGTCAGGGCGACGAGTTCCGGGGCATCGTTCGTCACGATCTCCGGCAGCAGGGCGACGCCGATGCCGGTGCGCAGCATCGCGAGGGCGCTCGGGAAGTGGTCGACGCGCAGCACGACCGACGAAGCCGGCACATTCGCCTGGAGCCAGCGATTCGACGGGCGCTCAAGCACGTCGCGCTCGAAGCTGATCCACGGGAAGTCGCGTATCACCGCATCGACCGGCAGCGGTTTCGAGATCCTTTTCCCGGCGGCCAGGAAGGGCGCTCCGGGCCATGCGTAAATCCGCATGCGGAGCTCGCCGACGACGCGGCCCACCAGGTAATCCGGCACCTTGTGCGCCACGCGCAGCGCGACATCGGCTTCGCGGCGGGACAGATCGACGCGTTCCAGCGAGGTCTGCAGCTCCACCTCGATGTCCGGATGCGCGCCGCAAAATTTGGCGAGCACGGGCGGCAGCAGATGCAGGGCTATCACGGGCGCCGTGGTGATGCGCAAGCTTCCGGTCAGGCGCGTGTCGCCGCCGATGACGAGCCGTTCGGCTTCGGCGACCAGCGGTTCGCACTGCTCGGCGGCCCGACGCAGCAGTTCGCCGGCCTCGGTGGCGACATAGCCGTCGCGCAAGCGTTCGAACAGGCGGGTCTGGAGCTTGCCCTCGACGGCATCGATGCGCCTGAGCATCGTCGAATGGGTGACCCGCAGCGCGCGCGCCGCGCCCGATAGCGAGCCGTGGCGGGCGACGGCCAGCACATGGCGCAGATCGTCCCAATCGAGTTTCGATGCGCTCGCTTCCAGCGCCTCCGGGTTCGTCGCGGCGATTTTCTTGTTGTGCATTTTTGCAAATCTAAAACGCAAAATCGGATGTTTATTGTGCGTAGACTAACACCTACACTGGGCGCACGCCAATCGAACACGGAGCGCCTCATCATGAATATCCAGACCTTGCCGACTTCCACGACTGCGTCGCGCGCCAGGGCTCTCGTCATCGCCGCGCTGCGGGCGCTGCGTCCGCGCTGGATGGATCACGACCTCGGCCTTATGCCCGCGCATCGCCGGATGGGCGCCTGGGAGGCGCACGCCAGCGCGGCGGCGCGGGAGGTGATGCAGCGCATGCGAGAGCGGCAGCGAGAGGAAGAGCAAGGTTGATGGCGGGGCGCCGGCCTGCCGCTTTCGTGTCCGAAAACGGCTAGACGCCGCTGGCGGCGGCGCGTATAACTTGCGCATGGCCCAAACGACCGCATCCTCCCACGATATTCCCGCGCTGGCGGACCGCACCCGCTATTACCGCGCCCTCGCCGCCAAGGACACGCGTTTCGACGGCGTCTTCTTCACCGGCGTCAAGACGACCGGTATCTATTGCCGCCCGGTGTGCGCGGTCAAGACGCCGCGCGAATCGTCGTGCGAATTCTTTTCGAGCGCCGCCGCGGCCGAGGCGGCCGGCTACCGGCCCTGCTTGCGCTGCCGGCCGGAGCTCGCGCCGTACGCGGTGCAGCAGAATCTCGCTTACGCGGTCTGGCAGCGCATCGCCGCCGGCGCGTTGAACGACGGCGATGTCGAACGGCTGGCCGAGGAAGTCGGATTGTCGTCGCGCCAGCTGCGGCGCGTATTGCTGCAGCACTTCGGCGTGACGCCGGTGGAATTGGCGCAGACGCAACGCCTCTTGTTCGCGAAGAAGCTGCTGCAGGAAACCTCGCTGAGCATGGTTGATGTCGCCTATGCGGCCGGCTTCGGCAGCGTGCGCCGTTTCAACACGCTGTTCGCCGAGCGTTACCGGATGGCGCCGACCGAAGTCCGGCGCGCGATCCGGAGCGACGGCAAGGAGGGCAAGGAGCCGGATGCCCTGACCTTGCGCCTGGCGTATCGGCCGCCGTTCGGCTGGGACGACATCGCGCGCTATCTGGCCGGGCGCGCGATTCCGGGCGTCGAAGCGATCGAGAACGACAAGGGAACGCCCGTCTATCTCCGCAGCGTGCGGTTGCGCACCGTCTCGGGCGTGGCGGACGGCTGGCTGCGCGTCACGCATCTGGCGGCGAAACACCAATTGCAGGCGCAAATCGCGCCGTCGCTGGCGCCGCTCCTGATGCCGCTGATGGCGCGCTTGCGCAATCAATTCGATCTCGACGCCAACCCCGACATCATCCGCCTGCATCTGCAGCAGGATCCCCTGTTGAGCGCGCAGCTGGCGCGCGCGCAAGGCTTGCGGGTGCCGGGCGCATTCGATGCATTCGAGCTGGCGGTGCGCGCGGTGCTCGGCCAGCAAGTCAGCGTGGCCGGCGCAACGACCCTGTCGGGACGTCTCGTCGCGCGCTTCGGGCGGAGCTGCCGGCCGGGGACGATGCCGGTGCCGGCGCTGACCCATCATTTTCCGCAGGCGCAGACGCTGGCCAACGCGGAGGCAAGCGAGATCGCCCAGATCGGCATGCCGGCCACGCGCGCCGCCACCATCCGCGCGCTCGCCCGCTTCGCCGCGGACGGCGGCTTGCAGATGAAACCGGGCTGCACGCTCGACGAGGCCGTCGCGCGTTTGAAGACGGTCGCCGGCATAGGCGATTGGACGGCGCAATACATCGCCTTGCGCGCGCTGCGTTTTCCCGACGCGTTTCCCGCCGGCGATCTGGGCCTGCAAAAGGCGGCGGCCGGCGACGGCCATCGAGGCCGAAACCAGCAGCTGACGGAAAAGCAGCTGAGCGCGCGTGCCCAGGCATGGGCGCCGTGGCGCGGCTATGCCGCGCTCCTGCTCTGGCATTCGCTCGGCTGATGCGGCACTGGCTCTTCAGCCGAAAATCACCTGCAAACGGAAAACGAGACGGCAAGCGCAGACGCATTTCGCACCGCGCTTGCCGACGATGATGTCGACCTGCCGAAGGGGATCAGCGGCCGGTCGGATTGGTGGGCGTAACCGAGGTATTGCGATCCTCGCTCACGGTGGGATTGGGCGATTGCGTGTTGCTGCCTTCATTGCCGGTGCCCGCCGGCATGGTGCTCGACGAACCGGAAGAGCTGTCGTAGCTGCCGCTCGAGGAATTGCCGGTCGTACCCGATGCGCCGGACGAGGAACTCGTGCCGCCGGTCATGCCGCTGTCGGTGGTGCCGGAGGACGAGCCCGAACCCATTGCACCCGCGCCCGAGGACGACGACGTGCCGCCCATGTCGCTGCTTCCCGACGACGAGCGGGTGCCGGCGGTGGTGCATGCGGCAAGTGAAAGGGCGCATGCCAGTAGTGCGATCCATTTAGACATAACTTTCTCCTTGTGATTGATAAAGCAGCGCAACGATTTGCCCGCGCCTGAGGTCGCATGACGCGTGAAGATAGAAAGATTTACATGCCAAAAGTTCCACTTGGCCGGCGCGGATTGATCTAACGCATTGTTCGCGTTCGAGGCTTGGAACTGTCTCCGGGCCAGTTGCGTCGGCGGCCGCGACTTGCATCCCGAAAACGAAGCCGCTAATGTGGCGTCTTTCCTTATCGCTCACACTCCAACGCCATGTCTTCTCCTTCCGACGGCTCGACCAAGGCTATCCTCTATGCGCTCGGCGCCAACGGCGGCATCGCCGTGGCCAAATTCGGCGGCTCGCTCTACACCGGTTCCGGCGCCATGCTGGCCGAAGCGATCCACTCGCTCGCCGACTGCACGAACCAGGTGTTCCTGCTGCTCGGCCTGAAGGAGGCGAAACGGCCGGCCGACGACGAGCATCCGATGGGCTACGGCCGCGTCGTGTATTTCTGGGCGATGATGGTTGCGATCCTGCTGTTCTTCCTCGGCGGCGTGTTTTCCGTCATGGAAGGCATCGAGCATTGGAAGCATCCGGAACCCTTGAAGAACGCGACGGTGGCGATGGTGATCCTTGGCGTGTCGATCGTGCTCGAGGCGTTTTCGCTCTACGGCGCGATGAAGGAAATCCGCAAGATCGCGCAGGGCAAGCCCTTCTTGCGCTGGTTCCGCGAGACGCGCCAATCCGAACTGATGGTGGTCGCCGGCGAAGACATCGCGGCGCTGGTCGGTCTCGTGATCGCATTTTTCGCCGTCGCGATCGCGGCGGCGACCGGCAATCCGGCCTGGGATGCGGTCGGCTCGATCGCCGTCGGTGTCTTGCTGATGCTGATCGCCGTCGCCGTCACGCGCGAAGTCAAGGCGATGATCACGGGCGAATCGGCCGATCCGGAAATCCACGCGGCGATCAAGGCCCACGTCGAAGCGCGTCCGGAAGTCGAGCGCGTGCTGCACCTGATCACGATGCAATGGGGCGATCAACTGATGGTTGCCGTGCAGGCCAAGATGCGGCCCGCCGCGAGCGACCGGGCGCTGGTCGACGCGATCAACGCGGTCGAGGACAGCATACAGCGCCAATGGCCGCAGGCGAAATGGTGTTTCTTCGAGCCGGACGTCGGCGGCAGCCGCGATTGAGCCGCCGGGCCGCGAGCGGGCCGTGTGCTCGCCCCGGCTCCGGAGCGCCGGATTACTTCACCAGGCGCAGCGCGAACGGATAACGGTAGGACTCGCCCTTCGAGGCGGCGATCGCCGCCAGGATGCAGAGAATGAAGTTGGCGAGGAAGATCGCCGGCACCAGCAGGAAGCCGATCAGGATGAAGGCCAGTATCCAGGCGCCGATCAAGCCGATCGCGACGGTGATCTGAAAATTCAAGGCTTCCTTGGCTTGATCGTTGATGAAGCTCGATTCGTCTTTCTTGATGAGCCAGATGATGAGCGCGCCGACGAAGCCGGTGAATATGCCGAGCAGATGCGCCAGCATCGCGATATTGCAATCGTCCTTGCTGGGCGCGGCGGGCGGCGTTTGTTCCGGAAGTTGATCCATGTGATCCATCGGCAGGCTCCTCGAGACAGGTGGACAAAACCGGGAGCCCGAGGGCGCCCGGCGGTTCTACTTCACGGTTGCCGCGCCGGTCATGCGGCTTTCTTGGCGGCTGTCTTTTTTGCGACCGCCTTCTTGGCCGCGGGTTTCTTCGCCGCCGTCTTGGCTGCGGTCTTGGTCGCGGCTTTCTTCGCCGCGGCCTTGACCGGCGCCGCCGAGGCTTCTTCCGTTTCCTCTTTCGCCGCCGCCTTGCCTTTGGCAGGCGCCTTGGCCTTGCGCTCCTCGAATTCGAAGCTCACCTTGCCATCCTTGCCGCGCACCAGGAAAGCCTTGAACGGACGGCGCGTGCGCTGCGAGACGAAGCCCGGCAGCAGGTCGGTGCGGCCTTCGTTGAGCAGCTTCTGCATCTGTTCGGGCACGATTTCCTGCTGCAGGATGATGCGGCCGCTGCGGAAATCGCAGGTCTTCGGCTTGGCGACCGTGTTCTCGCAGACATAGGCCAGGCCCAGTTCGTACACGCCGCTGCCGCATTTCGGGCAGGCGCCGAGCGGGGTCTGGTCGGAGAAATCGATCTCTTCGTTGTGGCCTTCGTCGTCCTTGGCCTGGCCGAAGTCGAATTCGAGCTTGTAGTTCTTCGCGTCCTCGTCGCGGACGATCTTCAGGATGGCCGCGAACGGACGGCCCATCTTCGAGCGGAAGCCTTGCAACGGGCCGATCTCGCGCTTTTGCAGCAACTCCTCGACTTCCGCGACTTCGAACTGGCGGCTGCCGGGAATCTTCGAGATCGAGAACTCGCACTTGGTGCAGGCGAAACGGCGGTAGTTTTCCTTGACTACGCTGCCGCAATTCGGGCACGGCGTGTTCAGCGTCGCGTAGTCGCCAGGAATCGTGTCGTTGTCGTATTCCTTGGCGCGCTTGACGATGATCTGGGTCATCTGCGCGATCTCGCGCATGAATTCCTCGCGGCTGATGCGGCCGCGTTCCATCTGCGCCAGCTTGTATTCCCATTCGCCGGTCAGCTCGGGCGCCGTCAATTCCTCGACGCCGAGGCCGCGCAGCAGGGTCATCAGCTGGAACGCCTTGGCGGTCGGCATCAGTTCGCGGCCTTCGCGCAGCAGGTATTTCTCGTTGAGCAGTCCCTCGATGATCGCGGCGCGCGTGGCCGGCGTGCCCAAGCCCTTGCCGGCCATCGCTTCACGCAAGTCTTCGTCGTCGACCAGCTTGCCGGCGCCTTCCATCGCGGACAGCAGCGTCGCTTCCGAATAGCGCGCCGGCGGCTTGGTGACGAGGCCGTTGGCGACGACTTTTTCGGTCTTGACCTTCTCGCCTTTGGCGACCGGTACCAGCGTCCCGGCGTTTTCCTCGTCCTTGCCGGCCGGATCGTTGGCGGCCGCTTCCTTGCCATAGATGGCGAGCCATCCCGCGTTCGTCATGACCTTGCCTTCGGTCTTGAACTGGTGGCCCGAGACTTCGGTATAGCGCGTCGTGACCAGGTATTCGGCCGCGGGGAAGAACACCGCCATGAAGCGCCGCGTGACGAGGTCGTACAGCTTCTGCTCCGGTTCCGAGAGGTTCTTCGGCGCCTGGCCGGTCGGGATGATCGCGAAGTGGTCGCTGATCTTGGTGTTGTCGAAGATGCGCTTGTTCGGCTTGACCCAGTTGTTGTTGAGGATCTGCTTGGCGAACTGGTGGTAATTGTGGTTCTCGGATACGACGTCGAGCGTCTGCTTGACCGTGTTCAGATAGTCTTCCGGCAGATGGCGCGAATCGGTACGCGGGTAGGTCAGCACCTTGTGCTTTTCATAGAGCGCCTGCGCCAGGCCCAGCGTGTTCTTGGCGGAAAAGCCGAAACGCGCGTTCGCCTCGCGCTGCAGGCTGGTCAGGTCGAACAGGGCCGGCGACAACTGGCTCGCCGGTTTCGACTCTTCCGTGACTGTGCCTGGCTTGCCGCGGCAGGCGGCGACGATCGACTCCGCGGCGGCCTTGCTCCACAGGCGTTCCGGCCGTTTCTCCGGATCGGTTTCATCCTTCTTGAACTTGGTGTCGAGCCAGCGGCCTTCATAGATGCCGGCGGCGCACACGAATTCGGCCCGCACTTCCCAGTAGTCGCGCGGCACGAAATTCTTGATCTTCTCTTCGCGCTCGACCACGATCGACAGCGTCGGCGTCTGCACCCGTCCGACGGTGGTCAGGTAGAAACCGCCCTCCTTCGAGTTGAAAGCCGTCATCGCGCGCGTGCCGTTGATGCCGATTAGCCAGTCCGCCTCGCTGCGGCAGCGGGCGGCATCCGCCAGCGGCAGCATTTCGCGGTCTTCGCGCAAGCGCTTGAAACCGTCGCGGATCGCGGCCGGCGTCATCGATTGCAGCCACAGGCGCTTGATCGGCTGCTTGGCTTTGGCATATTGCACGATCAAGCGGAAGATCAGTTCGCCCTCGCGCCCGGCGTCGCAGGCGTTGATCAGCTGAGTGACATCCTTGCGCTTGATCAGCTTGTTCAATACCTTCAGGCGCGATTCGGTCTTGGCGATCGGATTGAGCGCGAAGTGGGGCGGGATCACGGGCAAGTGAGTGAATGTCCACTTGCCGCGCTTGACCTCGTATTCTTCAGGAGCGCCGATCTCGACCAGATGGCCGACGGCGGAGGACAGGACGTATTCGTCCGATTCGAAATACTCATCATGCTTGGTGAAGCCGCCCAGCGATTTCGCGATGTCGTTCGCGACGGAGGGCTTCTCTGCAATGATCAGAGTCTTGGTCATGGCTGTTCTTCTCAGTAAGGCATGCTCGTGCCGGTGGCAAGGCAAGTCGGTTGCATGAATTGCAACTCTATGGGAATGCTTGATTATTTGCTTAGGGAAAGAGCCTAGCAATAGCGATACTCTATCCCCAACGTATTAATGGGCCGTCAAGCGGCCAATGATAAGCGCGTTACGCCGCAATCCGCAAGCAAGGAGGACAAGCCTGTTGGCCGCGACAAACGCTCGGCGGCGAGGGTGCTCGCTTCAAGAAAGCGTATCTGAGCGAAAACTTGAAGAAAAAAAGAGTGGGTTTAGTGCAACAAGCGCGGCTCGCCATCTTCCGGGTCGTCGAACAATTCGTCAAAGATCAAACCGTCCGGCTCCCTGCCCTGGCTCCATAACACCATCAGCACGATGACTTTGAGCTTGTCGAGCGAGATTTGCTCGTCGCTGGCCGCCAGGGCGCGTTCGATCACGATCTCGCGTTGTACCGGAGTGATGACCTTGGCGGATTCCAGGAATTGGATGATGCCGATCGCTTCCGGGCCCAGCGCATCGACCTCGCGCGTTACGTAAATCCGGGTGCCGAAGGAAAACGCCGTCTGTTGGGGATAGTTGTCGGCGAGCTTGCTGGTGGTTTCGGCCAGATCGGCCAGCCAGCCGAGCGCCTCCGAAATTTCTTCTTCCTCGAAACCGACCGCGGACAGCTTTCTGGCCAGCGCCTCCGAATCCGGGCAGGCATCCGGACGGTAATAAGTCTCGTAAAGATAGACAAGGACGTCAAACATGGAAGGTACTTTATCGCTAAGGAAGAGGCGGCACAAGCCCGGTTGTAATGCTTTTCGGAAACTATTTGATGAGAAACATCATCCGCTTGATAGCTTTTCGGCTATCGAAAAACTTTTATATGCAAGGCGGATTAACACCTTACAAGAGACGTCAAAAGCGAAGGAAAGTTCGGGAGAAAAGAAGTTGTTGCAAAACACAGAGTTGCGCGAGGACGTCAGCGGAAGTGTAGCATGTTCGCGCAGTCGTCAGGCGAGCCGGCGATACGAGCCGCCCGGCAGTACTTCGATCCTGCCGTCCAGTTCAAGGCCCAGTAATCGGGCCGACAAGGTTGCCGCGTCGAGACCGCAGCGCATCGCCAAGGCATCGAGCGGCACCGGATCGAAGCCCATTGCTTCGAGCAGCGGGTCGGTCACGGGCATCGCCGCCGGCGAGGGCGCGGCAGGCGCCGGTGTGGCCTGGATGGCCGGCAGGCCGGCCTTGACCGCCTGGTAGTAACGGAACTCCTCCAGGATGTCCTCGGCCGATTCCACCAGCTTGGCGCCCTGCTTGATCAAGCGGTGGCAACCCTTGGCCAGCGGCGAGTGGATCGAACCCGGGATCGCGAACACTTCCCGCCCCTGTTCGGCCGCCATCCGGGCCGTGATCAGCGAGCCCGATTGGATAGCCGCTTCGACGACCAGCACGCCGCGCGCCAAGCCGCTGATGACGCGGTTGCGGCGCGGGAAATTGGCGGCGAGCGCCGGTGTGCCGAGCGAGTATTCGCTGACAATGCAGCCGCCTTCGGCGATCAGGTGCGCCAGCCCGCGATTGCGCGCCGGATACACCAGGTCGGCACCGGTGCCGATCACCGCGACGGTCGCGCCGGGGCCGCGCAAACCGCCCTGATGCGCCGCCGTATCGATGCCGAGCGCCATGCCGGAGACGATCGTCAGCCCCGCTTGGCTCAACACTTCGGAGAATTTCTCGGCGTTGGCGACGCCCTGCGCGGTCGCATTCCGGCTGCCGACGATGGCGATGGAAGGCCGCGCCAGCAGTTCGATGCGGCCTTTCGCATACACCATGAGCGGGGGATCGGGAATGTCGAGCAGCGTTTGCGGATAGCCGTCGTCGGCCAGCGTGAGGATATGATTGCCCGGCTGTTCGGCCCATTCCAGCGAGCGCTCGATCAATGCTAGCGTTGCCTCGGAGGGCGCGGCCGTCAGCGCGCGCGCCACGCGCTCGGGCACGACTCTGGCGAGCGCCGCATAGCCGGCACCGAAAATGTTCTCCGGCAGGCCGAACGCCGCCAACAGCTTGCGCGCGCCCTCCAGTCCGAGGCCGGCGGTCTGCTCCAGCCGGATCCAGGCGGCCAGTCCCTCCAGGTCCGTCACCCGCTTATTCCGGGGTCTTGGCGGCGTCGCCGACCTGCACGGCGTCGGTCACTTGCATCACGAGGGCGTACGAGACCTTGTCGAACAGGCGGAATACGAACAGCGTGCCGTATTGCTCGTCGGGCAGCTTGATCGGCTTCTTGCCGTCGGTGCGGTCGCGGACGACGCGGCCGGCCCGGTACAGTTGCAGCACGGCGCCGATATCGAGGCCGTCTTCCTTGCCGCGATTGATCGCCACCACCTGGTTCTGGCCGGCCTGCGATACGCCGCCATAGACCGAGACGATGCGCGCCTGAACCGGCTTGCTCGGAGCATGCGGCATGTAATTGAGGATCGGGGTGGGCGGCATCGGCATCAGGCGATCGCCTTCGCCCATTTCTTCGCGCGAACTGACGACGGTGAAGCTGTGCGCCTCGTCATCAGCCTTGGCCGCGCGGTCCAGCTTGACCGTACCGAGATAGGCCGATTCGAAGGCGATGACCTTGCCGCTTTCCGGGTCCTTGAGCGGAACGCTCGGACGGAACACCTGGAACGAGGTGCCGCCCTTGAGGTCGCCGCGCACATAGGCGCGGTCGTTCTTGCCGAGATAGACACGTTGTTCCTGGGTCGCCATGATGCGCGGCGCGTCCTTGAGCGTGTCTTCCTCGACGATCAGCGGTTGCGACAGGAACGGTTCGATGGCCCCCGACGCGATCGCCGGGATCGCTTCCTTGCCGATCCCCTCCATGCGCACTTGCGGCGACAGGCGGACGGTCGGTATGCCGCCGGCGGCGTCCGCTCCCTGCGCCGCCGAAGCGGTCGGCGTGCCGAGCCGCAGGCGGCCGGCGACGCGGTCGAAATAGACGATCTGCCCCGGATAGATCCAGTGCGGATCGCGGATCTGTTCCTGGTTCATGCCCCAGACATGGGGCCAGCACCACGGATGCTTGAGAAAACGGCCGGAAATATCCCACAGCGTGTCGCCGCGGACGACCGTGTGCTGGTCGGGCGCGTTCGGCAGGAATTCGCAATGGGGTACGCCGGTGGACGGCGCCGCCCATACCGCCAGCGGAGCGAAAATCGATGCCAGGACGAGGGAGCGGGCGGCTGTGCTAAACTTTTTCATGGTCTGTCCGATGACGGCGGCGTGAGCGTGGAAGTCACGACAGAGATCGCGGCCATGCCGCCGGCACTGTGCAGCACTGTTACTCGCGCCGAATCCATACGTGACAAGACTTGTCAAATTGAATCAAATTCTGCACATAAATCCTTGAACTAGCAAGAAATGCCAAAATCTTAGTTTGGTGGTTTGTTGCGCAAAAGCCGTATGCCCTTATTAAATATCTTGCGTTATCCCGACCCGCGCCTGCACAAGGTCGCCAAGCCCGTCACCGTGTTCGACGCGCGCCTGAAGCGGTTGATCGAGGATATGGCCGAAACGATGTACGACGCGCCCGGCGTCGGTCTTGCCGCCACCCAGGTCGATGTGCATGAACAGATTGTCGTGATCGATGTTTCGGATGCGCACAACGAGCTGCGGGTTTTCATCAACCCGGAAATCGTCTGGGCCAGCGAGGAAAAGCAGGTCTACGACGAAGGCTGCCTGTCGGTGCCCGGCATTTACGACGGTGTCGAGCGTCCGGCGCGGGTCAAGGTGCGGGCCCTGGATGCCGAGGGCAAGCCGTTCGAGCTCGAGGCCGACGGCTTGCTGGCGGTCTGCATCCAGCATGAAATGGATCATCTCAAGGGCAAGGTGTTCGTCGAATACCTGTCGCCGCTGAAGCGCAATCGCATCAAGACCAAGCTGCTCAAGGAAGAGCGCGACCTCAAGCGCGATCAGAAAAAAGCGGCGGCGGCGCGCTGAGGCGCGGCGCCAGCCGGACGAATTGCACAGGCGCCGGGGTGTCCCGGCGCATTTTTTTCATCGGCCCATGAAAGTCATCTTCGCCGGAACTCCCGAATTCGCCGCCGTCGCGCTCAAGGCGCTGCACGAAGCCGGTTTCGACATTCCTCTCGTCCTGACCCAGCCCGACCGGCCCGCCGGCCGCGGTATGCAGTTGCAGGCATCGGCGGTCAAGCAATATGCCGCCGCGCACGGCATCCCGGTGGCGCAGCCGGTATCGCTGCGGCTCGACGGCAAGTATCCGGACGTGGCGCGCGAGGCGCACGAGCTGCTGCGAGCGACGCCGCACGACGTGATGGTGGTCGCCGCCTACGGCCTGATCCTGCCGCGTTCGGTGCTCGATATTCCGCCGCGCGGCTGCATCAACATCCACGCCTCGCTATTGCCGCGCTGGCGCGGCGCCGCGCCGATCCATCGCGCGATCGAAGCCGGCGACGCCGAGACCGGCGTGACGATCATGCAGATGGAAGAAGGATTGGATACCGGGCCGATGCTGATGATCGAGCGTTTGCCGATCGGCGACGACGATACGACCGGCAGCCTGCACGACAAGTTGGCCGAACTCGGCGGCAAGATGATCGTGGCCGCCTTGCGCCAGCTCGAACGCGGCGATTTGCCGGCGACGCCGCAGCCCGAGGCGGGCGTTTGTTATGCCGCCAAGATCGCCAAGGAAGAAGCGGCCCTCGATTTCGGCCAGCCTGCCGAAGTCGTGCAGCGCAAGATTCGCGCGTTCAATCCGTTTCCGGGGGCATTCGGCGTTTTCAACGGCGTCCCGGTCAAGCTGTGGCGCGCCGAAATCGTCGCCGAACCGGTCAAGGCCGCGCTTGGCAAGATCGTCGCCGCGTCTCCGGCCGGCGTTGTGATCGCGTGCGGTGCGGGAGCGGTGCGCGTCGCCGAACTCCAGAAACCGGGCGGCAAGCGCTTGCCGGCGGGCGAATTCCTGAAGGGCTTTCCCATGGAAGACGGTGCTTTCGGAGGAGGTGAATAGGGGGTTTTCTTGGATATTCACATTTTGAATAACTCATATGTGAAATGGAAATTGGATAAATATCTGACGCCTCCCTATACTTGCATCTGTCTCCTCCATGTCTCCTCCTTTGATATGGACTTAAGCCCGCTCCCGTAGCGGGCTTTTTTTCGTCCCTAGTTTTTGCTCCTCCTTCTTCCTTTCCCTCCTTGTCCGGGGCCAAGCCTTGGCTATCCCTTCCTTTACGCAAATCCTTGATCCGCCGTATAATTTTCCGGCGCCGATTTGATTGCAAAGTCAAACCCAGCTTGCGGGCGCAGGGGCAAAACCCCGAACAAATACTGCTAAAGCGGACCACCTCAACCCGGACCCGCTCGCGCAGTCCGGGTTTTTAGTTTCGGCCTCCGCTTTTCGGTTTCATGTCGCGCATGGAGATTTTGCCGACATGGGCCTGCGTGGAGGCCGGCGCCGAGTTTTCCGCTCAACGAATTGAAGAACCGTGCAAGGCGGCATGCAAGCGGCCGCCGAAACCGGTTCGTACACTGCCGAATCGACCCAAACCATGAAACGCGACCCCATCTCCGCCACCGAAACGCTCCTGCGCGACCTGTTATCGCAACGCATCCTGATCCTCGATGGCGCAATGGGCACCATGATCCAGCAATACAAGCTGACCGAGGAAGATTATCGCGGCGAGCGGTTCGCCGATTTCTCGGTTCCGGGCAAGGAAATGTTCCTGAAAGGGAACAACGAATTGCTGACGCTGACTCAGCCGCACATCATCCAGGAAATCCACGAAAAGTATCTTGCGGCCGGCGCCGACCTGATCGAGACCAACACCTTCGGCGCGACCACCGTGGCGCAAGAGGACTATCACATGGCGCATCTCGCCTACGAGATGAACGTGCAAGCCGCCCGTCTCGCGCGCGCCGCCTGCGACAAATACTCGACGCAGGACAAGCCGCGCTTCGTGTGCGGCGCGCTCGGCCCGACGCCGAAGACCGCCTCGATCTCGCCGGACGTCAACGATCCGGCCGCGCGCAACGTCAGCTTCGATCAACTGGTCGCCGCTTACCACGAACAGGTGCGCGGCCTGGTCGATGGCGGCGCCGACGTGCTGCTGGTGGAAACCATCTTCGACACGCTCAACGCCAAGGCGGCGCTGTTCGCGATCGACTTGTATTTCGAAGAGACCGAAGGCAAGGGAAAGGCGCGTCTGCCGATCATGATCTCGGGGACGGTCACCGACGCCTCCGGCCGCATCCTGTCCGGCCAGACGGTGCAAGCCTTCTGGCATTCGGTGCGCCACGCCAAGCCGCTCACGATCGGCCTCAATTGCGCGCTCGGCGCGGCGCTGATGCGTCCGTACGCCGAAGAGCTCTCGAAGATCGCCGACACCCATGTCTGCATCTATCCGAACGCCGGCTTGCCGAACCCGATGTCCGATACCGGGTTCGACGAAACGCCGGCCGTCACCTCCTCGCTGCTCAAGGAATTCGCCGAGAGCGGCTTCGTCAACATCGCCGGCGGCTGCTGCGGCACCACGCCGGCGCACATCAAGGCGATCGCCGAGACGGTGCGCAGCATCGCGCCGCGTAAGATTCCGCACGCCAATCACGCGATGAAGCTGTCTGGCCTCGAACCGTTCGTCGTGGACGACGACTCGCTGTTCGTGAACGTCGGCGAGCGCACCAACGTCACCGGCTCGAAAGCCTTCGCGCGCATGATCCTCAACGAGCAATACGACGAAGCCCTGTCGGTCGCCCGCCAGCAGGTCGAGAACGGCGCGCAGATCATCGACGTCAACATGGATGAAGCGATGCTCGATTCGGTCGCCGCCATGACGCGCTTCCTGAACCTGGTCGCCTCCGAGCCCGATATCGCGCGGGTGCCGATCATGATCGACTCCTCGAAATGGTCGGTCATCGAAGCCGGCTTGAAATGCGTGCAGGGCAAGGCGGTCGTCAACTCGATCTCGATGAAGGAAGGCGAGGAGGAATTCCTGCGCCAGGCCAGGTTGTGCAAGCGCTACGGCGCCGCCGTCATCGTCATGGCGTTCGACGAAACCGGCCAGGCCGACACCTTCGAGCGCAAGATCGAAATCTGCGGCCGCGCTTACCGGCTGCTGACCGAGAAGATCGGCTTCCCGGCGGAAGACATCATCTTCGATCCGAATATCTTCGCGATCGCAACCGGCATCGAGGAGCACAACAACTACGCCGTCGACTTCATCAACGCGACGCGCTGGATACGCGAAAACCTGCCGCACGCCAAAGTCAGCGGCGGCGTCTCGAACGTCAGCTTCTCGTTCCGCGGCAACGATCCGGCGCGCGAGGCGATCCACACCGTGTTCCTGTATCACGCGATCCAGGCCGGCATGACGATGGGCATCGTGAACGCCGGCATGATCGGCGTCTACGACGATCTCGACGCCGAACTGCGCGAGCGCGTCGAGGACGTGGTGCTGAACCGTCGCGCCGATGCCACCGAACGCATGATCGAATTCGCCGCGACGCTGAAAGCCGGCGGCAAGAAGGAAGAAGAAACGCTTGAATGGCGCAAGGAACCGGTGCAGAAGCGCCTCGCGCACGCGCTGGTGCACGGCATCACGCAATGGATCGTCGAGGACACCGAAGAAGCGCGCCGGCACATCATGGACAACGGCGGCCGCCCGATCGAAGTGATCGAAGGCCCGCTGATGGACGGCATGAACATCGTCGGCGACTTGTTCGGCCAGGGCAAGATGTTCCTGCCGCAGGTCGTGAAATCGGCGCGCGTGATGAAGCAGGCGGTCGCGCACCTGGTGCCGTTCATCGAGGAAGAGAAGAAGCGCAGCGGCGACAGCAAGCCGAAAGGCAAGATCGTCGTCGCGACCGTGAAGGGCGATGTGCACGACATCGGCAAGAACATCGTCTCGGTGGTCTTGCAATGCAATAACTTCGAGGTCGTGAACATGGGCGTGATGGTGCCGTGCTCCGAGATCCTCGCCAAGGCCAAGGCGGAGAATGCCGACATCATCGGTTTGTCAGGCCTGATCACGCCCTCGCTCGAGGAAATGGCCCACGTCGCGAAGGAAATGCAGCGCGATCCCCATTTCCGCATGCTCAAGATCCCGCTCCTGATCGGCGGCGCGACCACCAGCCGCGCGCACACGGCGGTGAAGATCGCGCAGAACTACGACGGTCCGGTGGTCTATGTGCCGGACGCCTCGCGCTCGGTCTCGGTCGCGCAGGCGCTCCTGACGCCGGAGCAGCGCGAGCAATACATCGAGGAGATCAAGGCCGATTACGAGCGCATCCGCACCCAGCACGCGAGCAAGAAAGCGACGCCGCTGGTCTCGATTGCGGCCGCGCGCGCCAACAAGGCCAAGCTCGATTTCGCCGGCGTTCATGCGCCGGTCAAGCCGAAATTCATCGGCCGCCGCCTGTTCCGCAATGTCGATCTGGCGACGCTCGCCCACTACATCGACTGGGGGCCGTTCTTCCAGACCTGGGACCTGGCGGGACCGTTCCCGGCGATCCTGAAGGATGAAGTCGTCGGCGAAGCGGCGAGCAAGGTCTATGAAGAGGGCCGCGCCATGCTGCAGAAGCTGATCGAAGGCCGCTGGCTGACCGCGAACGGCGTGATCGCCCTGCTGCCGGCCAACACGGTCAACGACGACGATATCGAGATCTATACCGACGAGACGCGCAGCGAAGTCGCGTTCACCTATTACGGAGTGCGCCAGCAGAGCGAGAAGCCCGTGATCGACGGCGTGGCGCGGCCGAACCAATGCCTGGCCGATTTCATCGCCCCGAAGTCGTCGGGCATCACGGATTACATCGGTTTGTTCGCCGTCACCGCCGGCATCGGCATCGAGAAGCACGAGAAGCGCTTCGAGGAAGCGCACGACGATTACTCGTCGATCATGCTCAAGGCGCTCGCGGACCGCTTGGCGGAAGCCTTCGCCGAACACCTTCATGAGCGCGTGCGCAAGGATCTGTGGGGTTACGCGCCCGACGAGAAATTGGGCAACGACGACCTGATCAAGGAAGCCTATCGCGGCATCCGGCCGGCGCCCGGCTATCCGGCCTGCCCGGAGCACACGGTGAAGGCGGACATGTTCGCACTCCTCAATTGCGAGGAGATCGGCATGGAAGTGACGGAGTCGTTCGCGATGTTCCCGGGCGCATCGGTGTCGGGCTTCTATTTCGCGCATCCCGAGTCAAAGTACTTCACCGTCGGCAAGATCGGCGAGGACCAGTTGGATGACATGGCGAAGCGGCGCGGTGTGGCGAAGGACCAGCTGGAGCGCTGGCTGGCGCCGAACTTGTAACGGTAGCCGATTGCCGGCGGGCGTTCCCGCGTCCGCCGCGATGTCCAATCCGGCGCAGGAAGCCGTAGAATAAAGCGGTGCATTCGATGTCGCGTCCATTACGGGGGACAGCATGCGTCGCAGGGCATTTTTGGGTCGATTGGGAGCCGCGTTGGGAGCCGGATCCGGAGCCATATGCGGGCTGGGCGCGCTGTCCGGCATCGCGCTCGGCCGCGATCCGCTGCGCATCAACCACGGCGAGAGCTTTGCCCCCTTCAATTGGCGCACCGAATCCGGCGAGTTGCGCGGCATCCTGCTGGACATCCTGACCGAAGCCTTCGAGCAGCGGCTTGGCATACCGGTGCGCCATGACGGCTTCCCGTGGCTGCGGGCGCAAAAGCTGGTCGAGGAAGGATTGGCCGATGCCTTGTGCACGGTGCCGACACCGGAGCGATTGGCGTTCGCCGAGGCGAGCGCCGAACCGGTGGCCACCAGTCCGTTCACGCTCTTCTGCCGGCGCGACAATCCGCTGCTCGACCGGCTGCGGCAGGCCAAGACGCTGGCGGATCTTCGCCCGTTCCACCTGGTGCATTATCTGGGGTCCAGCTGGGCGAAGCAGAACCTGGCGGCCGAACAGATGTCCTGGGGCAGCACGCAGAATGCGGCGCTGGCGATGGTGGCGGCCCGTCGCGGCGACGCGATCATCGATTCGTCGATCGCCTTGCGCTGGGCGATACGGCAGCTCGGGCTGCAGGACCAGCTGATCGAACTGCCCCAGGTCTTCACCCAGCAGTCGTTCAATCTGCTGATCCGCAAATCCTCGCCGGACGTCGCCGCGCTGCGGCAGTTCGATCAGGCGCTGCGGCGCATGCGCGCCGACGGCGCGATCCGGCGCATCCTCGAAAGCTACGACGTCGGCCAACCGCTGGGATGAGTCCGACCGGGACGGTGCGCGGCTATTGCTACTGATACGACGCTCGCGTGACGTTGTCGCTCCACTCGTAAGCCGCCAGTTCCATGCGATAGAGCTCTTCGTTGTCCAGTTGCAGCTTGTCGAGCAGCGGCATCAGCAATGCGCCGTCCTCTTCGATATGCTCGAGCGCCTCGGCCAGCTTCAGGAGATCTCCGTAGAATCCGGTGCGCGCCAGCAGCGCTTCCGCGACTTCGTCGACCACCGGGATTTGCTCGAGGATATTCGCCATCGGCACGGAAAACAGCGTATCCATCAAGGACATGATGCCGACCGTGAATGCGGTGTCGGCGATGTCGCGATTCTTCGGATGCAGCCGCTCGGCGAGAAGTTCGAGCAGCTTCCCGCGCGTGCTCGCCAGCGTCAGCAGCGGCGTCATGCTGCGCCCCTTCTTGCACGGCTCGGCATAGAGCATGATCTGCAGCCAGCGCTGCAGCTGCTTGCGGCCGAGCACGAGCAGCGCCTGCGACAGCGACGTGATGCGATGGCGCATGCCGATCGCCGGAGTATTCACCAGTTTCAACAGGTTGATGCCGAGCGTGACGTCCTGCTTGATCGCATGCTCGATCTGGGCATCGTCGGCATCCGAATTGACGAGCGACAGCAATTGCATCACCGCCATCTGCGACGGCGACAGCTTCTTGCCGGACAGGACCGCCGGCTTCGCGAAGTAATAGCCCTGGAAATAATCGAAACCGAGATCGAGGCAGATCTGGAATTGATCTTGCGATTCGACTTTCTCGGCGAGCAGCTTCTTGCCTTCGAGCTTGAATTGCGGCGTCAGCTTGAGCAGTGCCGACAAGGGCATGTCGCGCAAATCGAACTTGAGGATGTCGACATAGGGCAGCAGCCTCTGCACATCCTCGGTATCGGCGATCACGTCGTCGAGCGCGAAGGTGAAGCCATCGCGCTTCAACTCGGCGACGCGCTCGAGGATCTCGGGCGTCGCCTTCATCGTCTCGACGATTTCGAGCACGACTTTCTCGCGCGGCAGGAAATTGAAGATATCGCTTTGCAGGACGGCGGCATCGACGTTGAGGAAGCCGCGCGCGTCGCCGATCACCTTCTCCATGCCGAGTTGCGATGCGTGCGCGATCACCGAGGCCGTCGCCGACAGGTCGCTCGTGATCTGGGCCGGCCCGCTTTCGGCGTTGCGGAACAGGAGTTCATAGGCGAACAATTCCTGGTTGCGGCTGAGGATCGGTTGGCGGGCGAGGAAGAATTCGCGTACGCGCAGGCTTCTCGGCGGCGAGTCGATGGCGGAAGAACCGATCATAGGCAACGAAGTGGGCAGAGAGGATGTGAGTTGCGGTACCAGCCTGCTTGATACTGTATCTTATTTTCTTGGGAGCAAAATAATTTTCCCGTTGTGCGCCGCAGTCGTCCATTGGCGTTTTTGCGTAGTGGTTCTTCATGAATTTCCTGCGGGACGACAGCCGCCGGCCATGCGGGCCGGTAATTCGCCGCAAGACAAATCCGACTCCGATATCGGGCGCGTTGCGCATCGTGATTCTAGGATTGAGTGAGCAGTTACGAACGTCAGTGCGTCGTCGGTGTGCCGTCGATGAAGACTTTCAGTTCGCCGGGCGCGAACGCGATCCAGGTTTCATTAGCCGTCAGCGGTTCCGTGACGATGATGGCGACCCGGTCGTCCGGCGTCGTCACCTGCGAGAAATCGACCGTCATGTCTTCATCCGCCAGCGTGGCCGTCGGGAACGGATGCTGGCGCACGATGTAATGGAGACTGGTCGAGCAATGCGCGAACAGGGCCGAGCCGTCGGACAGCATCATGTTGAACGTGCCGTGCGCGGCGATCTCGTGCGTCAGTTCCCGCAGCGCCGCGCTCAAGGCCGGCAATGCGGGCGGCTCGTCGCCGAACCTGCGCCGCAGCTGCTGCAGCAGGTAGCAAAAAGCGAGTTCGCTATCGGTGTTGCCGACCGGCCGGTAGGCGCTGTCGATGGGCGGCGCGAATCGCTTCAGGTCGCCGTTGTGCGCGAACACCCAGTAGCGGCCCCACAGTTCTCGCACGAAGGGATGGCAATTCTCAAGGGCGACGCGGCCTTGCGTCGCCTTGCGGATGTGGGCGATGACGTTCTTCGACTTGATGGGGCAGCGCTTGATCAATTCGGCGATCGGCGAAGCGATCGCCGCCTGGTAGTCGACGAAATGGCGCACGCCGGCCCCCTCGAAAAAAGCGATGCCCCAGCCGTCGATGTGATCGCCGGTGCGGCCGCCGCGCGTGACGAAGCCCGTGAAGCTGAACACGATATCGGTCGGAACATTGCAATTCATGCCGAGCAGCTGGCACATGGCGAGAGTATGCGTGGCGGAGTGGCGGATTTTATAACACTAGCACGGCCGCCTTTTCCGCGGTAGCGGCCGGCTCTTGCGTCCGCGCAACGGCGGGCGTCGCATTTCGGCACATCGCGGTTCTTGATGAGCGATCTCAAGAACATCCAGACGCTGCGAACTAGGATGAATTCCGCTCCGCTTGCCGGCGCCGTCTCACCGTTCCTGTCGCGCACTATTTCCCCGGGAGTGATGGCATGACACGCTATGCATTGTATTTCGCGCCGCGGTCCGACTCTCCGTGGTGGAAAGCCGGCTGCCTGTGGTTGGGACGCGATCCGATCAGCGGTGCCGAACTTCAGCAGCCCGAGGTTCCGGGGCTGCCGCGCCTGCTGCTGGCCAAGCTGACATCCGATGCGCGCCGCTACGGCTTCCATGCCACGCTCAAGGCGCCCTTCCGTCTGCAAAGCGGGTTCACCGAGGCGCATCTGCTGGCGATGGCGGAAGCCTTCTGCGCCGCGCAGCGGCCCCTGTACGTTCCGGATGTCGAGATCGGCATGGTCGGCAGATCCGCCCCGGTTCTTGCCTTGCGTGCCGCCGGCGACACGCGTCCGATCGACGACCTGGCGCAACGTTGCGTGCATTATTTCGATCTGCTGCGTGCCGCGCCGACGGCCGACGAGCAACGGAAGTACCGCGCGCGCGGGCTGAATGCGCGCGAGGAAGAGTTGCTGCAACGCTGGGGGTATCCCTATACCGAGGAATGTTTCCGGTTTCACTTGAGCTTGAGCGACAGCCTGGCGGAACTCGGCGCGGAGCCGATCGCCGCGCTGCAGGCGGCGGCGAAAGAGCATTTCGCGCATGCGCACGCCACCGAGCCGCTCGGCATCGACGGGCTGACCATTTTCCGCGAAGTCGAGCGCGGGGCGCCGTTCCAGGCATGGAAGAGCTTTTCCTTCAATGCCAGGGTGCGGAATCCGGCCATGCCGCGTTCCGGCCGCCTCTTCTATTTCGCGGATGCCGAACGGATGCGCCGCGAAGTCTTGTTGGAATGGGTGCGCAAGCATATGCCCGTCGACACGGAGATGGCGTTTGCCCAGCAAACGATCACCCATCCGGTGCCGGCAAGCGAATGCCATGAACCGGTCGACGAAACCACGTTCTGGCAGCTGGCGGCGGCCGGCCATTTCGCGATGATCTGGCAAGCTGGCGGTCTTTGTTACGGCATACGGCGCGGCATCGAAGTCGATCTGAAGATCGGGCGCGACGTCATCGTCAACGGCGCCGCCGGCTACGTCGATCAATTGCGTCGCAAATTTCCGGATGCCCTGGTGATCTGGCTCGACGGCGCCGCCGGCGGCGCGATTGCGGCCCCTCGCGCGGAGCCGGCGGCGGACGCGGTCATTTCCGGAAGTGCTCCGGACGGGGCCGGTGCCCTTCATTGCGGGAGCGGCGGCCAGTTCGCGCCATCATAGCCGTACCACGCAACGCCAGAGCGCGTGTCCCGACGCCTGGTATTTGCGCTCGAACGGCGTGATCGGCGCATCCGTCTCGTAGCGTTCGCACGGCGCGGCCTGGTGCGTGAGCTGATGCAGCGCCGCTCCGCATTCCTCGACGTAGATGCGCCAATTGCTGCGGCATTCGAGGATGCCGCCAAGCGCGACGAGGTGCGGGAACACCGGATGTCCATGCCAGCGCCGCCCAAGCTGGCCGATCTTGGGCCAGGGGTTCGGATAGAGCAGATAGTGGCGTGCCAGACGGATGCCCGCGGCATGCATCAGGCGCCAGTAGTCGATGAGATCGGCGCGCACGCGGATGCAATTGCGCGGCGGTTCTCCCGGCCACAGCGTGTTGCGCGCCAGGCGGTGCGCCGATTGATCGACGCCGATGACGAAGTGGTCGGAAAAGCGGGCCGCCAGATGCAGCGTCGACAATCCGACGCCGCAGCCGGCATCGAGAATCAAGGGCTTGCCGCCGGCCGCGAGCCAAGCCGCTCGGCTTTCATCGAAAGCGTCGCGATTGTACGGCATGATCGGTTTCTTGAATTCGCCGGCGGCGTGCCGGGCGACCACGGCGGCAAGATGATCATGGATGCCGGTTTGGGCGCTGGTGATGAGACGGGAAGTGGCGTGCATGGCGCCAGTATACCGTCGCCGCGGCAGGGGAAATGCGGCTCCGACGGCGTATCCCGCTGCCGCCGGCATGGCAATGAAAGGAAAAGGGATGCATCGGCCGGTCTCGAAGATGCCGCGTCGCCGGCCGTACGGATGCGCGGCTTCTTGTTGCTGTCAGTGGAGTACGACAGGCTGGCTCATCAGAATATCGTATTTGCCCAGGAAGTCGTCGATTTCTTCCACGGTCGGCTCGGTCGCGATGAGATCCTCGACATGCTTGCGGAACGCTTCCGCCAGCGGACCGCCGATGAAGATCTCGCGCTTGCCGGGCTTGTCCATGATTTCATAACCACCGAAGCGCAACGCTTCGTTGTGGGTATCGACTCCGAATTCCACGACGCTGTATTGGTCGCTGTTATAGATGAGGTTCATGTGCGCTCCTTGTGCTGCCAGCTTTGGTTAACAAGGAAAGTGGCACCTGGGTGCACGCTTTTCAAGTGAAATCAACGATAAATATCGCCATCAAACCACCAAGGAAAGACACCTTGTATTCATTAACGGCATCGACGGCCGGAATCTGAACAGCCGGGAGTATTGCAATAACGTCATCCCGCGACATCTCCGCATCGATTCGGTCGGAAAGCGGCGCGACCGGCGTTCGGGCGTCCGGTGCGGATGATGAAGAGCTTGGAACGATCTGCTTCTGCTCATTGATTTGGCAGCTCCCCAAGTCGGCGGTTCCCGCTGAAAAGCGCTTCGAACTACGAATTGATCAAAATCGGAAATGCCGGGCGCCAAGTTGCCGGCGGAAATCTGCGGCCGGGACTTTAGAACGCTTGCAGGATTTCGGTCATGTCGAGCAACGCGTCGTAGGGCGGCTGTGACAGGAATTTCTGCAAGGCCGCCAAGTGCTCGGCGGTCGATATGCCGATGAAGAGCCGCTGCGGCTTTTCCCGCAACAGGCGGTTCAGATGGACGCGCATGGCGAGATTGCCGATGCAGCATAGGCAGCCGGGGGCGATGCGGACGACGGGAAGCAAGCGGAAGCCGGGATCTCGCCGCAACTCGGAAATGCGGCCGCCGTGGATGCGGCCGCCGTGGAGACGGCCGCCATGATTGTCGTCGTCGTGGAAACGATCGCTGCCGTCGGGTACGCCTTCCAGCAGCACGGCGATCGAGACTCCGGCATCGAGAGCGGCGAGAATCGCCGTTTCGCGTGCCGCCGCCGACGGTCCGGTGACGATCGTCGTGCGAACCTTGGCGGGCGTCAAGCTTTCCGGGCCGCCTTGCCGGGTTCGACGCCGAGCTGCTTCAGCTTGCGGTAGAGATGCGTGCGCTCGAGACCGGTCTTTTCCGCGACGCGCGTCATGCTGCCGTTCTCGCGTACCAGGTGATGCTCGAAGTAGGCGCGTTCGAAGGCATCGCGCGCTTCGCGCAGCGGCAGGTCGAAGGATAGCGTCAGGGGGGGCTCCGCCGCGACCGCCGGCATGTGCTGCGCCGTCGGATGGGCGATGGCCGACGCCGCCTGCGCGGCGAACGAGATCTCGGTCACGGAGCCGGAGATTTCCGCCGGATGGGACATCGGCGCGCGGGCTGGAACGCTGGCCGGGCGCTGCTGTTCCTGGCTGCGCGACAGACCTTGCTGAACCGCCTTCAGCAGCTTTTGCAGCGCGATCGGCTTCTCGAGGAAATTGAGGGCGCCGATGCGCGTCGCCTCGACTGCGGTATCGATGGTCGCATGCCCGGACATCATGATGACCGGCATGGTCAGCAAGCCGTCGCGCTGCCATTCCTTCAGGAGCGTCACGCCGTCGGTGTCCGGCATCCAGATATCGAGCAAGACCAGATCGGGCGTCTCCGCCGCGCGTATCTCGCGCGCCTGGCGTGCATTCTCGGCGGACAAGACAACGTGGCCTTCGTCACCCAGAATTTCGGAGAGCAACTCGCGGATGCCCATTTCATCGTCGACAACTAGGATGTTAGCCATCTGGTTGGAATCCTTCTCAATCTCTGTGCGGGGTTCGATACCATCGGCAACAGTACTGCACAGAACGGTTTGTGTGCAAGCCCCTACTGACAATTCTCCGCAGATTTTTATCGGTCGCTAGGCGTTCGATGCCAACTTTAACAGCAAAATCGCTATCTTCGCGCCGTTGCCGTCGCTGCGGTTCTGCAGATCGATTCGGCCGCCGTGCTCATCGATGATCTTCTTGACCATCGCCAGGCCGAGGCCGGTGCCGCGCGGCTTCGAGGTGACATAGGGCTCGAAGGCGCGCGCCAGGATCTTCGGGGAAAAGCCTGGGCCGTTGTCCTTGATTGTAAGCTTGACGGCGGCATTGCTCTCGCCGTCGGCGTTGCGGTAGCGAACCAGCTCGGTGACGATGTCGATGCGCGGCGCGGGATCGTGGGCATGTTCGGCGACGGCGTCTTGCGCATTCTGCACGAGGTTGTGGATCACCTGCCGCAATTGCGTGGCGTCGCCCATGACGTGCGGCAGGCCGGACGCCAACGAGGCGTGGATGATCCCCTTCTCGCCGCCCAGGTAAAGATGCAGGATTTCGTCGATCAGATCGTTGAGGTCGAGTTCGGACAGCACCGCCGGCGGCGTCTTCGCGTAGTCGCGGAAATCGTCGACCATGCGCTTCATGGCGGAGACCTGGTTGACGATGGTTTCGGCGGCGCGGTTGAGCATGGCGGCGTCGTTGGCGGCGAGCTTGTCCGCCAGTTTCATCTGCAGGCGTTCGGCGGAGAGCTGGATCGGGGTCAGCGGATTCTTGATCTCGTGCGCGAGACGGCGCGCCACTTCGCCCCAGGCGATCGAACGCTGCGCCGATATCACGTCGGAGATGTCGTCGAACACGACGATATAGCCGGCCCCGCTGGCGACAGGCAGGTGCGATCCGCGCGCCAGCAGGATGATCGTATTGTCGCTGTCGTTGCCTTCGAGATTGCGCGGAATCTCGATCTGCTTCTGCCAGTGCAGATGGCCGTCGTCGCCGTCGTCGTGGTCGGCGGCGGTTTGCGCGCTCTGTTCCGAGAACGCCTTCGCGATCGCGACCGCGAACGGCGCGAGATGCGGAATCGCGGCCAGCGGCAGGCCGATATGCGGGCCGAAGCGGTGGTGAAGGATGCGCTCGACCGATTCGTTGCAGGTCAGCAGATGGAAATGCGCATCGAACACCATCACGCCGGCCGACATGTTGGCCAGCACCGACTCGAGATAGGCCTTGGCGTTTTCGAGCTCGGCGCGATTCTTCTCGACGGCGGTGCGGGCATCGGATAGCTGCTTGGTCATCGTGTTGAACGATTGCGTCAGCGTGCCGAGTTCGTCCGGCGTCGCGATGATCGGGCGCGGCGACAGGTTGCCTTCGGCCACCGCCTTGGTGCCTTCGGCCAGCAGCAGCAGCGGCTTGGCGAGGTCGCCGGAGATCACGAAGGCGGAGACGATGGCGCCGAAAATCGCCAGCAGCAGGGTCAGCGTCAGGGTCGAGATATACATCTTGCGCAACCCGGTGCGCGACAGGGAGCGTTCCTTGTATTCGCTGTAGGCGTCGCGCAGGGCGAGCGCATTGGTGGCCAATTGGGTCGGCACCGGCTGCAGCAGTTGCAGATAGCGCGTCTCGGTTTGCAGCGCCAGGCCGGATGCCGGCGGCGGAATCACGACCACCACGCGCAGCCGCAAGCCGCCCGGAGCGTCCGGCACGGCGCCGGGCTGGGAAGCCGCGTTGCGGCGCGCCGTCTCCGGCGTTTCCGCCTGCATGTCGGCCTCGCCTTCCAGCACCGAAAAGGCGCGCGACATGCGGGCCTGGCGCAGCATGGAGGCGTTCGGCAGGTCCGGCCGCAGCGTGCCGACGCGACCGCCGACATTCGCGATGACGCGCCCGCTGGCCGTGAAGACCGTGGCTTCCTGCATCTGGCCCTGATCGCGCAAGCGCGACAGCTGAGTGATCTGCGCGCTATCCGAAACCTCCGACAATTCGAGCGCGATGTTGCGTGCCTTGGAAGACAATTCGTCGAGCGAGGCGTCCAGCGCCGCATGCGACAGGCTGAGGCCGGACTCGAGCGCCGACTCGACCCGGACATCGAACCAGGATTCGATCGAACGCGATACGAATTGCACCGACACCATGAAGATCAGGATGCCGGGCAGCACGCCTATCAGGGCGAACAGCAGCACCAGCCGCGTCATCAGCTTGCTGCCGAATTTCCCTTCGCGATATTGCTTGACGAGCCGCGCCAGCAGCAGGATCACCAGGCCGAGCAGCGTGGCGGCTGTCATCGCATTCAAGCCGAGCAGCCACGAATAGTATTTGTCGAAAATCTGGGAATTCTCGGAAGCCGAGGCGAGCAGGAACAGCAGGATGCCGACCATGGCACCGCCGACCACCAGCAGATAGCGCAGGGCGCGTGGCATGGACAACGCTATTCCGCTCTGAAGTTGAAAGTCTTCCAGTCGGACGATAGACGCCAGTCGCTGCTGTTCAAGGCATGCACCTGGAACGGCTTGGACAACTGGGCGACGTCGAGCCGCATGCGTACCGAGACCGTATAGTTCTCGCCCGGCTTGAAGGTGCCGCGTTCGCCAACCAGCAGCCGGCCCGGGCGGCGCACCGTCGCCAGCGCGTCGTCGAGCGTGCTGAAGCTCTGCCCGAGGTGGCCCTTGCGGGCGGCATGATAGCGGCGCGTCAGCGGGTCGTAGGAAATGCGGATCGACTGCGAGGTATTGACCGCGCGCTCGTCGAACCAATACCAGCGCGGCCGCGTGATTTCGATATCGGTGGTGAAGACCAGCGGGACGCCGTGGGTGACGGCTTCTTCCAGTCCGCGCGTGAGGTCGAACGAGAACGCCACCGACAGCCGGTAGCCTTCATCGGTATGCTCGATGTTCGCTTGGGTGATATCGACGCCTTCCGCCGCCTGCGCCGCCGGAGCGAGTATCCATGTCAGCATCGAGAACGCCAACAGCAAGCGGAACAGGAATTGGTGTAGTCGTTGCGTCACTCGTCGAAGCCGCGTTGCAGGCGGTATGGATTCGCTGGATAAAGAGCCGGTGGGCTTCCCTCAAAGCCTCGGAATACTATCAAATTGCCGTCTTTTGGAACAGCGCGTAAAACAGCCCGTCGTGGTCCCGCTCGGGATCGGCCGTCGGCAGCAGCTGGCCGGGCGCATCGAGCCGTCGCGCGCCGTGGCGCGCTGCAAAGGCGGCGGCTTGCCGTTCGGATTCCTGCGGCCAGAGCGAACAGGTCACGAACAACAATTTACCATCCGGTTTCAGCATCCGCCAAAGATTGTCGAGGATTTGCGCCGAAAGTGTTGCCAATTGCCCTGCATCTCCACGCCGCCGCAGCCAGCGGATATCGGGATGGCGGCGCACGATGCCGGACGCGGTGCAGGGAACGTCGGCCAGGATGCGGTCGAAGGGGCGGCCGTCCCACCAGTCGGCGCGACTGGCGTCGCCGGCCTTGAGTGCGGCTTGCAATTGCAGGCGCCGCAGATTGTCGTCGATGCGCGCCAGTCGTTTCGGATCGCTGTCGAGCGCGAGCAGATCGACTTGCGCGCTTTCGAGGAGATGGCCGGTCTTGCCGCCCGGGGCGGCGCAGGCGTCGAGCACGCGCATGCCGTCGCGCAGGTCGAGCAGCGGCGCGGCCAGCTGCGCGGCGGCGTCCTGCACCGATACCGTGCCGTGCGCGAAACCGGGAATCTGGGCGACCGGCACCGGATGTTCGAGACGTACCGCGTCGGGGCCGATCCGGCGCGCGGCGACGCCCTGCCGCTCCAGCATGGCAAGATACCCGTCGACCGCCATGTGCCGGCGATTGACGCGCAAGGTCAACGGCGGCGCCGCGTTGCCGGCCTGCAGAATCGCCTGCCATTGCTGGGGATAGGCCGCTTGGATCTCGGCCAGCCACCAGGCCGGATAATTCCAGGCGGCGGCCGGGTCCCGCAGCGCTTCGCGCAGCAAGGCGTCCCGCTCGCGCAGGAAACGCCGCAGCACGGCATTGACCATGCCCTTGGCGTGGGCGATGTCGCGCTGCGCGGCCGCCGCGGTCACGGCTTGATCGACCACGGTGAAGTCGCCGTAGGCCGCGTCGTCGGGATCGACGACCAGCGCCAGCGCACAGCACAACAAGCCGTGCAGCAAGGCCGGCTCCGGTTTCTTCTTCGCCAGCAGCTTGAGCAAGGCTTCGCTGCGGCCGAGCTGGCGCAGCGCGCGGTAGGCGATGTCTTGCATCGCGCCGCGCGCCTGCGGCGCAGCCTCGGTTTGCGCGAACACTTGCGCCAGCGCCTGCGGCAATGCGGTCCCGCTCCGCACCAGCGTCACGGCATGGGCCGCGCCTAGCAGGCTGTAGGCGAGCGAATCGGATTTCAGGGAAGATTTCTTCAATTTAGTTTTTCGTCATGGCCAGGCGCACGCCGAGCGCGATGAAGGCGGCGCCGACCGTGCGTTCGAGCCACAGCTTGATCTGCGGATTGTGTCCGGCGCGGCGCGCGAGCGTGCCGGCCAGGAAAGCGGTGCCGCTGTTCCATACCGTCGTGATCGCGACGAAGACGATGCCCAGCGCCAGGAAGGCCAGCGTCTTGTGCGGCGCATCGGCGCGCACGAATTGCGGAAAGAAGGAAAGGAAGAACAACACCACTTTCGGATTCAGGACGTTGGTCGCGACCGCTTGCCAGAAGATCGTCCTGAGCGGCCGCGCGCTACGGGGCGTCTGTGCCTGCTGCCGGACTTCCGGCTTGGCGAGCAGCATGCGGATGCCGAGATAGACGAGATAGGCGCCGCCGGCCAGCTTGATGAGGCCGAACGCGGTGGCCGAGGCGGCGATGATCGCGCTCAGGCCGAAGGCCGAAGCGATCGAATGCACGCAGCAGCCGGCCGAGATGCCGAGCGCGGAAACCAATCCCGCCCTGCGGCCCTGGGCCACGCTGCGGCCGATGATGTAGGCAGTATCGGGACCCGGCGTGGCATTCAGCAGCAATACGGCCAGGCAAAAGAATCCGAATCCGGTGATGCCGAGGAAATCCATGGGTAAGCCGCGCGGGACGCCGCAAAGAGTCGTAAAGCGTCATTGTAGCGGGGCCGGCCGGCTTGCGCCGCAAACCGCTTGCGGCGGAAGGCGCCGCGCTTTTCCGCCTTACACTTTCAAATTCATCCGGCCCGGGGCGCTAGGCGGCGGAAGCTTGCCTTTCGGCCGCCGCGGCCTGCTGCGCCGCGAGCCAGGCATGCAAATCGGAAAAGACGCGCTGCGCGTCGATTTCATTGAAGATCTCGTGATACAGGCCGTCATACCAGTGCAGCGTGCGGCTCGCGGCCGGCAGCGCCGCGTGGAAGGCCTTGCTGCCGGAAGCGTCGACCAGGCGATCGTCGCCGGCGACCAGCAGCAGCGCCGGGATCGCGAGCGACGCCGCATGCGCATGGGAAAACGCGATCGCCGCCAGCATGCTGTTCAGGAGGCGTGCGCTGATCTTGTGGTGCACCAGCGGATCGCTGTCGTAAGCGCGGGCGACGTTGTCGTCGTGCGACAGATAGCGGCTCTTGACGTTGTTGCCGACGCCGAAGCCGGGGGCGACGGCGCTCAAGACGCGCAGCAGCAGCTTTTGCGCCGCCGTCAGCGGCACCGCCAGCGCCGGGGAAGACAGGATCAGGCCGCGCAAGGGCACTTGCGCCGCGGTCGCCACGCGGGCGGCGAACAAGCCGCCCATGCTATGGCCGAGCAGGAAGGGCGTATGGCCGGTCAGGCGGGCGAAATCGGCGATCATCATTTCCGCGTCGCGCACCAGGGCTCCGTCGTCCGGCGTATCGCCGCGCCGGCCGCCGGATCGGCCGTGGCCGCGATGATCGTAGGTGCGCACCGACCAGCCTTGCTGGTTGAAGAAGCGCGCGACATGGGCATAGCGGCCGCAGTGCTCGCCGAGGCCGTGCAGGACGACGACTGCGCCTTGGCAGCCGCCGGCCGGTGCCGCTGCCGGCCAGTCGCGCACGAAGAGCCGCGTGCCGTCGGCGGCGGTCAGGCCGTGCTCGTGCCCGGCCGCCATCAGACGCCCCACATCACGTCGCTGCCGGTGGCGCGGGCCGCGCGCAGCATCTCGAGCAGCGGATAGGCGCGCGTCGCGAACGTCACGATTTGCGATTCCTCGTGTTCGTCGAATTCGCCTTCCGGATCGATATGCGTCTCGATGTCGTGCCGTACCTCGTCCGACACCGGATGCGCCTTGCTCTCCGCGATCTCGGCTTCCAGCCTGCTGATGACGATGGGCGTTTCCGCCGCGGTAATGACGCCGCGCTGAATGTCCTTGCCGAACAGGTCGAGGATGCGTTTCGCATGCTGCTCGTACATCATGACTTCCGCGGCAGCCTTGGATTTGAATGTAATGAGCATAAAGCCTCCTCTTACGCATGTTTTGATGTGAATGCGGCGAGTCGTATCCATCAAGATGCCGCGGCTTTCGGCGGCATATTGATGCTCTCTAAAACATACCACGGCTCATGCGGTTACCGCTACTTCCCGGCATTGACTGCGGTCCAATGAGTTCTAAAGTCAATATTTCGACGGCTATTTCAACTGGAACGACGTGAGGAAAGTGTCAACGGCTTCGCGCGGCAACGCCTTTTCCGGCCCCAGCGCCACGACTTGGTAGACGCGCGTTCCGCTCGCGGCCAGGCGCGCGAACAGCAAGCGCGGCTGCGGGCCGCCGCCGACGGCTTCCAGTTCGAGCGTGGCCGTGCCGGCCGCCGCGACCGCTTTCTCGCTCTTGAGCGTGCCGCCGATGTTGTTGATCAACGCCGTCTTCATCGCCGCCAGGGCGTTGCCGGCCGCGGCGGCATCCGGCATGACGGCCGTGCCGACGGCGAACAGCGCACCGTCGACTTCGGCCGCCGTCATCGTCATCACGACTTGCGTGCCGCCGAGATTGATGGGACGCGCGTGGCTGGCCGGCTTGGCCGGCATCAGCACCGTGTACGGCGCTTCGGTGCCGCGCACCTCGCGCCAATCGAAGCGCGGCGTGCAGGCCGCCAGGCAGAGCGCGATGGCGCCGGCAGTGAGAACAAGGCGAAACGATCCGGACATGGAATAGGAATCTGCCGCAGGTAAATGGAGGAAAGGCGATTGTACTGCGCCGCGGGCGGCGTGCCGCCTTGCCGGAGCCGTCGGTTGCGCCGATTCAAGCTCCCGCTTCGCGCGACGCGCCGGGCCCGGCCAGGCGGTCGATCAGCTCGTCGATGCTGGCGAACAGCATCGTCGGCTGCCTGGCTTGCAAGGCGTGCGCATGGGCATAACCCCAGGCAACCGCGCCGCACGCCAAGCCGGCCTTGCGCGCCGCGTCGATGTCGCGCAATTCATCGCCGACGCACAGGACGGCTTGCCTGGCGCAACCGCTCCTGGCGACCAGGCGCCGCAATTTGCCGGCCTTGCCGAACAGCGACGCGCCGCATTCCCAATGGCTGATCAGCGCCATGTTGTCGGCGCCGAGCACGGCGGCGACATTGTCGTAGGAATTCGAGGTGACGATGCCGAGCGTCATGCCGGCCTGCGCCAGGCGCCGCAGCATGCCGGGTACGCCGTCGAACAAGGGTATCGCGCCGGCGCGTTCGGCCATCAGCGATTTGTAATGGGCGCCGAGGCGCGGCAGCTTCCAGAGCGGCAAGCCGACGTGACGGATGATCTGCATGGCATCGAAGCCGCGCAGGGTATCGAGCTGGCTGCGGTCGATGCGCCGGAATCCGTGCGTATCGGCCAACAGATCGACCGTATCGAGGAAGAAGGGAAACGAGTCGGCCAGCGTGCCGTCGAAATCGAAAATGATCAGCTGGTAGCTCATGCGGCCGGCCGTCTCCCGCGCTCGCGTTCCGTCACGGCTTGTTCGGTACCGCGCTCAAGTGCTCGTGCACGATCTTCCAGCGGCCGTCGATGTGCACGAGGACATTGGTGCCGTAACCGCCGCCTTGCTGCGGTTTGCCCTGGTAAGTGCCTTGCCAGCGGTAGTCGTAGACGCAGGCCGCCGTATCGGCGCCGATGGCGATCCAGCGCACGTTCTCGATCGCGTACCGCTCGTCCGGCAATTTGGCCCAGGTGCCTTCGAAATAGGCGCGCACTTCGGTCAGGCCGCGATGCGCCTTGCCGCCGAACTGGAACTCGGCATTCGCCGCCAGGACTTCCGCGACCTCGTCGAAACGATGGCTGTTGGTGCGGCGCTCGTAGTCGCGGATCAGCGCGTCGAGCGCATCCGCGGATGCGGACGCCGCCGCAGGAGCGGCGGACATGCCGGCGTTGGTGATGGCGGCAGCCTGGAGGAAATGGCGGCGGCGCATGAATTCTCCTGGTGAGACGAAACGGACAGGGGCTTCGCGGACGGCAGGGACTACTTTTGCTTGAGCGCGGCAACCGACAGGCCGGAAGCGATGAAAGTCAGGCCGGCGCCGATATTCAAGCCGCCGACGATGCGCGGCCGCGAGCGCAGCCAATGCGACAGGCGCGCGGCGAACATACCCATCAGGGCAAAGCCGAGCGCGGTCAGCAGCGCGAACCAGAAGCCGTAGCCCAGCATCTGGAGCGTGACCGAACCGCGCGCCGGGTCGACGAATTGCGGGATGAAGGCGAGCACGAACAAGCCCGGTTTCGGATTGAGCGCCGCCGACAGGAAGCCGGTCGCGAAAATGGTCTTCAGCGGCTGTCGGGCGGCCGGAGTGAAATCGATCAGATCGCGCGAGCGCAAGGCGCGGATGCCGAGCCAGAGCAGATAGCCGGCGCCGAGCAGCTTCACCGCCCAGAACGCGACAGCCGAGGTTTGCAGCAATAGCGTCAGGCCGAAGGCGGCGGCGGCGACGTGGAACAGGATGCCGGCGCCGGACGCGAGCCCGGACAGGCAGGCGGCGAGACGCCCCTGGCTCAAGCCGCGCCCGATCGCGAGCAGGTTGTCGGGACCGGGCGCCAGCACCAGCAATACGCAGGCGGCCGTGTAGGTCAACAAGATATCGAGCGGGAACATCAGCGCAGCTTCCAGCCGAAGCGCTCGAAGCGCGGTTGCCACTGGGCGAGGATGTCGGCCGATACCAGGACCCGCTCGGCGCGGCCGATCAGCAAGGCGCGCGGCACGAAGCCGATATAGCGCGAGTCGGCGCTGTTGTCGCGATTGTCGCCGAGCATGACGAACTGGTCGGGCGGCACGACGACGGGACCGAAATCGTCGCGCGCCGCGACGCCGGGCTGCCATTGGATCGTGTGCGCGGCCGCGCCGATCCGTTCGGTCGTTTGCAAGGCGGGCAAGGTATGGCCGTGTTCGAGCGCCTCGCGCGCCGGGGCGGGATCGTCGTAGTCGGCTTGCCGGCCGTTGACGATCAGCCGCTTGGCGCGCATTTCGACCGTATCGCCCGGCAAGGCGACGATGCGCTTGATCAGGCGCGTGCCGTCCAGCGGCGAGGAAAACGTGACGATGTCGCCGCGGCGCGGCTCGTCCAGTCGGACGACGATCCGGTCGGTCAGCGGCAGCTTCAGATCGTAGGCGATGCGGTTGACGAACACCACGTCGCCTTCGAGCAGGTTCGGATGCATCGAACCCGAGGGAATCGGATTCCAGTCGGCGATCGCGGTGCGGAATACGCCGAACAAGAGCATGAACACCAGGAAACCACGATTGTTACGAAGGAAGTTCTTCATCGATTCTCCTTTCCGGAACACGGATGCCGAGCGTAATCGATTTTGCAAGCGTCTGCCACCCCATATCCATGGTAGTCGCGCGTCGTTCAGGCTTCCCGCAATTCGCACAAGACGAATTCGTTGCCGTACAGATCCCGGAAATGCGCGAAGGCGGCGCCGGGTTCTTCCTGCAACGGAACGTGGAACACGATGCCGTTGTCCCGGAGGCGGCGGTAGTCTTCGGCGATGCCGTCGGTATAGATGACCGCCAGCGGCTGGCGGCCGGCCTGCCGGCCGACGTGTCCGTCGTCTTCGACCGATTCGGCCTTGAGCAGCCAGAGGCAGAAATCGGGCTGCGAGGGCAGGCGCACATGGACGTAGCGGCGCTCGCCGGCTTCGATGTCGACGAAGATTTCAAAGCCCAGCTTGCCGCAATAGAACGCGATGGCTTCGCCATAGTCGCGTACCAGGATGACCAGCCTTCCGACTCTTTGCATGAGCAGCTCCGTTCTCGCTATCCAAACAGGACGGCGAGTGTACCCGAACTCGGGATTGTCGATTGGCGCCCAAGAAAAATGCGCCGGGCGCAAGAAGCGCGCGGCGCATTTTCTTGAACCGACGGACCGTGCCGGTCCGTCGCTGCGGCGCGAGAATTATCCGGCCGCCAACAGCGTGCCGGTCAGGCCGACGATGCCGATGCCCAGCGCGGCGAGCGCGTCGCCGGCGATGAGGCCGCCGCCGAACAGCGAGAGGCTGCTCATGTCGGACGGCAAATCCTTGTCGGCCTGCGCCGCTTTTTTCTTCGGCAGCGAATCGAGCGCGCTCGAGACGATGCCGCCGGCGCCGAACCAGAGCGAGGTAGCCAGCGGGACGAAGCCGCCGAACGACAGGGCGTACGGCGACGGCAGCACGACGGCGTCGAGCATGAAATCGGTGGCAAAGCCCTTGCGGCCGGAAGTCGCGAAGCGCTTGTAGGCGGCGCGGCTCTTGATCAGCTTGCGCAGGAATTCGATCGCGAAGCCGATGCCGACGCCGATCCAGATCGCGGTGCGCTGGTAAGGCTTGTCCTCGGTCAGGCTGCGCAGCACGCCGACGAACTTGTACGTCATCGCCGAGGCCCAGCCGGCCGGTTGCTGGTCAGCCGTCAGCACGGTCTGGTCTTGCAACAGCACTGGATAGGCGGCCATGAACAGCTTGGCGAACACGACGGCCATGATGGCGCCGACCAGGATGCCGGTGGCTTGATAGCGGAATTGCAGGATGCGGCTGGTGCCGAGGCGCCAGCCGGTCGAACGGTCTTGCTGCATGTCGCCGGCGATGCTGACCGAGACCAGCAGGACCGTGCCGCACATCAAGCCGACGCCCGGATCGACCAGGCCGATCGCGGCCATGATCACGACGCTGACCACGAAGGCCGAGGAAATCGGATTGCTGTCGGAAATGCCGAGAGAGATGCCGTTGACGACGGTGAACAGGAACACCAGCGCGATGGCGACCAGCAGATAGAAAACCGGCTGCTGCATCATGAAGTGGCCGACGATCACGATCATGCTGCCCCAGAACGCGACCCAGGCGACCAGGCGCTTGGTGTTGACGCGCTTCCATTCCTCCTGGTTCTGGTTGGCGCCCACCAGTTGCACGGTGCGGCCGGTCCAGCGCTTGAAGGCTTCGAAGAAGATCAGCGACATGTCGACGATGGCCGCGCCCATGATGGTGCCGAGCGCCAGCAGGAACATGATTTTCCGCGGCGGATCGCCGGCGCCGAGCCAGCCGATGGAGACGAAGAACGGTTTGCTCCAGAGACCGATCAAGCCGGCGACGACGGCCGGAATGCCGATGCGCGCGCCGACCACCATGCCGGCGCCGAAGGTCGAGGTCGACAATTCGACCGCGCTGAGGGCGGCCACCTTGACGGCGCCGACGCCGCCCGCGATGCCGCCCGCGATGCCGGAACCGAGCGTGGCGACCGATTTGCGCAGCAGCACCGGATCGGTCAAGGCGCGCAGGATATTGGCGACGGCCAGGCCGGAAGGATAGGTCAGCTTCATCTTGTCGACCAGGATCGGCGTATACAACATGCCGACACCCATGCCGAACATGCCGATGCACAGCATGTAAAGAATCAATGCCCAGATCGGCGGCTGGGGCAAGCCCATCCAGACCATGGCCTGGATCAGCACGCCCATTGCGCTCATGCTGGCCACGGAGGCGGCGGCGGTCTGGATGAAATTGGCGCCATGCTTGCCTTGTGTGCCGTAGCCGAAGGTCACCGTGGAGCCGAGAATGCCGGCGAGCACCTGGCCGCCGACGAAGAAACCGATCGAAAAGTTCATGTACGACGCCGTGACGCCGCCCAGCGGACCGAGGATGAAGACGCCTAAAGACATCAACAGCAGGTGGTATTTCCAGGTGCCGGGCGCCGGCAGCCAGGCCCAGCGGCGGCCGTCCGGCAGAACTTGCGAATCTGCCATGTTTTGGGGAAGAACTGCGCTCATGCCGCGCTCCTTGTCAAAAAAGCCGCCTCGTGAGCGGTGCAACGGATATCACTCATAGTCTCCTCCGTTTGTTATAGGAAAAATCGCGTAAGGGTAACTGCATTTGCGGCCGCAAGGCAACCGGATTTTCCCGAGCATTCGGTCAAACGCAAACCGGCCGGCGATGGAGGAGCGAGGCGGGGCGGACGGGCGGGGCGGCATGCGGTTTGGACACTGGCCGCGGACGCGGAATTCCGGGAAAGCAAGGATTCACCACTTGCAGCCGGTTCCTTTCTTTTCCATCAACATGAACACCGGCGCCAGCAAGCCGCCGGGCGCCCCGTTCTTGAGGCAATCGGGACGCCCGGCCTGAGCGATCTTGCGGCCGAGCGGCGTGGCTTCGGATTCGCCGTACAGGGGATTGGCCGCCACCTGGTCGACCGGCCGCTCCGTTTTTTCGCGATCCAGCTGTTTCAGGATTTCCGGCACGCTGGCGCGCGCCGCTTCGATATCGATGGATGGCGGCGGCGGTTCGACGCCCGGTCCGTCGGCCGGCGGCGAAGAGCCGGCGAACGCAGGCGGCGGTGGAATCGCCGGCTGGATTGTCGCCGGCGGCCGCGATTTCATCCTCGGGCGGTGCGGGGCGGGGGACGGCGCCTTTGCTTCCGGATTCGCCGTCGCGGCCGGAGCAGCCGGTTCGGGCGGCGCGAGGAATACCGCGATGGCCGCGCGTTTCCCCTCCGTCGGCGCGGCGGGCGCGGGCACGCGCTGCTGCAATGCCAGGAGGAGCGCCAGATGAACCGACAAGGAAACGGCGAAACCGATACCCATGCCGGTCGGCGGATCCGGAAAAGCGGCGTGTCTGGCGGGCAAGGGCATGGCGAGCGGTCGATGAAATCCATGCTTCGACAGCGGACAGCCGTCAGCATTCACCGGAATTCCTGCTCGAACAGGACCAGGCCTTCGTAGGAACGTTCCGGCAGCGAGGCGAGGCGCGAAGCGAGATCGCCGACGTGGATCTCAAGCCGGTGGCCGTCGGGATCGAGAAAATAATAGGAATCGCCCTCGCTCTTGTTGTCCTTCCACGGCAGGATGCCTTGGCGCGCCAGCTTGCCGCAGAACGCTTCGAAATCCTGTTGCGCGATCGAGAACGCGAGATGCGTGTATTCCGGCAGCGGCGCCTTGCGCGTGGCGCGGTCGAGCGACAGGCATAGCCAATCCTTGCCGCACTCCAGGTGCGCGCCCTGCTTCCAGCGCGCTATCGGCCGCAGGCCGAGGATGTCGGCATAGAAAGCGAACGAGCGGTCGAGGTCTGAGACCGAGAGCGTGATGTGATTGATGCCGGTCAGCATGGTCGTGCGCCTGTCAGAGCGGCAATTCGAAGCGATAGCCGACGCCGTACACCGATTGCACGCAATCGAGCTGCGGCGCGCGCGCATCGATCTTGCGGCGGATGTTCTTGATATGGGAATCGATGGTGCGGTCGTTGATGTCGCGCTGATCCTCGTGCGCGAGATCGAGCAGCTGCTGGCGCGAATAGACGCGCGCCGGGTGCTCGATCAATTCGGCCAGCAGCCGGAACTCGACCGGCGTCAGCGGCAGCGCCGCGCCGTCGATCAGGATGCGCAACTGGTCGCGCTCGACCGTGAATCTCGGCCCGCTGCCCTGGACCCGCAGGCTGCCGTTGCGGCGCAATTGCGCCTTGGCGCGCGCCACGACCTCGCGCGGCGAGAACGGCTTGCATACGTAATCGTCGGCGCCGAGTTCGAGCCCGAGCAGCCGGTCGATCTCGTCGACGCGCGCGGTCAGCATGATGATCGGCACGTCGCTGAAGCCGCGTACGGCCTTGCACACTTCCAGGCCGTCGAGCTGCGGCAGCATCAGGTCGAGGATGACCAGATCGACCGGCTGGCCGCGGATGTGCTCGACCGCGCTCTTGCCGTCGCCGAGATGGTCGGCTTGGAAGCCGCCGGCCTTGAAATAATCGAGCAGCACGGCGGCGATCTTGGCGTCGTCCTCGACGATCAGGATGCGGGAAGGGGTGGGCATGGTCAGGTCGGAAGCAACGGAATGCGAACCACGATCTTGACGCCGCCGAGCGCGGAAGGCAAGGCCGCGATCGTGCCGCCATGCGCTTCCACCAGCGTCCGGCAGATCGCCAGGCCGAGGCCGCTGCCGCCGCGCTCGCGCGTGCGCGCCTGGTCGACCCGATAGAGGCGTTCGAACAGCCGGGCATGCGCGCCGTCCGGCACGCCCGGTTCGGTGTCCTCGATGCAGAGTTCGGCCTGGCGGTCGCCGGCCGTCAGGCGCACGGCGATGCGCCCGCCGGGATCGGTATAGCGCACGCTGTTTTCGAGCAGGTTGGTCACTACCTGGATGAGGCGGCCGGCGTCGGCGTTGATCCAGACCGATGCCGAGGTGAGGTCGGCTTCGAGCGACAGCCGGGCCGCCTGGGCGCGCGCGTAATAGCGCTGGACGACCTGGCCGACGACGCCGGTCATGTCGACCGGCGCGAAATGGTAATGCAGCGCGCCGGCGTCGGCCAGCGCCAACTGGTGCAGGTCGTCGATCAGCTTGTTCAGATGCAGGGCTTCCGTGTGCAGCGATTGCAGGGCCGCCGGATCGGCTTGCCGGATGCCGTCGAGCAGCGCTTCGATCTCGCCGCGAATGACGGTCAGCGGCGTGCGCAGCTCGTGCGCCACGTCCGCCAGCATTTGCCGCCTTTGCCGCTCGTCGGCTTCGAGCGCCGCGGCCATCGCGTTGACGTGCCGCGCCAGTTCGGCCAGTTCGTCGCGGCCGAGCACCGGCGCGCGCGCATCGAGTCCGCCCTGGGCGATGCGCTGGGTGACGTCGCGCAGCGCCGCGACCGGCCGCAGCATGTGGCGCGCGAGCGCGACGGCCAGCGCGGTCGACAGCAGCACCAGCACCGCGGCCAGCCAGGCCAGATCGCGGATCTGGCCGCGCACGAAGGCGCTGCCGCTGGCGCCGCCGATCTGGCGCAGCGGCCGCAAGACCAGGGTGCCGACGGTGCGGCCGTTGACCGTGATGGCGCGCGTGATGCCGTCGGCGACGTCGGGCGGACCGAGTACCGGGCTGCCGTCGGCGTCGAGCAGGGTCAGGCGCGGCCCGATGTTCATCGGATCGGCCGGCGGCCGCTCGTGCGGCGGCGGCAGGCCGTCGGGACCCGGCCGTCCGGGCGGCGGCCGGCGGCCCTCCGGCGGCTGCGGGCGCGGGCGGATGCGGTCGAAGAATTCGCGCATGGCGCGCGGATTGTGGCGCAGCCATTCGAAATTGCCGCGCTCGCGATAGGCGTCGGCCAGCAAGTCGCGCAACTGTTCCAGTTCCACGGTCTGGCCTTCGTTGAGGTACTCGATGAAGCCGCGCTGCAGGTTCTGGCTGGCCAGCCAGGCCAGCGTGCCGAGGCTGACGATGACGGTGCCGATGACGGCCAGCGCGATCTTGCGGGTGACGGTCAGGCGCACGAAGCTCTCCTGCGCGCGCGAAGGCGGCGGTCGGCGGGGAACGGTCTGGACTCGGTGGTCACGATTTTCTCGAATGCGGGGACGCCGCGATTGGATATTGAGCGCCAATTGTGCAGCAATCGTGGATTTTCGCGTAGTTCCGGTCGCCGCCTGCCCGTGGGCGCGCGCCATTCCGGCGCCGGTGGGTCTCCATTTTTCCTGCACAGTCTGCCGTCAAGCTGCACGGCATGAGGCGCATCGTTCGCCCGCATCGTTTGCCGCTTCGCACAGGAGGAGATATGAAAACCGCACCGGATACCCTGGATCTTGCCGTTCAATACGCGCGCATCCGCCAGATTCTGCGCGACTGCCGCGCCGTTCACCTGAGCGCCGACGAAGTGGCGCGCATCCGCCTGTTCTATACGGATGCCGGCCTGCATCCGCGCGCGCACGTCCCGTCGCGCAGCATGCCGGTGGCGTGCGATATCGGCCGCGGCGCCGTCTCCCTGCGTTCCGCCTGATCCACCTATCCCAGGAGAGCCCGATGAAATCCTCGATGCGCCGTTTCCAGATCGCCGCCACCTGCGTGACGGCCGCCGCCGCCGTCATGGTCGCGCCCACCCTGCTGGCCCAGGCGGTTCCGCCGCCGCAATTGCGGACGCCGGTCCCGGTGCCGAACGGCAGCGGCAGCGCGCTGACCGTCACCACGACCGGCACCATCGATACCGCCAATCCTTTCTTCAAGCCCTTCGGCAACGGCCGCACCTGCGCCAGCTGCCATAGCGAGCGCGAAGGCTGGAGCATCACGCCGCAAGGCGTGCAGGCGCGCTTCGCCGCCAGCAACGGCACCGATCCGGTGTTTCGCCTGGTGGACGGCGCCAACTCGCCGAACCTGCGCGACACCACCATCGACCAGAAGCGGGTCGCCTACAGCATGCTGCTGACCAAGGGCTTGATCCGCGTCGGCCTGCCGGTGCCGGCCGCCGCGGAGTTCGATCTGCTGGCGGCCGACGATCCCTACGGCTATGCCAACGTCGGCGAACTGTCGCTGTTCCGCCGCCCGCTGCCCGCGACCAACCTGCGCTTCCTGTCGACGGTGATGTGGGACATGCGCGAAACCTTCACCGACGCCGATTCCAACATCTGCCTGGCCAATACGACTCCGGCCAAGTGCTTCTCGAGCATCGACTTCGACCTGCTGCATCAGGCCGATTCCGCCGTCAAGGGGCATGCCCAGGCGGCGGCCGGCCTGACGGCGGCCGAGCAGCGGGCGATCGTCGACTTCGAGAAATCCCTGACCACGGCGCAGGCGACCGACAACCGCGCCGGCAGCCTGTCCGCCCTGAATGCGCGCGGCGGGCCGGCCTTCCTGGCGACCCAGCCCTTCTATTTCGGCATCAACGACGTGACTGCCGGCGACTATCGGACCGGGGCGGCGTTCAGCCAGAACGTGATGACGATGTTCGGCCCGTGGCGCACCCAGCAGGCGCAGCAGCAGGGGCCGCAACGGCGCAATGGAGCGCAGCAGCAGGCCGCGGGCGCGGATGCCGAGGCACGCGCCGCGATCGCGCGCGGCGAAGGCATCTTCAACAACAAGCCGTTCGATATCCGCGGCGTGGCCGGCTTCAACGGCGAGATCAAGCCGGCGCTGTTCCGCGGCACCTGCGCCAGCTGCCACGACGCGCCGAACGCCGGCTCGCACTCGGTCACGCGCATGTTCAACATCGGCACCGCCGCGGCGGCGCGGCGCACCCCGGATCTGCCGCTGTACACGCTGCGCAACAAGACCACCGGCGAAACCGTTCAGACCTCCGATCCGGCGCTGGCGCTGCAGACCGGCAAGTGGGCCGACATCGGCCGCGTCAAGGTGCCGACCTTGCGCGCTCTCGCCGCGCGGCCGCCGTATTTCCACAATGGCTCGGCGGCCGATGTCGGCGACGTGGTGCGTTTCTACGACCAGCGCTTCAACATCCGCTTCACGCCGCAGGACGCGGCGGACCTGACGGCCTTCCTGCGGGCGCTCTAATCGCGCAGGCGGTTGATGCTGTAATGCGGGAGCGGAGGGGCGACCGGTTCTACGGCTAATGATAGAGGCGCGAATCGTTGCGCAGCATCGAAGTGAATTCGTCGACCGCCAGCGCCTTGCTGAAGTAATAGCCTTGCATTTCGTCGCACTGGTGCTGGCGCAGGAACTCCAGCTGCTGCGCGGTTTCCACGCCCTCGGCGATCACCTTGAGATTGAGGCTGTGGCCGAGCGCGATCACCGAGCGCGTGATCACCGCGTCGTCCGGATCGGATGCGATGTCGCGGATGAACGATTGGTCGATCTTGAGGCGATCGAGCGAGAACCGCTTCAGATAGCTGAGGCTGGAATAGCCGGTGCCGAAGTCGTCGATCGATAGCTGCACGCCGAGCTCCTTCAAGGCGCGCAGCTTGGCGATCACGTGCTCGGCGCCGTTCATGACCATGCTCTCGGTCAGTTCCAGTTCCAGGCAGCGCGCTTCAAGCCCGGTGTTGCGCAGCGTGCGGGCGACGGTATCGACCAGTTCGTCCTGCAGGAACTGGCGCGCCGACAGATTGACCGCGACGCTGATCTCCGGCAGCCCCATCTCTTGCCAAGCCTTGTTTTGCGCGCACGCCGTGTGCAAGACCCAGCGCCCGATGGGCACGATCAGGCCGACCTCTTCGGCGATCGGGATGAAACGGGACGGAGAAATCATGCCGAGCTCGGGATGCCGCCAGCGGATCAGCGCCTCGGCGCCGATGATGCGGCCGCTGCGGATGTCGGGCTTGGGCTGATACCAGACTTCGAATTCATGCCGCGCGATGGCGCGATGCAGCGCGTTCTCGAGCTGGGCGCGCTCCATGGCGCGCACGCTCATGTCGTGCGCGTAGAAGCGGTACGTGTTGCCGTGCTCCGATTTCGCGTGATACATCGCCGTGTCGGCGTTGCGCAGCAGATCCTGCAGCGTGACCGCGTCGTTCGGATACACGGTTACGCCTATGCTGGCGGTGATGTGCAGGACATGATTCTCGAGAATGAAAGGCTCCGAGAACAGATGCAGGATCTTGGTCACTGCGCGCACGATGTCGTTCGGATCGTCGAGGCCGGTGAGCAGGACGATGAATTCGTCGCCGCCCTGGCGGGCGACGGTATCGCCGCCGCGGATCGCCGACTCCAGCCGCACCGCGGCCGCCTTCAGCAGCAAGTCGCCCAATGCGTGGCCGATGCTGTCGTTGATCGCCTTGAAACGGTCGAGATCGATGAACAGCAGCGCCAGCAGGTTCCCGGTGCGCAAGGCGAGCGACATCGCCTGGCTCACCCGGTCGTTCAGCAGGTTGCGGTTGGCCAGGTCGGTCAGCGCGTCGTGGCCTGCCAGGTATTCGATGCGGGCTTCGTACTCCTTGCGTTCGGTGATGTCGCTTTCCACGGCATCGAAGCGCAGCGGCGCCGTCGGGTTTTCACGCACCACTTTCGAGCGGTGTTCGATCCAGCGTATCTGGCCGTCGGGACGAATGATGCGGAATTCCTCCTTGATCGCGCCGTGCCGCAAGAGGCGGGCCCGCCGATCGCGCACCCTGGGACGATCGCCCGGATGGATCACTTCGAGCCATAGCTTCCGGTTGCGCCGGAATTCCTCGATCGGCCGGCCGTAGATTTTCTCCACGATGGGATTGGCATACAACAGCGTGCCGTCGGAAGCCGACCAGACGATATTGTCGATCGAGCTCAGGATGCTCGACAGCTTTTCCTCGGTCGCCAGCAAGGCCTGTTCGATCTTGCGGCGCGCCAGGCGGTTGCGCAGATTGAGCACGCCGTAGGCGATATCGTCGGCCAGCTCCGCGAACGTGGCCACGTCTTCCGCATTGATTCCGCCCGGCGTGCTTTCGCACAGGGTGAGCGCGCCGAACACCTTGCTTCCATCCTTGAGCGGCAGCGACAACGCGGAGCGGTAGCCGCGGCGCAGCGCCCGTTCGCGCCAGCTTGCCGTCAAGGCTGCCATGCCGGGCGCCACCACGCCGGACATCTCCGCGATATCCGTCACCAGGCAGGGCTTGGCCCGGCGGATGGCGATGCCGGCCGGACTGTCGTCGCTAGCCTTTTCATCCCAACGAATCGGTGCCTCCCGCAGGAATCCGCCCTCGGCGCCGGCATGGGCCATCGGCTGCACCGTGCCGTCGTCGTTCGCATAGCCGATCCAGACCATGTGATAGCCGCCGGTCTCGACCACGGTGCGGCACATGTCGTTCAGCAGCAGGAATTCGTCCGACGCATGCACCATGACGTGGTTGCACTTGGCCATCACCGTGCGGGCGCGCAAGGTGCGGCGCAGCGAATCCTGGGCTTGCGTGCGTTCGGCGACTTCCGTCTGCAGCCGCGCCTGGCTATGCTGCACCTGCTCGTACAACGCGAGATTTTCGTAGGCGATGGCCAATTGCGTCGCGACGGTGGCGATCGCCTGCTCGTCGATTTCGCTGAAGCCGTCGTTGCTGAGCTTGTCGACCAGGTACAGCCAGCCGTAAGTCCGGCTGGTCGAGGCGATGGGGGCGCCGAGCAGCGAGTGGACCGGCGGATGATCCGCCGGCAGCCGCAATTGCAGCGGATCGCCGCAATGTCCGGCGATGCGGCGCGGCCAGCGGCCCGCCAACAGGTTATCGAGCATGTCCGCGCGGAAGGTCGATGCGCGCAGCCGGGCATGCGTGACTTCGTCGAGCCCGCGCGTCGCCAGTTGCTTCAGGCGCGTGCCGGTCTCGTCCAGGATGCCGACCACCGCGTAGCGGGATACGCCGAGATCCTGGGCGACCCGCACGCCGGTCTGCAGCAATTGCGCCGGATCGCGCTCGGCCGCCAGGGTGATGCCCAGTTCGATCAAGGCAGTCAGGCGCAGGCTGACCATTTGCAGATTGGTCAGCGACTGCGACAATTTCTGCGCGGCCTGGTCGACCCGCTTGTGCTCGCCGTTGCCGTTGCTGCTCTCATCGACCAACTGCAGTATTTCGCTGCTGCTCATATCAAGCTCCGCCAGGTAGCCCGACACGCGGTCGTCGAGGCTGGGCGGCTTGCGCCTGCGCGGCCGGGCCGGCGGCGCGGCGGCGGCCTTCCGCTTGGGTACGCCGAGGATTTCGTCCACCGCCTGCAAGATGACCTCCGGTTCCGACGGCTTCGGCAGGACGCGCTGCACGCCGCAAGCCAGCGCCATCACGCTGGCTTCGCGTTCGCGATGGGTCGCGATATAGAAGATGATCGGCGTAGCCGCGATAAGCTTGTCGGCGCGCAATTGGGCGACGAATTCATAGCCATCCATGTGCGGCATCAGGATATCGGTGACAATCAAATCCGGCCGCTCCGCATGGGCGATCTTCAAGGCCTCCGCTCCGTCGGCGGCCTGCAGCAGGCGATGGCCGCTGTAACCGAGCAGCGTCGTCAGGAATTCCCGGTTCAAGATTTGATCGTCGACGATGAGTATCGTTGCCATTCTTGTTCCTCGCCGCTTTATCTCCGGAGAAACTCAGGTGCGGTGATCGTTTGCCGGCGTCAGGCCGGGCGGCGCGCCCTGCCGGCCGTTCGCCGCGGGCGCGATTCCCAGCAGTTTCTCGATTTGCCCGACGAAGGCTTCCGGATCGATGGGTTTGCCGATGTAGCTGTCGAAACCGGCATTGAGCAGCTTTTCCTGGTCGCCGACCATGGCCAGCGCGGTAACGGCGACGACCGGAACGCCGGCCAGCTTGGGATCGGTCTTGAGCCGGCGCACGATCTCGTAACCGTCCATCTTGGGAAGATGGACATCGCAAATGATCAGATCCGGCCTGCTGCGCTGGGCGGCATCGATGCCGGCCGCGCCATCATAGATAGCGGACACCTGATGGCCGAATGCGTTCAGTAGATAGACCATCAATTCCATGTTGGCCGGATTGTCTTCGATGATCAGGACATGTCCCGGCATGATGTTCTCCGTGTAGAAGTCCGTTGCGTTCAACCCGGCGTGGCTTCCAGCAACAAGGTAAAGGTGCTGCCTTTTCCGTATTCGCTCTTCATGATCAATTTTCCTCCGATCAGGCTGGCAAGCTTCTGGCTCAGGTGCAGACCGAGCCCGGTACCCTCGAAACGGCGGGCCGAGGTGGAATCGAGTTGGGAAAATGCCTGAAACAGCTTGGCTTGTTCTTCCGGCAAGATGCCGATGCCCGTATCGCCGACATCGATCTCGATCAGCATGCGGTTTTCGTGATAACGCTTGCGCAGGCTGATCGTAATCCCGCCCTTCTCCGTGAATTTGATCGCGTTGTTCACCAGGTTGATCAATATCTGGCTCAAGGCGCGGCGATCGGTCATGACGGCAACGTCGCCCGTCGGCAGATCGAGTTGGAACGAGAGATGTTTCTTGTCGGCCAGCGGCCCGAGCGTCTCGGTCAGCTCCTGGATCACGGTTTGACACACGACCAGTTCCGGATTGATCTCGACCTTGCCCGATTCGATCTTCGCCAGGTCGAGCAGATCGTTGATCAGCGACAGCAGGTGGCGTGCGCTCGACTGGATCGTCTTCAACTGCCTTTCCTGGTCCGGGCGCAGCGGGCCGGGCAGTTTCATCAGGAGCGTGCCGGTAAAGCCGATGATCGCATTGAGCGGCGTGCGCAATTCGTGCGACATGCTGGCGAGAAAGCGATCCTTGGCCAGGCTCGCGGCTTCGAGTTCGAGATTCTTTTCATACAGGGTGCGTTCGATGCGCTTGCGCTCGCTGATGTCGCGGATCGCGCTGGATACCAAGAGGCCTTCCTCGGTTTCCAGCGGAGAGAGACTGATCTCGACCGGGAATTCGCTGCCGTCGCGCCGCACGCCGAACAACTCGAGTCCCGCCCCCATCGGGCGGGTGCGCGGATCGTCGAAGAAGCTGTCGCGATAGCCCGGATGGCTGTGGCCGTAGCGCTGCGGCACCAGGATTTCGACTTTCTTACCGAGCAATTCCTCGCGCGGATAACCGAACAGCTTCTCGGTTTGGGAATTCACAAGGACGATTTCCCCCCGGCGATCCACGATCACGATCGCATCCGGCGCCGATTCGAGCAAGCCGCGGAACTTCTTTTCGGCGCGCCGGCGCTGGCTCAGGTCACGGATCGCGCTCATCGCCAGCGTTCCTTCCTCGGTTTGCAGCGGAGAAAGGCTGATTTCCACCGGAAATTCGACGCCGTCGCGCCGTTGCCCGTACAGTTCGAGCCCGGCGCCCATTTCGCGCGTGCGCGGCTGGGTGAAATAACTGGCGCGGTGTCCGACATGGCCGGAGCGGAAGCGCGGCGGCAACAAGACCTCGACCAACTGGCCGCGCAATTCGCCGGGAGCATAGCCGAACAGCCTTTCCGCCTGCGAATTGGCGAGGACGATGCGGCCAGTCATATTCACCATGACGATGCTGTCCGGCATCGAGTCCAGCAAATTGCGGAATTTCGCATCCAGCAACTTGGCGTCGCGCATCGCTTTGAAGTGCGTCACATCCTTCTTGCTGAACAGGACGTAGCGCAGTTCGCCGTGCTCGTCGCGTATCGCCTTGCCGGAGATGTCGACGTAGATCAACGATCCATTCTTCGTCTTGCGCAGCGATTCGTAATAACTGGAACCCTTGGCGATCGCTTCTTGCAGATTCTTCGTTTCCTCTTCCACCCGTTCGGGAGGGACGACGAGCGGATACAGCGGCCGGCCGATCGCTTCGTCGCTGCTGAAGCCGAACAATTGCTCGGCGCCTTTCGTCCAGTGGATGACGATCCCGGTCGGATCGGTGATGACGATGCCGTCGGGCATCTCGTTCAAAACGAGTTGGTTGAAGTCGGAAGACATGATGAATCAGGCTTGCGTGTCGCGCTCCTTGACTGGCTCGATCGCTGTCTTGCGGCACGATCGTGCCGGTGAATGGTCGCTAAAGAATACGCGCGGAGCCTGGGGCGGGTTTGCTTAAAATCATAGGCATTGACCTAACGCAAACGAAGAAGTTGCATGCCCATGCCGCGGTCGCCGCGCGCGTACCGCAAGTCGGATAGGCGCGCCGGCTGCTGGTGGTCCGGCCGTGTCATGCCGTCGCAACCGGACGGAAGGCGCGCAGGCCGAGCACGACGCCGCCACACAGCAATGCGATGCCGCCCAAGACTGCCAGCGACGGCGCCGCGCCGCGCCAGAGAAAGGCATACAGCAGGGCGGACAGGGTTTCGAACACGATCAACTGGCCGGCGAACGAAGTCGGCAGGCGCTTGCTGGCCTGATTCCAGAGCAGCGTGCCGAGCCAGGAAGCGCACAGGCCGATGGTCAGCATCAGGCCGATGAACGGCAGCGGTCGCGGCCCGAGCGGAAAGTCAAAGCTGCTGCCGGTCGCCGATGCGTAGACGCCGTAGCCGAGGAAGCCGGCCAGGGCCAGCGGCAGCGTCGCCAGGCCTTGCGCGGTGGCCCACGTGGAAGAGCTCAATTGCGGATGCGCCTTCATGTGGCGCGCATTCATGATCGGATACCAGGTCCAGGCGGCGACCGCGCCGAGCGCGACCACGCAGCCCAGCGCATAGTCGGCGAGCGGACGGCGTCCGTCAAGATGCGCGAGTTCGCCCGCGTTGACCAGCATGAGGCCGGCGAAGATCACCAGCAGCGACGGCGCCAGCCGGCGCCAGGCGATGGCTTCCGAGGGATGGCCGGGTGCCAGGTTCGAGCAGATCGCGATGATGACCGGCAGCGTGCCGATCAGCATCGCCGGCAGCGGAGTGTCGGCGAGTTGGATCGCGGTCGCCAGCGCGGCATAGTAGATCAGGTTGCCGACGGCCGACAGCTTGAACGCCATCATCCAGTCGGCGCGTGTCAGCCGCGCGATGTGCCGGCGGTCGAACCACGCCGGCAGCAGCGCGATCACGCCGAACGCGAGGTAGCGCGCGAAGGACAGTAGAACGCCGGGGTAATCCGGCAGCATCGCCGGTGCGACGAATACGAGGCCCCACATCAGGCCGGCGCCGAGCGCGCAGAGTAAACCGATGAACATGATTTTCCAGAAAGCCGGTGAACGTAACGGCACCGCGCAAAGCGGCGTCGGCGATCATTATGGGAGGGCGCGGGCGCCGGTTCTTGTACGGATTTGCGGTCCGGGATAGCTGCGCTATTGGCGGCACGGCATGCGCAGCACGAAGCGCGCGCCGCCGAGCGGCGAATCGGCGATCTCGATCGTGCCGTCGTGCAGCTGCATCGCCTTGCGCGCGATCGCCAGGCCCAGGCCGAAGCCGCCGGTGGCGCGGTCGCGGCTACGGTCGAGCCGGTAGAAGGGCTCGAACACATGCTCGCGTTCGTCGGCCGGAATGCCGGGGCCGTCGTCGTCGACCGTGATCTCGATCCGGTCGCCGAGGCGGGCGGCGCTCAGCGACAGCCGGCTGTTCGCATACTTGGCTGCGTTGGCCAGCAGATTGCCCACGGCGCGGGCGAGCAGCCGCTGGTCGGCGACGATCTCGCCCAGATCGGCGGGCACCTGGAGCGTCGCCTCCTTGCCGGCGAAGGCATGGGCCAGGCCGTCGGCGACGTGATGCAGCAAGTCTTCGAGCGCGAACCGGCCGGGTTGCGCGGCCTGCCGCTGATCGAGCCGGGTCAGGCTCAACAGTTCGCTGACCAGGGCATTGAGCTCCCTGACATCGGCTTCCAGCGAACCGATGCGTCCGCCCAGTTCGTCGCTCTTGGCCGCCTTGCGCAATAGTTCGAGACCGAACTCGATGCGCGAAATCGGCGTCCGCAATTCATGCGATACCGAATGCAGCAGGTTTCTTTGCGCATCGAGCAAGCCTTCGATGCGTTCGGCCATGTGGTTCATGCATTGCGCCAGCGGATAGACGCTGGCGGTTTCCTTGGCGACCGCGCGCACCGACAGATTGCCTTCGCCGAAGGCTTCGGCCACTTGCGACAGCGATTGCAATTCCTTCCAGTGGAAGCGCGACCAGAGCGCGATCGGCACCAGCAGGAACAGCGCGGCGACGACGAAGCGCAAGGCTTCCATTTCCACTTCCAGACCGATATCGATCGGCAGGTTGCTGACGCGCAGCACGTCGTCGGCGCTGCCGATGTACTTGTCGCCGTATAGGTCGACGCGCCGGAAAAAGGTCTTGGCGGAAACGTTGAGCACGATCTCGCCGCGCTTGAGGGCTTCGCGCTTGTCTCCCTGCAGGCCGGCCATGGCGGTCTCCAGGGGAACGAGCTCAAGGCTGAGGCTGGAGACTTCCCGGACCTTGTTCAGTCGCACCAGCCATTCGTCGGCCGGTGCATTGTCGATGTATTGCTCAAGCAGGAAAATCGGTCCGGAGGCCTGCTTGCGCGCCAGCTCCTCGAAAGGGTCGCCGAACACGTGGCTGATCACGAAATAGATCGCCACGGTCGCCACGGCGAACGCCAGGATCGCCAGCGGAAAAATCCGGAAGAAAATGCGATTCATCGCCGGGCCGGCTTATTCCCAGGCGGACGGACTGAGCAGATAACCTTCACCCCAGACGGTCTTGATCTTTTCCGCCTCGGCGTCGCCGAACTTGCGGCGCAGCCGCGCCACGCAATTGTCGATGCTGCGGTCGAGGCCGTCGAATTCGAGGCCGCGCATTTTTTTCAGGATGTCGTTGCGCGACAGCACGTGCCCGGCCGATTCCGCCAGCATCAGCAGCAGCTTGTATTCGCTGGTGTTGAGCGTGACCGCCTCGCCGTGCCAAGTGACGGTGCGGTTTTCCTTGGAAATATGCAAAGCGCCGACCGTCACCCCTTCCTGCGTAACGGCATTCTTGGCCTGCGTGCGGCGCACCAGGGCGCGCAGGCGGGCCAGCAGGACGCGCGGCTGCACCGGCTTATTGACGTAGTCGTCGGCGCCCTGTTCGAGTCCCGAGACTTCATCGAAGGTATCCTCGCGCGCGGTCAGAATCAGGATAGGCACGCTGCTGATATCGCGAATCTGCCGGCATACGACCATGCCGTCCAACCCGGGCAGCATCAGATCGAGAACGACGATGTCGGGTTCGATCCGGCCGAACTCCTCGAGCGCCGCATCGCCGCGGCTCACGACATGTACCGCGAACTCGTAGCCATCCAGGTATTCCGTGATCAATCCGGCAAGTTTCGCATCGTCTTCAACAAGCATTACACGAAACATGGTATTTCCTCCCTGCACGGGATTGTATAAGAGCTTGCCACGAATCGCGCCGTCTCGACATTTACATACAGACAAATACAACTGCCCGACAGTTTCCGACCGTTTGGCGCAGATGCAAATGCATACAATTTTCCGACAAGGAAGACGCAGATTTCGCCCCGTCTCGATTTTATGATGAGGACGTGCGACAAAAGGCGGCCGCCTCTTTGTTTCCTCATTCACTCGTGACGCCGCGCCGCGCCGTTGGCCGCGCCAAGGCGTTCAAGACTTGATACAAGGATAAACATGGGACGCAAATCATTTTTCGTGGCCACTCTGGTGGCTGCCGCCGGCATCCTGCTGGCGGGCTGCGGGGGCGGTGGATCGTCGGCTTCCGCCAACTCCGGCACCGTCAACGCGCCGGCTTCCGGTGTGGTGCAGAAAACCGTGGTCAGCCAGCCGTTTCAAACCATCGTGCCGGCGCTGCCCTCCGCCATCGGCGAAAAGCGCCTGGTCGCGGTGCGCGACGAAGCCGCGTGGAACGCTCTCTGGGCCCAGCACGCCGGCGACGGTCCACGGGTGCCTGAAGCGCCGGCCGTCGATTTCACGCGCAACATGGTGATCGGCGTGTTCCTCGGCGCCCGCAATTATTGCGATGGCGTAGCGATTCTCGCCGTCAAGCAAAAGACCAATCCGAACCGGGTGGAAGTCACCTATCGCGAATCCACGCCCGGCCCCGAGATGGCTTGCATCGCGCTGGTTGGCAATCCCGCGGTGCTGGTCACGGTGCCGTATTCTTCCGATCCGGTCGAATTCGTGCAGGCGCCGTCGTCGGCCAACGCCGATCTTTTGATTCGGAGCGGATGGTCGTTCGGAATGTGCCTCGATAATTGCGAGGCTGCTGTCGAGATCGGCAAGGACGGCGCCACCTTCCGCGCGGTTTCCGGCCGCGGGGACCGGGGAGGCGTGCCCTATCAGGAACGTGCGATCTGGGGCGAGGTTTCGGCGCAGGAATGGCAGGCATTGACGGCGGCGGCCAAGACCATGCCGGCCGCGGACACGGTGCTCGGTTGCCCCGATTGCGCCGACGGAGGTGCGGAATGGATCGAGATCGAACAGGCCGGCAAGAAGACCAAGGTCAGCTTCAGCTGCCGCGAGGGCATTCCGGGGGCGGAAGCGTTCCAGGGAGCCGTGCGTTCGATCCGCACCCGGGTGGCGGCGGCGCTCGGTATGCATGATCCCTGCTCGCCCGATGCCGTCGCGTTCGACCGCCTGCCGGGTAGCGTATTTACCTCGGAAATCGAAGACAAGCGTTTCGTGACGATCCGGGACGCGGCCGCGTGGGCCGTCTTGTGGCGGGAGCATGCCGCGGGCCGTGCCGAACTTCCGGTCGTCGATTTTTCGCAGGAGATGGTGCTCGGCGTGTTCCTCGGCGGCGAGTCGATCACCTGCGGCAGCATGAGTATCGAGACGGTGACCCGGCGCTCCAATCCGGAGCGTCTGGAGGTTGGATACCGGGTGGTCGATCCGGGGCCGAACGTGATGTGCATTGCAGCAAACATCAACCAGTATTCGCTGGTGAAGGTGCCGGCTTCGTCGTCGCCGGTCGAATTCGTCAAGCTGCCCTGAGCGGACCGGCGCCGGCGAGATCCGCTGGATGCGCCGGCGCCCGGGAAGACATGTTGTCGGAACGTTATGGGAGGATGGACGGAAGGCTATCGGAAAAGAGGCGATGACGGCGACGGCGCCGTGCAATTCCGGGAAATGCCCATACAATATCGGGCGGTCGCGACCGACAGGTCGGGGCGGCCGGTATTCAGGGCATTTTTCCGGAAATGGCACGACAAGGCGCGGGCCTTCCCTTACCAGCGATTCGACATGGCGAAAATATTTTTCCTGGCGTTGCTCGGCATTTGCAATCTTGCCGTTGCGCAGACACCTTCCGCTCCCATGATGCCCGACGGCAGCAAGGACATGTACGTCGGACTCGGCGTGGCGTCTTTGCCGCGCTATAAGGGCGCGGACGAACGCAGGACGAATATCATCGGGCTGGTGCAGATGCAATGGAGCAATGGAGTATTCGTGTCCGGATTGAACCTCGGCATGCACTTGTCGCCCACGCCGGGCCTCGAATATGGTCCGTTGCTGTCCATCGAGCCGGGCCGCAACGTGTCCGCCGGGGGCCGGCTGACCGACATCGGCGAGATCAACCAAGCGATCTCGTCCGAAATCGGGCGCAACTCCTCGATCCAGCCGCACGATATCCGGGCGACCCCGCAGATCGGCGGTTTCGCCAATTATTATCTGACTCCGGAATTGCGGCTCATCGGCTCGCTGCTGTACGGCGCCGGCGAGGAGCGTGACGGCTTGTTGTTCAGCGGCGGCGTGCAAAAGTCGTTCGCGCAAGTGATCCCGCACCATAACCTGTCCCTGACGGCAGGCGTCACCTGGGCCAACCGGCACTACCTGCGCGAGTTTTTCGGTCTGCGGCCGGAACGGCTGCCGGCCGGCAGCAGGTTCGCTTATGAGCCGGCATCATCCGGCATCCGCGACGTCCAACTGACCTTCAACTGGAACTGGGAATTGAGCAATGCCTGGCTGCTCTCCACGCAGCTGACGGCTTCCCGCCTCATGGGGCAGGCCGCCGACAGTCCGCTGGCCGAGCGCCGCAACAATCTGGGTTTCCGTACCGGGCTGGCCTATCGTTTCTGATCCCATCGACCATTCCTCATGTCTGCCAAGCGCATCCTCGTCTTGTCCCTGCTCCTTCTGTTGAAGGCGGGGAGCGCTGCCGCCCAGTCGAACGAGCCCGACGGGGAGGTGCAGGACGGCGCCTGGATGAGTTATCGCGAGGCCTACAAGCTCATGATCCGGTTCGAGAAGTACGGCAAGCCGAAACAATTCATCCAGAGTCATCTGCAAGTGGTGCCGCGCGACAAGAGCGTACCGATGGACGGCGTGCGCATGACGCTGATCGGCCGCTCGGCCCAGCTCGACATCGCGCTCGATGCGGCGGGCCGCGCGGTCTTCCCCCTGCAGAAATCGGCCTACGACGACAACGCGCGGCTGGTGCTGGTCTTGAACCGCAAGATCGGCATGTACACCTTCCAGCCGCGCATCTCGATCGCCCCGCGCGCCGACGGCGTCTATGAGGCGACGGATCTGCGCATCGCTTGCGAGCAGGTGCTGACTTACTTGCGCTATATCGGCGATTCGGCGGTCCGCGACAAGAAATGCGCGGGCGTCATTTTCTCCTATGCCAAGAACGCACCCGATCCCGTGGTCCGCTTCCGCGGCGTCGATCACGCGCAATCCCGGATGCGGGTGGAAGAAGGCGGCGCCTTCCATGACGACACCACGATGACGTTCAAGACGGTGGCCTATCACTTCGCCGATTGGCCGGAAAGAGGCCAGATCGTCACCCAGACCGCGCCGGTGGCGATCGGCGCCATGCTCAAATAAGCCGGGCAGCCGCTTACCCCGGTCCGCGCTCCGCGGCCTCCAATTCATCCAGCCAAGCCGCGGCCTCGGCCAGCCGATGCTGGGAAAACACGCGTATGCCCGCGCTTTCCAGCAAGGCTGCGGTCACGCCGCTGCCTTCGATCAGGCGGCCGCCGAAGCTGCCGTCGTAAATCGCCGTGCTGCCGCAGGAGGGGCTGCCTTCCGCGAGAATGGCCAGGCGCACGCCGTTGCGTTGCGCGAGGGCGAGCGCCTGCTCCGCGCCGGCGATGAATTGCGCGCTGACGTCGCGCCCGCTCTCTTCGACCACCCTGGCGCCGCGCGCCAGGACTTGCGCGCCGCCGCCGCCGCCGCGGATTTCCGCGGCCGGGCGCGGTGTGGGAAATCCGGCCGCCACTTCCGGACAAAACGGCACCAGCCGGCCCGCGCGCTGCCAGGCGGCGAGCACATCGCTGCTACCGCCGAGATGTCCGCCGTCATACCGGACCGGCGCGCCCAGCAGGCAGGCGCTGACGAGAATGCGCGTCATGCGGCGGTATTCTTCAGGCGCAGCATGCCGAGTCCGAGCAGCATGAACGTGCCGCCCGCGAAACGGTTGAACAGGCCGGTGTTGCGCTCGCCGGAGAGCCAGGCGCCGGCCGAACGCGCCAGCAAGGCATAGCTCATCAGGGAACAGAACGACAGCACCATGAAGGTGCCGGTCATGATCGCGTACTGCGGCAGCAGGTCGTGTTTCGTGCTCAGGAATTGCGGGAACAGCGCGGTGAAGAACAGGATCGCCTTCGGATTCGTGAGCGCGAGCAAGAAGCCCTGCATGAACAACTGGCGGTTGTTGCGCGCCGCCGGCGCGGCGGCGTCATGGCGCGCGAAGAGGCTGGTCCGGGAGCGCCATTGGCGGATGCCGAGATAGATCAGATAAGCCGCGCCGACCAGCTTGAGTATGCCGAACAGCAGCGACGAGGTCTTCAGCACGGCGCCGAGCCCGGCCATCGTGAGACTGGAGATGAGCGCGCCGCCGCAGATGTTGCCGAGCGAGGAAAACACGACGCGCCGCAAGCCGTAGGCGACGCTGTTGGAGATCGCCAGCAGGATCGCCGGGCCGGGGCTGGCGATATTGACGATGGCGACGGTGGCATAGAGCAGCCAGGTGGAAAATTCCATGGGTTCGTCTTTCGGAAACGGGGTGTCGGGATGGATCGAATGAGAGTGCGATGGGAATGGCGGCCCGTGGCTAGGTATGCCGGGTTCCCCCGGGCCGGCTGCCGATCTGTTGCTGGTATTGGGCCGGCGTCACGCCGTAGGCGCGCTTGAACCAGCGGTTCAAATGGCTCTGATCCGTCAGCCCGGCCGCGACGGCGGCTTCGGCCGGGCTCGTTCGCCGCGCCAGCAGCGATTTGGCGCGGGCGGCGCGGCGCGCCTGGACGTATTGATGCGGCGTCGCATGGAAGGCCGCGCTGAAGACGCGCACGAAATGGAACAGCGAGAGGCCGGCTTCCCGCGCCAGCTGTTCGACGCGCAAATCGCCCTCGAGGTTCGCCTCGATGCAATCGAGCACGCGCCGCATCGCCGCCGAGCGCGCCATGCCGGGCGCGGAACGCTCCGTCTTGCCGGCATGTCCCTCATGACGCCCATAACGCGCGACGAGCGCATCGACCAGGCGCGTGAATTCGGAGACGAAGGCGATATCGCCGGGCGCGTGCCACATGCGGTCGAAGGCAAGGCGATAAGCGGCCGCCAGGCGCGGATCGTGGACCGTGGCGTCGGGAAAGTGCGCTTCGCCGCCCGTCATGGCGTGCAGCGTCTCGGGCGCGATATAGAGCATCTGGTAGGTCCAGCCGGCCTCGACTTCCGCCTGCCCGGTATGCAATTCGTCCGGATTGAGCATCACCAGCGTGCCGGCCGGAGCCAGGTGCTCGCTGCCCTGGTAACGGAAGCGTTCCACGCCCGCCTCGATGGCGCCGAGAGAATAACCGTCGTGCACATGCGGCGCGAAGGCATGATCGACGATGCACGCCGAATACAATTCCACGCCCGGAAGGTGCGGGCTGGCCTTGAAGGTGACGAATTCGGATGGATGGCGGAACATGGTCGCGGGCTTGAATCGACGCTGCCGTCTAGCGGAACGGGTATGAACGATAACCGTCATCATAAATCTTTCTCCGCGCTCATGCCGGCGAATGACGGCACAGGCGGCGCCATCCCGCCGCCAGCGCCGCCCGCCAAGCCGCGGACGGCGCGCGCCGCTCCGGTTCGCCGAGGCACAAGACTTCTCCCGGGCCCAAGCTCTCGAGCGTGATCGGGCCGCCGCGCGGAAGGACGTGCGCCTCGCCTTCCCGCAGCCGGATGCTTGTCGATACGACATGGCCGGCCAGCCAGGCCGGCGGACCGGCGAGTTCGAAGGCGCCGCGCAGCGCGATCACCGTCGTGCCGCGCCCGGCCTGCAGGCGCAGCGCCTGCCCCGGCCCGAGCCGGCGCCTGAGCTGCCGCCCCGGTGGTTCTGGAAATGGTTCGCCCATGGTTGCTCCTTTATCGATCAGAGGCTTTCATCGTAGAGCGGTGCGCTGCGGCAAAACAGGCACAACGGAGCGCAAGCCGGGCCGTAACAGAAGACGATCCGGCAATCTGTTATGGTTCGTTTTCATAGGATCTATATCTGTTCGCGAACACACGGAGCGGCGAGGATGCGGCATGGATGAACTACCCTTGTATCGCCGGCTGGCCGAGCATTATCTCGCTGCGATCCGGGCCGGCTCGCTTGCCCAAGGCGAACGCATGCCTTCGGTGCGCGCGCTGATGCGCCTGCATGGCGTGAGCCTGTCCACCGCCTTGCAGGTCTGCCGCGAACTGGAACGCCAGGGCTGGCTCGAAGCGCGGCCCCGTTCCGGCTATTTCGTGCGCCGGCCGCGCCGCGCCGTCTTGCCGAGCGTCGAGGAGCCGAGCGTCGAGGAGCCGAGCGTCGCGCTGCCGCCCGACCCGGCCCAATATGTCGGCATCCATGCGCGGGTGTCGGATTTCGTGCTGCGCGGGCAAGCCCATCCGATCCAGGTCAACCTGTCCGGGGCGCGCGGCGCGCCCGAGCTGTATCCTTCCCAGCAATTGAAGAACGCCGCGATCCGCGCCTTGCGCCAGGATCCCGATCTGCTGGTGCGGGTGGCGCCGCCCGGCGGCAACGCGCGTTTCCGGGCCGCGCTCGCCAAACGCGCGATGGCCAGCGGCATTGTGTGCTCGCCCGAAGAGGTCACCATCACCCACGGCTGCATCGAAGCCCTCAACCTGGCCTTGCGCGCCGTTGCGCGGCCCGGCGACACGATCGCGGTCGAGTCGCCCACCTATTACGGCCTGTTCCAGGTGCTCGAAAGCCTCGGTTTGCGCGCGCTCGAGATTCCGACCTCGGCGTCCCGCGGCATATCGGTCGATGCGCTCGAACTGGCGATCCGGACCTACGGCAACATCAAGGCCGTGGTGGTGGTGCCGCATCTGCAGAATCCGCTCGGCGCCGTCCTGCCTGAATCGAAAAAGAAGAGACTCGTCGAATTGTGCGAGCAAAGCGGCATCGCGCTGATCGAGGACGATACCTACGGCGAGCTGATCGAGTCCGAGACGCCGCTGCCGACGCTCAAGGCGCTCGACAAGACCGGCAACGTGATCTACTGCGCCTCGCTGCACAAGACGCTGGCGCCCGGCATGCGGCTCGGCTGGATGCTCGGCGGCCGCTGGCATACGCGCGCGGCGCTGCTCAAATACGCGCAGACGCGCTACAACGAGGAATGGCCGCAGATCGCGGCGGCGGAATTCATCGGCTCGGGCGCATTCGAGCGCCACCTGCGGCGCCTGCGCACGGCCTTGCGCGGACAGCGCGAGCGGATGGCGGAGGCGGTCGCCGCCTATTTCCCCGAAGGAACGCGCCTGACCATGCCGAACGGCGGCCCGACGCTCTGGCTCGAATTGCCGGAACGGCGCTCATCGAAAGCCTTGTTCGATGTCGCGATCCGGGACGGCATCCTGCTCGTGCCCGGCTCGCTGTTCTCGAACTCGGACCGTTTCGAGCCCTTCCTGCGCCTGAGCTGCGGCGCGCCGCATTCGAAGGAAGTGGACGGCGCCATACGGCGGCTGGGGCGGATGGTGGAGCGGCTGCCGGCCGCGCGATGAAAAACGCCTTCCCTTTCGGGAAGGCGCGATGGGAAGACGGCTAGCCGGTTCGGCGCAACATTACTTCTTTGGGGACGCTGCCGCAGCGGCCGGCTTGGCGGCTTTGCCACGTTCGGCCATGACCTTGGCGATCAGCGTGTCCATGACGCGCAGCGCTTCCATGCCCTCGGCCTGGTCGCTCAAGTGAGTCGCGCCTTTACTCGCCAATCCCGGCGAGGTCACGAAGCGGCCGTCGATGACGATATTCGGCACGCTGTCGAGGTTGAAGCTCGCGAATGCCTGGCGCGCGCGTTGAATCTTGCTCTGCACGGTGAACGAATTGGCCGTGTCGAGATATTTCTGCTTGTCGATGCCTTGCTTGACCAGGAATTTCACGATCGCATCTTCGTTGTACAAGGCTTGGCGTTCGGCATGGATCGCGTCGAAGATCTTCTTGTGCAGTTCCTCTCCCTTGCCCATGACTTCGAGCGTGTAAAAGGCGCGCTGCAGCCCGGACAGCATCTTCTCGGTGGCCGAACCCGGCTCGCCCCAGGCGACATGAACGCGCTTGAAGACGATATCGTCCTTGCGCTTCTTCACCCAATCGTTCAGCGTCGGGTCGAGCGTATAGCAATGCGGGCAGTGATAGCTGAAGAATTCGACGATTTCGACCTTGGCGGCGGCTTCGGTCGGCTGCGGCCGCGGCAGCGTCAGATAGCCGGCGCCGTTGGTCGGATCGGCGGCGAAGGCGGCCGGCGAGCAAGCCAGCAGCGAAAGCGCGATGCCGGCCAGGAAACGTTTGAAAAAGCGCATATCAGTCCTTGTCAATGAATCGAATGAGTTGAGGAAAATAGCTACGGAAAGCGGGATAACAATGAACGGCTGTGTGGATTATCGCCTACGGCGAGGTCGTTCGCACAGCGGGAAACATCGTGCAACATGTTGCTTCCCTTCGGCCGCCCTAATGCTCGCGCAATGCGCGCCGATACTGGATCGCCTCAGCCACGTGCGCCTGGCCGACGCGCGCCGCGCCGCCCATGTCCGCGATCGTGCGCGCGACCTTCAGCACGCGATGATAGGCGCGTGCCGACCAGTTCAGGCGTGTCATGGCATTGCGCAGCAATTGTTCGCCGGCCGCATCGGGGCGGCAATGGGCGTCGATTTCAGCCGGCGACAGTCGATTGTTGGTCTTTCCCTGGCGCTCGAGCTGCACGGCGAACGCTTGTTCGACGCGCGCCGCGACGGCGGCCGATGGTTCGCCATCGGCCTGTTTCAGCAAATCCTCCTGCGGCAGCGCGCCGACCTGGATCTGCAGGTCGATGCGGTCGAGCAGCGGGCCTGAGATCTTGTCCTGGTTGGACATCGTCATAGTTAGACGCACGTCGAATTCCTTTTCCATCAGTACCTTGCCGGATGTGTGCGTAATGAATGACGGGGCAAAATCGTCACAGTTAGGCACAAAAAATCGACATCCCCCAGGACATCAGCGTCTGGGACACGGTAAGTACTCGTTCGTATCGGTTGAAGTTGATGCTGCCCTTAACTACGTATCCTACTTCAGAGGACATTAATGTCCGTGACTCCGCGACAAGGGTACCTTCTCCCCCATGACAATACTGTCCATGGCTAATGCCTTGTTTACCTCGACTTCCCAGCGTATTCTGAGGGCTAACAAGTTACCGAAAGGCAGGAGCAATTATGGCAGCGGTACAGACTACAGAAAGTGCGGAGATCGTACCACTACGCACACCAAAAGCTCGAAATCAGGCATCAGAAAAAAAATGGGGCAAGGCGGTAATTGATCTGGGCTTCAGCATCATTCCTTCACTTATCTTTCGTGCGCAAGCCCGTCTTGGTCTGAATCCGACGCAGCTTGCCGTCCTTCTGCAACTTGCTGACTATTGGTGGGATGAGCAGCGTCATCCGTATCCAGCGAAAGAGACCCTTGCCGAGCGTTTGGGGTTAAGTGCTCGCCAGGTTCAGCGATACGTAGCGGAGTTGGAGGTGGCAGGCCTTGTTAAAAGGATTGAAAGGTACGCTTCGCACAAAGGTCGCCTTAGCAACCAATACGACTTAACTGGCTTGGTTGAGCGCCTTAAGAAGCTTGAGCCGGAATTCCGGGAGGTGGACAAGTTAAAACGCCAGGTTGGAAGACGTGGAGGCCTAAAAAGTCAAAAAGAGGACGGCAAATAATTGCTGCCATGCAATTGCATGGTTTGTGTGGATATGGTCTCTTCGATGAAAAATTTCGCAAGAAATTAACTTGAAATAGGTTGATTTATTTCTGTGGCGTGCTATTCTACTATTGCCAGAAGGCATGGCATTGTTCTTTTATTTAATTTTTGGAGGCACGTATGACACCGTTTGGTAAATACATGAGGAACCTCCGGCTGGAAAAGGGGCTATTGCTTAAAGATGTAGCGGATCGGCTGCAAGTAACGTCGGCTTATCTATCTGCACTTGAGCATGGAAAAAAGGGTATCCCAAGCAAAGAATTTGTGGAGAGGATTATCAATGGATTGGCTCTTGATGCTGAGGCTGGGAAGGAATTGAAGAAGGCAGTTCGTGATTCAGAAACAGAATTCACTATACCCGCGAAGGTGACACCATTTGCGTTTGAAACAGCCAATGCGTTTGCTCGGCAATTGCCAAGTCTGTCGGAAATTCAACTTAAGAGAATTAAGGAGCTATTAGACGATGAGTGATTGGCTGCATGGAGTTAAGGTGCCTGCGCTTCGGATTGCAGACATTCGCAGCTTTGCCACCTCAATTCGCCAAAATTCGCAGATCGGGATTCATGATCCATTTCCTGTTTTGGATTTTCTTGAATTCTCACTCACTGGGGGTATTGACGGATTCGACTGGATAAGTAGCGATGACCTGCCCCGTGGAGTAGAGGCTTGTGCATATCCGGACGGATGTGCTGAGAATCCGGATGGTCCTTACATCAAAATCAGGGATACGGTTTATGAAGCAGCACATCGGCGGGAGGGGCGAGCCAGGCTGACCATCCTGCATGAATGTGGGCATATTCTGCTTCACCGTAAGGTGGCTGTTCATCACCGTGGAGCAATTGGCGCCCAGTTGGCGCCTTATGAGAATTCGGAATGGCAGGCGAATACCTTCGCGGCTGAGTTGCTCATGCCCCCCAGTAGCTTTGAAGTATGCGGGAGCATAGACGAATACCGTGAGCGCATGGGCGTGAGTCGTGAGGCGGCGCTTGTACAGGGGCGAAAGCTGAAGAGGCGCGGTGATATTGTCACCGCATGGATCGACGTAATCTAAAGATGACGAAAGAAGGGAGGAAAAAATGAACCAGCACAAATAAAAAGAGGCAAGCTTCGCAGCTTGCCTCTCGGTGAATCCGGCGTAGGCCAGACTCGGTGTGGAAACCATAGTTTCCCTCCGCCGGTAATTCCCGTCAAGACTTTCAAGCAATTTCGACGGATTTGTGGATATTCCACGAATCCACAGGACTCACTTCGCTTAAAGAAAGGACAGGATCATGCCTGCCAGCAAAGTAGAAATCATCATCGACCGTAAAGAACGGTCCATCATCCCCGGCCTTGTTGAAGGACGGGATCTTATCAATCTTGCCGCTCTGTCCGGCACAGACCAATTGTTGTTCGAAATTTCCGGTGACATCGACGTGCCTGTGTTGCCAGAAGATGCAATCCTCATTCGGGGCGGCGAAAAATTTTCCATCGGAGATGGAGCGCCACAGGTTGAAGATAACCCGTGTCTTCGTCATCCCATTCATTTTCACTTCAACAATCATCCGGTAACTAAAGACCGGCTCTTCCCTGTTGCCAAGGTCACAGGCGCTCAGCTCAAGCAGCTGGATCCCAACTTGCAGTCAGGGGATGCACTGATAGCTGATCTTGAAGGACTTGCTGATGAATCGATCCGCGACGATCAGCGAATTATTCTGCAGCGTGCTGATCGCTTCATTACGGTGCCATGTGGGAATGTCGGCTTCGATGACATTCTTGAACAGCAGCTAAATGCACTGCAGGCAGAGTTTCCGACTGCTCGTCTTGAACAAGCAGGCGGTTCATGTTACGTCGTGGTGCCGGATTTTTTGCTGCCTGAAGGATTTACCCCAAACAGGGTGAGTCTGCTGTTTATCCTTCCGAATGGCTTCCCTATGGCTGCGCCCGATATGTTCTGGGTTGAGCCTTGTGTTTCTCTCGCTGATGGACGGGAACCAGAAGGGGCATCTCAGCATGAACAGCATCTTGGGCAGACGTGGCAGCGGTTTAGTTGGCACTACACCCACGGGCAAGCGGCCTGGCGAATCGGACATAGCAGTTTGACGACGCATGTCCAATTTTGCCGGACACGGTTTACTCAAGTAAAGTAAAGGAGGGTAGCGATGAAATACCGCATGCGCATGCTTGCCAAACATCGCTACCAACTGCGCCAGTTATTGGGTGACACAACGAGGGAGCAGGCATGCTTCCTCGTTTGTGGAACGGCGCAAGGTAGAGATGAAAAAATTATCCTGGTTCGTGAGGTGCTTGCTCTTGAGCCAGGAGATTTGTTGATTCATGCACCAGACCAACTGAGTGTCAACCCTGATGCAATGCTTCGCGTAGCGCGCAGGGCAAAAAAACTCAATGGCTCTATTTGCATGGTGCACACCCATCCAATGTGTCATGGCGAGGTCGAATTTTCTCGGGCCGATGACTATGGAAATATAAGAACGTTTGAATTTTTCTCCTGTATGCTTCCGGGACAGATAAATTCATGTCTTGTATGGGATGCTCCCCTCGAGTGTGTAGCAGGTCGAGCTTACGAGTCCGTACAGTCGTGGAAGAAGATTTCCGCCATCGAGGTCGTCAGTGGTGAATGTCGCTCAGTTCATCATGAGCGAAAGCACCAACGGTTCGAAATCGGCCAAATATTTGATCGACAAGCACGCCTTCTAGGAAAAGAAGGGCAGCATCATTTGTCGACACTTCGCGTAGTGATCGTCGGTTGTGGTGGAATCGGCTCGGTAGCGTCCAGCCTTCTTGTCCATAGTGGGATCAGGCATATTACGTTGATCGACTTCGATAAGGCTGATGTAACCAATCTTCCTCGTCTTCTCGGATCCAACCCGATGGACGTGCAAAACGGAAGAAACAAAGCCGACATTGCGCGCCGCTACATTCAAGATCATGTACCAGACGTAGAAGTAATCGTGCTAAATCACCCAGTGGAAGAGCCCAGCATCGTCTCCCATCTTGTGAGCGCTGATCTGATCGTTTCCTGTACAGATAACACGACAAGCCGAGCATATATAAATCAGCTATGCCATCAGTATTTTGTACCTGTACTTGATCTCGGAGTGCAATTTGGGGCTGACGTCGAAAGTGGAAAACTTGTGAAAGAAGTCGGCCGAGTCAATCTTATGCTGCCAGGCTCAGCCTGTATGTGTTGCACCGGGCACATTGACCCACAAAGACTCGCTCTTGAAAGTCTTTCTAGAGAAGACCAAGAAAAGCGCCGAGCCGAAGGATACGTCATCGGATCTGATGTCGAGGAACCATCAATGATGGCCTTCAACATGCAGGTTGCGGCACGAGGTATTCAACTATGTACGCAATGGATCACAGGGTTGAAGCCAATTGATACCACTGCTTATGAAGCATTCCGTTTCATTGGGCTGAATGGTGAACCTGGTATGAAGCCGGTAAGAAAACGAAGTGATTCGCAATGTCTGTTCTGTGGGGTTAACTCAAGCCTCTTAGGCGTTGGAAACCTCGCTTCGATGTTGGTTAAACCAAGGTTTCACGCAGTTGCATGACCATTTGCGGCCGAGAGGGCAACAGTGGTTCTCGGCCGCATACTCATTTCTCTGAACGACGAACAGCTTGACGACGCAGTAGACGAAAATAGAGACAACAAATTTTCCGATGCCGCCTACCATCTAAAGCGGGGGGGGCGACGTTAGGGGCAAGTATTCTTGTAAATCCATATGGCAGGTGACCGTTTTCGTATTCAGAAATCAGATTTTCGTGGTCAGTTTCAAGCTTCTTGAAATGTTCCGTCTTCAGTAAGGCACTCGTGAATATGCCTTACAACTTCATTGGTGGATACCTTTCACAAAATGGCCAATCCTGTCTCTCCAGATCGCACTGGATTGGCCGGCAAGTTGAATTTGACGGATTATCACCTATTGCGGGCCGACGGCGACCTGGAAGATTTGACAAGCCACCGTGTTTGACGCCATGAGGCGAATTCCGATACGCTTTCGCCTCCATTTCATGGAGGACTGATGCGTCATCTGCGAGCCATCTTCATTCTGTTCGTCACGTATTCGATTTCGACTTTTGCCCACGCCGGATTCGAAAGCTGTCCACAATTCTTTGTACATGGCGCAGTTCCGAAGGTCCCGGATTCGCTGCCGGGGCAACGGCGCGAACTCTGCTTCGACGCCTTCGCGATACTCCATTCCGGTCAGTCGAAGACTCCCCTCTATGTCGTCGAGCGCCTCAATCGAGCGCAATTGGTGGATGCCAAGGACGAGAAGCGGACCAACCGATTCTACGAAGAGGCCCGTTTGCCAAGCGCGGAACGCGCCCGACTCAACGACTATAAGGCACGGATCGACGATAACGGTGTGGAGCGGAGATTTGATCGGGGTCACATGGCGCCAGCTGCCGATATGCCTACGGCGCAGGCCATGGCGCAGTCGTTCAGTCTGGCGAACATGGTTCCCCAGGCACCGGAGAACAATCGCGGCGCCTGGGCGAAGAGCGTCGAAAAGGCGACCCGCAACTACGTCATGCGAGCGCAAGGGGACGTCTACGTTTTCACGGGGCCGGTCTATGCACCGCCCGTGAAGAAACTCGGAATGAGTCAGGTATGGGTACCGAAATATCTGTTCAAGCTGGTTTACGACGCGTCGGCGAACAAGGCATGGGCACACTGGCTTGAGAACACCAATGAGGCACGTGTAGGCAGGCCGATTTCATACGAAGAATTGGTTCGATACACCGGCATCGAATTTCTGCCTGGCGTAAATCCGCGATCAGCGAAATAGGAATGCCAATGAGCAAAAGTTAGAATTTCGCTAATTATCGGAGGTACGCTGTGACATACCATCGATTTACCCGGCAGGAGTTCTACGACCTCGTGTGGTCGCATCCTTTAACGCAATTGGCAAAGCGCTTTGGAATCTCCGATGTAGCACTGGGAAAAGCATGTCGAAATGCGCAAATCCCGCATCCGCCGGTCGGCTACTGGGCAAAGCTTGAAGCGGGGAAAAATGTCGTCAAGATTGAGTTGCCACCTCGTGGATTGGGCCAGTCGAATGTAATCGAATTCGGACAAGATCCGTATCTCAGATACTATAAAAGCGACGACGAATTATTGGCTCAACCTGTGCCACCCCCTCCCATCTTTTCTGAAGATATGGAGACTGTTCGAGAGCGAGCAGTAAAGTTGGCCGAGAAAGCGCCAGTACGAAGAAATCTGTCCAATCCACATCCGCTAATTGCAGGGTTGCTCACGGCCGATGAAGCGCGAAAGGAAGCAGTCGCCAAAAGCACATACGGATTTGTACTAGATAAGCCTTTGTTCGATACACCCATCGAAAAGCGCAGGTTAAAGATTTTGAACGGTCTTTTCTTGGCGCTAGCGTACTGTGGTTGCAAACCATCGATCCGAGGTAAAGAGGCAAGAGAACTTTATGTACGCGTCGGAGACGTATCCATATCTCTTAAGCTTGGTATTCGTGCTGAAGTTCTTGAGCAACCAGTAAGACGGCACAATTCAAGTAAAGAAGCGCCGGAACGATTGATGCTAAAACTCTCCGCTTGGAATGAATCAGCTGATATTCCACTTCAATGGGAAGATAAAGAGGAATCCAAGCTGGAAGATCAACTGGAGGACATGGTCATAGGGATACTTGTTGCCGGTGAATGGATGTATCGTGCTGCGCAGATGCATAGCTATACCTGCGTGGTCGAACGCAGACAGGAAATCGAGGCGGCAATCCAACGTAAAAAGGAAGAAGCAGAGCAACGTGAATACGAGCGGGTCGCGAAGCTCAAGCGGGAAAAGCGTAGGCGGCTAGTTACCGAGATGCTATCTTGGCGGCGTGCGAACTACCTACGAGAGTACATTGGTGCTGCGTTACAGAAAGCGCATGAATCGGGAGATATGCAAATTATTGAAAGGACAGAACAATGGGCTGAATGGGCAAACGCCGAGGCGGACGAAATAGATCCTCTACTAAACTTAGCGCAGCATCGCGACGTGCAATAAGTCACACAAGTTTTAATTTGTTCGAACGCCAAATCACATGCTTGCTTCAGAAGATTGGCGGATCAGATTTAGTCCGTCGTCGTCAGCCGACCGCGCGACGTCGTATAACTATCTTGTCAAATTTGCGCCGAATCCGGCGCAGGCCAACCAAGGATCTCAGTGGCCCGGCGAATGAGAGGTGGTTCCGGAAATTCGGACAGTCGGATAAGTGGAAGTCTTGCTTCATAATCGCGGCCGGAAGGCCGCATTTCAGGAGCAGCATGACCAGAAGAACGAGACGGAACCACTCACCGGAATTCAAGGCGAAGGTGGCATTGGCGGCGCTCAAGGGCGAGCGGACGCTGGCGGAATTGGCACAGCACTTTGATGTGCATCCGAACCAGATAACCGAATGGAAGCGGCAACTGCTGGAACGGACCAGCGACGTGTTCGGCGGCAGTGCGGCCGACAAGAGCGAGGCTCCTGACCTGAAGGACCTGCACGCGAAGAGTAAGCGTCGCTCCTGAACCGTCTGGACGCGAGTGGCCAAATTAGCGAAAGTGGTTCCCACTAAAAAATAGTGGGAACCAAAGTGGCCAATCCGATCAACCGGCCGTCGCGCAAAGGGCGGCCGAATCACTCTCTCGAATTCAAGCGCGCCCTCGCGCAGCGTGCGTGCGAGCCCGGCGTCTCGGTCTCGAAGCTGGCGCAAGAGCACGGCGTCAACGCCAACCTGTTGTTCAAATGGCGGCGCCATTACCGCGCCGGTCTGTTCGGCACAGCCGATGTGCCGCTGCTGTCGGTTGCGGTCGTCGATGCGTCGAAGGAGGCAGCAGCGGCCGCGCCGCCGCCATTGCCCGCGGCGCCTGCTGCGCAGCGCGGCATCGAAATCGCCTTCGCCGATTGTACCGTGCGCGCCGGCGAGCATGCCGACCTGGCGACATTGCGCGCCGTTGTCGCACTGCTGCGCCGATGATCGGCCTGCCGGCGGGCACGCGCGTCTGGCTGGCTGCCGGCATGACCGATATGCGCAGTGGCTTCAATGGCCTGGCGGCCAAGGTGCAGACAGCGTTGTCCGAAGATCCGTTCTCGGGCCACGTCTTCGTGTTCCGCGGCAAGCGCGGCGACTTGCTCAAGGTCTTGTGGTGGACCGGCGATGGCTTGTGCCTGCTGTCCAAGCGGCTGGAACGCGGCCGCTTCGTCTGGCCGCAGGCGACCAGCGGCACGGTATCGCTCACGCAGGCGCAACTGTCGATGCTGCTCGAAGGAATCGACTGGCGCCGGCCGGAACGCACCCACCGGCCAAGCTGCGGCCTGTAAACAGTTTTGCTTGTAAACATCGGCGCCCCTGCGTAAGATGCGCGGCATGTTGGCGCACGACGATCTTCCCGACGATATCGACACGCTCCGCGCGATGCTTGCCGAGCGCGATGCTGTCGTCACCGAACTGCGCGAGCAACTCTCCACCCGCACCGCCGAGATCGAGCATTTGAAGCTGCTCATTGCCAAGTTGCAGCGCATGCAGTTCGGCCGCAAGTCCGAGAAGCTGGATCGGCAAATCGAACAACTGGAGCTGCGGCTGGAAGACTTGCAAGCCGATGAAGGAGCCTCGGCAAGCCGGGCGCAGCGTCAGGGACGTCCGTTCCGTACGCCGCCCCAGAGGAAACCGCTGCCGGAACATTTGCCGCGTGAAGAGCAAGTGCATGCGCCGGCCGAAGAGGCTTGCCCGTCGTGCGGTGGCGCACTCAAGCGCCTGGGCGAGGATGTGGCCGAACAGCTCGAATACGTGCCGGCCCGCTTCAAGGTGATCCGCCATGTACGCCCCAAGCTGGCTTGCAGTTGCTGCGACTGCATCGTGCAAGCCGCAGCGCCTTCGCGTCCGATCGCGCGCGGCTTGCCCGGTCCGGGTCTGCTGGCGCACGTACTGATTGGCAAGTTTGCCGACCACCTGCCGCTGTACCGGCAATCGGTGATCTACGCGCGCGACGGCGTCGAGCTGCCGCGCTCGCTGCTGGCCGACTGGGTCGGCGCCTGCAGCGACCTGGTCGATCCGCTGGTGGCGGCATTGCAGCGCCATGTGACGGCAGGCGTCAAGCTGCATGCCGACGACACGACCTTGCCGGTGCTCGCGCCCGGGCTGGGCAAGACGAAGACGGCCCGGTTGTGGACCTATGTGCGCGACGATCGCCCTGCCGGATCGACCGAGCCGCCGGCGGCGTGGTTCGCCTACACGCCGGACCGCAAGGGCATCCATCCGCAGGAACACTTGAAGGACTTCGCCGGTATCCTGCAGGCCGATGCGTATGCCGGCTTCGGCGCGTTGTACGAGACGGACAAGGTGAGCGAAGCGGCATGCTGGGCGCATGCGCGGCGCAAGTTCTACGACTTGCATGTGGCGCGGCCGTCAGCAGTGACGGCCGAGGCGCTCAACCGGATCGGTGCCTTGTATGCGATCGAGGCCGACATCCGCGGCAAGCCGCCCGATGAACGCAAACAGGTGCGGCAGGCGCGCGCCAAACCATTGCTTGCCGACTTCGAGAGATGGCTGCGCGCGACGATGGAGACGCTGTCGAGGAAATCCGATACGACGGCGGCGATCCTGTATGCGCTCAACCGTTGGGAGGCGTTCACGCGCTATGCGGACGATGGGCGCATCGAGATCGACAATTCGGCGGCCGAGCGTGCCCTGCGTGGCGTGGCGCTCGGGCGCCGCAACTTCCTGTTCGCCGGTGCCGATTCCGGCGGCGAGCGTGCCGCGGCGATGTACTCGCTGATCGGCACGGCCAAGCTCAACGGCATCGACCCCGAGGCGTATTTGCGTCACGTTCTCGAGCGCATCGCCGAGCACCCCATCAACCGCATCGACGAACTGCTGCCCTGGAACGTCGCCAGTCAGCTCTCCACCATCGCGCCGACCGCATAAACGGCCTGATGCGTCAACCACGGCCGTCAGGCGACGCTTACGGTACAACGCCTCGATGCCCATCTTCTTCATCAGCGTGGCCACATGTTTGCGGCCGACGGTAAAGCCTTCCCGCCGCAACAGGTCGCGCAGCATCCGGCTGCCGGCGAACGGCAATTCAAGATGCAGTTCATCGATGCGGCGCATGAGCGCCAGGTCCGCCTCGCTGGTGTCCTGCGGCCGGTAGTAGGCCGTCGAACGCGCCAGCGACAGGATCTGGCATTGCCGGCTGATCGGCAATACGTGATGACGGTCAATCATTTCTTTGCGCTCAGCAAGCCCGCTTTGGTGAGCGCGCCGCTTAAAAAATCGTTCTCCAAGGTCAATTGCCCGATCTTGGCATGAAGCGTCTTGAGGTCGGGGCCGTCGTCGGCCTTGTCAGTGCCGGCTGCGCCGAATACATCACTGGCACGCTCGAGCAGCTGTCGCTTCCATTCGGTGATCTGGTTCGGATGCACGTCGAAGTACTGCGCCAATTCCGCCAGCGTCCGCTCGCCCTTGAGCGCTGCCAATGCCACCTTCGCCTTGAATTCCGGTGAGTGGTTCCTTCTCGTTCTTCTGGTCATGCTTGCTCCTGAAATGCGGCCTTCCGGCCGCGATTATGAAGCAAGACTTTCACTTATCCGACTGTCCGAATTTCCGGAACCACCTCTGAGTTAGTTTCGTCGACCTGAAGTACTTGCCGCAAAGGGATTCCAAGTCACTGAGAAAGGATTGGCGCGTGTTGAGGCTCACTTGTCCAAGTTCGGAGAAGCTCCTGAAAATAAAGTCATGCTAGACAGACTACGTTCGGGTATGACAACCGAAGTCGACAAAAACTTTTACATGCATGAGTTGAAGGAATCATCCTTTATGAAACGTGGACTCGATTATGATTCGGCACATCGAGCAACTCTTGAATGGCAGGGAATCCCATATAAACGAGGTTTTGAGGCACAGCTCTATCATCCAGATGCGATGAGGGCAACTGGCCTTGAAACTTGGTCTAATGAAGCACTTCAAGCTGCGGGGCTGAAATGAATGTAACTCTGCTGGAATGGCGGGATACGCTCTTGGATATAGGTGCAGTAAGTTTTCCGAGAACGGTTGAAGTATCTGGAGCTTTTACGGCCTTGGTCGGATCACGACCGGCATATGCGAAGGTCGTACTCAAATTTGAACCTGCAAATGAATTTCAAGTGTAAGCGCCCGGGGATCCCGCCTTGAATCGACTGGTTGAGATCGGCGAGCATCGTGTCCACCCTGAACTTAAGTGGACACGTGCACACGATGGAAGCGAATTCTGAAGTAAAACCGACCCGGCGCCGTCGCCATAGCGC
>DASPLX010000016.1:0-26220 GCA_035627375.1 Paucimonas sp. | reverse complement strand
GGCGATATTGCCGATGTCGGCCGAGCCGTAGGTTTGCAGCACATGCGGCACGCCGTTGTCATGGAACCAGGCGCGCAGCGATGGCGGCAAGGCCTCGGCGCTGACCAGCGCGCGTCGCACGCTGGCGACGTCCGCGCCCATCTCGCGCGCCTTCTCGATGATGATCTTGAGGAAGGAGGGCGTGCCGACATAGGCCGCCGGCTTCAGGTTCGCCATCGCCTGCACTTGCATCTCGGTCTGGCCGATGCCGGCCGGGATGACGGGGCAGCCGAGCTTCGCGGCCGCGCCTTCGACCATGAATGCCGCCGGCGTGAAGTGATAGGCGAAGCAGTTCTGGATCAGGTCGCCGCGCCGCAGGCCGAGCGCATGCAGCGGCCGCGCGAAGCGCCACCAATCGTCGCCGTGGCCCTCGGGATCGAAGATCGGGCCGGGCGACATGAAGACATGCCGCAGCGCGCCGTTAGGCGTGGTCGTCAAGCCGCCGAACGGCAGGTCGCGCGCTTGCAAATCTTTCAGGTCCGACTTGCGGGTGACCGGCAATCGCGCCAGCGCGGCGCGCGAGTCGATATCGCCGGAAGCGACGCCGTCGAGGATGCGGGCCCAGCCCGGCGCCGCCTGCGCGCGTTCGATCAGGCGCGGCAGCGCCGCCATCAGCGCGCGCTCGCGTTCGGCCGGGTCGCGGTGTTCGAGGGAATCGAGGAAGTCAGCCATGGAGTATTTGTTGTTGCAGTTTTTTGGTCAGTCTGGCGAACACCAGTTCGTACGAACGCTTCACCAGCGCGATTGCTTCCGTTTCCGGCAAGGCTTTCGCATCGTTCAACTGGATCCATTTCACGCGCGCCAGGTAGGGCGCCGGAACGATACCGGGACGATCCGTCAGCTCGAGGAAACGATCGTCGTCGACCTTGAAGGAAAACCCCGTGTAGTCCATGTCCGTGACGGCGAACATCTTGCCGCCGACCGAGTACACCAGATCGTTGCCCCACTTGGTGTCTTGCGTGACGCCGGGCAGCGCCGCGCACGCCTTGCAGAGCCTCTTGAACAGGGCGGTGCGTTGCGCCGAGCTCATGCCAGCCAGCGCTTGCGGCGACGGTAGAACTTCATGTCGCGGAAACTCTTGCGGCCCGCGCCGCCGTCACTGGACATGCCGAGATAGAATTCCTTGACGTCTTCGTTGGTCGCCAAATCCTTCGCCTCGCCTTCCATCACCACGCGTCCGTTTTCGAGGATGTAGCCGAAGTCTGCGTAACGCAGCGCCACCATGGTGTTCTGCTCGGCCAGCAGGAAGGACACATTCTCCTTGGTATTCAGATCGCGCACGATCTCGAAAATCTCTTCGACGATCTGCGGCGCCAGGCCCATCGACGGCTCGTCGAGCAGGATCATCGACGGCTTCGCCATCAATGCCCGGCCGATCGCGCACATCTGCTGTTCGCCGCCCGACGTGTAGCCGGCCTGCGAGGCGCGCCGCTGCTTGAGGCGCGGGAAATAGTGGTAGACCATGTCGAGCGAATCGCGCAGCTCGGCGCGCGAGATCCGGCGCGTGTAGGCGCCTGTCAGCAGGTTTTCCTCGATCGTCAGATGGCCGAAGCAATGCCGGCCTTCCATCACCTGCGACAGGCCGCGCTTGACCAGCTCGTTCGGCGTCAGCTGGTCGACGCGCTCGCCCTTGAATTCGACGTTGCCCTTGGTGACCTCGCCGCGCTCGCCGCGCAACAGCGTCGAGATCGATTTCAAGGTGGTCGACTTGCCGGCGCCGTTGGCGCCGAGCAGGGCGACGATCTTCCCGTGCGGTACCTGCAGGGACACGCCTTTCAATACGAGGATCACATGATCGTAGATCACCTCGATGTTGTTGACGGAGAGGTAGGCGCGGCCGGCGTCGGCAGAGCCGCTGTCGTTGGCGGAATGTGCGGTGTGCGTGGTCATGATGCCTTCAACCGAAGAGGGGCGGAACGGTGCGCGTCCGCGCCGGACGCGCACCGTTCCGCCTGTGGATTACTGCATGCAGGCCGGCGTGATCTTCTTCTCGGCCGCGTACTTGGCCGAGGATTCCTCGATCAGCCTGCGCGTCATCGCCTTGTCGCCGATCACCCAGTTCGGCGTGACGGCGACCCACTTGCTGCCGTCCCAGCGCTGCACCTTGACGGCGCCCGAACCCTCGTGGTCTTCGCACGACGTCTTCACCGGCGGGAACATGCCGAATGCGCCGAGCGCCTTCTGGCGCGCTTCGTCGACGTTCAGGTTCTCGAGGCCCCAGCGTATCTGCTCGCCGGTCATGACCTTGCCCTTGCCGAACTTCTCCTGCGCCTTGCGGACCCCTTCGGTCCACAGGATCGCCGCCGTCACGCCGCGCATGTGGTACACCGAACCGACGCGGCTCTTGTCGTCGAGGTTGCCTTTGCCGGCGCCGTAGACTTTCTTGCGGATCTCGTCGAGCACCGGATAGTTGCCCGGGGTGTTGAAGGTCATCGTGGTATATCCCTTGGCCGCCTCGCCGGCCGGGATCGTATCTTCTTCCGAACCGGCCCACCACACGCCGAGCATCTTGTCGCGCGGGAAACCGTTGCGCTGGGCCGTCTTCAGCGCCACCGCATTCATCACGCCCCAGCCCCACAGGATCACGAAATCCGGGTTGGCCTGGCGGATCTGCAGCCATTGCGATTGCTGCTCGTTGCCCGGATGCGGCACGGCGATCTTGATCAGTTCGAAACCGTATTGCTTGGCCGATTCCTCCAGTACCGGCCACGGTTCCTTGCCGTAGGCGGAATCGTGGTACAGATGCACGATCTTCTTGCCGCGCAGGTTCTGCACGCCGCCTACCTTGTCGGCGAAGTAGCGGACCATGCCCGAGGCCTGGTTCCAGTAGCTGGTGATGAGCGGGAACACATAGGGGAAGACCTTGCCGTTGGCGGCATCGGAACGGCCGTAGCCGAGCATCGTCATCGGAATCTTGTCGGTCGCGACGCGATCGAGGATGCCATAGGCGATGCCGGTCGACAGCGGTTCGACCAGCCCGGCGCCGCCGTTCTTCGATTTCAGGCGCTCGTAGCATTCGACGCCGCGCGAGGCGTTGTACTCGGTCTCGCATTCTTCCCACTTCAGCTTGACGCCGTTGATGCCGCCGTTGGCATTGACGAGATTGAAGTAATCGATCGAGCCGCCGAAGAAACCGGAACCGCCCGCGGCGTAGGGACCGACGCGATAGGAAAGGATGGGGATGAATTGCTCCTGCGCCTGGGCGGCGCCGACGGCGCCGACAAGTGCAGCTGCAATCAGGGCCGTTTTGATGACTTTCATTGTGCTTCTCCTTTTAAGAACGGTCAGATGAATCGACTACCTTGAACCACAAACGTCTCCATGCCGGATTCCGAGGCCAAGCCTGCGCGGCCGGGCCGATACGACCCGGTCAGTACGGGAAAGGCCACAGGCGCAGCTTTTCCTTGCCGATCTGCCACAGCCGCGCCAGACCGTGAGGCTCGACGATCAGGAAGAAAATGATCAGCGAGCCGAATACCATCAACTCCAGGTTCGACGCCACCGAAGTCGGCAGCGACAAGGCATGCGCGACCACGTTCAGGAAGATCGGCAGCAATACGATGAAAGCGGCGCCGAGGAAGGAGCCGAGGATCGAGCCGACGCCGCCGATGATGATCATGAACAGGATGCGGAACGACAGATCCAGGTTGTAGGCTTCCGGCTCCACCGTGCCGAGATAGGCGAAAGCATACAGCGCGCCTGCCACGCCGCAATAGAATGAACTGACGGCAAATGCGAGCAGCTTGGTGCGCATCAAGCGGAAGCCGATCACTTCGGCGGCCACATCCATGTCGCGCACCGCCATCCAGGAGCGGCCGATGTTGGTGCGCGTCATGTTCTTCGCCAGCAGCGCCATCACGCATACGATGGTCAGCGTCAGCAGGTATTTGGAGGCCGGCGTATCGAAGTCGTAGCCGAGGATGGAAATCTTCTGCGCCGTGATCACGCCCGACGAGCTGTAGTTGGTGAACCACTGGATCTTGGTCAGGCACCAGACCACGAAGAATTGCGTGGCCAGCGTCGCCGCCGCCAGGTAGAAGCCGCGGATGCGCAGCGACGGCAGGCCGAAGGCGACCCCGACCATGGCCGCGCACAAGCCGCCGAGCACGAAGGCCAGCAGGATGGGCATGCCGGGAATGCGCAACACGAAGTTATAGGCCGAGAAGGCGCCGACCGCCATGAAGGCCGCCGTGCCGAGCGAGAGCTGGCCGGCATAACCGGTCAGGATGTTGAGGCCGAGCGCCGCCAGCGAGAAAATCAGGAACGGGATCAGGATGGCCGAGAAGGCGTAGGGAGAGGCCAGCATCGGCACGGCGACGAAAGCCGCGGCGAGAATGAGCGCCAGGCCGATGCGGTCCTGCCGGATCGGCATGATCTGGCTGTCGGCCTGGTAGGTCGTCTTGAATTGTCCTGCTTCGCGGTAGAACATGTCTTTTTCCCCGTTCCAGAATCAGATGCGCCGGATGATCTTTTCGCCGAACAAGCCTTCCGGCCGCACCAGCAGGAACAGCAGCGCCAGCACGTACGGGAACCAGCCTTCGATGCCGCCGCCGACCATCGGGCCGATATAGACTTCGGCCAGCTTTTCCGAGGCGCCGATGATGAGGCCGCCGAGGATCGCGCCCGGCACCGAGGTGAAGCCGCCGAGGATCAGCACGGGCAGGGCCTTCAGGGCGACGAAGGTCAGCGCGAACTGGACGCCGTTGCGCGCCCCCCAGAGCAGGCCGGCTACCAGGGCGACGAAGCCGGCGACCGCCCAGACGATGCCCCAGATCTGCTGCAGCGGAATGCCGACCGCCAGCGCCGCCTGGTGATCGTCGGCGACGGCGCGCAAGGCGCGGCCGATCTTGGTCTTGGAAAAGAAGAAGGCGAGGCCGGTGACGAGAATCGCGCAGATGCCAGCCGCCGCCACATCGAATTGGGAGACCGAGATGTTGTACCGGGTGAGCAGGGTCTCGATCGGTACGTCCTCGATTCCGAGGTCGAGGCGGCGCACTTCCGCTCCCCACATCAGTTGCGCCAAGCCCTCGATGAAGAAGGTCAGGCCGATGGTCGCCATAAACAGCGTGATCTCGGGCTGGTTGACGAGCGGCCGCAGCACGATGCGTTCGGTCGCCAGGCCCAGCAGCACCATGGCTCCCATCGTGAGCGGAATCGCGATCCAGAGCGAGACGTTGAATTTGGTCGCGATGCCGACGCAGGTGAGCGCGGCGAAGAACACCATCGCGCCCTGGGCGAAATTGAACACGCCGGACGCCTTGTAGATCAGCACGAAGCCGAGCGCCACCAGCGCATACATCACACCGGCCAGCAGGCCGCCGATCAAGACTTCGAAGAAGAAACCGATATTCATGCTTGTATCCCCAATGCGCCTCAATGTGCAACGCCCAGATAGGCGTTGATGACGTCCTGGTTGCTGCGCACTTCGTCCGGCGTGCCGTCGCCGATCTTCTTGCCGTAGTCGAGCACGACGACGCGGTCCGAGATATCCATCACCACGCCCATGTCGTGTTCGATCAGGACGATGGTGGTGCCGAACTGGTCGTTGACGTCGAGGATGAAGCGGCACATATCCTGTTTCTCTTCGACGTTCATGCCGGCCATCGGCTCGTCGAGCAGCAGGATTTCCGGTTCCGCCGCCAGCGCGCGCCCGAGCTCGACGCGCTTTTGCAAGCCGTAAGGCAGGCGTCCCACCGGCGTCTTGCGTATCGCCTGGATCTCGAGAAAATCGATGATCTCTTCCACCTTGGCGCGGTGCGCGATCTCTTCCTTGCGCGCCGGCCCCCAGTAGAGCGCCTGCAGCAGGAAGTTGGTCCGGATCTTCAGGTTGCGGCCGGTCATGATGTTGTCGAGCACCGTCATGCCCTTGAACAGCGCGATGTTCTGGAAGGTGCGCGCGATGCCGGACTTGGCCGCCATGTAGGTGTCCATGTTGTGGCGCGTCCGGCCGCGATAGACGATCTCGCCGACCTGCGGACGGTAGACGCCGTTGATCACGTTCAGCATCGAGCTCTTGCCGGCGCCGTTCGGGCCGATGATGGCGCGGATCTCGTGCTCGCGCACATCGAAGGAGATATCGGTGAGCGCCTTCACGCCGCCGAAGGAAAGCGAAATGTTTCTCAGGTCGAGAATCACGTCGCCGATCTTGCGTCCTGCCTGCATGTCCATGAGGCTGTCCTTTACCTGCATATCCATCATGCGGCCCTTTGCAGCGGTAGGGAGTGGGCCGGGAAGGTCCGGGCGTCGCGGATCTTGAGATCGGCCGCGACCTTGCCCTGGCGGCCATCCTCGAACTTCACGAGGGTTTCGATATATTGCGAGGGCTTGCCGGCATAGAGCGCGTCGATCAGCACCGCGTATTTTTCGGCGATGAACTTGCGCCGCACCTTGCGCGTGCGGGTAAGCTCGTCGTCGTCGGGATCGAGTTCCTTGTGCAGCACGAGGAAGCGATGGATCTGGGTGCCCGACATCAGCGCTTCGTTGGCGAGATCGGCATTGACTTTCTCGATGCACTCGAGGATCAGGAGATACACTTCCTCCTTCGCCGCCAGGTCGGTGTAACCGGAATAGGGGATGCCGCGCCGCTCGGCCCAGTTGCCGACCGCTTCCATGTCGATGTTGATGAAGGCGCAGACCTTGTCGCGGCCGCCGCCGAAGGCGACGGCTTCCTTGATGAAGGGGAAGAACTTGAGCTTGTTCTCGATATAGTTGGGGGCGAACATGCCGCCGTCGACCATCTTGCCGACGTCGGCGGCGCGATCGATGATCTTCAGGTGGCCTTCAGCATCGAAGATGCCGGCGTCTCCCGTGTGGTAATAGCCGTCGGCATCGATCACCTCCGCCGTGGCGTCGGGCCGCTTGTAGTATTCCTTGAGCATCGCCGCCGAACGCACCAGCACTTCGCCGTTGTCCGCCAGCGTGACTTCGACGCCGGGCGCCGGCAGGCCGACCGAATCGAACTTGATGTTGCCGTCCGGTTGCAGGCAGACATAGGCGCAAGTCTCGGTCGTGCCATAGAGCTGCTTGAGGTTGACGCCGATCGAGCGGTAGAAGCGGAACAGGTCGGGGCCGATCGCGGCGCCCGCCGTGTAAGCGACGCGCACGCGCGACAGTCCCAGCACGTTCTTGAGCGGACCGTAGACGAGCAGGTTGCCGATCGCGTAGTTGAGGCGGTCGATGGCCGAGACCTGCTTGCCGTCGAGAATGTCGGAGCCGACGCGGCGCGCGACGTCCATGTAATAGTGGAACATCTTGCGCTTGATCGCGCTCGCGTCTTCCATGCGGATCATCACGGTCGTCAGCATGTTTTCGAAGATGCGTGGCGGCGCGAAGTAATAGGTCGGCCCGATCTCGCGCAAGTCCGTCATCACGGTTTCGCCCGATTCCGGGCAATTGACGGTGAAGCCCGCCACCAGCGCCTGCGCGTACGAGAACAGGTTGTCGCCGACCCAGGCCATCGGCAGGTAGGACAGGATTTCCTCGTCCTCGCTCAGTCTGTCGAAGGCGACACCGCCGGTCGCGGCCGCAATCAGCGCGCCGTGGGTCTGGCACACGCCTTTCGGCTTGCCGGTCGTGCCCGAGGTATAGAGCATGATCGCGACGTCGTCCGGATTGCCGGCTTCGATCTGCTCCATATAGAAATTCGGATGGGCGCGGTCGTATTCGCGGCCGATCTCCTGCAGCCGGGCATACCAGGTCAGTTCCGGCTGCGTGTAGTGGCGCATGCCGCGCTCGTCGTCGTAGATGATGTGGGAGATGCGCGGGACCGTCTGCTTGATCTCGAACAGCTTGTCCACCTGCTCCTGATCCTCGACGACGGCGAAATCGATTTCGCCGTCATCCAGCACGTAGGCCATGTCGGCGGCGGGGGCATCCTGGTAGAGCGGCACCGGCACGCCGCCGAGCGCTTGCGCGGCCATCATCGCCCAGTACAGGCGCGGACGGTTGTCGCCGATGATCGCCAGGTTCATGCCGCGCTTGAAGCCGATCGCGGCGAGGCCGCAGGCCAGCGCCCGCACTTCCTCGTTGACCTGGCGCCAATTCCAGGTCTGCCAGATGCCGAGATCCTTCTCGCGGAAGGCCGCCTTGCCTGGGCGCGTCTGCTCATGTTGCAGCAGGAGGCGCGGAAAGGTCCGTACAGCTTTGCCAGTCATCTCCACCATTGTCTCCATCGTGCTCGCCGTCGCTGCGCTCGCCTTGCCGGCGGGCGCGACAGCCAATAGCCGGTCGCCAGGCCGGAAAGCGCAATGCGTACGAACGGCATTTTCCGATGCCATCGGTACGCGCGAGTGTCGGCGCTCAAACTGACGGCACTCTTACGTGCGCAACACGGCTCCATCGCGGAACAGGAAGCGGAGGGTGGGGGTATTGCAAATCAAAAATGGATGCCAATACGCAGCCGCTGTTGTTTCCGTGGCGTACATATCCGCATACAATGTCTCCGTTTCTCGTTCTGGCTCGTATAGTAGAAGCATCACTCTAACGATGTTGTCATATACCTGACAATCGTCGCGGATTCAAAAACAACGAGTGGTGCGTCGCACAATTGACATGCCTTCCCCTTCGCTCAAAGACATGCTGCAAGATCCGCTGTGGGCGCGCTCATTGACGCCGGAGCAGATGGCGCGCGTGAACAGCGAAGTGATCGAACGTTCCTATCCCGCCGGCAGCTATGTTTGCCACAAGGGGGATCCGGTCGAGCATTGGATCGGCGTCATCGACGGCTTGCTGAAGATGAGCAGCGTTTCTCCCGAAGGAAAGACCGTGACCTTCACCGGCATGCGTACCGGCGGCTGGTTCGGAGAAGGCTCGTTGCTGAAGACCGAGCCGCGCCGCTACGACGTGGTGGCGTTGCGCGACAGCCGGCTGGCGTTCATGCCGCGCTCGACCTTCAATTGGCTCCTGGATAACAGCATCGGCTTCAACCGTTTCCTGCTGATGCAGCTGAACGAACGGCTCGGCCTGTTCATTTCGCTGGTCGAATACGATCGCATGCTCGACACCGATGCGCGCGTGGCGCGCTGCCTGGCGGCCTTGTTCAATCCCCATCTGAATCCGGGCAGCAGCCGCGAACTGCAGATTTCGCAGGAAGAGATCGGTTATCTATGCAGCACGTCCCGGCAGCGCGCCAACCAGGCGCTGCAGGTGTTGGAAAGGGAAGGGCTGCTCAAGGTCGAGTATGGCTGCATCACCATACTCGATCTCGATCGCTTGCGCGTTTTCGGGGCTTAGTTTTCACCCGCTGATTCCGATCGAGGTGCCGGCTTCGTCGCCGGTTCCTCGCACGCTGCCGGCAAATCGCGCCGTCAGCAATTCCAGCAGCTTGTCGTTGAAGGCCGGGATGTCGTCCGGCTTGCGGCTGCTGACGAGGTTGCCGTCGACCACGACTTCCCGATCGACCCAGGCGCCGCCGGCGTTGCGGATATCGTCTTGCAAGGTCGGCCAGGCAGTCAGCGTGCGGCCGCTCACCAGGCCGGCCGACACCAACAGCCATGCGCCATGGCAAATCGCGGCGATCGGTTTGCCTTGCTCCTGCATCCGGCGCACGAATTGCTGCGCCTGCGGAACGATTCGCAACTGGTCGGCGTTATAGACGCCGCCCGGCAGCAGCACGGCATCGAAATCGTCCGCCTCGGCCTCGTCGAAGGTGAGATCGACGTCGAATTGATCGGCCTTGGCATCGTGATGAAAACCGGTGATGCGGCCGCGTTGGGTCGAAACGATCTTCGTCGCCGCGCCGGCCTCGTCGAGCGCGGCGCGCGGTTCCGTCAGTTCGGCTTGTTCAAATCCTGTAGTTGCCAGGATAGCAATGCTCATTCCATTCAATCGATGTTCCATGATCCGTTCTCCCGGGACAAGGCAGGCCAGGAATGGCCGCTCTGCTGAGCAGATCGACAAGATGGCATGAAGTTCATGAAAATATTTTTTCTCAAAACCACATTTCTGCCGAATATTCGGCAAATCTGGAGGATTTTGGCACAGGAAATAACAGAGACTTATGGGATAATTGAGCTGTAAATATATTTACGCTCAAGGAGCTTATGGATACTCTGCATTCCGCTCAAGCCGCCGTCCGCGCCCGTATTCAGCAGTTGCGCGCAGCCATGCAACGTCATCAGGTCGACGCCTGCCTCGTGCCGTCGGCCGATCCGCATCTGTCGGAATACCTGCCGGAGCGCTGGAAAGGGCGCGAATGGTTGTCCGGTTTCACCGGCTCCATGGGCACGCTCATCGTGACCGCCGATTACGCCGGCCTGTGGGCCGACAGCCGCTATTGGTCGCAAGCCGAGACCGAACTGGCCGGCACCGGCATCAACCTGATGAAGATCCCGGCCGGCAACAGCATGTTGCATGTCGACTGGCTGGCGCAGACGCTGGCGGACGGGCAGACGCTCGCCGTCGACGGCGCCGTGCTCGGCCTGGCCGCCGCCCGCATGCTGGAAAACGCCTTGCAGCCGCGCGGCGTGCGGATGCGCACCGATCTCGACCTGCTCGACGAGGTCTGGCAACCGCGTCCGTCGCTGCCGACCCCGCCCGTCTACGAACACGTCGCACCGCACGCGACCAAGCCCCGCGCGGCCAAGCTGGCCGAGACACGCGCCGAAATGGGCAAGCTGGGCGCCGGCTGGCATTTCATCTCGACCCTCGACGACATCGCCTATCTGTTCAACCTGCGCGGAGCCGATGTCAATTACAACCCCGTCTTCGTGGCCCATGCCTTGATCGGCGCGGAGCGCGCCACGCTGTTCGTGCTGGAGGGCAAGGTGCCGCAAGACGTGCGCGAATCGCTGGCGAACGACGGCGTCGATGTCGCGCCGTACGAGCAGGCGCCGGCCGCGTTGGCCGCCTTGCCGCCGGAGGCGACGCTGCTGATCGATCCGCGCCGCGTGACGCTCGGTTTGCGGCAGGCGATCGGCGCCTCGGTCAAGATCGTGGAAGCGATCAATCCGACCACCTTCGCGAAATCGAAGAAGACCGCGGAAGAGGTCGCGCATGTGCGCCAGGCGATGGAGCAGGACGGCGCCGCGATGTGCGAATTCTATGCCTGGCTCGAAGCGGCGCTCGGCCGCGAGACCATCACCGAACTGACGATCGACGAGCGCCTCACCGCCGCCCGTGCCCGCCGCCCCGGCTTCGTCTGCCCGAGTTTCGGCACGATCGCCGGCTTCAATCCGAACGGCGCGCTGCCGCATTACCGCGCCACGCCGGCGGCGCATGCGACGATCGAGGGCGACGGCCTGCTGCTGATCGATTCCGGCGGCCAGTATCTCGGCGGCACGACCGACATCACGCGGATGGTCGCGATCGGCCAGCCGACGGCCGAGCAGAAGCGCGACGTGACGCTGGTGCTGAAGGGCGTGATCGCCTTGTCGTCGGCGCAATTCCCGCGCGGCACCAAGGGGCCGATGCTGGATGCGCTGGCGCGCGCGCCGATCTGGGCGGCCGGCATCGATTACGGCCACGGCACCGGCCACGGCGTCGGTTACTTCCTGAACGTGCATGAAGGCCCGCAGACGATTTCCGGCGCCGTGCCGGAAGCGCATACCGCGATGGAAGCGGGCATGATCACCTCGGTCGAACCCGGCATCTACCGGCCCGGAAAATGGGGCTGCCGCGTCGAGAACCTGGTCCTGGCCCAGCCGGCCGGCGTCACCGAGTTCGGCGAATTCCTGCGCTTCGAAACGCTCACGCTCTGCCCGATCGACACCCGCTGCCTGGACGCGACGCTGTTGCGCCCGGACGAAATCGCCTGGCTCAACGCCTACCACGCCGAGGTGCGCGCGCGCCTCTCGCCGTTGGTCGACGGCGCGGCGAAAGCGTGGCTGGAATTGCGCACGCAAGCGCTGTAACGCGAACGTCGGTGCTCTCGAAAGCCGGCAATCCTGCCGGCTTTTTTCATTGCCGCGCGCGGGCGGAGCGCGCGCCGTGTTGCGCCGGCGGCGCAATTGCGGCCGCGCACGCCTGTCAGGGTAGGAGCGCCATGGATTTCGTGCGAAGATGGCTTCATAAGCAGAACAGGAGAACGAGAGGAGAGTCGTCGACCATGCCGTCCTACGAGACCCTGGCAGCCTATTGGTCCGGTACAGCCCTGACCACCAATGCGCTCATCTTCCTCAATATCCTCGGCGCCCTGCTGCTCGGCCTGGTGGTCGGCTATGAACGCTCGTATCACGGCCGCGCGGCCGGCATGCGCACCTACGGCCTGGTCTGCATGGCGTCGGCGGCGCTGACCGTGATCGCCGGCTATCCCGATCACTGGTTCGGCGGCTATACCGGCGTGCTGGCCGGCGCCGATCCGACCCGCATCATCCAGGGCATCACCACCGGCATCGGCTTCCTGTGCGCCGGCGTGATCATGAAGGAAGGTTTCAACATCAGCGGATTGACGACCTCGGCGTCGATCTGGGCCGTATCGTCGGTGGGCGTGCTGATCGGCGTCGGCTTCTATGCCTCGGCGATCCTGCTGGCGCTGCTGTCGGCCGGTTGCATGATCGGCGTGTCGAAGATCGAGCAATGGCTGCCGGCGCGGCATGCCGTCGCGATCACGCTGCAATTCAAGCGCGATCACATGCCCGAGGAGGCGGAGTTGCGCAAGCTGGCGCTCGAACGCGGCTACATCATCGCCACCGGCTCGATTTCGATCTCCAGCGTGGACGGCTCGCTCGAATGGCGTTTCGTCGCCGTCGCGCTCAACCGACACAGCGGCGCGCCGATCAGCGAACTGGCGCGCGAGCTGTCGCGGCGCAACGGCATCGAAAGATTCCACCTCTCCCACGCGCGCAACTGACCGCCTGCCGCCTACTTGCCGAACAAGCGTTTGACGGTATTGCCCAGGCCCTCGGCCGCATTGCCGACGTTGCGCGTCAAGCCTTCGATGCCGATGCCGAGCGTTTCCGCCGCCGCCGTCCCCACGCGCCCGGCGAAACTGTCGTTGAGCGAGAATTGCGGATCGTTCAGGTTGCCGTCGAGCGTGAACGGCACAGTGATCTGGTCGTTGCGGTTCTTCAGCGCCGCCACCACCGCCTGCCGCGGCACGCCCATGAAGGTGCCGAACGCACTCTTGGCGGGCGCCAGTTCCAGTCCGGTCAGCGTCACCTTGCCGGGAGCATGGAGGCGGTTGCCGCGCACCGACGACGTCAGGTCGAGATCGAGCGTGCCGCGCCTGACGCCGGTCTCGGACGCCTTGATCAGGTAAGGCTGCAGCGCCACCAGATCGACGCCGCGCAGGGTGCTGGCCAGTTGGGAATTCCTGTCGGCCAGTTCCAGCCAACCCCTGAGGGATAACGTGCCGTCCCGGCGCACGCCCTTGACGACGCCGGCGAGCCGGATGCCGGTGCGCCCCGACAAGTCCGGCACCCGCAAGTCGTCGACTTCCGCTTCCAACTGTTCCAGGCGCAGCCTATGTGGAGGCTGGCGTACGCTGCTGTCGAAGAATTCCACCACGCCGCCGCGCAACTCGACAGTGCCGATGTGGACCTGCGGCGCCGGGGCGGAACCGCTAACCGGCGCCGGCTTCCGGTTCTCGAGCAGGCTCGGCAGCAGGCGCAGGCGGGCGTCGCGCGTGCGCCAGACCGACAGGTAGGCAGCCTCGACCGTGATGCGTCGCACGCGGATGTCGGACGAGAGCAGGCTGAGCAGATCGGGCGCGACGACGATGCGTTCCGCGCGCAAGGTATCCGCGGCGGGCCAGCCTTGCGGCGCGCGGATGCGCACCCCGCGCGCTTCGATCGCCGACCAGCCGACCACGATCTCGCCGACCTCGCTGTCGGCGCCGAGCGCCTGCTGCACCTGCTGCCGCAGCGCCTTGGCCGCGAAATGCAGTCCGGCTGCCGCCGCTCCGCCCAGAACCGCGAGCGCGATCGCCGCGCCGACCGCAAAACGTTTGAATCCGCGCTTCATTGCCGCTTCATGCCTGCCGTGTTGATGGGGGTGGCGTTATTTTCTCACGTGCAAGTTCCCCGGGGAGCGGGGAATGCCGGCCGGCATCCGCGATGTCTTCAGCGCGATGGTCGCGAGGAACCCGCCGCGTTCTCGCGCGCCGTCGATTGCGCGTGGCGGCTGCGATTGACAACCATCTTGTCGTGCAGCCGTGTGATCGTGTCGCGGCCGACCGTGACGAACAGGAAAGGCAACACGGCATGGATCAGGCAGGCCAGGCCGCAAGCGATCATGCGTATTCCGAATCCGGTAGCCATCGCCATGTGGGTGAAATAGCCTTCCCCGACGCTGGCCGGATGTTCGGTGAAAGGAGCGAGGAATTTTTTCATGCCCGCATTGTAGGGTCGCGGGCCAAGAACGGGTTTTCAAATTTTCATCAGTATCGGCTAAAATTTAGAAAAAATTCCTACAAAAATGGATTTTCTGTTTAAATCCTTGCATGGACAAAAAGGATTTGGAAATTCTCTCCCTTTTGCAGCGGAATGGCGAGCTGCCGTTGACGGAGTTGGCGCAGGCGGTCAACCTATCGGCGACGCCTTGCTGGCGGCGCGTGCAGAAGCTGCGCGAGGAAGGGGTGATCAAGCGGCAGGTCGTGTTGTGCGATCCGGCCAAGCTCAATCTCGGCGTCACCGTGTTCGTCTCGGTCAAGACCAGCCAGCACAACGAAGCCTGGATGCAGCGCTTCATCCAGGCGACCGGCGACATTCCGGAGATCGTGGAGATCTATCGTATGAGCGGCGACATCGACTACCTGCTCAAGGTCTGCGTGCCGGATATCGCCGGCTACGACCGCGTATACAAGAAACTGGTGAAGGCGATCGAACTGCAGGACGTCAGCTCGAGCTTCGCGATGGAAGTCTTGAAAAGCACGACCGCGCTGCCGCTCGACTACGTTCGGCTTGGAGCGGGTTGAGGGGCGCCGCAACCCTCGAACTGACCCTCGAACCGCTCAACGTCATGACCCGAGTTCGACTTCGCCCGCGGCGGCCGACTTGCTGCCGGCGAGCGGGTGATTGCTGTGGCCGTGGTAGGCGAACACCAGCGACATCTTGACCCGGTCGCTGCCGTTGCGGCCGGCGGCATGGAACAGCCGGCTGTGGAAGAACACGACATCGCCTTGCTGCAATTCGAGCGTGATGCCTTGCGCGAACAGCGGCTGGTTGGCCTCGACGTCGGGGCGCAGGAAGTCGAGTTCGTCGAGTTGGCCCGGCGCGAGCGCCAGACGGTGCGAACCGGGAATGACCTTCAACGCGCCGTTGCCGGCGGTTTCGCCGCCGAGCGCGAGCCAGACGGAAATCAGATCGGGTTGCGCGAACGACCAATAGCGGATATCGCGGTGCCAGCCGGTGGCGGTGCCGAAGTCGGGATGCTTGGTCATCACGCAGTTGTGGTGCGCCAGCGTCAGCACGATGTCTTCGCCGAACAGTTGCGCCAGCCTTTGGACCAGGCGCGGATCGCGCGCCCAGCCGGCGAATACCGGATGGCGATGATAGGCGGCGCGCAGCCGGCGTATCGTCCTGCCGCCCGGCGCGTCGAGCGAGCGCGGGGCGCCGGGATAGCCGACCTCGGCTTCGTACTCCACCGGCGGCGTAGCGTCCTGCACATGCGCCGTGGCGACGCTGCGCATTTCCTCGCATTCCGCCCGCGCTGCCAATTGCCGGAACACCAGGTAGCCGTCTTGTTCGAATTGCCGCATTTCCTGTTGCGAAAGCATGTCTACTCCCTTGTCGAATTCATTCCAACCAGCTTGACTTGAGCGCCGCGGCGGCGATGGCGGCGGATAGCAGGCCGACGAAGGCCAGCGCCGCCTGCAGGCCGAAGCCGTGCGCGATGAAACCGATGACGGGCGGGCCGATCAGGCCGCCGCTGTATCCCATGGTGGCGACGCCGGCCAGCGCCGTCGCGCCGTGCCGTCCCGCGGCACTGAACACGAACGGGAACACCGCGGCCAGTCCGGCGCCGGCCGCGGCGAAGCAGGCGATCGTCGACGCCACGTCGATCGCGGCCGCCGCGCCGAAGATGGCGAGGGCGGCCAGCGCCGCGCCGGCGGCGACGATGCGGCGCGCGCCGAAGCGGTCCTTCAACCGATCGGCGACCAGGCGCATGCCGAACATCATGGCCGAGAACGCGGCAAAGGCGAGCGGCGCGACGCCGTCGCTCACGCGCAATTGATCCTTCATGTAAATGCCGCTCCAGTCCGTGATCGAGCCTTCCGCGACGGCCCCGCAAAAGCCGATGACGCCGAGCGCGATCAACGGGCCGTGCGGCACCGCGAAGCGCTTCTTGCCCGCCGTGGCGTCGGGCCGATCGCACGGCAAAGCGCGGAACGCCAGGGCGAGCGGTAGCGCCAGCAGCAGCGCTGTCGCGCCGTAATGCGCCAGCGGCGCGATGCCGGCGCCGGCGACGGCGCCGCCGGACAACGCGCCGCCGAACGTCCCCAGGCAGAACCAGGCATGCAATAGCGACATGATCGAGCGGCCGGCCACCCTTTCGGCCTCGGCGGCGGCGGCGTTGATCGCGACGTCGAAGCAGCTCGCCGCCGCGCCGAACGCGACCATGGCCGCCATCAAGAGCGGCATGTCCGGCGCCGCGGCGACGGCGGGCAGCGCCAACAGCAGGCCGAGCCCCGAGTACAAGGTGGCGCGGCGCGCGCCGGCGCGGGCGATCAAGCCGGCAGCGAGCGGAAACGACAATACGGCGCCCACGCCGCCGCTCAACAGCACTACGCCGAGTTGCGCCGCGCTCAGTTGCAGCGCGTCGCGCAGCGCCGGGATGCGCGCGGCCCAGGTTGCGATCACCATGCCGAGCAAGAAGAATTGCAGTGGCGCGGCCGCGCGCCGCATGCGCGAAGGCAGTTCGGCGGCGACGAAGGCGGAGGAGTCGAAAGGCATGCGCGGCGGTGTGACGGAACGCGAATCGGTATGCAAAGCGAAAGTGTATTGCGTCGGCGCGATTCCTGCAGCGGACCGTCTCGGTGCGCCCGCCTACTGTCCCTCGTGCGCCTGGCTGGCCGGCGACACGTGGATGCGGTTGCGGCCGCCGGCCTTGGCGTCATACAGCGCCTTATCGGCGCGCAGGAAGAAGCCGGACTGGGTTTCCTGCAGCGCGTATTCGGCCACGCCGAGGCTGACGGTCACCGGCTCCGGTGTCTTGGCGAGCTGGAAGTCATGGTTCTCGATCGCGCTGCGCAGGTTCTCGGCGACCTTGCATGCCACCTCGAGCGGACAGTCGCGCAGCAGGATCATGAATTCTTCGCCGCCCCAGCGCGCGACGATGTCGTTCTCGCGCACCGCTCTGCGCGCCAGCTGGCCGATCGTATGCAGCACCTGGTCGCCGGCCAGGTGGCCGTGGGTGTCGTTGATATGCTTGAACAAGTCGATGTCGAACAGGATCGCCGACAGCGGCTTGCCGTGGCGGTCGACATCGAGCAGCGATTGCCGGAACAGGATCTCGAACGCCTGGCGGTTCAGCAATCCGGTCAAGGCATCGGTGGTGGCGACGTGCTCGAGCCGCCGCTGATAGTGATTCACGGCCAGCAGCGTGGTCGCCAGCACCAGCAGCGTGATGACGGCGGAGATGCCGAGATTGAGAGCGAAGACCTGCTGCACCGGCTTGACGTCGTCGCTGACGTCCTGCTCGACCACCAGGTACCAGCCGAGTTCGGGGATGAAGCGCGAGTTCACCAGGACGGTCGCGTGGTCGGATTTGTACTCGAGATGGGTCGGGACGGCGGACTGCGTGAGGATGCGCCCCGCGACCTGGCCGATGCCGGGCAGCCCGCGGATCGAACCCTGCATCCGCTTCATCGATTTCCCGGTCAGCACGACATTGCCGTCCTTGTCGATGAAATAGACCGAGCGATGAAAGCGCGACTGGTAGCTGTCGAGAATGCGGGTGACGGTGTCGAAGGTCAGGCCGACGCCCGCCACGCCGAGAAAATTGCCGTCGTAGTCGAGCACGCGGTAGTTGATGAAGATCGTCATCGCGTCGCGGTTCGCCATGTCGGGATCGACATTGGTCTCATAGGCTTCCTTCATGGCGCGCACGCGGAAATACCATTTGTCGCGCGGCTCGTTTTCCTGCACCGTCTTCAGGATGCCATCGGCATAGTAGTAGCGGCGCGTGCGTTCGGAAATGAAGAAGCTCGTAATCGTGTTGTAGCGCTGCTTGATCTCCCTGAGGTAGCGCTCGATCTGGGTCGGATCGGTTTCGCCGCCGAGCACCCAGTCGCGGACGAAGGTATCTTGCGCCATCAGGGAGGAGATGAAGACCGGGCGCAGCAGATCCTTCTGGATCTCGGAATAGATGTTGTCGCCGGTCAGCGGCAGGGCCTGCTCTTCGATGCCTTGGCGGATCGCGTCGCGCGACACGATGTAGCCGGCGATGCTGGTGCCGAGAAAACCGACGATCAGCACGGTGCTGAGCCACCCGAGCAGCCGGTATTTTTCCGAAAATATGCGCATTGCCTCCCTCCCCGAAGCAAGGGCAAGTATGAAGTAGGCCGAACGGTTCGCGCAAGCCTGGCGTGCGCGGCGGGAGACGCCATCGTAATCGGCACAACGCGGCAGGGGGAAAGTTCATCGTTTCTCCCCAAATTCGCGACAAAATTCGCCGTCTTTTTCTCCATACTGCCGCCTCGTGGAGCGGCCGCCGCCGCTTCCGTATCGTTACCGAGGAGAGAACACATGAAACTGAACAAGATGACGGCCGGCCTCGTCCTGGCCGGCCTGGCGGGCATCGCCGGCGCGCAGGAAATGATCGTCAAGATCGGGCATACCGGTCCGCTGTCGGGTTCCCAGGCCTTTGCCGGCAAGGACAACGAGAACGGCGCGCGCCTGGCCGTCGAGGAATTGAACGCCAAGCCGATCGCGATCGGCGGCAAGAAGATCAAGTTCGAGCTGGTGAGCGAGGACGACCAGGCCGATCCGAAATCGGGCGTGGCGGCGGCGCAGAAAATGGTCGATTCCGGCGTCAAGTTCGTCGTCGGCCCTTACAATTCCGGCGTGACGATTCCCGCATCACGCGTCTACAACGACGGCGGCACCCTGATCGCGACGGTCGCCACCAATCCGAAGGTCACGGAGCAGGGCTACAAGAACGTGTTCCGCGTCGTCGCCAGCGATTCGCAGATCGGTTCCAAGATGGCGCAGTACGCCGCCAAGGAACTGAAGATGAAGGCGGTCGCGATCATCGACGACCGCACCGCCTTCGGCCAGGGCGTGGCCGAGGAATTCAAGAAGCAGGCCAAGCAGCTCGGCCTGAATGTCGTCGGCCACGAGTTCACCAACGACAAGGCGACCGACTTCAATGCGATCCTGACCAATCTGAAAGCGAAGAAGCCGGAAGCGATCTTCTACGGCGGTTATGCGCCGCAAGCGGCGCCGATGGCGCGCCAGATGAAGCAGCTCGGCCTGAACGCGAAGCTGCTCGGCGGCGACACGCTGTGCTCGCCCGAGATGGGCCAGCTCGGCGGCGACGCGGTCGGCGACAACGTGCTGTGCGCGCAAGGCGGCGCCCAGCTCGACAAGGCGAAGGCGGGACCGGAATTCAAGGCGAAGTACAAGAAGCGCTACAACCAGGAGCCGGACGTCTACGCGGCCACCTTCTACGACGGCGTCCATCTGTACGCCAACGCGATGAAGGCCGCCAATTCGACCGATCCGGCCAAGGTGCAGGCGCAGATCGTCAAGGGCGCCTACCAGGGCGTCGTCACCACTTACGGTTTCGACGACAAGGGCAACCTGAAGCAATCGCCGGTGACGGTCTTCACCTTCAAGGGCGGTCAGCCGACCCCGGTGGCAAGCTACTAAGCATCACGGCGCAAGCGGAAATCGACCGTGCCGGGCCGTCCCGGCAAGTCGAGTTCCGCATGCGGCGCCGGCGTCCTGGCGATCACCTTGCCGCGCCGGATCACGTAACGGCGCGCCGCGCGCACCCGGATCGCTTCGATCGCATCGCTCGCGTCGAGCACCACCAGGTCGGCATGGCAGCCGGGCGCGATGCCATAACCCTCCAGCCCGAGGATGCGCGCCGGCGCCTCGGTGACGGCGGCGAAGCAGGCGCGCATCGCCTCCTGTCCCGTCATCTGCGCCACGTGCAAGCCCATGGCGGCGACTTCCAGCATGTCGCCCGAACCGAGGCTGTACCACGGATCCATCACGCAATCGTGGCCGAAGGCGACATCGATGCCGGCGGCCAGCATTTCCGGCACGCGGGTCATGCCGCGCCGCTTCGGATAAGTGTCGTGCCGACCCTGCAGCGTGATGTTGATGAGCGGATTGGCGATCGCCGCGACGCCCGCCTCGCGCATCAGGGGCAGCAGCTTGCTGACGTAGTAGTTGTCCATCGAATGCATCGACGTCAGATGCGAACCGGCGACGCGGCCATGCAAACCCAGCCGCTGCGTGTGATACGCCAGCGTCTCGATATGGCGCGACAGCGGATCGTCGCTCTCGTCGCAATGCATGTCCACGCGCAATCCCTGTTCCGCCGCGAATTCGCACAGGATGCGCACCGATTCGGCGCCGTCGGCCATGGTGCGCTCGAAATGCGGAATGCCGCCGACCACGTCCACGCCCATCGCGATCGCGCGTTTCAGGTTGGCGAGCGCGTTCGGGCTGCGCAGCACGCCGTCCTGCGGGAAGGCGACCAGCTGCAGGTCGAGATAGGGCGCGACGCGGCGCTTGACTTCGAGCAGCGCTTCCACCGCCAGCAGGCGGTCGTCGCACACATCGACATGGCTGCGGATCGCCAGCAAGCCGCGCGCCGCGGCCCAATCGCAATACCGCAAGGCGCGCTCGACCAGGGCTTCCTGGGTCAGCAAGGGTTTCAATTCACCCCACAAGGCAATGCCTTCGAGCAGCGTGCCGGACTGGTTGACGCGCGGCAGGCCGTAGCTGAGCGTCGCATCCATGTGGAAATGCGCGTCGACGAATGGCGGCACGACGAGATCGCCGCCGACATCGATCTCCTGGCCGCCGCGCGCCGGCAGCGCGGGCTGCACGGCGGCGATGCGTCCGTCGCCGATGCCGATGTCGATATTGCGCCTGCCGTCCGGCAGGCTCGCATTGCGAAGCACGAGATCCATGGTTCTCCTTTTCAGCATGTTGCCGCCGCGGCTTGATGCCTGTCATCACCGCGCGATCGGCCAAGTGTACATTGGATTCCCTCCTTTTCCGGCAACCGGTTCCCCTGCCATGCGGCCATGAAGAGCGATGCATCCTCCCTCATCGCGGCGGCGAGCGATGCCGGCGCGGCGGTCGGTTTCGCCGGCTTGCGCCATGCCAGCGACGACATTCCGGGCATCCGGCGCTTGCGTCGCGGCAGCGGCTTTCATTATGTCGATGCGCAAGGAAACCCGGTGCGCGACCGCGCGACCCTCGAGCGCATCCAGTCACTGGCGGTGCCGCCAGCCTGGACCGACGTGTGGATCTGTCCTTGGGCGAACGGCCATCTCCAGGCCACCGGCCGCGACGCGAAAGGCCGCAAGCAATACCGCTACCATCCGCGCTGGCGCAGCGTGCGCGACGAGGCGAAATACGAACGCATGCTGCATTTCGGTCGCGCGCTGCCGGCGATCCGGCGGCGGGTCGCCGCGGCGCTCGCCTTGCCCGGTATGCCGCGCGAGAAGGCGCTGGCGACGGTGGTTTACCTGCTGGAAGCGACCATGATGCGCGTCGGTAACGAGGAATATGCGCGCGCCAACCGGTCGTTCGGCCTGACCACGCTGCGCGATCGCCACGTGCATATCGCCGGCGGCGAAATCGTGTTCCAGTTTCGCGGCAAGGGCGGCGTCCGGCATGCGATCAGGCTCGACGATCCGCGTCTCGCGCGCATCGTCCGGCGCATGCGCGATTTGCCCGGGCAGGAATTGTTCCAATACCTGGACGACGACGGCACACAGCACGGCATCGGCTCCGGCGACGTCAACGACTATCTGCGGACGATCGCGGGCGAGGACTTCACCGCCAAGGATTTCCGCACCTGGTCCGGCACCGTGCTGGCGGCGCTTGCTTTGCGGGAATTCGAAAGATTCGATTCGCACGCGCAGGCGAAGAAGAATATCGTGCGCGCCATCGAAGCGGTGGCGGAAAGGCTGGGCAACACGCCCTCGATCTGCCGCAAATGCTATGTGCATCCGGCCGTGCTCGAAGCCTATCTCGACGGCACCATGCTCGATGCGTTGACGCAGCGCACCGAGCAGGAATGGACGAAGGGCCTGGCGGCGCTGCTGCCGGAAGAAGCCGCCGTGCTCGCGCTGCTGCGGCAGCGCTTGCGGCCGACGCGAGCCGGAAGCCGGCGCGGCCGCGCGCGCGGAAAACCGCGCGCGGTCAGCGACCGTACAACCCCGTGATGGTCGCCGAGCCGAGCTTGTTGGCGTTCAGGTTGAAGCCGATCATGGCTGCCGAGGCATCGGCCGGCACGTTCAATTGCGGCACCTTCAAGGCATACACGGTCACGACATAGCGATGCGGCTTGTCGCCGCGCGGCGGGCAGGCGCCGCCGAAATCCTTGGTGCCGTAATCGTTGCGGCCGTGCTTGGCGCCGGCCGGCAGCTTGTCCGCGCCGCCGGCGCCGGTGTCGAGTTGCTGCGTCGTCGCCGGAATGTCATAAGCCAGCCAGTGCCACCAGCCGCTGCCGGTCGGCGCGTCCGGATCGTAGATCGTGACCGCGAAGCTCTTCGTGCCGTCCGGCGCATTCGACCAGGTCAGCTGCGGCGACAGGTTGTCGCCGCCGCAGCCCTTGAAGACTTGTGCCGTCTTGAGCGTTTCATTGTCGCGGATATCGGCGCTCTTGAGCTCGAAGGCATGGGCGCCGCTCATCAGGCCGGCAAGAAGGCCTGCGCCCAGGAACAGGCGGGGTGCGAATCGTTGCATGGGTTTCCCTTTGTTGTCGTTGGCAGCGCATTATTCCATAACCGCCGCCGCACTCCTCCCTAAGCAGGGCCGGTGGCCGGGAACTCGATCCGGATGCCCGCTGACTAACTGAACGCGTCCGGGACTATTCCGCCCATCCATTGCGCCCTTCATATGCCGGCGGCAATGCGCTCAGCAGCATGGCGGCCGGCCTCATGAAGCCATGGAGAAACGCCATGCAGACTTCCATTTCAACGCAGAACGAGCGGCAAGCGGCCGCCGTCCTCGATGCTTCCTCTTCATTCGACCAGCCGACCGGCGCTGCCGCGCATTCTTTCGATGCGCGGCGGGATGGGCAATGGATCCGGGCGCTCGGTTGGTTCAGTGTCGGCCTCGGCGTGCTGCAATTGCTGGCCCCGCGCGCCGTGGCGCGCAGCAGCGGCGCCGAACTCCCTCCGAGCTTGGTTCGCGCCTGCGGCGCGCGGGAACTGATGAGCGGCGCCGGTATCTTGAGCGGACGCAAGACCACGCGCTGGCTGTGGTCGCGGGTGGTTGGCGACTTGGCGGACCTGGCCTTGCTCGGCGCCTCCGCGGCGCGCGCTAGCGCGGCCCGGCGCCGGCGTCTGACGTGGCTTGTCGCGGCCGTCGCCGGCATCGCCGTGCTTGACAGCTGGGCAAGCGTGCGCAGCCGGCGACGCCAGCGCGCCACCCGCATCCAAGGCGCGGCCGGCGACTTCTATATCGACAAGGCGTTGACCATTCATCGGACGCCGGAAGAGTGTTACCGCTTCTGGCGCGATTTCGAGAATTTCCCGCGCTTCATGCGCCACCTCGAATCGGTCGTCGTGCTGTCCGACACGCGCTCGCACTGGATCGCCAAGGGACCGGCAGGCGTCCGCGCCGAGTGGGATGCCGAGATCGTCGCCGACGAGCCGGACAAGCTGCTGGCCTGGAGTTCGGTGGAGGGCTCGGACGTCGACCATGCCGGCATCGTCCGCTTCGAAGTCGCCCCCGGCGGGCGCGGCACCATCGTCCAGGTGGAGCTGCAATACAGCCCGCCCGGCGGCACCGCCGGCGCATTGGCCGCGAAATTGTTCGGCGCGGATCCGGAGCGGCAGCTCGACGACGACTTGCGCCGCTTCAAGCAATTGCTGGAAACCGGCGAGATACCCACCACCGTCGGCCAGCCGTCCGGGCGGCGCGGCATCGTCGGCCGCCTGGCGCACCGGGGAGCGCAGCAATGAGAGCGGTCTGCTGGTATGGCAGGCACGACATGCGCGTGCTCAAGGTTCCCGATCCGCAAATCCTCAATCCGCGCGACGCCATCGTGCGCATCACCTCGACCGCCATCTGCGGCTCGGATCTCCATTTCTACGACGGCTTCATCCCGACCATGGAAAAGGGCGACATCGTCGGTCATGAATTCATGGGCGAAGTGGTCGAGCTCGGCAACGAAGTGAAGAATCTGAAGATCGGCGACCGCGTCGTCGTGCCATTCCCGATCGCTTGCGGGCATTGCTTCTTCTGCCGCGAAAAGCTGTATTCGGTCTGCGAGAACTCGAATCCGAATGCCTGGATGGCCGAAAAGATGTGGGGCCATTCGCCGGCCGGCATCTTCGGCTATTCGCACCTGACCGGCGGCTATGCCGGCGGCCAGGCTGAATATGCGCGCGTGCCCTATGCCGACATCGGGCCGCTCAAGGTCCCGGACAACCTTACCGACGAGCAGGTGCTGTTCCTCTCGGACATCCTGCCGACGGGATGGATGGCGGCCGAGAATTGCGACATCCGACCGGGCCACGTGATCGCGGTCTGGGGTTGCGGGCCGGTCGGGCAATTCGCGATCCAGAGCGCCTGGCTGCTCGGCGCCGAGCGCGTGATCGCGATCGACCGCGTGGCGGAGCGCCTGCGCATGGCGCGCGAGCTGTCGCGCGCCGAAACGCTCAATTACGAGCATGTCGACGTCGCCGACGCGCTGCGGCAGATGACCGGCGGGCGCGGGCCCGACGCCTGCATCGACGCGGTCGGCCTGGAAGCGCACGGCATGGGCGCGGCCGGCGTGTACGACAAGGTGAAGGCGGCGCTGCTGCTGGAGACCGATCGCCCGACCGCCTTGCGCGAAGCCTTGCTCGCCTGCCGCAACGGCGGCACGGTATCGGTGCCCGGCGTCTACGGCGGTTTTCTCGACAAGATACCGTTCGGCTCGATCATGAACCGATCGCTCGCCATCAAGACCGGGCAGACCCATGTGCAACGCTACATGCAGCCGCTGCTGGAGCGGATCGAACGCGGCGAGATCGATCCGGCCGCCGTCATCACTCACACCATGGCGCTCGACGACGCGCCGCGCGCCTACGAACTGTTCAAGAACAAGGAAGACGGCTGCATCAAGGTCGTGCTGAAGCCATGACGCCCTGATACACTGGCGGCGCTCATTTTTCAGAAAGAAGCGCCGCATGATCACGCTCCATACCTTCGGCCCCGCACTCGGCCTGCCCGACACCAGCCCCTTCGTCACCAAGGCGATGCTGCTCCTGAAGATCGCCGGCTTGCCCTACAAGCCCACCCGCAAGGGATTCGGCAAGGCGCCCAAGGGCAAATTGCCCTACATCGAGGACGACGGCGCGATCGTCGCCGATTCGACGTTCATCCGTTTGCACATCGAAAAGAAATACGGCATCGACCTCGATCGCGGCCTGTCGCAGGAACAGCGCGCGATCGCCTGGAGCGTCGAAAAGATGCTCGAAGATCACCTGTACTGGGCGGTGGTCGAAGCGCGCTGGTGCGACGACGCCAATTTTGCGCGAGGCCCGGCTACCTACTTCAATAGCGTGCCGTGGCCGATGCGCGGCGTGGTCGCCGCGATGGTGCGCGGCAAGATCCGCAACATGCTGAAGGCGCATGGCATGGGACGCCACTCGAAGGACGAGATCGCGTTGCTCGCGACCAAGGATATCGAGGCGCTCGCCGCCATCCTCGGCGACAAACCCTACCTGATGGGCGACGCCCCCTGCGGCGTCGACGCGACGGCCGGCGCCTGGGTCATCGGCATGCTCTGCAAGCATTTCGAGACCCCGATCCGCACGGCGGCGGAAAAGCATCCCAACCTGGTCGCTTACGGGGAGCGGATGCTGCGCGAGTATTTTCCGGAATTGGCGCAAGGCTGATTGCAGACGGGGCGCCGCTTCTTCACTATTGGCCCCTCTCGACAATTCCCTTGAGTTCCGCCGTTCGGGGCGCGCCGGACCCTAGTGGTCCGCCACACCCCGATTTACGTTTTCTGTCGGCCGCTCGAAGGCGATTGCTGCGTTGCGAATGCTCAGCAGGGGGCGGAAGCGGTGTTTCGCAAAGCATGCTTTGCGCCGCTGTAGCCGGTATGGCCTGCAAG
>DASPLX010000015.1:0-12917 GCA_035627375.1 Paucimonas sp. | reverse complement strand
GATGATGCCGGAATACTGGTCCGCCGCCATGGCGCCGGCGGAGGCGCCGGCACACACTGCCGCGAACAACAGGCGGATGCAGGCTTGCCTGAGCGTGAAGGTCATGGTTTTTACTCCCTGGTGATGTTGTGTTTGTTTGATAGTTTTTTAATCAGCTGCGGATTATCGGCGAATAGTGATCACTACGTCCATCCCCATTTCATGGGAAATCGGTACTAATTTTCACCCTCGATCAGCGTCGCCTTGATCTCGAACGCCACCGTTTCCAATCGCCCGCGCACCGCCTTCAGCTGATGAAGCAGATGGACCGTCCCGAATGCCCGTTGCATGGCCAGCGCATCGAGATAACCGACGAGCGCTTCAGGGCTCCTCGCCTCGCCGCGCAACACGATGACGCGGTTGCGCTTGTCGGGCAAGAATTCGAGCAACTCGATATCGACGCTGTTCGCACGCTCGACCGACTGAAACACGCGCTGCCATGGGAAGTCCTGTTCCTGCTTCAATGCAGCCCAGCGCTTCTGTTCTTCCAGTTGTTGGCGCGTCGGCTTGGCGGCGGACAATGCCTCTTGCCGCGCGAGCAGCCTTTCGCTGCGCGCCTTGTGCTCGGCCGCCTTCCCATGCAGCAGATAGGCTTCCATCGCCAGCCACGCCGACAAGCCAGCCAAGGCAAGCGCAGCCAGGACGAACCAGCGCACCTGGCGCGGCGGTTGAAGATAGCTGGATAGCGCACTCATGATCAATGGCTCCACGCGTCACGTGCGAGAAGATGCGCCGCCGCGCCGGGAAGGCAATCGGCGATGATGCTGGCGGATGGCGCGGCTTCCGGCGCCTCCGGGGACCAGTGGAAGACGTTCTTGATCCCCTCGTGCCTGGCGCCCACCCGCTTCAGCAATCGCGCGCACGACTCCCGCGCCGCTCCGACCACGGGTTCGACGTCGTAGCCCAGCAAGCCTTCCTTGCCGTACACCAGAGCGCTGTCGTGGAAGGCTTCGCGCAGGATGATGAGTGTCCGTCCTTCCTTGGACGCCGGCCGCGGCCGGCAATACGAGGCCGCCGTTGCCGGCAAGACGCCAGCCAGGCGCAAGCCTTTTGTTTTGAGCATGTCGACCAAGCGCGTCAGCCATTTCAGCGGCACGGCATACGCCAGCCCGGCCGCGCCGTATTGCCGGAATTCGACATGCAGGACCCAGTCGTCGCCGATCGCCACGCCGTTCCTTTCGAAGAACACCTTGGCATAGGCCTGCAGCTCTTCCTGGCGGTGCAAGGCATCCTGCCACGGAATCATTGCGATGGCTGCGGCGCTGTCCGAGACGGTCACCGCCACGCGCGTGCCCTTGCGCAAGGTCTTCGCCTGCTCTTCCAACGTCGCCTCCAGCGCGGGCAGCAAGGCATACGGATCGGCGGCCGCCTCGAAGCGAAACTCCTGCGCCGCCGCGCCGCGACGGCGTCGCAGCCAGCAAAGGCCGGGAAACAATCCGACAGCGACGGTTTCAGGCCACAAACGTGACACGATTCACCTCCTGCAGCGTGGAATGGCCATCGCGCACCAATTGCAGTGCGACGTCGCGCAGAAAGCGCGTGCCTTCGCGCCGCGCCTGCTCCTTGAGCGAGCGGATCGACGCCCTGCCGATGATCATTTCGCGGATTTCGTCGGTCAGGCGCAACACCTCGGCGATCGCGCGCCGTCCTTTGAACCCGGTATGGCGGCAATGCTGGCAGCCGCGCCCCGCATGGAAACGGTAATTCTCGGGATCGGTGATGCCGGACTCCGCCAGCAGCTCCGGATCGACTTCCACCGGTTCGTTGCAATGCGTGCAGTTCTGCCGCACAAGCCGCTGCGCCACGACGCCGGTCAGCGACGAAACAAAGTTGTAGGGATCGACACCCATGTGCATGAAGCGGCCGATCACGTCGAAGGTGTTGTTGGCATGCACCGAGGTGAATACCATGTGCCCGGTCAACGCGGACTGGACGGCGATCTGCGCCGTCTCCGGATCGCGGATCTCGCCCACCAGGATCTTGTCCGGGTCGTGCCGCAGGATGGAACGCAGGCCGACGGCGAAGGTCAGGCCCTTCTTTTCGTTGACGGGAATCTGGAGCACGCTCGGCAACTGGTATTCGACCGGATCTTCGATCGTGATGATTTTGTCTTCGCCGTGATTGATCTCGGTCAGCGCGGCATACAAGGTCGTCGTCTTGCCGCTGCCGGTCGGCCCCGTGATCAGCATCATGCCGTACGGCTCCGCCGCCAACCGGCGCAAGAGACGGATGGTTTCGGCGTCGAAGCCGAGCGAATCGAGCGTGAGCCGTTGCACGGTGTCGATCAAGGCTTGCTTGTCCAGGACGCGCAGCACCGCGTCCTCGCCGTGGATGCTGGGCATGATGGAGACGCGGATGTCGATGTCGCGTCCCTTGGCGGTCACCCGGAAGCGGCCGTCCTGCGGAACGCGCTTTTCCGCGATATCGAGTTCCGCCAGCACTTTGATGCGGGCGATGGCTTGCTCGGCCAGCGTCGGGTTGTTCACCGCCGCGATCTGGTTGAGCACGCCGTCGATGCGGAACTTGATGATCAGCCCCTGCGGCACCGTTTCCAGGTGAATGTCGCTCGCCTCGTAGCGCAAGGCATCGAATACCGTGGAATTGATCAGGCGCACCGCCGGGCTGGATTCGCCCTGGATCGAGGTCAGGGTCAGCTCTTCGCCGGATTCCTGCGCCAGCTCCGGCGCCTGTTCCAGGCCGACGGCTTCCGCCACCGCGCTGAAGGCGGATTCGTGGTACTCGAGTCTTTCCCGGATCGCGAGCGGATCGGCGAGATAGATCGCTTGCAACGGCAGCGCCAGCCGGGCCAGCCAGATGCCTAGCGCATCTCCCAGCGGCACGCCGATCGCGGCGAGCAGCCGGCCGTCGCCGTCTGTACCGACGATCAGCTGGCGCTCGACCATGTCGGTGTAGGAAACACGCTCGAACGCCGGTTCGATGCGCCAATCGTCGCCGGTGGCAAGCACCGAATAGCCAAGCAGCGCAGCGGCTTCGGCCAGGAGCGCCGCGCGCGGCCGCTGCAGGCGATCGACCAGCAGGCTGAGCCAATCGGCGGCCGCGCCGGCGGATCGGTGCATCTCGTTCAGGATCTCAAGCGTCAACATATTCGCTACACTGCATTGGCCAGATCGAAGATCGGCGTATAGAGCATCAGGACGACGGCGCCGATGATGAGGCCGATGCCGACCATCAGGATCGGCTCGATCAGGCGTCCGGCGGTGTCGATCCAGGTCGCCATTTCCTGGTCGTAGAAATCGGCGATCCGTTCCATCATTTCATCCAGGTTGCCCGACGATTCGCCGGCCACCAGCAGCCGCTGCGCGACTTCCGTGCTCAGTCCGCATTCGGTCAATACCCGCGACATCGGCTTGCCTTCGCTGACGGCTGCGATGGCGGCCTGCATGTCGGCTTGCATTGCCAGCGGCAGCGAGCCGGCCGTCATCTTCATGGCAGCCAGCACGCTGACGCCGCTGCGCAGCAGCATGCCGAGCGTGCGATACAAGCGCGCCAGCTGCAGCAGCCAGACTTTTTCGCCGATCCACGGCAATTCGATCAGCTTGCGATACATCGTGCCGCGCGTCTTCGGATGCGTCGCCAGCGCCAGGCCGGCCGCCACGATCAGGAAGAAGCCGGACCACGCCAGCATGCCGTGGTTGCGCACGAAGCCGCCCCAGAGCTGGATGAAACCGGCCGCGGCATGCTGGCGCGCCGCGATGTCGTCGAACACGGCGGCGAAGCGCGGCACTACGTACAACATGAGAAACGCGATCACGATGAAGCCGACGGAAACCAGGATCGCCGGATAGATCGCGGCCGACTTCAACTTGCCGCGGATTTCCTCGACCTGGCGCTGGTAGCGCATATAGCGCTGCACCGAGGCGCGCACCGTACCGGTGGTTTCGCTGGCCCGGACCATGGCGACATACAGCGGCGGAAAGACCGACGGCAGGCTCGACATCGCCTCCGACAACTGCTTGCCCTGACGCAGCCCGTCCAGCAGCGTGTCGTAGATCGCCCGGTGGCGGCCGCGCCGGTCGTTGTCGCCGAGGATCTCGATCGCATCGACCACCGGCTGGCCCGCCTCGAGCAGCGAGTACAGCTGTTGGTTGAAGACGGTCAAGTTGAAGGCCTTCGCGCCGGATTTGCGGAACGGTCCGGCACTCAGTTCCTGCAAGCCGAGCAGACGGCCGCCGGACGCCTCGACCACGCGCCGCACTTCGTCCCCGCTGGCGGCATCGAGCTCGATCTGCTCGACCGCCATCGAAGGCTGCAATACCTTGGCTCGAAACCGCATGATCCGCTTCGTCCCTTCGGTCCTTTCCGTCGCGCCGGCTTAGTTGGCGTTGCTCACGTCGGCGTCGTCGCCGGCGCCGCCTTCCTTGCCGTCCTTGCCATAGGAAATGATGTCGTAGTCGCGGTTGACGGCTGAGCTCGGGTTCTTGTAGACGTAGGCCTTGCCCCACGGGTCGGCCGGCGCGGCCTTCTTCAGGTAAGGGCCGCGCCAGCCGCCGACGTTGGCCGGCTGGGTGAACAAGGCGGCCAAGCCCTGCTCGGTCGTCGGGAATTGGCCGACGTCGATGCGGTATTGATCGAGCGCCTTGTCGAAGGCTTCGATCTGGGCGCGGGCGACCTGGGCCTGGGATTTACCGATCTGCGCGAAATATTTCGGGCCGACGAAGGCGGCCAGCAAGCCGATGATCAGCAACACCACCAGCAGTTCGAGCAGGGTAAAGCCACGTTGTTTCGTTTTCACTTTTTCACTCCCTTCGGACGATCGTCCTTAGTTAGGTTTGTACACAAACTTCCAGTCCTGATACGTCTTGGCGCTCGCGAATGCCGCGAAGTCGCCGGAAAATCCGCCGCTCTTGATCGGCTGCTGCGTCGAGAGCGAATACACGCCGATGATCTGCTTGCCGTCCTCGGTCCGCACCAGGCCCCAATCCGCGCTGCCGGTGATCGGGTCCCGGTAACGCTTGCGCAGATGCCGCTGCAGCGTCGAGGTCCTATCCGCGTCTTCCAGCAGTTGATCGAGGTCCTCCGGATACTGCTTGTTCGATCCCAGCGTATTCTCGTAATAGCTGCGGATCGCGTCGCGGTAGGCCTGGCCAACGTACAGCAATTCCGCCTCCTTGACCCGCCGCTCCGCGGTCAGGCTGTTCTCCAGCGCGCGCACCGACAGGATGGTCGCCACCGCCACAGTGAACATGACGATGACATAGCTGAAGCCTCGCTGCCGCCCCATGGCTCACCAATCCTTGAACCAGGTGCCGTCGCGCGCCTTGTTGGGCGCCGCGCTGCGCACGTCGTAGACCGCGCCGAGCGAAGCATCGGCCGGCGCCGTGACGACCCAGCTCTTCGCGCTTTGCGTGAACGGATCGACCGGAATACTGCGCAAGTATTTCTTCGTCACCAGGTCGTCCAGGCTGTCCGGGTACTTGCCGGTATCGGCGAAGTATTTGTCGATCGCGTCCCGCATCACGTATAAATCCTCGCGCAGGACGCTTTCCTTGGTCGCGTCGAGATTGCCGAAATAGCGTGGCGCGGCGAGCGACAATATCGTCGCCAAAATGGCCAGCGCCACCATCAGTTCGACCATGGAAAAGCCGCGCGCGCGCATCGTCACCACTCGCTGTACGGCACGCCGTTCAACCCGGTCTCGGGCGATAGCGAATAGACGTCGTATACGTCATCCCCTTCGGCCGGCTTGTCCGCCGGCGAGGCGAAGCTGCGCAGCCCCCAGGAATCGACGGCGGCCACCTTCGCATCGGCATTGAACGGATCGCGCGGAACGCGCCGCAGGAAGTACAGCTTCGGCCCCTCCGGATCGCTTGCGTTCTTGACGCCGGCCACCAAATCGGTGAGCGTGGGCGGATAGCCGCTCTCGCCCGTCGCCAGGGCGATTTTTCCGCTCGCGGCGGCCGCCTTGTAGGCGTCGATCGCCTGCCGGATATCACGCAGCGCCAGACGCAGATCATGCTCCTTCTGCCGCCTCACCGTGACTTCCGCCAGCGGCATGGCGACGGTCGCGAGCAAGCCGAGGATGGCGGCCGACACCAGCAGCTCGATCAGGCTGAAGCCGGCGGTGCGAGGAAGAGCGCGAACCAGGGACATCTTCGTTACTCGATCGCGATCCGGTGCGTCACCGGCAGCGCCGGTTTGCCGACCGCCTGGTTGCTGCCGATCGGCGTCATGCCGATCACGCTGATTTCCGCTTCGGCCGCCGCCGCCAAGGGTTTCAATTCGACGATCAACAGCTTCCCGCCGCCCTGCACGCCGGCCGCTTCGTTGCTTGCCGCGCCGACGGAAACGCGGCCGCTTGCCTTGTCGATCACCTGGCTGAAGTTGTTCTTCCCTCCCTTGCCGAAGAACTCCCCCTCCTTGACGGAGACGATCTCGAATTGCGCGGGATCGAAGGCGAGTTGCAGCGGCACGGCGCGCAAGGCATGCCGGCTGTCCAACGCCAACTCCAGGCTGACGGTCTGGCCAATCTTGCCCTGCTTCGGGCCATTCCAGGCCAGTTTGATTCCGCTCGCATCGGGCACGTCCGGCGATGCCGGGGTCGACTTGGCGCTCCCCGCATCTTGCATGCCGCTGCTGGCAGCGGGCGGCATGATCGACACCGTGGCGCTGCGCAACTGCACCGGCTTAGTCCGCAGGTTCGCCTCCGTCCCCGACCAGAACGCTTCCGCCCCCGGCCCCTTGCGCTGAATGTTGCGGATCAGGTGCGGCGTGATCGACATCACGATCTCGGTCTTCTGGCGGTCGTCCTTCTGGCTGGAGAACAAACGGCCCAGCACCGGCACGTCGCCCAGCAAGGGAATGCGGTTCGCATCCGAGCGGTCGGCGTCGCTGATCAGGCCGGCCAGAATTTGGGTCTCGCCGTCCTTCAAGCGCAGCGAGCTGCTGAAGTTGCGCGTGCCGATCTGGTAAGCCTGCGAGCCTGTCGCCGTCTTGATCGCTCCGACCAGGGAGCTGACCTCGAGCCCGAGCTTGAGCGAAATTTCGTCGCGCAGGTGGATTTCCGGCTCCACATCGAGCTTGAGGCCGACGTCGAGATACTGGATGCTCTCGGAGAGGAAGCCGTTCGGCGTGGTCGTGGTCGTGACGACCGGCACCTTGTCGCCGATCAGGATCCGCGCCTTCTCGCGGTCGCGCACGCGCAGGCGCGGATTGGCGAGCAGGTTGGCATCGCCGTCGATCTTCTGCAGGCTGACCGTCGCGCTCGGCAGCGTGATGCCGAGCTTGCTGGAATCGAGGCTCTTGAGGTCGCTCAATTTGTACGGCTGGGTTGCCGCATTGACGGCGCCCGTGGTGCCGGTCGTGGATTGGGTCGCAGATTGCAGCGGAGCCACCATGAATTGATTGGTCAATTGGATGCCGAGATTGAGCAAACGCGTCCGGTTCACTTCGAGCACTTCGACTTCCAGCATGACTTCCGGCTCTTCCAGGTCCTGCAACGCGATCAGCTTTTCCGCCAGCGCGATCGTCTCGGGATTCTCGCGCAGCACGATCATGTGGTACTTGTCGTCGACGTAGATATCCTTCAGCTTCAGGATCGATTTGAGCAGGTTGGCCGCCGTCTTGGCCTCGATATTGGAAAGGTAGAACGCCTTGACCATCAGGTCTTGGTATTCCTTGGCCTTGGCCGGCGTGCTCGGGTAGATCAGCACGCTGCTGGCATTGAGGATCTTCTTCTCGAGCTGATTGGTCGTGAGGATCACGTCGATCGCATCCTCGAGCGTGGTCTGCTTCACCTGAATGGTGGTGCGCTGATCCCCTTTGACGTCGCGATCGAAGATGAAGTTGATGCCGGTAGTGCGCGACAAGGCATCGAAGACCATCCTCACGCTGGCGTCGCGGAACTCGAGATTGATCGGCTTCTTGTACAAGCTGGACAGGCTGGGCACGGCGATCGTGTCCTTGGCCTGCAGAAGCTCGGCCTCCCGCTTCACCGCCCTCGCCTCCGCTTGGTCGGGGACGCGTTCGAGGGAGCGCGCCGCCCATTTCAGGGCCTCCACCGTGTCGCCGCGCTTCAGGGCGTCGCGCGCCTGCACTGCATCGGCGGCGGCGCGCGTCGCCTCGGTCAGGGCTTCCAGGCCGGCCAGGGCCCTCGCATTGTGACGATCGTATTTCAGGATGGTGCGGTAGTGCTGCTCCGCATCGGTATTGTGTCCTTCAGCCTTGGCCTTCTCCGCCTTCGCCAGCAGTTTCTGCGTGGCGATTTCGCGGTTCCTGAGCCAATCCTGCTGGTATTGCACATCCTGCGGAGACAGCTCGGCGGCTTGCTGGAGCTCGAGCACTGCTTCGGCATAGGCGCCGCTGCCCATTGCCTGCATGCCGGCGAAATGATGGCGTGAAGCGGCGCAGCCTGTCAGCATGGCCAACAGCGCGACATTGACCGCGAGGCGCGGCAAGCGGAATAAAAGTGAAAATGCCATGGACTTATTTTTCCGGTGCGGGAATGAGGAGCGTCTGCTTTTCGCCGGTGGGCAAGTGCTCGAACTCGATCTGTTGGGAATTCATGGCGACCACCTTGTAAGTGCTCTCCAGGGTCTCGCCGTCGCGCACGACCAGTGTCTGATCGCCGCGGCTCAGATACACGACTTCGGCGCCGCCGTCATGCAGGCGGCCCATGAACTTGTATGGCAGCGGCGGCGGGCCGGCCGGCGCGACGGGCGCCTCCGGCATCACGGGCGCGGCAATGACCGCAACCGGCGGCGGGGCCGGAGGCGCCTGCCACCCGCGCGGCGCGAACGGATCCACGGATTCCGGCTCGTCCAGCAGAGGCTCGGCGAAATCGCGTTCGGCGGTGTTGGCGGCGGCCACCGAGGAGCGCGACCGCTCGATGTCGACCACGGCGTCCTCTTCGCCGGGCTGCTCGACCGGATACACGATCGCGGCGATCGTCGCCGTCAATGCTCCAAGCAAGACGGCCCAACGCCGACGCGCCGCCTTATCCACGCTCACCCCTCCGGTAGAAAGCCGACAGCGTCAGTTCGCAGGTCAAGGCGGACGAGCCGATGTCCTCGCGCGAACAGGAGATCGCATCGAGCGTCACGTCGGCCAATTCCGTGCGCATGCGGTCGAGGAAGCGGCGGATCGCCGGATATCCGGCCGATATGCTCAAGGTCGCGCGATAGCGCAGGTATGGCAAGTTGCCGTTGTCATCGAGCGAGAACAGAATCTCATCCAGCGGCAGACGGGTCTCCTGGGCAACGCGATTGAGTGCATCGGCCAGTTGACTGCCCCGGAACGGCGGCAGCACGGGTTGCGCCTTGACCGGCTGGGCCGCCGCCTGCTCGGTCATCCGCGACCGCGCGCTCAGTGCCTGCCATTCCTGCGCGGCGCTCGCTGCCTCCCGCCATTGCCCAGCGTAGTTCATGGCGGCGGCGAACGCCGCCGCAATCGCCGCGAGCAGCACCGTGAACGCGACCGGCCGCGTGCCCCATAGGCGGCGCAGATGGAATCGGCAAAGCGACGGCAAATTGGACGGCATGGCTGCTCCGGCACTGTCTTCCAGTCGGGATGGTCCGCACGAGGCGGCACGATATTTACAAAACTGATTCGGGACGCAGGCTGTTGTTGTTGGTATGCGTCGGAGGGCACGGGATCGGCGAACTGCAATCAACACGGCTTGCCGATACCCGATGGCGTGAAAGACGTGAGCGTGGCGGCGAAAAAGCGGCGATGGCTTTTTTGACCAACAGAGGATTATGGCCGTTAGGCGGTCAGTTTGTCCATACCCAATTTATGAGAGGCCGGCTTCTAACTCGTCGGTCAAATCCTGTGCCATCAGCGCGAAGCCATGCTCGATCCTCTCCAGCAGGATGTTCGGATACCGAGCGGCTTCGACGCGACCGCCGAAACCGAAGCGTGCACTATCGCCGAGAACGGCGTCGTGCGTAATATCGGGACGAGCAAGCGAGAGCTGCACCGACAAAGCTGCCGGCGCTTCCCAGGACGGAGCCGGCACCACATCGCTCGGTGTGCCCGTGTACGCCTCGGCCAACTGGCCGATACCCTTCGTCGCGGTGTCGTAGACCCAATGGCTTTCCAGGTCGGATTCAAGTCGCTCGATTTTAGTTCAGCTGCCAGAGGTACTCCAGGCGCGACCATGTACCTTCGGCGGTATTGAGGTGCGTCCGCCCCCTCAGCCGGCATTCGTAGAGACCGATGACCGCAGCGTAATCAAGTTGGTCGTATCCGCTCGACTGCAGAATGAACGCTCGCTTGGGAGCATCGCTTCCGCTTCGCAAAATGGCGAGACTGACCGTGCCTTGTTCCCGCCTGAAGAACGAACCCAACGGATACTCCGGTCTGGGACAATACTCGATGACTGGATCCGTGGTTCTGGCGAATGAAATTTTCGGCAAACTCGGAGACCAGCCTTGCGTTTCAAGCGCCGACAGCAGTTCCGAATAAGCGCGTTTGAGATCGTGGAACCGGTATTCGATATCTGCGATAGCGGCGCTGTATAGGCGGCGCATTCCGCCGTAAGGCGAATCCGAAGCGATGGACTTGTATTCCTCGAACGTCTTCTGTTTGTTCTTGCTCCATTCGAACGCAAGCACGATGGCGCCCCGAGCATCCTCTTGTCGTTTTTGATTGAAATAGGCAATCCCGAGATGCTGCCAGGCGATGCTGTCCCAAGGTTCGCTGCGTATCGCCTCCTTGAGCGCTTGCTCCGCCTCCCGATCCTTGCCGATGGCAAGGAGGCTGATTCCAAGGGAGCGATACAGTTCGGGAGAATGCGGTGCGATATCAATCGCCTCCCGAAGAAGCGAGATCGCACCGGCATGATCGTTCTTGTTTAGCTTGGCAAAGGCGCGGTCCGCAAGGCTGCGTGTTCTGTACTGCGCGTACCAGGATAACTTGCGAACGTGAGGAAGCATGCGGAGTCTTGCGGCAGCAGGATAGACGCTCGCGTCATCGAACGGCTTGGAGATGGCGCCGCGAAGCATCGCGCCTATGTATTGATCGACCGACGCTCTGATCGCATCCGACTCGCGATCCTCCGCATCGGAAACAGGTGTATCGTCGCTATCCCAGATGGTGCATTGCGGATCGGAGGGCAAGACGCGCTCGGCGCAAATGCGCAACGCTTCCTCTTGCGCTTCCCGCACATTGGCGCGTCCGGCGCTTACACCCCATGCGCCGGTGGGTGATTGCGCGAACGCCTTATGAAGTTTTTGATCTTCATATTTGCGATAGGCTGACTTCGCGGCTTCCGATCGGAAAGACACTGCAGCCGCATGCACGGCACGAGGCATTGCCGAATGCGCAAGCAACAGCACGACGATAATCGCCAGTTGACGGCGACGGCCAAGGATTTTCAGCCTAGAGATTTTGTTGAACACCTTGATCCCATAACGCATCGCATTCGTGACGGCCAAAACCAAATTAGAGGGGGCGCAACATTGGCATGCGATGCCTAAACAGTGCTTTCGGACGAAGCAACAAATTTATTCCAATCTCCAAATATATTGCACTGAAGTCCAGGTATCTTCTGAAACGCCATCCCGACGCGCTGACGAAAACCGGCAACTGCCCAAAGCAATCCTGGCAGCATTGTCCAAATGGGTGGAGCCGCTCGACGTGGTTACTAATGACTTCAACACTTTCCCATCTTTGGCAACAAAGAAGGCAAGTTCGACCGCGCCTTGATGATCGAGAACCAGCGCCGACCTGGGATAGTCCGGCTTTCTGCAGGTGGAAAAATCCACCTGAGGCTTGTCTTTCGCTTGATGCTTGGACTCCGATTCGCCGTGTTCCATCCGATAGGTTTCGTATTCCTCGCGAACTGTCTTCAAGTAGGCTTCGCGCCGCTCAATTAGCGGGAATACCGATTCATAGATATCTCGTACATATTCGGATTCGCTATCTTGAATACCGCTCTCCAATTCGGCCGTCACTGCGCTTTTATCGTCACTCCATTCATATGCTTGCATGAATGCAGATAGAGCGAGTTCCTTCTTTTCCTCCTCGGCAAAGATAACGGCCAAATACAACCAGGATAGCCAATCCCAGGGTTCGTTGCGAATCGTGGTCTTAAAAGCGTCTTTGGCTTCTTCAACTCTTCCTGCAGTCAGCAACGACAATCCAAGATGAAAGTGCGTCGTTACTGAACCCGGATTCGCAGCAGCAAGGAGACTCAACCGAGCAATCGCGCCTTCCATATCGCCCGATTCGTAAAGACGGTATGCCTCCTCGTGCGCCTTGATCAACTCGGTCGGAGGCTCTTTGGAAAGAGGCAGAACGAAAGGCGGAGTCAATTGCATGAGCTTGGTTGCGGTTTGATATACCGCTTCTTCGTCAAATGGATTGGACGCTGCAAGAATCCGATTGACGTAGCCGTTCATGGCTCTTTTGTTCGCCGCTTGATGTTGTGCATGTATTTCACTGACGCGGGTGCCGGAGGTCAAGGTTGTGGCACTTGCGGTATGCGCATAGATCAATGCTGCCAAGATGGCGAAAAAGAAACTATCGGATTTTTTGAGATTCATTGTGCTACTCAAGTACTGCTTTGCCAAGGAAGGGGGGTGTTGCAGCGGGGGAGTCCTGGCGCCATGCCAAAATGCGTCTGGCGTCCACGCGATGTCGCAGTGGACCAAGCAATCCGCCACCATGCCATGGGACTGGCCTGAGAATCCTGATCGAAACGTCTTTCCGCTTCAGCCAGCGGCGGATTATCGACGAAGAGCAGTCACTCCGTCCATACCCACTTTATGGGAGGCGAACTGTAAGCGCCCGGGGATCCCGCCTTGAATCGACTGGTTGAGATCGGCGAGCATCGTGTCCACCCTGAACTTAAGTGGACACGTGCACACGATGGAAGCGAATTCTGAAGTAAAACCGACCCGGCGCCGTCGCCATAGCGC
>DASPLX010000014.1:0-59570 GCA_035627375.1 Paucimonas sp. | reverse complement strand
CGAACGTGCCCCCTGTTTGAGTTCATAACAGCCTCTAGAAACCCAAACACCTTTATGGGAGGCCATGACATGAGCCAGTACATCCTTGCCATCGACCAGGGCACGACGAGTTCGCGCGCGATGCTGTTCGACCGCGCCGGTCGCATCTGCGGCCTCGCGCAACAGGAATTCAGACAACTATTTCCGCAGCCCGGCTGGGTCGAACACAATGCGAACGACCTCTGGCAAACGCAACTGGCCGTGATCCATGCCGTGCTGCGCGAGAAGAAAATCGATGCCGACGCCATCGCCGCGATCGGCATCACGAACCAGCGCGAGACGACGGTGCTGTGGGATCGCGAAACGGGCAAACCGATCGCGAATGCGATCGTCTGGCAGGATCGCCGGACCGCCGGCCTGTGCGACCGGCTGCGCGAACAAGGCCACGACCAACTCATCCGCGACAAGACCGGCCTCGTCGTCGACGCCTATTTCTCGGGAACGAAAGTGAAATGGCTGCTCGATAACGTGCCGGGCGCGCGGATACGGGCCGATCACGGCGAACTCGCCTTCGGCACCGTCGATTCCTGGCTCGTCTACAAGCTGACCGGTGCGCACGTGACCGACGCCAGCAATGCCTCGCGCACGCTGCTGTTCGATATCCATCGGCGCCGTTGGGACGAGGAACTGCTGCGTCTGCTCGACATTCCCGCGTCGCTGCTGCCGGAGGTCGTGCCGAGCGGCGGCGTGGTGGGACGCACCCGGCTGTTCGGCGCTCCGGTTCCCGTCGCCGGCATCGCTGGCGACCAGCAGGCCGCGACCTTCGGCCAGGCCTGCCATCGTCCCGGCATGGCGAAGAACACCTACGGCACCGGTTGCTTCATGCTGATGAACACCGGCCACCAGCCGGTCGCCTCGCACAACAACCTGTTGACCACGATCGGTTGGACGCGCGGCGCGGACATGTCGGGTCCGACCGACTACATGCTCGAGGGCAGCGTCTTCATGGCCGGCGCGATCGTGCAATGGTTGCGCGACGGCCTCGGCATCATCGGGCGCTCGTCCGACATCGAGGCGCTGGCGGCGAGCGTGTCGGATGCCGGCGGGGTGGTGTTCGTGCCGGCCTTCGTCGGCCTCGGCGCCCCCTATTGGGACGCCTATGCGCGCGGCACCATCGTCGGCATGACGCGCGGCACCGGCAAGGGGCACATCGCGCGCGCGGCGCTGGAAAGCATCGCCTATCAAAGCGCCGACCTGCTCGACGCGATGCAAAAGGACGCCGGCCTGCCGCTCTCCGAGTTGCGGGTCGACGGCGGCGCCGCGCGCAACGACTTGCTGATGCAATTCCAGGCCGACGTGCTCGGCGTGCCGGTCGTGCGGCCCGAGGTCACCGAGACCACGGCGCTGGGCGCCGCCTACCTGGCCGGACTCGCGGTCGGCTTCTGGAGTTCGCAGGAAGAAATCGCCGCGCAATGGCGCGTCGAACGGCGCTTCGAGCCGGCGATGGCAGACAGCGAACGGCAGGAGCGCCTGGCCACATGGCGGCGCGCCGTCGAGCGCTCGCGCGCCTGGGCCTAGGTTGTGTTGTCGAACCCCTAGTTCACCAGCGGCACGCGCACGACCGCCGGCAATTTGAGCGTTTCGGGATGCTCCGGCCCTTCCGGCCGGCTCAGCTTCAGGCGCGCTATCTGGGTGGTGGCCAGGACGTAGAGCGCATCGCCCGCGATCGCCGCCGTCGTCGGCTGTTCGAACGCCGGCTGGTGATGTGATTGCAGCGTATCGATGCGCGTAATCGCCGTGCCTGCCTCGTTCAAGCGTATGCGGATCACGCGGCCGCGATTGGTGATGTTCTGGATGCCGACCAGGTCGCCGTTCCATACGTACAAGCCATCGATCGCCGCCACCGTCTCGCGCGCCGGCGTCGCCAGCCGCGTCACCTGCCCCGTACCGATGTCGACGGCGGCCACGCCCGCATCGTGCGCCGCGTACAGAGTCTTGCCGTCGGCCGCGATCGCGATGCCGTTGATGCCGTCGAGAATGCCCGGTGCGAGGAATGGCGTCGCCGCATCCGACCCGGCTCCGGCGCGCCAGATCGCGCCTGCGCGCGTATCGCTCGCATATACGTCGCCGTTGGGCGCGATCGCCACATCGTTCAGTTGCTGCGCCTGCGGGAAACGCTGCTCGCCGCCGCGCTTCCCGCTATCCAGGTCGTAGCGCACGACGGCGTTGACGCCCAGCTTGCGGCCGGCTTCCGTCAGCGCACTGGTGCTGACGGCGTACAGCAAGCGGCGCGGCTGGTCGATCGCGATGCCGAGAATGTGCTGCAGTCCGTCTTCAGCGCGCGAGAACGGCGTGATCTTCCCGTTCGCGTTGATCCGCACGATGCGCTTCTGCGGAATGCTGCCGACATAGAAGCTCTCGGTCCGGGCGTCGTACGCGATGCCTTCCGGGAAGAACAGCTTGTCGTCGAGGCGGAAGACGACCGGCGCGTCGGCCGCCTTCGGCAGCCGGGTTTCGAAAGCCGCGAGCAATTGCTTGAATTCGGCATCGTCCTGCAGATGCTCGAAACCGAAGTTCGCCAGCGGCATGAAGCCGTCGCCGAGTTCGAGGGTTTTCTTCAGGCTGGCGATGGCGCCGTCGCGCTCCTTCGCGCGGGCCTGGAACGCGGCGAGATAATAGTGCAGAGTCGGGTTGTCTGGATTCTTTTCCAGCGCCTTGCGCAGTTTCGCGATCACCTGCCGGTTCGGGTCCGGTTTTTCCTCCGCCGCGGCGGAGAAGCCGAACAGGCCGAGGGCCAAGGCGAGGCAGACGGAGGCAAGACGGGGCATGGCAGGTATTCCTCTCGATGACGACATGGGCCGGACCTATTTGGTCAAGGGCACGCGCACGACCGCCGGCTGCTTGAGCGTGGCCGCGTCGTCGAGTTCGCCCCGGGCGTTGAAGCGCGCAACCTGGGTCGTGGCGAGCACGTAAAAACCGTCGTCGGCGACGGCGCCGGTGGTTGGTTCGTCGAACGCCGGATGGTGATGGGACTGCAGCGTCTCGACGCTGTCGATCGCCGTGCCGTTGCTTGCGAGGCGCATGCGGATCACGCGGCCGGGATGGGTGCCGTTCTGCACGCCGAGCAATTCGCCCCGGTGGTAGTAGAGGCCGTCGATGGCGGCGACATTGGCTTGCGGCGGGCTCGGCATGTCGTCCACGCCGCCGGTCGCGATATCGATGCGCGCCACGCCCATGGAATGGCCTGCGTACAGCGTCTTGCCGTCGTCCGACACGGCGATGCCGTTGGTGCCGCGCAAGAGACCGGCGGGAACGAACGCGGCCTTGGCCTCGTTATCGACAAAGGCGCGCCAGATCGCGCCGGAGCGGGAGTCGCTGGCGTAGACATCGCCGTTCGGCGCGACCGTCACGTCGTTCAACTGGCGCGCTTCAGGCAAACGGTATTCGCCGTTGCGCTTGCCGGTGTTCAAGTCATAGCGCACGACCGCGTTGAACGCCTGCTTGCGGCCTTCGGCGGTCATGGCGCTGGTGCTGATCGCGTACAGCAAGCGGCGCGGCTGGTCGATCGCGATGCCGAGCACATGCTGCAAGCCGTCGGCTTCCTGCGAGAACGGCGTCATCCTGCCGTCGGCGCCGATGCGCACGATGCGCTTCTGATAGATACTGCCGACGAAAAAGCTCTTGCTGGGGGCGTCATAGGCGATGCCTTCGGGAATGAAGGTCGTATCGGCGATACGGAAGACGACCGGCGCGTCGGCGATCTTCCGCTGTTTCTTGTCGAGCGCCGCGCGCAGGGCGAGAAAATCCGCGTCCTGCTCCAGGTTTTCGAAGCCGGAATCGCGCGGCGGCAGGAAGCCGTCGCCGAGTTCCAGGACTCTCCCCAGGCTTTCCAGCGCGCCGGCCTTGTCCTTGGCGCGCGCCTGATACACCGCGAGGTAGTAGTACAGCGTGGCGTTGCCCGGGTGCTGCTCGAGCGCCTTCCTGACCGCGGCGATCGCGCGCTGTTGCGGATTCTCTTGCGCGGCGACCGGGGCGGCGACAAGGGATGAAACAACTGTCACGCTTGCGATCAAGCGGGCGGCAGGAATGTGGAATTTCATTGCGGGACTCGGTTCTCGAAGTGAAGTCCCGGCATTGTAATGCGCGGCAGGCGAATTTGTTTAAGCGAACCGCTGCGACCGATAATGTTCGGCCAGCAGCGCGGCCCACGCCGCGCAGCCCTTGTGCGAGGGATGGTAACCGTCGGATGCCATCATGTCGCGATCGGACGTATCGAGCGCCAACGCGACGTAATGCGTGCGAGGCATGTCGCGCGCCAGTTCGCGCGCCGCCCGGTCGAGCGCCCTGGCCTTCATTCCCATCACCCAGCGCAAGGGTTGAGGCAACGCCGGGAAGGCGCCCACCGGCGGCACGCCCGACAACAGGATCGCGCGCGGCTGGCAGCGCTCGTCGAGCGCCCGCAGCAATGCTCGCAAATCGTTGCGCCAGCGCGCCACCGAATGGAAGGCCGTGGTGTCGTTGACGCCGAAGGCGACCAGGGCGATATCGACCGACTGCGGCGGAACCTCGGGCAGCACTTGCTCGATCGCCTGGCGCACCGTCACGCCGTTCTTGCCGCAGGCGCGCCAGGCGACCGGACGCCGGACATGCCGCGCCAGCGCCAGCGCGAACTGCCCGGTGATCGCTTCCTCGTGCGTGCCGACGCCGACGCCGGCGACCGGCGATTCGCCGACCGTCAGCAGCGACAACGGCGCGCCCGCATGCTGCGCGCCGGCGATGCCATCGTAAGGCGCGACCGCTTCCGGCAAACGCGGCGTGATACGTCGCGTGCGCCTGCCTTGCGCCAACAATAGCGGGTACAGCGGCAAAGCGACCAGTTCGGGCAACAAGTGGCGCATGGGCGGCTCCCGCGGATCAGAGGTTCATGTGTTCGATCTTGAGGCAGCGATCCATCACGACCTCGAGACCGGCCGCGCGCGCCTTGGCCGCGGCGGCTTCGTTGACGACGCCCAGTTGCATCCACAGGCAATGCGCGCCGATCGCGATCGCCTCGTCGGCGACCGGTTCGATCGCTTCGGACCTGCGGAAGCAATCGACGACATCGATCTTGATATGCTCTTTCGTCAGCGCGGCGGCGGCTTCCGTCAACGTCGGATAGCAATGCTCGCCGAGTATCCGGTCGCCGGCATGGTTCGGATTGACCGGCACGATGCGATAGCCGTTGCGCTGCAAGTATTGCGCGACTTCATGGCTCGGACGCGACGGATCGGTCGAGGCACCGACGACGGCGATCGTGCGGCTGTCGTGGAGTATTGCGGCGACGGGGTCGGATTCGAAGCTCATGGAATTTGTCTCGCGCATTTCCCAACGTTAAACGAACCAAAAGCAAGAAAGGCAGCCGAAGCTGCCTTTCATTGTACTGCCTGTATCGCGGTCGCCTTGCTCAGCGCTTTTGACGCAGCTTCTGGATCGCCGCCAATTGCGCCATCGCCGCCGCCAATTCCGCCTGGGCCTTCGCGTAGTCGATCTTCGACTCCTTGTTGGCCATGGCTTCCTCGGCTTGCTTCTTCGCTTCCATTGCCTTCGCTTCGTCGAGGTCGTGCCCGCGGATCGCGGTGTCGGCCAGGACCGTCACGGCGTTCGGCTGCACTTCGAGGATGCCGCCGGCGACGAAGACGAATTCGTCTTCCGCCTGGCCCGGCACCTTGATGCGCACCGCACCCGGACGGATGCGCGTGATCAGCGGCGTGTGCTGGGGATAGATGCCCAGCTCGCCCTGCTCACCCGGCAACGCGACGAACTCGGCTTCGCCGGCGAAGATCTGCTCTTCGGCGGAAACCACGTCGACGTGAATAGTGTGTGCCATGTTGGAACCTTTCGTCAGAAGATGTGAAGTTCTCCCGCTCTCTCGCGAGCGCGGGAGGCGCCATTACATCTTCTTGGCTTTTTCGATCGCTTCTTCGATCGTGCCGACCATGTAGAACGCTTGCTCCGGCAGGTGATCGAGTTCGCCGGAGGCGATCATCTTGAAGCCCTTGATCGTTTCCTTCAGCGGAACATACTTGCCCGGGGAACCGGTGAACACTTCGGCGACGTGGAACGGCTGCGACAGGAAACGCTGCATCTTGCGAGCGCGCGCCACGACCAGCTTGTCTTCAGGCGCCAGTTCGTCCATGCCCAGAATCGCGATGATGTCGCGCAATTCCTTGTAGCGCTGCAGCGTACCTTGCACGGCGCGCGCGGTCTCGTAGTGCTCGGCGCCGACCACGTTCGGGTCGAGCTGGCGCGAGGTCGAGTCGAGCGGATCGACTGCCGGATAGATACCCAGCGCGGCGATGTCACGCGAGAGAACGACGGTCGAGTCCAAGTGCGCGAAGGTGGTCGCGGGCGACGGGTCGGTCAAGTCGTCGGCAGGCACGTACACGGCCTGGATCGAGGTGATCGAACCGGTCTTGGTCGAGGTGATGCGCTCTTGCAGGCGGCCCATTTCCTCGGCCAGCGTCGGCTGGTAACCCACCGCGGAAGGCATACGGCCCAGCAGCGCGGACACTTCGGTACCGGCCAGCGTGTAACGGTAGATGTTGTCGACGAAGAACAGCACGTCGCGGCCTTCGTCACGGAAGGATTCCGCGATCGTGAGACCGGTCAGCGCGACGCGCAGACGGTTGCCCGGCGGTTCGTTCATCTGGCCGTACACCATCGCAACCTTCGAGTTCGACAGGTTTTCCAGGTCCACGACCTTGGAGTCGGCCATCTCGTGGTAGAAGTCGTTGCCTTCACGGGTACGCTCGCCCACGCCGGCGAACACGGACAGACCCGAGTGCGCCTTCGCGATGTTGTTGATCAGCTCCATCATGTTCACGGTCTTGCCCACGCCCGCACCGCCGAACAGACCGACCTTGCCGCCTTTCGCGAACGGGCAGACCAGGTCGATAACTTTGATACCGGTTTCCAGCAGTTCTTGCGACGGCGACAGCTCGTCGTAGGCCGGAGCCTTGCGGTGGATCGAGGCGTGCGTCTCGGCGTTGACCGGGCCGCGCTCGTCGATCGGATTGCCCAGCACGTCCATGATGCGGCCCAGCGTCGCGTGACCGACCGGCACCGAGATCGGCGCGCCGGTGTTGGATACCATCATGCCGCGGCGCAGACCTTCGGAGGAGCCCAGAGCAATCGTACGGACGATGCCGTCGCCGAGCTGCTGCTGCACTTCCAGGGTCAGCGCGGAGCCTTCCATTTTCAAGGCATCGTAAACCTTCGGCATCGCGTCGCGCGGGAACTCAACGTCCACCACAGCGCCGATACACTGAACGATTTTGCCATTAGCCATTTTCGTTCCTTCAAATATAAAAATTAGATTCGTTACTCGCGTCAAACGGCGGCAGCGCCGGCGACGATCTCGGACAGCTCTTTCGTGATCGCGGCCTGGCGGGTCTTGTTGTAGACCAGCTTGAGCTCGGAAATCACGTTACCGGCGTTGTCCGACGCCGCTTTCATCGCGACCATGCGCGCCGACTGTTCGGACGCCATGTTTTCCGCGACAGCCTGATAGATCAGCGCTTCGACATACCGCACCAGCAATTCATCGATCACGGTCTGCGCATCGGGCTCGTACAGGTAATCCCACGAATAGGAATCCTTGTCTGCCTTCATGCGCTCGGAGGACAACGGCAGCAATTGCTCCATCATCGGCTCCTGCTTCATCGTGTTGATGAACTTGGTGTAGCAGAGGTACACCGCGTCGAGCTTGCCTTCCTGGTAAGCGTCGAGCAATACCTTGACCGGACCGATCAGCTTGTCCAGGTGCGGGGTATCGCCGAGCTGCGTCGCCTGCGACACGACTTTCGCGCCGATGCGATGCATGAAGCCCAAGCCCTTGTTGCCGATCGCGACCGTCTCGACCTTGACGCCTTGGCCTTCGAGTTCGCGCATCTTGTTGGTCATGAGGCGCAGCACGTTGGTGTTCAGACCGCCGCACAGACCCTTGTCGGTCGTGACGACGATGATGCCCACGGTTTTCGATGCGTCGCTCCTGACCAGGAACGGATGCGTGTACTCCGGATTGGCTTCGGCCAGGTGAGACGCGATATTACGAACCTTGTCACTGTACGGACGGGCGTGGCGCATCCGGTCCTGCGCCTTGCGCATCTTGGATGCGGCGACCATTTCCATCGCCTTGGTGATCTTCTTCGTATTCTCTACGCTCTTGATCTTGCCGCGTATCTCTTTACCTGCAGCCATGAGTGGTTACTCCTTCAGCTTCGGTTGAGATCAGAACGTCTTCTTGAAACTTGCAATCGCGGCGGCCAGTTCGGCTTCGGCGTCCTTGTCGAGTTGCTTGGTCTCTTCGATCTTCGAAAGCAGCGCGGAGTGGCTGGTCTTCATGAAGTTGTGCAGAGCCGATTCGAACGGCAGCACATTCTTCACTTCGACGTCGTCGAGGTAACCCTTGTTGACGGCGAACAGCGACACGGCCATCAGCGAGATCGGCAGCGGCGAGTATTGCGTCTGCTTGAGCAACTCGGTCACGCGGGCGCCGCGGTCGAGCTGCTTGCGGGTCGCTTCGTCGAGATCCGATGCGAACTGCGCGAACGCGGCCAGTTCACGGTACTGCGCCAAGTCGGTACGGATACCGCCGGACAGGCCCTTGATGACCTTGGTCTGAGCAGCGCCACCGACTCGGGACACCGAGATACCGGCGTTAATTGCGGGACGAATGCCGGAGTTGAACAGCGAGGTCTCCAGGAAGATCTGGCCGTCGGTAATCGAGATCACGTTGGTCGGAACGAAGGCGGACACGTCGCCGGCTTGCGTTTCGATGATCGGCAGTGCGGTCAGCGAACCGGTCTTGCCCTTGACTTCGCCCTTGGTGAACGCTTCGACGTAGTCGGGGTTCACGCGAGCGGCACGCTCCAGGAGACGCGAGTGCAGGTAGAACACGTCGCCCGGATAGGCTTCGCGGCCCGGCGGACGGCGCAGCAGCAGCGACACTTGACGATACGCGACAGCTTGCTTGGACAGGTCGTCGTAAATGATCAGGGCGTCCTGGCCGCGGTCGCGGAAGTATTCGCCCATCGTGCAGCCCGAGTAGGCCGAGATGTATTGCATTGCTGCGGATTCGGAAGCGGATGCCGCGACGATGATGGTGTAATCCATCGCGCCGTGCTGCTCGAGGGCGCGCACCACGTTCTTGATCGACGAAGCCTTCTGGCCGATCGCGACGTAGACGCAGACCATGTTCTGGCCTTTTTGGTTGATGATGGCGTCGATCGCGACAGCGGTTTTACCGGTCTGGCGGTCGCCGATGATCAGCTCGCGCTGGCCGCGGCCGATCGGCACCATGGAGTCGATCGACTTCAGGCCGGTTTGCATCGGTTGCGACACGGATTGACGCGCGATGACGCCCGGCGCCACTTTCTCGATGACGTCGGTCATCTTGGCGTTGATCGGGCCCTTGCCGTCGATCGGCTGGCCGAGCGCGTTGACCACGCGGCCGACGAGTTCCGGACCGACCGGGACTTCCAGCACGCGGCCGGTGGTCTTGACGGTGTCGCCTTCGGAAATGTGTTCGTATTCGCCCAGGATAACGGCGCCGACGGAATCACGCTCGAGGTTCAGCGCGAGGCCATAAGTGCCGCCCGGGAATTCCAGCATCTCGCCTTGCATCGCGTCGGACAGGCCGTGGATGCGGCAGATGCCGTCGGTCACGGAGATCACCGTGCCTTGGTTGCGGATTTCAGCGGAGTCGCCAAGACCTTGGATCCGGCTCTTGATCAGTTCGCTGATTTCAGACGGGTTGAGTTGCATACTAACTCCTGATTGGTGTCGGGGACGGGAAGAGCTGTCTTCCGGTCCCCATGTCTACACGTTCGTGCGCTTGAGCGGCGATGGCGACGAAAGCCCTCTTGGAGAGGGCTTCCGATCACGACGCCAGGGCGACGTACATCTTTTGCAGCTTCGCGCGTACCGACGTATCGAGCACTTCGTCCCCGACCGCGACGCGCACGCCGCCGATCAGCGAAGAGTCGACCTTGACCGACGGGTTGAGCTTGCGGCCGAATTTCTTTTCCAGCGTCGCGACCAGTTCTTTCACCTGGGCGTCGGACAGCGCGAATGCGCTCGTGATCTCCGCGTCGGCGGCGCCTTCCGCGGCATTCTTCAATGCGTGGAATTGCGTCGCGATCTCGGGCATCAGCGCGAGACGGCCGTTCTGGACCAGCATCGCCACCAGGTTCTTGGCCTCGGCAGTGACATTGGACTTCAACAACGACAGAAAAGTGTCGGCGACCTGCTGGTCCGAAAGCTTCGGATTGGCGGCAAAGGATTTGACGTCGGGCAGGCTGGCGACCGCCGCCATTTCCGACACGAGGTCGGACCAGGCGGCCAGGTTGCCGGACTTGGCTACACGAAACAGTGCTTCGGCGTAAGGGCGAGCAATGGTAGCGAGTTCAGCCATGATTACAGCTCGGTCTTCAGTTGGTTCAGCAGGTCGGCGTGGGCCGCTGCGTTCACCTCACGCTTGAGGATCTGCTCGGCACCCTTGACCGCGATTTCGGCGACCTGGGCGCGCAGCTCTTCGCGTGCACGAGTGACTTGCTGTTCCGCGTCGGCCTTGGCAGCGGCGATGATGCGCGCGGCTTCGTCCGAAGCGGTCTTCTTGGCGTCTTCGATGATTGCCTGCGCACGCTTTTCGGCGTCGATGATGCGCTTCTGGCCTTCGTCACGGGCGGAGGCGAGTTCGGCTTGAATGCGCTTTTCAGCGGCAGCCATCTCAGCCTTGCCACGGTCGGCGGCGGCCAGACCGTCCGCAATCTTCTTCGCGCGCTCGTCGAGCGCCTGGATCAACGGCGGCCACACGAATTTCATCGTGAACCACGCGAGGATGAAGAAGACCACGAACTGTGCAAACAAGGTTGCGTTAAGGTTCACGGTTTTTTTCCTTCTCAGAGTAACGAATGCCGAACGCGAAGGTTCGGCAGGCTCGGAATTCAGGTTGTCGAAACCCGATTACCCTTTGAACGGATTGGCGAAGGCGAACAGCATCGCGATACCAACACCGATCAGGAATGCAGCGTCGATCAGACCGGCCAAGAGGAACATCTTGGTCTGCAGGGTGTTCATCAGTTCAGGCTGACGAGCGGAGGCTTCGAGGTATTTACCGCCCATCAGAGCGATACCGATACAGGCGCCGATAGCACCCAGACCGATGATCAGACCGCAAGCCAGAGCAACAAAAGATACGTCAGTCATGACAATTCCTTTTAAAAGTTAAAGTTGAAAATGAAAATTACAAACCCAAAAACAAAACCGTTGCTTACTACAAAACCTTAGTGACCTTCGTGCGCTTGGCCCATGTAGACGAGGGTCAGCATCATGAAGATGAATGCCTGCAGGAACACGATCAGGATGTGGAAGATCGCCCATGCCGAACCGGCGATCACCTGGCCGATGAAGCCGAAGGCGGTGGCGGTCGAACCGAGCAGCGCGATCAGCAGGAACAGCAGTTCGCCGGCGTACATGTTGCCGAACAGTCGCATGCCGAGCGATACGGCCTTGGCCAAGTATTCGATAATGTTGAGCAGCAGGTTGAACGGCGCCATCCAGATGCCGAACGGCGCAGCGAAGATCTCATGCAGCCAGCCGCCGAAGCCCTTGATCTTGATGCCGTAGTAGAGCATCAGGGCCAGCACGGCCATGGACATGCCGAGGGTGCCGTTGAGGTCGGCGGTGGGTACGATGCGGTGATGGATATCGGCGGTTTCCGCGCTGACCAGGCCAAGCCAGTGCAAACCGCGAAGAAGACCGGAAACCACGTCGACCGGCAGGAAGTCGAGCGAATTCATCAGCGCGACCCAGACGAACACGGTCAGGGCCAGCGGCGCGATGAAGGTGCGGTCGCCGTGAACGATGGCTTTGGATTGGTCTTCGACCAGTTCGACCACCATTTCGACGAAGGCCTGGAAGCGGCCCGGCACGCCGGACGTCGCTTTCTTGGCCGCGCGCCACATGAAGAAGCAGCCGAGCACGCCCATCAGCACGGACCAGAAAACCGTGTCCATGTTGATGATCGAGAAATCGACGATCTTGTCCTGATGCTTGGTGGAGAGGTGTCCGAGGTGGTGGACAATGTATTCGGAGGCAGTGGGCGCGTGCGCTGCTGCTCCTTCGACCGCGGTAGATGACATATCAGTGCCTAAATAATAAGATGATGTAACTTTTCAGCGCCACGACGAACCCGGCGATCAGCGCCAGCCAGTTCAAATCGCGGTACAGCCAAGCGACCGCACCCAACAGGGCGATCGTCAACGCAATCTTGATAAATTCGCCGAAGAAAAAAGTCATCGGCGTGGCTTTTCGGGAACGCGCGCTGATATACAAGCGCAACGCAAACAAGCCATTCGGCACCACGCAGCACATCCCACCGAGTAGCGCCGAGAACAGCGCGGGCATTCCACCGATCAGGCCGGCAACGATGCCGACGATGATTGCGGCCGCCAATTGCAGGATAACGAGTCGAAGCATTCCGATCCTGAATCAAACGACCAGCCTCTTCCGATGCAAGGCGCCGGAAGGCGTTTCATGGCCTGGGTGAAATACTGTGGGGTGCGATCTGTGAAGCCACGGGATTATAAGGTTATTCCATAATATGCGTCAAACGATTTGCCCGATGGCACTATATAGTAGAAATACGGTAGAAATATGGGCAGATCCATGTTTGCCCCAGCCCTGCGGAGGCGCCGATAAAATTTGACGCTAGTGGGTACCCGCATTCGGTGCAGGCCAGGCAAACCGACGTTTGACGGCGCGCACCCAACGGACAGACCGACCGATCCAGCCGCCGGCCTTGCCCTCCTCCCGATTCGCCGCTTCGGCCAGCCGCCACTTCGCCGCGCGCAGCGCCCCCGCCAATGCTGTCCGCACGGCGAGGTCGGCGTTGCATGCCAGATGAAAATGCGAGCGGTACAGGATGAGGCGGTAGAGCCAGTGATGTTCGCCGAGCAGGGCGATCTTGTATTCATACTGGCCCCAGCGGAAGTCGAAACGCTTGCCGCCGCGTTCGATGCAGGCGCAAATCGTCAGGAAGCAGCAGAGCGTGCCCAGCCGGTAATCGTCGTAAAGCGGATCATGGGAGTTCACCAGCGAGATGAAGCTGTCGCCGATGCGCGCCGTGATCGCGCCGCCGCAGACGCGGCCATCGATCGTCGCCACTGTCACGAAGCCGCGCGCGCGCACCATGCGCAGGATGGCTTGCGTTCTCGCCTCGTCGATCACCGAGGTTTTCCCTTTGGCCGCCATGCGCGCATGATTGAAAGCGATAATCTCGCGCATCTGTCTCTCGTCGGCCTCCTCCTTGGTATGCACGCGAAATGAGAACGAGGGAAAGCTCCGCTCCAGGCGGTTCTTGTGGCGCCGGATGTTCTTGCGCGTGGCGGAACCGAGACGAGCGACATATTCGTCCACGGTCGGCGGCAGGTCGGCGGCGATGTCCTCTCCGCAGGCGGTGCGCTGAAACGGGCGCAAGCATTGCCCGAACTCCGCCTGCACCGAATGAAAGACAATGGCGCCGACGCCGGGAAACGTCGAGAAGACATACTCGACGAAGTTTTCGATCGCCTCGCGATCGAGGATCATGCCTTCATTGACGACGCGCACGCGACGCCCCTCGCGCCGAAACAGGAAGAGCGCGACGATATCGCCGCCGCGGCGCGCCACATAGGTGCTCGCGTCTTCCGCGCCGCCGTGAATCCTGAAATGCGCGAGCGAGGAATAGACGCTTCCATACAATCGTTCCAATTCCATCTCGGCAAACGGCGGCACTTCGCCATCGTAGTGCGCTGACTGGATATCCGCGTTCGATGCCATGGACGTTCTTTCGCATGAACAAATCATGGACGCGCGATGCATTCGCCGGTGCGCCCCGGCTGGGTTCCGTTTGACGAACGTAGCGAGCGGTCCGCAGCCGACTCGAGATGCACACGCTTATGAACGTACGCCGAACCTCGCTGGCTTGGCTAGTGAATGAGAGTGCGGCAGCAGATCTTTTACGCCCACGCTTCGCGCTTAGCGTGCAAGCGTTTGCGACGTCTCAATCGGATGCGAACGGCCGGCAACGGCGGACCGTTTCGCGGCTCTATGCAAAAATACGGCGCGGTGCAATGCCCATATCCGCTGCGCATGCGGAAAGTCCGCCGATGACGGGCGGCATCGGCCGCCGCTCGTGGTCCGGTTTTTGAAAGCGCCCTCAGCCGCGCAGCTTGGCGATCACGCCGTCGAGCGCGTCGAGATCGGCGAAGTCGATGATGAGCTGGCCGCGGTTCTTGGCGCCGAGCTTGATGACGACTTGCGTGGCAAGCGCGTCCGACAGTTCTTCCTCGAGACGGGCGATGTCGCGCGATTTTTCGCGGACGCCGTCGCGCTTGCCGTTCGCCGCCTGCTCGGTCGTCGCACGCGCGACCAGCTTCTCCGCCTCGCGCACCGACATGCGCTTGGCGACGATCTGGTTCGCCAGCGTGATCTGCGTCGCGCTGTCGGTGGCGAGCAAGGCGCGCGCATGGCCCATGTCGATGTCGCCGGCCATCAGCATGGTCTGCACCGGCTTGGCGAGATTCAAGAGGCGCAGCAGGTTCGACACCGCGCTGCGCGAACGGCCGACCGCGTTGGCGGCTTGCTCGTGGGTGAAGCTGAAGTCGGTGATCAAGCGATGGATGCCTTGCGCTTCCTCGAGCGGATTCAAGTCTTCGCGCTGGATGTTTTCGATCAGCGCCATCGCGGCGGCGGCCTGGTCGTCGACATCCTTCACCAGCACCGGCACTTCGGTCAGGCCGGCGAGTTGCGCCGCGCGGAAGCGGCGTTCGCCAGCGATGATTTCGTATCTATCGTGGCCATTGCTCCCGACCGGGCGCACCAGGATCGGCTGCATCAGGCCCTGGGCCTTGATCGAGGCGGCCAGTTCGTTCAATGCGCCCTCGTCCATGCGGGTGCGGGGCTGGTATTTGCCGGCTTGCAGCTGCTCGACGCCGAGCACCGAGGGGGCGCCGGCGACATTGGGCGTCGCTTCGACGACGTCGGCGCCTCCGCCGAGCAAGGCATCGAGGCCGCGGCCCAGGCCTTTGGGTTTTTTAGTGACCATGATGATCTGCTTACATAACGTTAAAAAATCACGGGTTCTCTGCTTTCGTCAGCGAGCCTTTCGGCATCCGCTCCGCTAGAGCGTCTTGATCCGCTCCACCATCTCCGCCCCGAACGCGATATACGCCTGCGCGCCCTTCGACGCCGGATCGAAGGTCACTCCCGGCATGCCGTAGGACGGCGCCTCCGCCAAGCGCACGTTGCGCGGAATGATGGTCTTGAACACCTTGTCGCCGAAATGCTGTTCGAGTTGGGCCGACACCTGTTGCGACAGCGTCATGCGCGGGTCGAACATCACGCGCAGCAAGCCGATGATCTTGAGATCGGTATTGAGCTTGGCATGCACCTTCTTGATGGTGTTGACGAGATCCGACAAGCCTTCGAGCGCATAGTATTCGCACTGCATCGGAATGATGACGCCGTGCGCCGCGCACAAGCCGTTGAGCGTGAGCATCGACAAGGCCGGCGGGCAATCGATCAGCACGAAATCGTAGTCGGCGTCGACGGCGGCGATCGCATCCTTGAGACGCTTTTCGCGATTCTCGAGTTCGACCATCTCGACTTCGGCGCCGGCCAGTTCGCGGTTCGCCGGCAGCACGTCGAAGCGGCCGGTCTCGGAGGTCTTGCGCGCGGTCTTGACATCGGACATGCCGAGCATGACTTCATAGACCGAGGCCGTCAGTGTCGCTTTATTGATGCCCGCGCCCATCGTCGCGTTGCCTTGCGGATCGAGGTCGACGAGCAACACGCGTTGTTCGAGTTGCGCGAGTCCGGCGGCGAGATTGACCGCCGTCGTGGTCTTCCCTACCCCACCCTTTTGATTGGCGACACAGAAAATTTTGGCCATGTTGTCGTTCTGGTTGTAGTGAATTGTTCGATCGCCGGTCAGGCGCGCTCGATGAAGATCAGGTGGCGCTCGGCATTCAGCCGGGGCACCTTGAGCGCGCGGATATCCGTCACTTTCCAACCGGCGGGCAGGCGCGCGATTTCGTCTTTCGGCTCGACGCCTTTCAAGGCGATGAAGCGGCCGCCGTCGGCCAGCAGATGGCCGGACCAATTCACGAAATCGGCGAGTTCGGCGAAAGCGCGCGAGGTGATCGTGTCGAATTTTTCCGGCGCCTGCAATTGCTCGACGCGCGCCGTGTGGACGGCGACGTGGCCGAGACCGAGCTCGGCCTTGACTTGCGTGAGGAAAGCGGTCTTCTTGTGCACGGTGTCGATCATCGCGACGCGCACATCGGGCCGCGCGATCGCCAGCACGAGGCCCGGCAAGCCGCCGCCGGCGCCGACATCGAGTACGCTGCGCGCCTCGGCGAAAGCGGGAACGGCGGCGAGCGTATCGAGCAAGTGCAGCGTGACCATTTCCATCGGGTCGCGCACGGCCGTCAGGTTGTAGACCGCGTTCCACTTGAACAGCAAGGCGAGATAGTCGAGCAACTGCCCCAGTTGCCGGTCGTCCAGATCGAGTTGCAGGTCGCGCACGCCGGCCGTCAGGGTCGTCGCCAGCGCGGCCCGGTCAAATGCAGCCATCGTTTATGCCGCCTGCTCGTCGGTTTGGACGAAGCCCTTGAAGCCGCCCTTCTTCAGGTGCACCAGCAACAGCGAGATCGCGGCCGGCGTGACACCCGAAATGCGCGATGCCTGGCCGAGCGTCTCCGGGCGATGCTTGTTGAGTTTTTGCCGGACTTCGATCGACAAAGCCTTCACGTCCATGTAGTCGATGTCGGTCGGCAGCTTCAGGTTTTCGTAGTATTCGTGGCGTTCGACTTCGCGCGCCTGGCGGTCGATGTAGCCGGCATATTTGACCTGGATCTCGACCTGTTCCTTGATCGCGTCGTCGGCGTCGCCGAGACCGGGTCCGGCCAGGTCCTGGCCATCGATGCCTTTCAAGGTCATCAGGCTGTCGTAGCTGACGTTCGGGCGGCGCAGCAGATCGGTGAGCGCATACTCGCGCTCGATCGCTTTGCCGAGCACGCGCTCGGCTTCGGCCGCGGCGAGAATGCGAGGATTGACCCAGGTCGACTTGAGACGTTCGAGTTCTTTCGCGACGGCTTCGCGCTTGGCGTCGAATTTCGCCCATTGCTCGTCGCCGACGCAACCGAGCTTGCGGCCGATCTCGGTCAGGCGCAGGTCGGCATTGTCCTCGCGCAGGCTCAAGCGGTATTCGGCGCGGCTGGTGAACATGCGGTAGGGTTCTTGCACGCCTTGCGTGACGAGATCGTCGACCAGCACGCCGAGATAGGCTTCGTCGCGGCGCGGCGTCCAGGCGTCGCGGCCCTGGGTCTGCAGTGCCGCGTTGATGCCGGCCAGCATGCCTTGCGCCGCCGCTTCTTCGTAACCGGTGGTGCCATTGATCTGGCCGGCAAAGAACAAGCCTTCGATCGCTTTCGTTTCCAGCGAAGCCTTCAGGCCGCGCGGATCGAAGTAGTCGTATTCGATCGCATAGCCGGGGCGCAAGATGTGGGCGTTTTCCAAGCCGCGCATCGAGCGCACCAGGTCGAGCTGGACGTCGAACGGCAGGCTGGTCGAGATTCCGTTCGGGTAATACTCGTTGGTGGTCAGACCTTCCGGCTCGAGGAAGATCTGGTGCGCTTCCTTGTCGGCGAAGCGATGGATCTTGTCTTCGATCGACGGGCAGTAGCGCGGACCGACGCCTTCGATCACGCCGGTGTACATCGGGCTGCGGTCGAGGCCATTGCGGATGATCTCGTGGGTGCGGTCGTTGGTGTGGGTGATCCAGCACGGCAGCTGCTTGGGATGCATGGCAACCGAGCCCATGACGGAAAACACTGGAATCGGATCGAGATCGCCGGGTTGTTCAGTCATGACGGAAAAGTCGATGCTGCGGCCGTCGATGCGCGGCGGCGTGCCGGTTTTCAAGCGGCCTTGCGGCAGCTTCAATTCCTTCAGGCGCGCGGAGAGCGAAACGGCGGGCGGATCGCCGGCGCGGCCGCCCGAGTAATTGTTGAGACCGACATGGATTTTGCCGTCGAGGAAAGTACCGGCGGTCAAGACCACTGCCCTGCCGCGGAAACGAATGCCGATCTGGGTGACGGCACCGACCACGCGGTTGCCTTCCACCATGAGGTCGTCGACCGCTTGCTGGAACAGCCAGAGATTCGGCTGGTTTTCGAGCCGGTGGCGGATCGCTGCCTTGTACAACACGCGATCGGCTTGGGCGCGTGTCGCGCGAACGGCCGGACCTTTCGAGGAATTCAAGATTCGGAACTGGATGCCGGCTTCGTCGGTGGCGATCGCCATCGCGCCGCCCATCGCGTCCACTTCCTTGACCAAGTGTCCCTTGCCGATGCCGCCGATCGAGGGGTTGCACGACATTTGGCCGAGCGTCTCGATATTGTGGGTCAGCAGCAGCGTCTTCTGCCCCATGCGGGCGGAAGCAAGAGCGGCTTCGGTGCCGGCATGGCCGCCGCCGACGACGATGACATCGAATTCAGTAGGAAACAACATGGTATGCCTCGGGAGGGATGCGGCGGGTGACGGGGCCGCGCGCGGGTAGAGGCGAGATTATAAACCCATCGTCCTGGGTTAGTCGTTTACTGTGCGTAGTGAATGGTGTCGGAATTGTTTCACGTGGAACAGTACGGAAGGAGTCGCCTTGAGTCTCCTTCTTTTTGTCTTTCAAGAAACCCGAGAAAAGTTCTGCTCCTCATTATTCCTCCGAGTTCGAACCCCAGCAGTAACCACCCTACTCGGCGGCAAGCAGGAGGCCTGTTTCACGTGAAACATTCCCTTTCCTATTTCAGGAAAGCATCGTACCCGGTCTTCAAGATCAACATCGAGACTACAAGGAGGAATAGCTTTCTCACGAATCCGCTCCCATGTTTGATAGCAAGACGGCTACCGATCAAGGAACCGCTGACATTGCACACCGCCATTAAGGCGCCCAATTCCCAGATCAGGTGCCCGCTATAGCCGAACCACATCAAGGCGGACAAGTTGCAAGCGACATTGACCACCTTGGACACGGCGGAGGCGCCGAGGAAGTCGAAGCCGAAGAAGCGGACGAACAGGAACACCAGGAAGCTGCCGGTGCCGGGACCGAAGAAGCCATCGTAGAAACCGATGCCTCCGCCGATGGCAATGGCAAATATCCTTTCCTTCATGCCTTCATGCAGAGGGGCATGCGTACTACCGAAGTCTTTCTTCTTGAAGGTATAGATCGCCACCGCGATCAAGACGAAAGGCAAGAACTTGCGCAAGAAATCAGGCGACAGCTTGGTAACGGTGAAAGCGCCGGCGAACGCCATGATGAAAGCCGCCAATGCCGCCGGCACTGCCGTGCTCCACTGCAGCTTGACCCGACGTGCGAAACTGATGGCCGCCGCACTCGTTCCCCAGACGCCCGCCAGCTTATTGGTACCAAGCAAGGTCGCGGGTGCGGTTTGCGGCATGGTGGAAAACAAAGCGGGAATCTGGATCAAGCCGCCGCCGCCGACCACCGCATCGATCATGCCGGCCAGCAGCGCGGCGGCGCCGAGGAACAGGTATTCCGTCATTTGCGGCAAGCTCCCGTGAAAGCGAAATGGAGCATCGATGGAAGTGCTTGCTTTTGCGGAAGAAAATTCATGAGGTCGTTCGTGCCGCGTCGGCGGTTGAAGAATTGCATTGCGGGAAACGAGATTCTACCGTGAGCGTTCAAAGTCCGTCGGCTCATGCAAGGCTCACCGCGGAGGAGGTTGTTACAATGAATGCCGATCTCCGCACGAGGACATATGCCATGCCGGTGACCCAAGACTTCAGCTTTTCCACTGTACCGAACATCGTTTGCGAACCGGGTAGCGCTCGAAGACTGGGCGCCATCGCCAGGCAGCACTTCCCCTCTTCCAGGCATGCCTTGCTCGTGACCGATGCCGGCTTCCTGAAAACCGGGCTGGTCGATGCGCCGCTTGCCGATTTACGTACCGCCGGTTTCGAAATCGATTTATATACAGGAGTCATCGCCGATCCGCCGGAGGCGGTCGTGCTCGATGCCGCCGCCGATGCGCGCGGCAAAGGCATCAACTTGGTCATCGGCCTCGGCGGCGGCAGTTCGATGGATGTCGCCAAGCTGATCGCCGTGTTGGCGAACGGCGAACAAGACTTGAAAACCATGTATGGCATCGGCAACGTCAAGGGCGACAGGTTACCGCTGATCCAGATTCCGACCACGGCCGGCACCGGCTCCGAAGTCACGCCGATCGCCATCGTCACCACCGGGGAAACCACCAAGATGGGCGTGGTTGCGCCGCAACTGTATGCGGACATGGCGATTCTCGATGCCGAACTGACGCTCGGCTTGCCACCCAAGGTCACGGCCGCGACTGGCATCGATGCCATGGTCCATGCCATCGAAGCCTATACCACGAAACACAAGAAGAACCCGTTGTCGGACATGCTGGCGAGGCAAGCGCTCACCTTGTTGGCGGCCAACCTGGTCACCGCTTACGAGCAAGGAAGCAATCTCGCCGCCCGCCAGGCAATGCTGCTCGGCGCGATGCTGGCGGGCCAATCCTTCGCCAACGCACCGTGCGCGGCGGTGCATGCGCTTGCTTACCCGATCGGCGGGATTTTCCACGTGCCGCACGGCTTGTCGAACTCGCTGGTATTGCCCCATGTCTTGCGTTTCAATGCACCGGCGGCACTTCCCTTGTATGCCGAACTGGCCGGCATCATCGCGCCCGAGGCGAGCGGCAGCGATGAAGCACGCACTTTCGCGTTGATCGCAGCGCTCGAAAAAACCGCGGAACGGGTCGGCATCGAAACCCGCTTGCGCGAGGTCGGCATCGCCGAATCGGATCTCGACCGCTTGGCGGACGATGCGATGTTGCAGACGCGTCTGCTCGGCAACAATCCGCGCGAAGTCACCCGCAACGATGCGCGGGCGATATATGCTGCGGCATGGTGATCGAAAATAGAAAACGGTAGCGCGGATCGGTCTTGTCCGGACACGAACCGGCCCCCTGCAAAGCTAGGCTAGAAAAAACGATGACGGTGTTGAACGAGCAGCAAATCGAGCGCTACCGGCGCGACGGCTATCTGATATTCGAGACAGGAATTCCCACGACCATGCTGGATGGGGCGGTCGCCGACATTGCCGAATACTGGGAGCAGAAAAAGTTGCGCTCATCCAGCCATATCGACGATGGCCGTCTTCAAGACGGTTGGCTGGTCAGTGAAAATATTAAAAACATAGCAACATTTCCTTCGGTGTTGTCCGCTCTGCAAGTGTTGTATGACAGGAAACCCCTTCCCTTTCAAACCTTGAATTTCCCGCGTGGAACGGAACAAAAAGTCCATGCGGACAACGTCCATTTCAATTCCGAACCCTTCGGCTTCATGTGCGGCGTCTGGATCGCCTTGGAAGACATCGGCCCGGACCAGGGGCCGCTGGTGTATTACCCGGGCAGCCACAAGCTGCCGGAAATGAACTTCGAGGAATTCGGCCTCGAGGCCGATTACGCCAACTATCCGCAATACGAGGCGCGGATAGAAAATCTCATCATCGAACGCCGCTTCACGCCCGAATATGGCATCGTGAAAAAAGGCAGCGCCATCGTTTGGGCGGCCAATCTCTTGCACGGCGGCTCGCCGCAGCGCGACAAGAGCCTGAGCCGGCATTCGCAGGTCACGCATTATTTTTTCGAAGACGGCAAATATTGGCGCCCCGGCTATAGCCGGAAAGCGCGCCATTACTTCGATCCGATGTGGATTCCCTGCGCGGAAAATCGCGTGCCGGCGCGTGGCCTGCGGCGCATCAAGCATGCATTGCAGACCGGCGTCACGAAGTATCGCCTGCTGAAAAAATAAGCAGGCTGCAAGGATCGGCCATCCACCTCAGCCATGATTGCCGCCTAGCTCGCCCGTAGCCGTGCCCATGTAGGCTTCCATCACCTGCGGATTCCGCGAGACTTCCGCATAGCTGCCTTCGGCCAGGATGGCGCCGCGCTGCAAGACCGAGATGCGGTCGCAGATGCCGGACACCACGCTCATGTTGTGCTCGACCATCAGGATTGTGCGCCCTGCCGCGACCTTCTTGATCAGCGCGGTCACGCGGCCGACGTCTTCATGGCCCATGCCTTGCGTCGGTTCGTCGAGCAGCATCAGTTCCGGTTCCATCGCCAGCGTGGTGGCGATTTCGAGCGCGCGCTTGCGGCCGTAAGGCAGATCGACGGTCAAGGTCGAGGCGAACTCGCGCAAGTCGACCTGCGCCAGCAAGTCCAGCGCCTGCTCGTTCAGCACTTCGAGCGTCTTTTCGCTCTTCCAGAAATGGAACGAGGTACCGAGCTTGCGCTGCAAGCCGATGCGCACGTTTTCCAGCACGGAAAGATGCGGGAACACAGCCGAAATCTGGAACGAGCGGATGATGCCTTGGCGCGCGATCTGGGCCGGCTTTGCCATCGTGATGTCGCGGCCGTTGAAGAGTATCCGGCCCGAAGTCGGGGTGAGGAATTTGGTGAGCAGGTTGAAGCAAGTCGTCTTGCCCGCGCCGTTGGGTCCGATCAGCGCATGGATGTGGCCGCGCTCGACGCGCAGGTTCACCTTGTTGACCGCGGTGAAACCCTTGAATTCCTTGGTGAGGTCGTTCGTCTCCAGGATGACGTCGGCCATCTTGCCTCCTTCGTTGCGCGCACCCCGACGGGAGGTGCCTGCCAACGACAACGATAGAGCAGAAGACCGTTCGCCGGTTTGATGTATCCGTGCGGTCGTGGACTTAAGCCGACAAGAGTTTCTGACCAATAAGCAACGCCGTCTTCTCGGCGATCATGATGGTCGGCGAATTGGTATTGCCCGAGGTAATCGTCGGCATGATGGAAGCATCGACGACTCGCAAGCCGGCCACTCCCCTCACCCGCAATTCGCTGTCGACGACCGCCATCGGATCGTCGGCGCGGCCCATCTTGCAAGTGCCGACCGGATGGAAAATCGTAGTGCCGATGTCGCGGGCGGCCCTAGCCAATTGCTCGTCGGTCCGATGATCGCTGCCCGGCTTGAATTCCTGCGGCGCATAGCGGCGCAAGGCCGGCGCGCCGACGATCTTGCGCGTCAGCTTCAGGGCGTCGGCGGCGACCTTGCGGTCCTCGGCCGTGCTCAGGTAATTGGCGACGATTTTCGGCGCCGCGAACGGATCGCCCGAGCCGATGCGCACATGGCCGCGCGCCGTCGGCCGCAGGTTGCACACGCTGGCGGTAAAGGCCGGGAATGCATGCAAGGGCTCGCCGAAACGTTCGAGCGACAGCGGCTGCACATGGTATTCGAGATTCGGCGTCGGCTGCGCCGGGTCGGAACGCGTGAAGGCGCCGAGTTGCGACGGCGCCATCGACATCGGGCCGGCGCGCGTCAATGCATACTGCAACGCGATCTTCATCTTGCCGAACCAGCTGCCGGCCATCGTGTTCAGCGTCGGCACATCCTTCACCTTGAATGCCATGCGCAGTTGCAAGTGATCCTGCAGGTTCTCGCCGACGCCAGGCAGGTCGACGACCGGCGCGATGCCGTAATACCGCAAGAGGCTGGCGGGCCCGATGCCCGACAACTGCAGGATCTGCGGCGAACCGACGGCGCCAGCCGACAGCAAGACTTCGTGCCGGGCCGATGCGAACCATTCGCTGCCGCCGCCCGTGAATTCGACGCCGGTGCAAACCTTGCCGTTGGGCGTCGTCTCGATCCGCAGGCGCTTGACGTGACAACCGGTCATGATGTCGAGCTTGCCCTGCCGCGCGGCGGTTTTCAGGAAGGCGCGCGCGGTGTTGAGACGGATTCCATTTTTCTGGTTGACTTCGAAATAGCCGCAGCCTTCGTTGTCGCCGCGATTGAAATCCTCGGTCATCGGAATGCCGCATTCGGCGGCGGCAGCGCGGAACGCATCGAGAATGCGCCAGGACAGTCTTTGCTTCTCGACCCGCCATTCGCCGCCGGCGCCGTGGAATTGGTTCGCGCCCTGGTGGTGATCCTCGGTCTTGCGGAAGATCGGCAACACGTTTTCCCAGCGCCAGCTGTCGTCGCCGGTCAGATCCGCCCACGAATCGTAATCGCGCGCCTGGCCGCGCATGTAGATCATGCCGTTGATCGACGAGCAGCCGCCAAGCACCTTGCCGCGCGGGTAGATCAGGCTGCGGCCGTTCAAGCCGGGATCGGCTTCGGTGCGGAAGCGCCAGTCGGTGCGCGGGTTGTCGATGCAGTAGAGATAGCCGACCGGAATGTGGATCCACAGATAGTCATCCTTGGCGCCGGCCTCGATCAGCAGCACGGAGACGTCCTTGTGCCGCGTCAGGCGATTCGCCAGCACGCAGCCGGCACTGCCGGCGCCGATGATGATGTAGTCGTATTGGCCCGCGGATTCCACCGGCTTCTCCCTGACAGTATCGTATTGTTCCGTTCTACCGGCCTTGCGCCCGCCGCATTTCCTCGGCCAGCGTCTGCACCAGGCGGGCCGCCGGCAGCGCGCGAATCGCGGACACGCCCTGCCCGGCCCACAGCGACATCGACTCGGTATCGCCGCTCTTCGCCGCCTGGGCGCGGATCGCCCCGGTCAACGCGTTCTGGACCGGATAATTGGGCACCAGGTGCTCCGCATCGCGCATCGTCTCGATGAAACGGTTGACGAGGCCGCGCGCATAACGGCCCGAGAAGGCGCGCGTCAGGCAGGTGCGCGCCTGGACGGGATATCGTGCCGCCGCCAAGAGAAGCGCCTTGTACGCGGAATGAATGCCGGACTCGTCGCAAGCAAGAAACGCCGTGCCGAGCTGGGCCGCGCCGGCGCCCAGCATCAGGGCCGCCGCGATGCCGCGGCCATCCATGATGCCGCCGGCGGCGATCACCGGCACCTCGACCGCATCGGCGATAGCCGGCACCAGCGCCAGCGTGCCGATGCCATCCTGCTGCGCTCGGAGGAAACTGCCGCGATGGCCACCCGCCTCGATGCCTTGCGCGCATACCGCGTCGGCGCCGACCTCTTGCCAGGCCAAGGCTTCCTCGACATCGGTGGCGGTGCCGATCACGAAGATGTCCGCCGCATGCAAACGCTCGACCTGTTCTTTCTCGAGTATGCCGAAGGTGAAACTCGCCACCGCGGGACGCGCTTCGAGCAAGGCATCGAATTGCAGCCGGAAGTCTTCGCACCATTTCGGCGGCAGCGGCAATTCGTTCCAGCCGCAGGCTTGCCAGACCGGCCTGAGCAATTCGGCTGCTCGCGCCACGGTTTCCGGCGACGGCTGCGGCGTCGATTGCACGAACAGGTTGATCGCGAACGGTGCGCTCGTCAGCGCGCGGATCCGGTCCGCCTGCTCGAGAATGGTCTGCGGGCCCAGCAAGGGCGCGGCCAGGGAACCGAGCGCGCCGGCATTCGAGACGGCAGCCACCAATTCCGGCGTCGTCGCACCGCCCGCCATGGGCGCCTGGATGATCGGATATCGAAAATAATCATTCAATTGCATGTCGGTTTGGCGGTTTCGCTGTTTTGCCGTATCCGTTGATGGTACGGCGGTTTTTAATCTGTTCTTTTATATATATGAATAGTGTTTACGGTTAACGTCGGCCCGTTCCTGTGGATAAGCCGGTAAACCGGAAAGGAATCAGGGATTTGGCGAATTTATAAGTCATGAATAAACGCTGTATGGAAACAGGAGGAATCCTGGATAAGAAAACCTGTTCCCGCATTCCGTCACGATATCCCCGTTCTGCCCAGCGCCTATCCCATGACTTGTCCACAGCCGGTCCGGCATCAACCCTGGCTTGGAGCCCTTATTTCGCCACCGGCATCGTGAATTCTGCGCCCTTGCCGATCGACGCCGGCCAGCGCTGCATCACCGACTTGTAACGCGTGTAGAAGCGGATGCCTTCCTCGCCATAGGCATGCAAGTCGCCGAACAGCGAGCGTTTCCAGCCGCCGAAGGAATGCCAGGCCATCGGCACCGGAATCGGCACGTTGACGCCGACCATGCCGACCTCGACCCGCCGCGAAAACTCGCGCGCCGTGTTGCCGTCGGAAGTGAACAGCGAGACGCCGTTGCCGTATTCATGCCGGTTGATCAATTCGACGGCCGAGGCGAAATCCGGTACCCGCACGATGCACAGCACCGGCCCGAAAATCTCTTCGCGGTAGATCGTCATGTCGGGCGTGACGTGATCGAACAGCGAACCGCCGAGGAAGAAGCCCTGTTCGTGACCGTCCACTTTCAAACCGCGGCCATCGACCAGCAGCTTGGCGCCGGCTTCGACCCCGACCGCGATATAGCCTTCGATCTTGGCCTTGTGCGCGGCCGTCACGACCGGCCCCATTTCGGCATCGGCTTCCATGCCGTTCTTGACCTTCAAGGCGCGCACGCGCGGAATCAACGCCTCGACCAGCTTGTCGGCGATGCCGCCGACGGCCACGGCGACCGAGATCGCCATGCAACGCTCGCCGGCCGAACCGTAGGCGGCGCCGATCAAGGCATCGACGGCTTGCTCGAGATCGGCGTCGGGCATCACGACCAAGTGGTTCTTCGCGCCGCCGAGCGCTTGCACACGCAAAGGATAGGCACCTTTGCGCTTCACGCCTTCGGTATAGATGTACTCGGCGATCGGCGTCGAGCCGACGAAAGACACCGCCTTCACATCGGGATGATGGAGCAGCGCGTCGACCGCGATCTTGTCGCCCTGGACGACGTTGAACACGCCGTCGGGCAAGCCGGCCTGGTGGAGCAGGTCGGCGATCATCAGCGACGGCGATGGATCGCGTTCGCTCGGTTTCAGGATGAAGGTATTGCCGGTCGCGATCGCCAGCGGCGCCATCCACATCGGCACCATGAACGGAAAATTGAAAGGCGTGATGCCGGCCGTGACGCCGAGCGGCTGGCGCAGCTGCCAATTGTCGATGCCGCCGCCGATGTTATCGGTGAATTGCGTCTTCAGCAGTTGCGGCACGCCGCACGCGAATTCGATCACTTCGAGTCCGCGCGTCACCTCCCCCTTGGCATCCGAAAACACCTTGCCGTGCTCTCGCGTGATCGCCGCAGCCAGGTCGTCGTGGTGGCGCTCGACCAACTCCTTGAACTTGAACAGCACGCGCGAGCGCTTCAGGGGCGCGGTGTCGGCCCAGGCCGGCGCGGCGGCGGCCGCGGCCGCAACGGTGCGCCGAACTTCCTCGACGCTCGCCAACGCGACTTGCGCCGTCACTTCGCCGGTCGCCGGATTGAAGACATCTTGTTGGCGGCCGCTCTCGGAACGGACGATGCGGCCATTGATGTAATGCTCGATGCGCTGATTGTTCATAAGAATTCCTTTGGCAATATTCCGCTTGATCCCACGATTTCCACAGAATATCGCGCTCTCCAAGGCGAATCCAATGAGTTATCATCAACTCCGATATAAGGGATTTTTATAGAGAAGCGCTCATGGATCTGACCCAATTGCGCGCCTTCGTGACAGTCGCCCAGGAAGGCAACCTGACCCGGGCCGCCGAACGCCTGCACCTGACCCAGCCGGCGGTCAGCCTGCAGATCAAGTCCTTGCAAGCCGAACTGAAGCTGCAACTGTTCGCGCGCACCCCGGCCGGCATGGCCCTGACCGAGCACGGAACGAAGCTCCTGCCCTATGCCGAGCGCGTGATGGCGAGCGTCTCCGAATTGCGCCAGGGCGCCGACGCCTTGCTGACAACCTTGTCCGGCCGGCTCTCGATCGGCACCATTCTCGATCCGGAATTCATCCGCCTCGGCGCCTTCCTCAAGCGCCTGGTCGAAACGCATCCCCAGTTGTCGACCGAATTGCAGCACGGCATGTCGGGCTGGGTCTTGCAGCAAGTGAAAGGCGGCGCCCTCGACGTCGGTTTTTATCTCGGTACGCCGGGCCGCGAATTCCATGCGCAGACGCTGACTTCCTTCACCTACAACGTCGTCGCGCCGCAAGGCTGGAAAAACCGCGTCGCCGGCCGCGACTGGCCGGCCCTTGCCCGCCTGCCGTGGATCTGGACCCCGCCCGAATCGGCCCATCATCGCCTGCTGACGAAAATCTTTGCCCAATACAAGCTCACGCCGAACAAGGTCGCTCTGGTCGACCAGGAACCGTCGATGCTCGATCTCGTGAAATCCGGCGTCGGCCTGTCGCTGGTACGCGAATCGGTCGCCTTGCGCGAAGCCCATGCCCATGGCCTGGTGATCGCCGATGCCGTCAGCCTGTCGACCGAGCTTTCCTTCATCACCCTGGCCAAGCGCAAGAACGAGCCGATGATCGCTGCCGTCTTTCAACTCCTGCAAAACGTCTGGGGCAGTTGAACGGCGGCGACCGAGGCTTCCCCTGTGGATAACTATTGGGATATCCCCAAGATCGTTTGTGAAGAACTCGGAACTTGTGCAAGACCCGATTTTTTGTCCAAGATTCATCCTTTTCCCATACAAGGCTTATCCCGCTTGTTATCCAGGACGTAAACCCTTGATCCGTTAAGGAGTAAACAAGTTATCCACAGAAAAGCGAAGTTGTTAACAGCTACTACCAATCATATATATCAACAACAAAATAAAAGAACCAACTGCCCGTTATCGGAACGGGAAAGCGCGGAGAAACTGGAAAGGAAGCGTCGAATTGTTTTGCCAGCAAGCTAATTTCCCTGAATAATCATGGCTTTAGCCCTTTCGACCGATCCAGATGAGCCACCATCCTGTCCGCTTCGGCATCATCAGTGCCTTGCACGAAGAGCAAGCCGGCCTGGTTGAACAGTTGCGTGGCGGAACGACCATCACGTTGGGAATGCGGGATTATGTTTCCGGCAAGCTCGGCGGCCATGATTGCGTTTTCGTGTTGTCGCGCATCGGCAAGGTCGCCGCCGCCGCCACGGTCGCCACGCTGATCGAGCGTTTCGGCGTCACGCATATCTTGTTCACCGGCGTCGCCGGCGCCGGCGATGCCGGGATTTCGGTGGGCGACATCGTGATCGCCGACACGCTGGTCCAGCACGATATGGATGCCAGTCCCTTGTTTCCGCGCTTCGAAGTGCCGTTACTGGGTTTGCAGCATTTCGCATCCGACCGGCATTTGACGGACCGCCTGGATGCGGCGGCCAAGGCTTTCCTGGCAGCCGACCTGGAAAACGTTGTCGACGCCGCCGACCGCGCGGCATTCCGTCTCGCGCAGCCGCGTATTCATCGCGGCTTGATCGCCAGCGGCGACGAATTCATCGACGACAGCCTGCGTCTGGAGCGGTTGAAAGCCGATTTCCCGGAATTGCTGGCCGTCGAAATGGAAGGCGCCGCCGTGGCGCAAGTCTGTTTCGAGTTCGGCATTCCCTTTGCCGTGATCCGCACCATTTCCGACAATGCCAACGAGGATTCGCCGGTCGATTTCATGCGCTTCATCGAGCGCGTCGCCGCCCGTTATGCCTTCGGTATCGTCAAGCGTTTCTTCGACGGCCCTGCCGCCCGCGAGCCGGCGACCGGCAACCGGGCGGATTGACCGGCCGATCCGATTCCTTATCCGATTTTTTCACCCGATTCATCATGGCCAACAAACCTGCACGCACGCTCACCTTCAAATGCGCGAAATGCGGCAAACCGGTGACGGTTTACCTGCAAAAAGTCTCCGCCTGTTCCCACATCCAGCCCTACCAGGGCATCTGTTCCTGCGGTGAAGTGAAACGCCACGCGACCGGACAGAAGGATGCCGTCGACGCTTACCTGGCGTCGGACGATGCGCACTGGATGCATCATCATCATTGACGCTTTCCGCTGGTAGAGCGGTTTCACCGGATTTGCGGGTTGCGTGAGGTCTAGGGCTGGTGAGCGCAAGGCTCACCGCGCCGCGCCTTGCGCTGCATTCCCAAGACGGACGGCGCAACCCGTAAATCCGGACTGAAAACGCTCTACCGCCGAACGCTCTACAATAGCGCCTTGCAAACGACGCGCAGGACAACAGCGCGAGGGAAGGAAGCAGCGATGGACAAAGACGATTTTTCACCCGAGGACTGGCGCCGCCTGCTGCGCCATCTCGGCGAAGACCCCGACCGGCAAGGCTTGCAGGAAACGCCGGTGCGCGTCGACAAGGCGTGGAAGCACTGGACTTCGGGTTATCAAAAGGACCCGGCCGAGATCCTCAAGGTATTCGAAGACGGCGCCGAGCAATACAATGAATTGATCGTGGTGCGCGGCATTCCGGTCTACAGCCATTGCGAGCATCACCTGGCGCCCTTCTTCGGCACCGCCACCGTCGGCTACACGCCGAACGGCCGCATTGTCGGCTTGTCGAAACTGACGCGCCTGGTCGAATGCTTCGCCAAGCGCCTGCAGGTGCAGGAACGGCTGACGATCCAGATCGCCGAAGCGCTGATGCAGCATGTCCAGCCGTTCTCGGTCGGCGTCGTGATCCGCTGCCGCCACATGTGCATGGAAAGCCGCGGCATCCAGGTACCGGGCGAAGAGACCGTGACCTCGGCCTTGCTGGGCGAAATGCGCACCAACTTCGGCTTGCGTACCGAATTCCTGTCGCTGGCGAGAGAGAAGCAGTAAGCTGTTGGTTCCATCGGTGGACATCCGCCGGCGCGGCATCGCTTCATCCACTCATCGAGGGAGGCTGACATGAATGATGCAAAGGAACTGGAATACGTCGGCTTTTGGCCGCGCGTCCTGGCAAGCGTGATCGATCTCGTGCTGTCGGGATTGATCCTGCTCCCGCTCGGCAATTTCGTCTACGGCGGATATCCGCTGATGGGCGGCGGCGCCTTGTGGATGACCGCCCACAGCAATTTCTGGACGTCGACCGTGTTGCCGGCGGTAGCCGTCGTGGCATTCTGGATCCTGAAGAATGCCACGCCGGGCAAGATGGTGATCCGCGCCACGATCGTCGATGCCAAGACCGGGGAAGCGCCGGGCACGACGCAATACATCATCCGCTATCTCGGCTACTACCTATCGATGATCCCGCTGTTTCTCGGTTTCGTCTGGATCGCCTTCGATCCGAAGAAACAGGGCTGGCACGACAAGCTGGCCGGCACCGTCGTCGTGCGGCCGAAGCAGCGCGGGACGGAACCGGTGAACTTCGACGAGCAAGCCGGCTAGCCGGCGATTTCGCAGAGCGGGTGAGTAAAGCGTCATCCGCCGGACGGCTTCGAAAACCGCGCGCGGTCCAGTTCGTACAGCAGGCTCGGCTCCTGGCCTGCGACGTCGTCGACGGTTCGCGCGAGCACCATGCCGAGCCGCTCGAGCGCCTTGCGCGACGGCAGGTTGGATGGCCGCACCAGGCCCCAGACAGGTTCGCGTTCGAGCGTGTTGAAGGTGAAATCCAGCGCGGCTTGCGCCATCTCGTTCGCATAGCCCGAGCCCCAGGCCGAGGGCCGGAACCGGAAATACAGATTCAAGCCTTCCCTGCCGTCGATCGTCTTGTTCATCACGCCGCCGAAACCGATCACCTGCGCGGCATCGTCCCGCTTGCAGACCGACCAGTAACCGAAGCCTGCGCCTTCCCAATGCGCGAGCCAGGCCTCGAGGACCTCGACCGCCTTTTGCCGCGACGGCATCGGGCCGCTCGGATTGAAGCGGTTGGTTTCCGGATCGCCGTGGATATCGAATAGCGCTTCGAGGTCGGCGGATTCGGGGCGGCGCAGAACGAGACGTGCGGTCTCGATGCGAAGCGGCGGATGTCGATTCATGTCGGATACGGGAAACGATGTCGGGATGCCGCGAAAACGGCAAGCAGGCGGCTATCGTAGCAGAGCCGGCATTGCGATTCGTCATCTCGCAAATCGTTTGCGCCGCATGCAATCCGGTCCCGGTATCGGATGCGCCAGATCAAGCCTGTTACAAGAGGCCCGCGCTACCGTCGAACGACAGGCGCGGATCGTCCCGATCCGTGCGCATTCCATCGGCGGAATCATGGTGAACACGATGAATCGCTTGTGCGCGGATGCGCAGGCTGCCGCGAGCTTTGCTTCCCGCCGGCCGCGGCGCTCTGTTTCCTTCGCCGTTTCCCTGGCGGCCGCGATCGCGGCCGGTGCGGCGTTGGTCAGCTGCGGCGGCGGATCCGGCGGCGCCGGCACGAATCCAAGCGGCACGCCCACCCCCACCCCCAGCCCGACGCCTGCCCCCGGTCCGACCCCGGCTCCGACGCCTACTCCAACACCTACCCCCACTCCGACTCCGACGCCGACCCCCGGCGCACCGGTGGTGCAATTGCTGTCGTCGCGGCCGGAATACGCGAGCGGCGGCAGCGTGCTGGTCGATATCGCCTTGCCCTCGACGACGACGGGGAATCCGACGCTCGCCGTCACGCTCAATGGCGCGGCGGTCGGTAATACTTTCCGTACCGATGCCGCCCGTCCCGGCCATATGATCGGGCTCGTCAGCGGGCTGAGGGATGGCGTCAACACGTTGAGCGCGAGCTATGGCGGCGCGCTGGGCAACCTCAACGTCACCAACCATCCGGTCAGCGGCCCCATCGTGTCCGGCCCGCATATCGCTCCGTTCGTCTGCCAGACCCAGAATTTCATCCTGCCCGACGGTTCGCGCCTCGGCAACGCGACCGATGCCGATTGCTCGGCGCCGGCCAGGGTGACCTATATGTACCGCTCGATATCGGGCCAAGTCCGGCCCTTGCCTTCGACCACCGCCTTGCCGGCCGATGTCGCGACTGTCGCCGTGAACGGCAGATCGCTGCCGTTCGTCGTGCGCATCGACACCGCGACGATCGCGCGCGGCATCCATCAAAGCGCGATCCTGTTCGATCCGACCAAGGAAGGAACGCCGCATCCGGCGACGCCGCCGCAAGGCTGGAACAAGCGCCTGATCGCGCTGCAAGGCACCGGCTGCGTCGGCGGTTGGTATGTGCAGGGCGACAGCATCGGCGTCGACCTGCTGGCCGGCGACAATCTCGCGCGCCTGGCGGAAGGCTATGCGCTGCTCGCCAACACCCTCAATCATCCGGCCAACAATTGCAATGCCGTGCTGGCCGGCGAAAGCGCGATGATGAGCAAGGAGCATTTCATCGAGACCTATGGCGTGCCGTCCTATACCATCGGTATCGGCAGCTCCGGCGGCGCTTATTTCGCGCTGCAGATCGCCGACGCTTTCCCCGGCGTGCTCGACGGCGTCTTCATCGACGAAACCTTTCCGGACACACTCACACTGACCAACGCCGCGCTCGATGCGCGCCTGCTCGCCCGCTACCTGTTGTCGAACAATGTCGCCGGCTTCACCGAGGCGCAGATGACTGTGGTATCGGGACACCGCACGGCGCGCGCGTGGTATGACCTGGCGCTGCAGGCCGGACGCGCCGATCCGGTGCTGAACCGCGGCGACCCGATTCCCGCCAGCCCGGTGTTCGGCGCTTACCGTTCGGCGGTCTGGAACCCGGCTGTGCCGGCCGCGCTCCGCTATGATCCGGTCACCAACCGGAGCGGCGCCCGGCCCACCGTGTTCGACGCCGCGCGCAACGTCTTGGGCACCGACGCCGCCGGCCATGCGCTCTGGCCCTACGATAACGTCGGCGTCCAGTATGGATTCGAGGCGCTCAACGCCGGCATCATCAGCAAGGAACAATTCCTCGACCTGAACGGCCGCATCGGCGGCTACGACCGCGATGCCAATTACGTCGCGACGCGCAACGCCGCCGATCCGAATGCGATCCGGCGCGCCTATCAAAGCGGCTTGCTGCTCGGCGGCGGCACCGGGCTGGCGGCGATTCCCGTGTTCGATCTGTCCGGCGCCTACAACGAGGACAGCAACTACCATTTCCAATGGTTCCACTTCGCCGTGCGCGAACGCATGGCGCAGGCCAACGGCGATGCGCGTAACCACGTGATGTGGCGCGGCGCGCCTTCGGGGGCGGGTTCCGCGATCCGGAACCAGGCATGGAATGTCTTCATTCAATGGATGGAGGCGATCCGCACGGATGCCTCGACGCTGTCGCCGCGCGACAAGGTCATCGCCAGGAAGCCGGCCGCCGCGACCGACGGCTGCTTCACGCGCGCGGCAACGCCGCAATTCATCGCCGAGACGCAAACCTGGAGCAGCCAGGCGACGACCCAATGCAATGCGTTGTGGCCGTCCTACTCCTTCCCGCGCAAGGGCGCCGGCATGGAACTCGCGGCGGGCAAGCTCAAATGCCAGCTCAAGCCGGTCAATCGCAGCGACTATGCCGTCAGCTTCACCGACGCCGAGTTCGCGCGGCTCGCCGCGATCTTTCCGGGCGGCGTGTGCGACTGGTCGCGGCCGGGCGTCAACCAGACCGCGGCGGTGCCGTATGCGGCTTACGGCCGCACGCCGCCGAACGCCATGTCGAAATAGCGGGACCGGTACTCAAACCGTGACGCGCAAATCCTCGAGCCAGGTGCCGGCGCGGCGCGCTTCCTCCTCATGCGGCTCGTCGCGCCAGGTTTCCCGTAGCGCCGCCGCGAGCCATTCCTGCAGCGGCGCGAGCGCCAGCAGGCGCGCCGCGTAGTCTTGCGCGCGCGGCGCGAGTCGCAGGCCGTAGGTTTGCACGCGCAGGGCGACCGGCGCGAAGAAGGCATCGACGGCCGTGAATTTTTCGCCGGCCAGGTACGGCCCGCCGAAACGCGCCAGGCCGTCGAGCCACAATTCCTCGAGACGCGCGAGATCCTTATGCAGCGCCTGCGGCATGTCGTCCAGACGCACGCGGATGCCGCAATTCATCGTGCAGCGGTCGCGCAAGGCGAAGAAACCGGAATGCATCTCGGCCGCCGCGCAACGCGCCCAGGCGCGCGCATCGGGATCGACCGGCCAGACGCCGGCATGACGTTCCGCCAGGTATTCGGTGATCGCGAGCGAATCCCAGAGCGTGCGGCCGGCATCGGTCAGGCACGGCACCTTGCCGCTGGGCGAAAACGCGTGGAACGCATTGCCGCCGTCGGGGCCGGTGCCGAACGGCGTCAGCTTTTCGTTGAACGGAATGTCCAGCATGCGCAGCAACAGCCAGGGGCGCAGCGACCAGGAGGAATAGTTCTTGTTGCCGATGTAGAGATCGTACATGGAGAGCGGTTTCCAGGAATGAGTCGGATTCGGAAGGGCGTGCCGTCTTATCGGCGGCGGGCGGATCTTATTTTATCGGGATGGAACGGTGTCGGTGCGCGCTGATGCCGTAAGCGGTCAGGGAGCGGCCAGCGCGGCTTCGTACACCGCGAGATCGTGCGTCGAAAAACAGCAGAACACGATGCGCTCGAACGGATTCGGCTGCAGCAGGAAATCCCTCACCGTCGCGACCGCGAGCGGCGCCGCCAGCGCAATCGGATACCCGTAGATGCCGGTGCTGATCGCCGGGAACGCGATCGAACGCCATTGTTCGAGGGCGGCGAGCTCGAGCGAACGGCGATAGCACGAGGCCAGCAATTCCGGCTCGCCCTGGTCGCCGCCGCGCCAGACCGGCCCGACGGTATGGATGATGCGTTTGGCCGGCAAGCGGTAGGCGGCGGTGATTTTCGCATCGCCGGTCCGGCAGCCGCCGAGCGAGCGGCATTCGTCCAGCAATTCCGGTCCCGCCGCGCGGTGGATCGCGCCGTCGACGCCTCCTCCTCCCAGCAGCGAGGAATTGGCGGCATTGACGACGACGTCGATAGCGAGCCGGGTGATGTCGTGGTGGATGGCGGAAAGAGTCGGCATGCGGCTAGTGGAAATGTCGAGGCGAGGCAATAACGCCATTCTTGATCATCGACGAGCCGCCCGCAACGATCCAGCCGGAATCCCATAAGCATGGGATTGCTTTTTATCGTCGTTCCGATAGTCTCCGCCATCTGCGCGAAATGAACGGCATACGCCGATCCGCGCACGTTAAAACCAAAAATTCACGAAGGGAAAATCCGTTTTGAACTCGTTATTCCACCGGGCGGCGGGCAACGCCGTTTGCCTGTTGCTGGGCGCCCTCTTGGCCATGGGCGCGCAATCCGCCGCAGCCCAAGATAAGACCGCCGACAAGACCGCCGTCCAAGGGCCGGTGCCGATCGAGACTTTTTTCCAGCCGGCCAAGCTGCAGTCGGTCAAGCTGTCGCCGTCCGGCCGCTGGATGGCCGCGCAGGCGGGCGAACCGAACAGCCGCGTCAAGCTGGTGATGATCGACCTGGAAGGCAAGGAGCCGTCGCGCGTGATCGCGGCCTTCTCCAAGCTGGACGTGGCGAGTTTTCGCTGGGTGAATGAAGACTGGCTGGTGTTTACGGTGGCGGACAAGGTCGACCGCAGCCACAAGTCGTTCGGCCGGGGGTTGATGTCCGTGCGGCGCGACGGCGAGAAGATGCGGCTCCTGATCAAGCGCAAGTTCGATAGCTTGTATCAGGCGCAGGGTTTGAATCCGCTTGAACCGTTCAACGAGATGCTGGCGCTCGGTGCTCCGGGCACCAACGACATCATCGTCGGCGAGCATCACTTCGACGTCGAATACGAGTATTCGCACACCACGCTGCGCGCCATGGATGTCTCGACCGGCGCCGTACGCACGCTGCTGAAGGAGGACGCGCCGCCGAAGGTGACGCACTGGGTGTTCGACGAGCGCGGACGGCCGCGGGCGGCAGTGTCCGATCAGGAAGGCCAAACGACGGTCTTCTGGGCCGATCCCCGAACCTCGAAGTGGCGCCAGATCGGCAAGTTTCCCACCTTGAACGTGGAGTTCTACCCGGCCTTCGTGGACGATAAGGATCAATTGTTCGTCTATACCTTCGATGTCTCGACCGGGCAGGACCAAGTCCGCCGGTTCGACCTGGAAAACAACAAGGTCGACGAGAAGGAAATCATCTCGACGCCCGGGTTCGACTCCGGTGTCGGCACGGTCGCCGATCGCGAAACGAATAAGATCTACGGTTATCGACTACTGACCGATGCGCGCAGCACGGTATGGTTGACGCCGGCCATGAAGGACATCCAGGCGAAAGCCGATGCCTTGCTGCCGGGGCGCATCAACGAATTGTTCTGCCGCCCTTGCGATGCGCCGAAAATCGTTCTCGTGTATTCCTATTCCGATACCAATCCCGGCGACTACCTGTTGTATCGACCCGAGACCAATCAATGGCAACGCCTGGGCCAGGAGCGTCCGGATATCGATAGCAAGCGCATGGCGCGCATGGAATTTCATCGGACCAAGGCGCGCGACGGCGCCGATCTGCCGGTCTGGATCACGCGCATGCCGGGAGCAGACAAGCAGCCGCGCCCGGCCGTGGTGCTGGTGCACGGCGGGCCCTGGTCGCGTGGAGCGGAATGGGAATGGAACAACCGGGTGCAATTCCTTGCCTCGCGCGGTTATGTGGTGATCGAACCCGAGTTTCGCGGCAGTACCGGCTACGGCGAGCGGCATTTCCGCGCCGGCTGGAAGCAATGGGGCCAAAGCATGCAAGACGACGTAACCGATGCCTTGCGCTTTGCTATCGACAAGGGTTGGGTTGACGGTTCGCGCGTCTGCATCGCGGGCGGAAGCTATGGCGGCTACTCGACGCTGATGGGATTGGCCAAGAACCCGGAACTGTACAAGTGCGGTATCGCCTGGGTGGCGGTCACCGACCCGCGCTATATGTACACCGTGCATTGGTCCGATATTTCGGAAGCATCCAAGAAATATTCGATGCCGCAAATGATCGGTGACCTGAAAGCCGATGCGGCGATGCTGGCCGCGAATGCACCGATCGCCCTCGCGGACCGCATCAAGGCGCCGTTGCTGCTGGCCTACGGCAACAAGGATTTCCGGGTGCCGTTGGTGCATGGCGAGGACATGCGCGACGCCCTGACCAAAGCCGGCAGCCCGCCGGAATGGGTGGTCTACGACGGCGAAGGCCACGGCTGGAGCCGCCAGGAAAACATCCTGGACTTCTGGCGCCGCGTCGAAACCTTCCTCGCGAAACACCTCAAGTAACGCCGGGACGGCGGCCGGCGCTCCGGCCGCCGATTCTTCCGGGCGCCAATCTCACGCCTTCACACTTCGATTCGCTTCTCGGCCGTCACCTTGGCGCGGCCGCCGACGAATAGCCGCGCGATATTCCCGGCTTCCAACTCGAGCCGCGCCGTCAGCAGGCTCGGCGACGGCGGCGCCATGAAGACGCCTTGCTCGATCAGCATCGTCGTCCGGCGTTCCCCGCCGCGATCGAACAGATGGCAGGCCAACGGACCGGCGGCCATGCCGGTCGCCGCTTCCTCGTCGATGCCGTACAGCGGCGCGAACATGCGCGCCGTCGCCAGCCGTTCCTGGCCGGCCGGCTTGCGGGCGAAGACGTGATAGCCGATCAAATGCAATTCTTCGCTGAGCGCGGAGATGGCCGCGAAGTCCGGCCGCAGTCCGGCCAGATCGCTTTCGCGCGCCAGCGGCACCAGCACGAAGGGATTGCCGGTATCGACGATGCAGGGCTCCGCGCCCGGCGCCAGCGCAGCGCGCGAAGCGCCGATGGAGTCCATCACCGAGGCGATTTGCGCCGGCGTCAGTCCGGTGTATTTCGGCGCGCGCTGTTCCATGAAGACCAGCTCGCCGTCGATCTCGATCTTGCGGATGCCGTCGATCGTTTCCTTCGACGTCGTGCCGTTGCCGACCAGGCCGCGCTCGCGCAGCAGGGAAAAGGTGGCGATGGTCGCATGGCCGCAGTGCGGGATCTGGCGCGTCGGGGTGAAGAATTCGAGCTTGAACGCGGCCTGCTCGGAGCGCGAGACGAAGGCCGTCTCGGACAGGCCGACCGCGCGCGCGACGGCGAGCTTTTGTTCGCTGTTCAAGGCATCTGCGGCGATCACGACGCCGGCGGGATTGCCGCCGGTATTGCCATCGACGAAGGCGTTGACGATGGCGACGGAAACGGAAGTCGGCATGGAAATCAAAAAGTAGTGGAAGGGTCCAGCGATATTACCGATAAATCGCCGATCGCGTCGGGCGGCGGATCGCGGGCCGACGCGCGATGTGGGCGAACACTATCGCCCGGTGCTCGTTCCCGGCGGCGGCGCTTTGGGTTTCTTGCTCGCTTGCGCCAGCAGAGGGCCGCAGGGGTTGTCCGTCGGATCGCCGAGATTCACGAGCGGCAGCAAGGCCGCCGCGACCGGCGCCGCGATGCCGAGCGCGACCGCCGCTCCCGCCTTCGCCGCCAGCGTACCCTTGTCCACATCGACAGCCGGCTTCTTGAAGCTGCCGCCGACGTGGATCGGCGAGCGCAGCGTGACGACGCGCGGACTCTTGGTATCCGGACGCAACGTCAGGTCGAGCTTCTCTTGCGCGAGATCGACCTTGCCGTCGATATACAGCGCCGCCTCGTCGGTATCCATGACGAAGGTGCGCACATTCATCACGCCGTTGCTCACTTTGAAATCGCTGGCCAGGCAATTGAGCGGAACCTGGCGGTCGCCGAACAGCTTGGTGATGACCAGGTTGCCGATGTTGAGACCCATGGCTTCGAGCATCAGCTTGCTGACCGTCCCTTGGTTGATCAGGGTTTTCATTTCTCCGTTGGCCGAGCCGAGCAAGGCCGCGACCGAATTGCCGGTGGCGGTCAAGGCGGCGTCGCCGTTGATTTCGCCGAGGCTGGCGTGCATTTCGGGTAGCGTCGGCAGCAATTGCCGGAGCTTGAAGTGGCGTGCCGATAGTTTCAGTTCCGCCTTGAGCCGCTCGGCATCGCGGCCGTCGAGCGTGATCCGCGACGATAGCTTGCCGCCGGCGACGCCGAAGTTGAGCGGGGCCAGCGTCAACATGCCGTCTTGCAGCCGCACGTGCGCGACCAGGTTATCGATCGGCAATTCCTTCTTGCGCACGATGCGCTTGCCGGAAAAGCGGACGTCGGCATCGATGCTTTTCCAGCGCTCGGTCTTGAAGGCCTCGACCGGCAGCGCCTTTTCCCGCGGCTGCACCGGCGCCTGGCCGCGCCGGATCTTGCTCGCGTTCGAATCGGCGCCGATCAGCGGCGCAAGATCCTCGAACTTGAGCAGGTTCGACACCACCTCGCCCTTCAGCAAGGGACGCGGTTCGCGCGCCTGGAATTCGAGCGTGCCGGCGATGTCGCTGGAACCCACCTTGCCGCGGAATCGCTCATAGCGCCAATCGCCTCCGCGCGCGTTCAGCACGCCGGTCAAGCGGCCCGAGGTCGAATACGGCGGCGTTTCCGGCAACACGATGCCCGTAACGTGATACAAATGGCCGAGGCTGACGCCCGAGATCTTCAGCCGAAGGTCGAGCGCGGCCAGCGCGCGCGGATTGGTCAGCGTGCCCTCGACCTCGATCGCCGTCTTGCCGACGCGCAGGTCGGCCGTGACCGGATACCGCGTTCCATCCTGTTGCAGCGAGAGGATTTTGCCGGCCCTGCCCTCGCCGCTGACGTTGTCGCGATCGAGCGAGCCGGACAGCGACCAGACGATGCCGTAGGCGCCCTTTTCCGTATCGCCGAGGGTGTCGACGGCGGCATGGATATCGGCCTTGCGCCGGCCGTCGATGAAGCGTACCGCACCCTTGCTCACGATCAGGCGATCGAGCTCGTAGTCCCAGCGCGGGGCCTGGCCATCGTCTTGCTTGAAGGTCCAGTTGTTCCGGCCGTCGGCGTCGCGCTGCAGGTGGATGCGCGGCGCATCGATGCGCAGATCGCGGATGACGGCGAGCTTGCGCAGCAGCGGCAGGGGCGCGACGGAAAACGCGAGCCGCCGGATCTTGATCATGTTCGGCGCGGCCTCGACCCATTCCGGATTGGCGAGCGCGATGTCTTGCGCCGTCACGTGCGGCCACGGCACCCAGCGGCGCCAGCCGCCGCTGCTGTCCGGCGCCGCCCTCCATTCCACCGACAAGTCGCCGTTGATCGCGAACGGCCGTCCGAGCGCGTCGCCGATGCGGCGGTTGAGCCAGGGCTTGGCGCGGTTCCAGTCGAGGTTGGCCAGGAGCAGCGCCAGGAATGCGAGCAAGCCGGCCAGGATGGCCAGCGCGATGCCGCTCCACTTGAGGATGTGCTTGCCGGATGCCATGCCGATAAGACCGGCTTTCCGGTCGGAAGTTCGAGAAGGCAACTTCGATCAAGCGTGCTTCCGGGCAACGATGAAGCGCGAAAGAAAAAGCCCCGTGTTCCGGGCGGAACACGGGGCCGGCACGATCACCGAGCGAATCAGGCGCCGAGCGTCATCAGGCTGGCATTGCCGCCCGCCGCCGTCGTATTGACGCACACGGCGCGCTCGGCCGCCAGGCGCCACAGCGGAATGACGCCGTCATCCGTGGTGTCGATGACTGGCACCAACGCGCCGTCGCGCGCCGCCAGCGCCGGACGCACGGCGTTGGCATGGCTGGCCTGCACCAGCGCCAGATGCAGCGCCGCGTCGGGGGCGTCGAGCCGGTCGATGATGCGGATCAGCTTGCGCACCTCGGGCGGCAAGCCGGGCGGAATGACGGCGGCCGCGCTCGCCGTGACGCAGGCCGTGTTGCCGGAGGCGAAGACGGCGGCCAGCTGGTTCAGCAAGGCGGCGCTGCCCGATGCTTCGCACAGCACTTCGCCGCGCGGCGCGAACGACAGGGTATTGCGCTCGCCGGTCGGTCCCGGCAGCACGAGCGAGGTGCCGAGCAGCGTCGCATGGGCATATTGCTCGCCGAGCGCGGCGATCCGCTCATGGCCATGGGCCTTGGCCCAGGCCAGCAGCACGTCGAGCGCCGCGGTGCTGGCGTTGATCGACTTCTTCGCATGGATCGTGTGCGCGCCGAGCGTCAGAGCTGCGTTGCGCTGCAGGCGCTTCAGGTACAGCGGACCGCCCGCTTTCGGTCCCGTGCCCGACTTGCCTTCGCCGCCGAACGGCTGCACGCCGACCACCGCGCCGACGATGTTGCGGTTGACGTAGATGTTGCCGACATGGGCGCGCGCAACGATGAAATCGATCGTCTCGTCGATGCGCGAATGGATGCCGAGCGTCAGGCCGTAGCCGGTGGCGTTGATCGCATCGATCAGGTGCGGCAAGTCGTCGCGCTGGTAGCGGATCACATGCAGCACCGGTCCGAACACTTCGCGCTTCAACTCGGAGATCGAAGCGATCTCGACCACGGTCGGCGCGACGAAAGTGCCGTGCCGATGCTCGGCGCCCAGCGGCAATTGGAAGAAGTTGCGGGCGCTTGCCTTCATGCGTTCGATATGCGCGTTCAAGCCGCGCTGCGCTTCCTCGTCGATGACGGGGCCGATATCGATCGCCAGACGGTCCGGATTGCCGATGCGCAGTTCTTCCATCGCGCCTTTCAGCATCTCCAGCGTCTTGTCGGCGATGTCGGCCTGCACGCACAGGATGCGCAGCGCCGAGCAGCGCTGGCCGGCCGAATCGAAGGCCGAGGTGATGACGTCCTGCACCACCTGCTCCGGCAAGGCGCTCGAATCGACGATCATCGCGTTCTGGCCGCCGGTCTCGGCGATGAGCGGAATCTCGGCGCCTTCCTCGGCGGCGCGCCGGGCCAGCGTGCGGTTGATGATTTGCGCGACTTCGGTCGAGCCGGTGAAGATCACGCCGCGCACGCGGCGGTCGGCGGTGAGTTTCGCGCCCACGGTCTCGCCGCGGCCGGGCAGGAATTGCAGCGCGCCGCGCGGCACGCCGGCTTCATGCAGCAGCTGGACGGCGCGGAAGGCGATCAGCGGCGTCTGCTCGGCGGGTTTGGCGAGCACCACGTTTCCGGCCGCGAGAGAAGCGGAGACCTCGCCGATGAAGATCGCGAGCGGGAAATTCCACGGGCTGATGCAGACCACCGGGCCGAGCGCCTGCGCGTTCGGCGCGGCGGCGACCTGGGCGGCGTAATAGCGCAGGAAATCGACCGCCTCGCGCACTTCGGCGATCGCGTTCGGCAGCGACTTGCCGGCTTCCCGGATCGCCAGCGCGATCAGTTCGAGCTGTTGGCGTTCCAGCAGATCGGCCGCACGCACCAGCGCCGCGGCGCGCTCGGCCGGCGCCGTGGTCTGCCAGTCGACGGCATAGGCCGCGGCGGCGGCCAGCGCGGTTTCCACGTCGTCGGCCTCGGCCTCGATCACGTCGCCGACGATGTCGCGGCGGTCGGCCGGATTGCGCACCGCCTGCGCGCCGGTTGCCCGTACCGTGCCGTCGAGCAGCGGCGCGGCGTTCCAGCGCGCGGCGCCGTATTGGGCGAAGGCGCGGTCGATGTCGCGCAGCAGGTTTTCGTTGGCCAGATCGACGCCGGCCGAATTCCTGCGTTCCGCGCCGTAGAGATCGACCGGCAGCGGAATATTCGGGTGCGGCTCGCCGCCAAGCCGCCTGGCGGTCTCGAACGGATCGGCGATCAGGCTGTCGATCGGAATGCTCTCGTCGACGATCTGGTTGACGAAGGACGAGTTCGCGCCGTTCTCGAGCAGGCGGCGCACGAGATAGGCGAGCAGCGTCTCATGCGAGCCGACCGGCGCGTAGATGCGGCACGGTTTGCCGAGATTCTCCTTCCCGACCACCTGGTCGTAGAGGGTCTCGCCCATGCCGTGCAGGCATTGGAATTCGTAGTCGCCGTCGTTGTCCAGGCCGCGCTCCCTGGCCCAGGTGAAGATGGTCGCCAGCGTGTGCGCATTGTGGGTCGCGAACTGGGGATAGATGACATCGGTGAGGCCCAGCAGCTTCTGCGCGCAAGTCAGGTAGGACACGTCGGTGTAAACCTTGCGGGTGTAGACCGGAAAGCCGGACAGGCCGTCGACTTGCGCGCGCTTGATCTCGGCATCCCAGTAGGCGCCCTTGACCAGGCGGATCATGAACTTGCGGCCGCTGCGGCGCGCGAGATCGGCGAGGTAATCGATCACGAACGGGCAGCGCTTTTGGTAAGCCTGCACGACGAAGCCGATGCCCTCGAAACCCGCCAGGTCCGGATCGAAAGCGAGCGCTTCCATCAGGTCGAGCGAGAGTTCGAGGCGGTCCGCTTCCTCGGCATCGATATTGAGGCCGATATCGTATTGCTTGGCGAGCAGGAGCAGGCGCTTGAGCGCCGGCAGCAGTTCGCCCATGGTGCGCTCGCGCTGGGCGCGCGCATAGCGCGGGTGCAGGGCCGACAGCTTGACCGAGATGCCGGGGCCGTCCTTGATGCCGCGGCCGTTGGAAGCCTTGCCGATCGCGTGGATCGCGGTCTCGTAGGCGGCATAGTATTTCGCCGCATCCTTCGCGGTCAGCGCCGCCTCGCCCAGCATGTCGTAGGAATAGCGGTAACCGCGCGCTTCGTTGTCGCGGCTGTTGGCGAGCGCCTCGGCGATGGTCTGGCCGGTCACGAACTGGTTGCCGAGCATGCGCATGGCCAAGTCCACGCCCTTGCGGATCAGCGGCTCGCCCCCCTTGGCGATCAGCTTCGTCAGCGCCGAGCCGAGGCCTTGTTCGCTGCTGGTGGAAACCAGCTTGCCGGTGATCAGCAGACCCCAGGTCGCCGCATTGACGAACAGCGACGGCGATTCCCCGAGATGTCTTTTCCAGTCGCCCTTGCTGATCTTGTCGGCGATCAGGCGGTCGGCCGTCTGATGGTCGGGAATGCGCAGCAGGGCTTCCGCCAGGCACATCAGCGCGATGCCCTCTTCCGACGACAGCGAGAATTCATGCATCAGCGCATCGACGCCCGAGGCGCGCGTGCGCTTGGCGCGCACCGCCTCGACCAGCTTGCGGGCCAGGGCCTGGACGTCGGCTTGCGCCGCCGCCTCGACCTTCGTCTGCGCCAGCAGCCATTGCACGGCTTCGCGCTCGTCGCGCCGATAGGCGGCGGTGACGGCGGCGCGCAGGGGCGACGGATGATGCAGTACCTCTTCGTGGAAGGCGGCGAACGGGAACGGTTCGGAGTTTGCCGCGGAAGGCGCGGCGGAGGGTCGGGCGGTCGTAAGCATGGCGCTGCGGTCTCTTGTGTGATCCGGAAAACGAAGCCCGCCGTTGCAAGCGGGCTGACATGAAATGCCGGCGGCTGGTTCATCCGGCAAGCCGGGCGGCGCCAGTTGCGGCCGGGGTCAAAACGATGCAGGGATTGTACGAGGGATCACTATGGATTAATTCCGGTTATCGCTGGCGCTATCAAAATTTTGTATTTAATGAGAAAATTCCGCCGAACAAAATTTTTAGAGGGTGTCGTACACCACCCCGTTACGACACTGATTAGGGGCCTCCCTCATGCTGGACAAAATTAGCAAGAAGATCCTTGCGGAATTGCAAAACGACGGGCGCATCAGCAACGTCGAACTGGCGAATCGCGTCAATCTGTCTCCTGCCGCCTGTCTCGAGCGCGTGCGCAAATTGCAGGAAGCCGGCTACATCCTCGGCTATACCGCGCAACTGAATCCGGAATTGCTCGACGTCTCGCTGCTCGTCTTCATCGAAGTCGTGCTCGACCGCACCACGCCGGAGGTGTTCGACGCCTTCAAACGCAGTGTGCAGGTGATACCCGAAGTGCTCGAATGCCACCTGGTGGCCGGTGGCTTCGATTACCTGATCAAGGCGCGCGTGAAGGACATGAGCGCCTACCGCGAATTCCTCGGCAAGTCGCTGCTGCAATTGAAAGGCGTGCGCGAAACGCACACCTATGCGGTGATGGAAGAGGTCAAGAACACCACCAAGCTGCACATCAAGTAAGCGACCTTACGCAGCGGCCGGGAGGGAGAGGCTGCTGCGGTAACGTCGGTCAAGTCACCACCAGCCGGGTTTTCTCCACCGCCTCGCTGGTCGTCGCCACCAGGTGCGCGCGCAGCCACTTGTGCGCCGGACTGCGCGCGTCGCGCTCGTGCCACAGCATGTCGACATGCACGTCGGGCAACTTGAACGGCAGTTCTTTCGTGATCAAGGCGCCCGGCATGCCGGTCGACGCGACCAGGTGGCGCGGCAGCACCGTGATCAGGTCCGAGTTCGCCACCACCCGTCCAGCCGTGAAGAATTGGTTGACCGTGAGCAGGATGCGCCGCTCGCGGCCCACCTGCGCCAGCGCTTCGTCGGTCAGGCCGTGGGCGCGGCCGGAAAAACTCACCAGCAGGTGATTCGCTCCGCAATAGGCGTCGAGCGTCAATTCCTGTTCGGCCAGCGGATGGCCCTTGCGCATCACGCAGACATAGCGGCCGGAATACAGGCGCTCGTGGCGGATCGGCGTGTCCGGGCCGCCGGCCAGTTGCGCTACCACGCCCGGGAAAAAGCCGATCGCCAGGTCGATGTCGCCGCGCACCAGCATCGGGCGCGGTTCGCGCGTGGTCAGCGGCACCATGCGGATATTGATGCCGGGCGCCTCTTTCTCGATCGAACGGACCAGGGTGGGCAGCCACAGCACGGCGGTGGCGTCGGCCATGGCCATACGGAACGTCGCCTGCACCTTGGAAATATCGAATTCGGTCGGTGCTACGGCCGCTTCCAGGCTCGCCAGCGCGTTGCGTACTGTCGGCCAGAGTTCTTCGGCGCGCGGGGTCGGCTTGACGCCGTGCGCGGTACGGATCAGCAATTCATCGTTCAAGGCGTCGCGCAAGCGCCGCAAGGCATTCGATACCGCAGGTTGCGTCATCGCCAGCCGGTTGGCGGCGCGCGTCAGGTTCTGTTCGGTCATGACGGCGTCAAAAACGCGCAATAAATTCAAATCGAGCGTCAGGAAACTCATGGCAGCCTCCCTCGGGGGGAAGATGGGTTGATATTCAAAAACAGTATAGCTGATATGAAGAAACAAAATTGGCCTTATATCTCTACGCATCCTATACTGCGATGCAACAAAAGATAAGAAGCCAAATTTGAAGGGAGTTCATCATGTCTTTTCTGACTATCGCCGCACCTGCCGCCAGTATCGCCCGTCCGCTGCTCGGACTCGGTTTGATCGGCGCCCTGATCATGATTTTCCAACCGCTGCTCGTCGGCCTGCTGCGCGCCGCGTTGTTGCTGGTGATGCCGCGCCCGTCGCGCGCCGAACGCAAGGCAAGCAAAACCCTGCGTTCCATGTTGACCCTCAATCGCATGGCCCGGGAATACGAAGACAGCGATCCGAGCCTGGCCGCGGAATTCCGCGCGCTGGCGGCCCGCGGTTAACCCGGAGCAAGGCCATGACCGTGGTCACCACCGTACCTGCAGTCGACGGCTTCGTCGTGCCGTCGCTCGCGAAACTCGCCGCGCGCCTGGCTCGCCCGGCCGCCGCGAACGCCAAGGATGCTGATCTCCGCCGGGCCGCCGGCCTGTCGATTGCCGATATTTCCGATGCCTCGCTGCGCGCGACCGCCAAGGGCAGCCTGCGCATCCGGCGCGACATCTGCCGTCCCGCCTATGCAATTTGATTCGTAACGAATGTCTCCTCCTCCCTCCTAAGGAAGGATTCGCCCCGCCGGTTCACGCCTCGCGGGGCTTTTTTTCGCTCGTGGCCACTCAGGATCCGCTCCGAAATCCGACCAGCGCCGGCGCACCATCGCAAAACCGTGCCTTCCCTGTTTTTTCCACCGCAAATCAAGGTCTTTACGGCGCACGATCTGCTAGAGTGTTGGCGTTCGGACACTTGCGCGGCCCCGGATCAGAGACAAACGCCGCCGACGGTCCGAAGGTAGCCGACGGTTACCGAAAAGTGCACGCGGCCCGCAGGCCGCCACAACCATAAGAAAGATGCACGCATGACCCGTTTCAAATTGTCGAATGCCGCCTGGAAGTGGCTGCTGGCGTCGCTGGCCCTGATCTGCCTGGCCGACATCGTCGTCGGCCTGCAGTATTGGTGGGTCGAGCGCGGCGCCGGCATCGGCACGCTGGGCGGCAGCGTCGAATTCGCGGCCGGTCCCGTGTCGGACCGCTGGACCGTGACCGGCGTACGGCCCGGCGGCGCGATGGACCGGGCCGGCCTGCGCACCGGCGACGTTTTCCGTTTCGATGAACCCGGCCATTACCTGTTGAAGATTGCAACCGGCGAAAATGTGCCGGTGACGGTATTCCATGCCGAAGGAGAGCGCAAAGCGACGATCGTCGCCGAAGCCGGCGAATATTCCAAATCCCGGCTCCTGTACCGGCTCATCGACGGCCTGACCAACCTGCCGCTTGCCGTGCTGGCCTTCCTGATCGCGCTGCGGCGTCCGGACAGCCGCGCGCTGCGGGCGCTGTCGGCCGCCTTGCTGCTGGCGATCCCGCCCTATTACATCTACGTCTTGCTGTCGCCCGACGCCCGGCTCGGTCTTTGGATCTTCGACTGGATCGCCTGGATCCTGCGCGCCGTGGTGTTCTTGTATTTTTCGATCGAATATGTGGGCGACATCGGCAGCCCGGTCAACCGTTTCGTGCGGCGCTTGTTCAAGGCCATGCTGGCCTACGTCGCCCTGTTCGGCACGCTGTGCATCGGCAGCTATTTCCTGCCGCCGAGCCCCTACTTCGAACCCTTCGTCCGCTACAGCCTGCGTATTGTCGACCTGCTGTCGTGGCTGTCCTGCATCGCCGTCATGTGGGACGGCCGGCGCCATTCGCCCACCGAACTCAAGCCGCGCTTCCTGTGGATCCTGTTGGCAATGGGTTTGCAACTGCTCTACGTGAGCGGCAACGTGCTGATCGACTACGTGTTCGGCCTCGGCGTCTTCGTCGCCGACGACCGCTTCATTTTCGAAGACCTCAACCTGATGCTGGCCTTGAGCGCCAACGTCATCCTGACCTACGCGACGCTGCGCCATCGCGTGCTCGATGTCGGCTTCGCGGCCAACCGGGTGGCGGTCTTCGGTCTGATGGCGATCGCTGTCGCGCTGTTCGTCTGGATCATCGACGCGCTGATGGATCCGCTCCTGCAGATCCCGCAACGCTGGAAGAGCCTGTTGCTCGATTCCCTGCTCGGGGCCGCCATCGTGCTGGCTTATCCGGCGCTGCGGCGTTTCGTCGAGCGCCTGGTGCAGTCGCGCTTCTATCCGCATTGGCATGCCAGGAAGCTGGCGATGCGCGAAGCGATCGGCAAGGCGGCCGCGCTCTACGATCCGGCCGGCCTGTTCGCGGTCTACCTGAAAGCGATCCGCGAGTTCGCCGACCACGACGGCAGCGCGATCTATCTCCTGGATAGCAGCCGTTTCCTGCTGGCGGCCGGAGATCTGGCCGAGGCGCCGTCCGAACTCGATCTGCCGTCCGGCGGCAAGCCTTCGCTCGAGGAACTCGAGCTGCACGGCGACCATCGCTTCTATCCGATGACGCACCGCGGCCATGTGACCGGCTTCCTGCTGGTCGGCGCGAAGCGCAATCGCCAGCAGTACCGACCCGACGAGGAGGCGTTGTTGCGCGACGCGGCCCAGCAGCTCGCGCTCGACCTGCAGGCCGGAGCGCTGCGGCGGCAGGCGAAGTTGATCGAAGAAAAGATGACGGCCGAGTCCGACGCCCGGCAAAGGGCCGAGGAAGCCACACGCGCCAAATCGGAATTCCTTGCCAACATGAGCCATGAGATCCGCACGCCGATGAACGCCGTCATCGGCCTCGCCCACCTCGCGTTGCGCACCGAGCTCACGCCCAAGCAAAAGGATTACGTCGGCAAGATCCACGGCGCGGCGCTGTCGCTGCTGGACATCATCAACGAGATACTCGACTTCTCCAAGATCGAAGCCGGCAGGCTGGAGGTGGAAACGATTCCGTTCTCGCTCGACCAGGTGCTGTCGAACGTGGCGACGGTCACCAGCCAGAAGGCGGCGGACAAGCAGCTCGAATATCTGTTCCACGTGCCGCCGGCGGTGCCGCGCCGGCTGATGGGCGATCCGCTGCGGCTCGGGCAGGTGCTGATCAACCTGGTCAACAATGCGATCAAGTTCACCGACGCCGGCGAGATCGAGGTTTCGTGCGTCTTGCTGGAGGAAGCGCCGGACGGCCGCGTGCGGCTGCAATTCTCGGTGCGGGACACCGGGATCGGCATGTCGTCCGAACAGATCGCCAAGCTGTTCCAACCCTTCGTGCAGGCCGACGGCTCGACTTCGCGCAAGTACGGCGGCACCGGGCTCGGGCTCTCGATCTCGCAGCGTCTGCTCGACTTGATGGGCGGCGGCATCGAGGTCGAGAGCGCGGTCGGCAAGGGCACGGTGTTCCGCTTCAGCGTGCCGTTCGCGCCGGCGGCGCCAGCCGACCAGCCGGGCGTGATCCCGATCGCCTTGAACGGGGCGCGCGTGCTGGTGGTCGACGATAACGCCGCCGCCCGCGACACGCTGGCCGACGCCTTGCAAGCCTTGCCGGTGCATGTGGAGACGGTCGCCGATGCGAAGTCGGCGCTGGCCGCCGTGCGCGCCGCCGATGCGGCGCACGATCCCTACCGGCTGGTGCTGACCGACTGGCAAATGCCGCAGATGGACGGCATCGAATTGATCCGCGCGGTCCGGGATGACCGGCATCTCGCGCAAACGCCGCACACGGTGCTCGTCACCGCCTTCGGGCGCGAGGATGTCGAGGAGGAAGCGCGCGCCGCCGGCGCGCACGGCATTCTTCTCAAACCGATCAACCAATCGCTGCTGGTCGATACGCTGGTCGGCATCTTCGCGCCGCATCCGCAGAGCGCGATCGCGGGCGGCGCGCTGCCGCATCGCTATCAGGACGCTCACGTACTGCTGGCCGAGGACAATTCCATCAACCAGCAGATCGCGATCGAATTGCTGAACGCGGTGGGCATCAGCGTCGACGTCGCCAACAGCGGCCGGGAAGCCCTGGACAAGCTCGCCGCCGGCGGCCCGGGCGCCTACGATCTGATACTGATGGATCTGGAGATGCCGGGCATGGACGGCCACGCCGCGACCGCCGCCATCCGCGCCAATCCCGAGCATGCGGCATTGCCGATCGTCGCCATGACGGCGCATGCGCTTGCCGAAGTGCGCGAGCGCTGCCTGCGCGCCGGCATGCAGGATTACCTGACCAAGCCGGTCAATCCGAAGCAGCTCTACGCCACGCTGGCGCGCTGGCTGAACACCTCATTGGTTCCGCCCGAAGCCGCGTCGAGCGCCGGCTTGCCGGAGTTGCCGGGCATCGATACCGGCGAAGGCATGGAAATCGTGGCCGGCGACCGCGAACTGTACCTGAGCCTGCTGCAACTCTTCATGCAATCGCAGGCGCAGGCGGCCGTCCAGATCCGCGCCGCCCTCGCGGCCGGGCAGCGCGGCCCTGTCAAGATGCTCGCGCATTCGCTGCGCGGCGCGGCGGCGAACATCGGCGCAAGCGACGTGCAGGATGCGGCGGCGGGGCTGGAACAGGCGGTGGCGGAGGCGGCGGGGGACGAAGAACTGATTCGCACCGCGAATGCGCTCGATGCGGCGCTGGGAACCGTGCTGAGCGGCTTGCAGCGGCATTTCGCGGCGCAGCCGCTGGCGGCGGAAGCAAAGTAGCGGACGCCGCTCGCCGTTCCCGCCGGGCGGGAACGGCAGCGACGGCGATATGCGCCGCTATTTGGCGGGCTGGAACGCCGGATCGCCCATCTGCCACAGGAAGAAAGACCAGACGTCGGCCGTTTCCGCGATGGTTTGCGCCTTGGTCGAACCTCTGCCGTGCCCGGCGTCGTAATCGATGCGCAGCAATACCGGTTTGCCGCTGCCGGTCGCCGTCTGCAGACGGGCGGCGAACTTGGCGGGTTCCCAGGCGTCGACGCGCGGATCGTTGATGCCGGTCGTGACGATCACCGCCGGATACGGCGTGCCATGCTTGACGCGATGGTAGGGACTGATCGCATACATCGCCTCGAAGTGGTCCTTCTTCGTCACCGTGCCGAATTCGGCGATGTTGGGCGGGCCGTTCGGCGTGAATTCCATGCGCAGCATGTCGGACAGGCCGACCGCGCTTTGCGCCGCGGCGAACAATTCCGGGCGCTGCGTGATCGCGCCGCCGATCGTGATGCCGCCGGCGCTGCCGCCGGTGCCGGCCAGCTTCTTCGACGAGGTATAGCCCTCTTTCACGAGATACTCGGCGCAGGCGATGAAATCGCGGATCGTGTTGGCTTTGTTGAGGATATGCGCCCCCTTGTGCCATTCCTCGCCGAACTCACCGCCGCCGCGCACGTGCGCCACCGCGTACACGCCGCCGCGCTCGAGCCAGGCGAGCCGGCCCGGCACGAAACGCGGTTCGAGCGTGATGCCGTAGGCGCCGTAGCCGTTGATGATGGCCGGATTGCCGCCGTCGAGCTTGATGCCTTTCTTGTGGATGATCGACAGCGGCACCAGGATGCCGTCATGGCTCTTGACCAGCACGCGCTTGGCCTCGATGCCGGAGAAGCTGACCGGCGACGGCTTGAGCAATCCGCTGTCGACCACTTGCGACGATGCCGCGTCGACGCTGTAGATGCGCGGCGATTCGGTCCAGCCTTCCAGCTTGACCAGCATGCCCGGCCGGGTCGGATCGGCCGCCATTTCCAGCACCGTGCCGTCGAACGGCAGCGCCACCTGCTGCACCGGCTTGCCGTCGAACGGGACGCGCAGCAGGCGGCTCACCCCGCCGTCGAGCGTGCGCACGTACAGCGCATCCTTCGCCACCGCCGCACGGCGCAGCACCGCCTCGCCGCGCGGAATGACGACCTTGGCGCGCGCCATCTCCGGCTTGGCCAGGTCGAGCGCAAGCAGTTGATAGCGCGGCGCATTCTTGTGCGACAGCAGATAGAGTTCGTTGCCGCGCAGGTAGACGCTGTTGACGCGATCCTGGGGGCCGACGATCTTCTTCCAGGGCGTATCGGGACCGTTGACGGCCGCCAGCGGAGCGATGTAGACGGAGCGGTCGACGGCATCGCCGTGCAGCACGATCGCGATCGCGTAATTCGAATCGGGCGAGGTCAGCACGTACGGCAGGTCCGGCACCGCGAAATGGCGCTTCACCGTCACGCCGTAGCCGAAGATGGCCTTGTCCTTCGTCGCCGGTTGGCCGATCACGTGCTCGTAGACGGCGCTCTTGTTGTAGCGTTCGCGATAACCCTTCTTGTCGGCCGGCGGCAGGCGGTTGTAGAAGAACGAGCGGCCGTCCGGGCGCCAGCCGATGCCCTCCTGATTGAGCCCGGCGCCGTCGATCGCTTCCGGCAGCCACTTGCCGCTCTCGATTTCCATCAGGCGCAGCGTGCTGTCTTCCGAGCCGCCCTGCGACACCCCAACGGCCAGCAGCTTGCCGTCCGGCGACGGCGAGAAGAAATCGATCGCATGGTGCGAACCTTGCGCGTTCAGGGTGTCGGGATCGAGCAGCATGCGTTCGTTGCCCTGCGCGTCGCGTATGTACAGGCGGCGCGAATTGCGGCCCGGTTCGCTCTTCAGGTAGAACAGGTTGCCGCCGACGCTTTCGATGGCGGAGACGTTCTCCGCGGCATTGTTCAATTCGCTCAACCGCTTCTTCAGCGCGTCGCGCCCGGGGATGCGCGCGAGCACGCCGTTCGCGTAATCGGCCTGCGACTTGGCCCAGGTGCGGAAAATATCGCTCTTCATGTTTTCCATCCAGCGATACGGATCGACGACCTGGGTGCCGAAGTAAGTATCGGTCACCGGCGTCACCGGCGTGACGGGCAGCGTGGCCGCGGGTGAAGAGAGCGCCGTCGCCGGCGCGGAGCTCTGCGCCAAGGCGCAGGACGAAAAAGCGAGCAGGCACAGCGCGCGAAGCGCGTTGCGGTGCCGGAGCAGACGGGAAACTGCCATGGATCCTCCAGGGAGTCATTCAAAAGCAACGCTGAAGTCTATCAGAGGGTGGCTTTGTGCATTCTCAATTCACCGCCCACCCGTAGTGAAACCATGAATTTCCGGATCGTTCTGAGGACGCTTTAGCCTATGCCAACCCATGGACCCGCTCCCCTCTCCTCCGCGCCGCCCGTATTGCGGCCCGGTCTCGTGGACAGGGCGGCAATGCTGATCGGCTATCTCTTGCATCCCTTGCAAACGCGCAAATGGCTGCGCTACATCGAGCGCACGCCGGCCTTGCTCGATATGGCGCGCGCCTCGCCGCACCTGCGCGGACGCTTGCGGCGACCGTATCTGACGCCGCGTCTGTCCTACGCCGATCGCGTCGATCTGCTGATCGGACACTACGACATCCTGCTGCATTCGCCGCTGGCCGACTGGGCTTGCAAGGCTGCCCAGCAGCCGGTGCCGCTCGGCGAATTCATCGGCAAGTCGGGCGCGGTCTATCAATTGACGCTGGCGGCGACCGATGCCGCGCGCCGCGACGGCGAACTCGTGCTGCGCCTGATGTCGCGCGACGTCTGCGTCTATACCGCCGCTTTCGTCTTCTTGCGGCAGGACGGCGAGCGCTGCGTCAAGCTGGGCGGCTTGCAAGGCTTGCTCGCCACCGACAAGACGATGGGCATCAAGCAAGTCACGCGCGATCTGTACGGTTGCCGGCCGAAGGAATTGATGGTCGCGGTGGTGCGCGAAATCGGCCGGCTGGCCGGTTGCGGCAAGCTGATCCTGATCGGCAACGCCAACAAGCTGCCGCCGCGCGAAAAGCATGTGTGCAGGAAATCCGCGGACTACGATGCGACCTGGGAGGAAATGCGAGCGCTCCGGCGGCCCGACGGCGATTATGAACTGCCGTGCCGCGCCGGCGGTTCGCCGGGCGCCTTCGAGGCCGGCGCGAGCCGGCGCACGGTCGTGATCGAATCCCTGCTCGACTTGGTGCGGCTGCGCTTCTCGCAAGATCGCGTGACGGCGGCGGTTCGGACCGCGAGCCATGCGCCGCCGATGCCGGCGCCGCCTGCCGTGCCGCGCGGGACCGACATCGACAACCGGACTTCCTGACGCACCGATACGCCGTCCGCCGGCATGGTTCGATGCGGCACATTGCTAGTGCTTCGTCGCATCCCGATTTGCGGTTTATGCCGTGGCGATCGGGGGCGAGTGCCAGGCGCAAAGCGGAAGCAGGACGGCCGGCGATCCGGCGGTTCCCCTGCTGAGCATTTGCAACGCCGCAATCGCCATCGAGCGGCCGGCGGAAAGCGTAAATCGGCGTGTGGCAAACCGCCCTAGGCTGTCAGGCGCCGCCTCTCCACTCATAGAGCACATCCGGACATTTTTCTTCGTTGCTGTCGCCATCGCTGTAGGCAATGGGATGGAAGCCGTGGCGCTCATAGAAGCGGCAGGCAGCGGTGTTGGCCTGGAAAGTATAGAGACGAATCGGTGTACTCAACTCGCCCTTGGCACGCTCCAGCATGCGCGAGCCGATCCCGCGGCCTACGGCGTCGGGCGCGAGGTAAAGATGATCGAGCCAGTTGACCGATTCCGCGCAGGAAGTCGCCATCATGCCGACAATCCGGCTGCCGGCCTCCGCCACGGTCACGCCGCCGGCGGGAACAAGGATGGTGCGAATCCAATGCCGGACATCGTCATCCGAGTGAGCCAGCGGAGCAAAAGGAAGAAAACGTTTGCGCGCGGCGAGATACACATCGGCGATCGCCTGGGCGTCGGAAGTCGTCGCGGCACGAAAGCGCGTGTCAAGAAGGCTCGGCATGCCGCTTCAGTCGTTCAACAGCGCCGCCGTCTCCGCCGCGATGTCGGCGCCGAGCGCCACGCCCATGCCGTTGCAGCCGAAGCCGAGCGCGACGCGTTCGGACACGCGCTTGACGATCGGCTGCTTGTCGGCGGCGAAACCCATGATGCCGGCCCAGCGATGCTCGATGCGCGGCTCGCGGCCCGGCACGATCACCTGGTACAGCATCTTCTCGAGCGCCGCCTGGATCTTGTCGGTCAGCGCCATCTCGGCCGTCTCCTCGCCGGCGAAATCGAGATTGCGGCCGCCGCCGAGCAGGATGCGCTCGCCGACATTGCGGAAGTAATAGAAGCCCTCGTCGAAATGATAGGTTCCGCGCCACGGCAGGCCGCTGACCGGTTCGGTCACCAGCACCTGGCCGCGGCCGGGAACGATGCCGCAATCGGGCAGCACGCTGCCGGTGATGCCGTTGGTGCAGACGGCAACGCGCGGCGCGCGGAACGCGAGGCCGCGCCGGCTTTCCACTTGTACATGCACGCGCGCGCCGTCGTCGTGCAAGGCCGTGACTTGCGCTCCGGTATGGATTTCGATGCCGTGCCGCGCCGCCAGCGCCGCCAGGGCTCGCATCATGCGGCCAGAATGCACCTGGCCTTCGAGCGGATTCTTCACCAGCGCGTGCACCTCGCGGCCGAAGCCGCTCGCGCGCAAGCCCGCTGCATCGACCGAGAAGACGGCTTGACCGAACAGGCGATGCAGATGTTCGTTCACTTCGTCCAGGCGCCGCAGCGCGCCGGTTTGCGCCTCGAGCAGCAGTTCGAAGCCGCCGAAATCCTCGTAACCCATGGCATCGTCGCCGAGCCGCGAGCGCAGCCGCTGCAAGCCGCGCCAGCGGCGCTCGACCAACGCCACGGCGGCGTCGGCGCCCATCGCGTCGATGTCGTGCAGGATTTCGGTGAGGCTGCCGAAGCACGCGAAGCCGGCGTTGCGGCTCGAGGCGCCCGCCGGCAGCAAACCGCGTTCGAGCAATACGATGCGCTCGCGCGGCAGGCGTTCGCGCAATTCGAGCGCCGTCTGCAAGCCGATGATGCCGCCGCCGATGACGATGACGTCGGCATCGAGCATGGCGTCCTGTTCCCAATAACTGATCTGCATTCGAATGAATTCCTTGTTCTTTTTCGCGCCTACAACCCTTCGATCAGCAGCTGGGTATCGACCACGCGGATGCCGCCGCGTACCGGCACGCCGTTCTCCAGGAACCAGCGCTGCGCGACGAAGGGTGCAAGCCCGGTCTCTTCGCGAATCGCGAATTGAAAGATCGCATCCCATTCCGGATCGCGCGGCGTGACCCATACCACCTGGCGGCCGTTGTCGGCGCGGATGCCGGCATTGCGCAAGTTGGCGCGCACGCGTTCGGCGCGCTGTTCGCGGCTTTCCACATAGCGGCCATGTTCGTCGGGAGCGGGCAGGACGGCCGGCACGCGCTTTTGCGTGAGCGCCGGCGCCCGCGTCTTGAATTTCGCCCATGGCCCGATCAGCGTCTGCCGGACGAAGGCGAATTCCTCTTCCGTCAGCGGTTCATCGAGGTAATAGCAGGAAAGCGGCTGCGGCATCGGATCTGCGCACGATACGGATGACCGTCAGTGTGCCAGACATTGCCCGACCCGCAAAGCCGTCACTTTTTCTCTTTGGCGGCTTGCTTGTCGTAGGCGGCGCGATTGAACGATTCGCCGGCCGCCTGCGACACATAGCGCACCATGAAGAAATCTTTCTTGTAGTTGATCGGAAAGAAGCGGTCGGCGCCGGCGAATGCCTTTTTCAGATCGTCGGTGAAGCGGTAGTCGTAGAAGCATTTCAGCATCTGGTCGCGCAATGCCGGATCGAGATCGTGGGCATGGGCGAAAGACTGGGTTGGAAACTTGTCGCTGCGGTAAATGATGCGGAAATCGTCGGCCTTCACCTGGCCGCGTTCGGCCATGCGCTCGAAGACATCGGAAGCGACCGCGGCGGCGTCGTATTCGCCGGAGTTCACGCCGAGGATGGAATGATCGTGCTTGCCCGAAAACAGGATCTTGTAATCCTTGTCCGGCACCACTCCCACCTTCGGAAACAAGGCCATCGGCGCCAGGTGCCCCGAATTGGAAGTCGCCGACGTATGGGCGACCTTCTTGCCCTTGATATCGGCCATTTTCTGGATCGCGCCATCCTTGCGCGTGATCACGATCAGCGAGTAGCTCTGGAATTCCTTCTGGTTGCCGACCACGGCGAAAGGCACGGCGCCGGCGATGTTGACGGCGAAGTTGGTCGGCCCCGCGGAAAATGCGCCGACGTGCAGCTTGCCGGCGCGCATCGCTTCGATTTCCGCCGAATTGGTTTGCACCGGCAGGAAGGACACCTTCTTGCCGGTGCATTGGGCAAGATGTTCGGTGAAGGGCTTGAACAGTTTCTCGTAGACGCCGGCATCTTCGAGCGGCGTGAAGGTGAAGGCCAGCGTCGCGGGATTCTTGAATTTTTTCGGGTCGGTCGGCGCATCGGCGACCAGGTCCTTGTCCGCATCGCAGTATGGCGCATCGAGATCGCCGCGGTTCGGACAATTGTCTTGCGCCGTTGCCGCCGTCGAGACAGCCAGCATGATTCCCGCGGCCCACGTCTTCGCGCTCATACCGCCTCCCCTTGTTGTGGCGATGCCGCGCCTGACTCCGGCGCTTGAACCGATTATAGGCGCGGCAAGGGCGTTTGCAACGCTGCAATCGCGTATCGTGGCTTTCCATCCACGATGTGCAGCGGCAACCCGGAAGAGGCGCTTATTTGGCGTGGCGCTTGCCGGAGCCGATCACGGCGACCACGCGCATCTCGACCGGAGCGCCGTCGGCCAGCAAGGTGGTCTTGCCGACCGCCGTCCAGGCGGGGTAATCCTGCTTGAAGTATTCGGCGTGGATCTTGAGGAACTCGCGGAATTCCTGTTGGAAGGCCGCCGTGTCGCCGGCACCGGCGTGGAAGGTCGTGATCTCGACCACGTCATCCAGCGTCGCTCCGGCATGTTCGAGCGTGCGCTTGACTTCGTCGAACATGTTGCGGACTTTCGCGGCATAGCCGTCGCCCTTGTAGGCCGGAATGCCGGACAGGATCACGGTATCGCCGACCCGCACCGCCGGCGCATAGCGATAGCGCTGGTATTCGACTTCCCTGCCGGGCGGAATCACGACGGTCTTGCCGACCGCCGGCGCGGGAGGAATCGGCGCCGCGCAGCCGGCCAGCAAAGCGAACGCGGAGAGAGCAAGAAGAAAGGCGCGCATGCCGGTACCTCGTCAGGGCTTGGCGCAATCGCAGGGCTGCTCGCCCTTGTCGAACACGACGCGCCACTTGCCCGACGCGTCGCGCTTCCAGATCGAATTGAAGCGGCCGATCTGCTTTCCCTGCGGATCGCGCACCGGGCCGCTGGACAGCGCGAGATCGCCGGAGGCGAGCACTTCGGTCAGGTCCGGTTCCCAGGAGAACGGCGCGGCTGCTCCCTCGTAGAAGCGCTTCCAGCCGGCCGCGACTTCTTCCTTGCCGCGCAATACCTTGGCGCGCGAAAAGAAGATCGCCTCGGGCGCCAGGAAAGAAGCGAAAGCCGCATGATCGCGATCGGCCATGGTCCTGGCGAAGGCGCGCTCGGCGGCGGCGACCTCGTTGTTCAATTCGTCGAGCGAGGCGGCCGCCGGCAACGGCAAGAGGGCGGCGGCCAGCGCGGACACGCGGGCGGCTTGCAAGAGGGAACGGTGCATGACGCTTCCTTTCGGGTATCGGATCGGCACGGGCAAACGGATGCGCGTGACTTTACATCAATATGCGAATGGCCGGCACGTGTCGAAACCGGCGCGCGATGTGTCCGGGGCCGGCGGCCGTTCAAAATTTCGCGATGATCTCCATCGCGTGCCGTACGTCTTCGCGCCCGACGTCGAGATGCGTGACCCAGCGGATACGCTTGACCATGCGGTCGCCGCTGCGTTGCGTGCCGGCCGTGACGCGCACGTCGTTCGCCTTCAGATGCGCGACGAAGGCATCGGCCAGCTCGGCGTCGACGTCCATGAACACCATGTTGGTCTGCGCCTCGTGCACCGTCGCCTGCCCGGCGAGCCGGCGATGGCCGGCGGCGACCTCCCGCAGCTGGCGGGCCAGCTCGGCGGCCAGCGCGTGATCGTCGGCCAGGCGGTGCACGTGATGTTCGAGCGCGTGGATGCCGGCCGCCGCCAGCAGGCCGGCCTGGCGCATGCCGCCGCCGAGCATCTT
>DASPLX010000013.1:0-80563 GCA_035627375.1 Paucimonas sp. | reverse complement strand
CCGCCGGGTAATTCGGATCGAGCGGCACGTAGGCGCCGCCAGCTTTCAGGATCGCCAGCAAGGCGACGATCATGGCTGGCGAGCGTTCGATGCAGACGCCGGCTCTGGCATCGGCGCCGATGCCTGCGGCGATCAGACGATGCGCCAGGCGATTGGCTTGGGCATTGAGCTCGGCATACGTGAATTCGGCGTCGTCATAGACCAGGGCAATGGCATCGGGCGTGGTTCTGGCCTGGGCCTCGAATTGCGCATGGACGGCGATGAACGGCTCCGATACGGAAGCGGCAACGCCCCAGCCGGACGTGAGCTGATGGTATTCATCCCGGCCGAGCATCGGCAGCTGCCCGATGCGGGCATGCGGTGCGGCGACGATGGCGTCGAGCAGGTTCGTGTAATAGCCGGCGAAACGTTCGACCGTCGCGGCCTCGAACAGATCGGTGCTGTAGGTCAGGGCCGCTTCCAGCCTGCCTTGCCGCTCGACGATATCGAGCGACAGGTCGAATTGCGCCGCTCCGCTGTCTTGCGGCAGCGCTTGCACTCGCATGTCTCCCATGCGGCTGTCGCTGTCCAGGCGCGACGTCTGCAGATTGAACATGGCCTGGAACAAGGGCGAATGCGAGAGATTACGCTCCGGCTGCAAGGCTTCCACCAGTTGCTCGAACGGCAGATCCTGGTGCGCTTGCGCACCGAGCGCCGCTTCCTTGACGCGCGCCAGCAGTTCGACAAAGCTCATGCGCGCATCGGGTTGCGCACGTAACACCTGCGTATTGACGAAGAAGCCGATCACATTTTCCGTTTCGATACGGTTGCGGTTGGCGATCGGCACGCCGATACGGATATCGTTCTGGCCGGACAAGCGATGCAGCAGCACGCTGAACGCCGCCAGCGTCGTCATGAACAGCGTCGCGCCCTGTTCCTTCGCATATTGACGCAATCCTGCGGTCAATGCCTCGCTCAACGTGAAGCGCAGCTTGGCGCCGCGGCCGCTTTGCGCCAACGGACGCGGCCGGTCGGCCGGCAATTCGAGCACCGGATGCTCATTGCCCAGTTGCGCTTTCCAATAATCCAGCTGCGCCGCCAGGACGTCGCTCGTCAACCATTCCTGTTGCCAGAGCGCGAAGTCCGCATACTGAATCGCTAGGGGCCGAAGATCGGCAACCTTGCCCGCGTAATGCGCGCCGAGTTCCCGCAACAGGACATTCATCGACCAGCCGTCGGAAACGATGTGATGCATCGTCACGGCCAGGATATGTTCGGTATCCGCCAGCTTCAGCAAGGCAGCCCGCATCAGCGGTCCGGCGCCGAGATCGAACGGCCTCACCGCATCGGTCCGCGCCAGACGCAACGCTTCGGCTTCCCGCTCATCGCAAGGCAAGCCGCTCAGATCGATGACCGGCAAGCGAAAGTCGATAGCGGGCAAGACAAGCTGCTCGGCCTTGCCGTCGATTTCGCGGAACACCGTACGCAAGGATTCGTGGCGCGCGATCACCGCCTTGAAGGCGGATTCCAGCGCCGCGTTATCGAGTCGGCCTTCAAGCTTGAGCGCCGTCGGAATGTTGTAGGCGGCGCTGCCCGGCTCCAACTGATGCAGGAACCACAAGCGTTGCTGCGCGAACGACAGCGGAATCGATGCCGGGCGCTCGGACAGCGGCACGATCGGCAATCCGGAAAAATCGATGCCGCTCTCGCGCAAACGCTGACGGAAGATTGCACGCTTGTCGGCCGGCAGGCCGGCCAAGCGGCGTGCGATCGCGAGCATGTCTTGTCCGCTCCCGGACGGATTCTTGTTCGTTTCCATGATCATTCCAATTCGTTGAGCAGGTCCGCCATCAGCGATGCTTCGGTGGAAGCGGAATGCGTCTCGCGCGAAATCGCCGCGGACAGTTCCGCGATCGTCGGTTGCTGGAACACGGCGGCGAGCGCGAGCTTCCTGCCGAAAGCGATCGATGCCCGGGATGCGACCTGCATCACCAGCAACGAATGGCCGCCGAGCGCGAAAAAGTTGTCGTGGATGCCGACCCGCTCGATGCCGAGCACTTCGCACCAGATCTTCGCCAGGGTGGTTTCGGTTTCGTTGCGCGGCGCCACGTAAGCTTGGGCCTCACCGCCATATTCCGGTACCGGCAAAGCCTTGCGATCGAGCTTGCCGTTCGGCGTCAACGGCCAACTCTCCATCCGCACGAATGCTCCCGGCATCATGTACTCGGCAAGGCTTGCCGCGAGTTGCTCCCGCAGTTGCGTCGAGGGCATCTCCTCGCCCCGGTAGTACGCCACCAGGCGCTTGTCGCCAGGACGGTCTTCCCGCGCAATCACCACCGCATCCTGTACCCCGGGACAAGCCGCCAGCTTGGCCTCGATCTCGCCGAGTTCGATACGGAAACCCCGGATCTTGACCTGGAAGTCGTTGCGTCCCAGGTACTCGATGTCGCCTTGCGCCGTCCACCGCCCCAGGTCGCCCGTCTTGTACAGTCGCGCCTGCGGATCGCCGCCGAGCGGGTCGGGGACGAAGCGTTCCGCCGTCAGTTCCGGACGGTTCAGATAGCCGCGCGCCACGCCGGCGCCGCCCACGTACAGTTCGCCCGTCACGCCGATCGGCACCGGTTGCCGTTGCGCGTCGAGAATGTAGATCCGCAGGTCCGGAATCGGCCTGCCCACCATGCTGGCGTTGGCTTGCCCGATGTCTTCCCGCCGCATCCGGCGATAGGTCGCATGCACCGTGATTTCGGTGATGCCGTACATGTTGATCAGTTGCGTGCGCTCCGGATCGTTGCGTTCGATCCACGGCGTGAGCGTATGCGGCTCCAGTGCTTCGCCGCCGAAGATGACGTACCGCAGCGCATGCTGCTCGGCGCTTTGCGCCTGGGCCGCGACCAGCGCGCGGAAGGCGCTCGGCGTCTGGTTGAGCACCGTGACCCGTTCGCGGCACAACAGCGCATAGAAGTCTTCCGCCGAGCGCGCGCACGATGCCGGCACCACCACCAGCTTGCCGCCGTAGGCCAGCGCACCCCAGATCTCCCACACCGAGAAGTCGAATGCGTAGGAGTGGAACAGCGTCCACACGTCATGAGCGCCAAAGCCGAACCAGGCCTCCGTGGCCGACAAGAGCCGCGTGACGTTGCGGTGTTCGACCATCACGCCCTTGGGCCGGCCGGTCGAGCCGGAGGTATAGATGACATAGGCCAGGTGGTGCGGCGCCAGGCCCAGCGCCGCAGGATCGGGGTTGTGGTCCGGCTGGTTGGCCAGGGTCTGATCGTCATCGAGCAGCAGCACCGGCATGCCGGCTGGCGGCAGGCTGTGGCGCAGATTCGTGCGCGTGATGAGTGCCTTGGGGGCGCTGTCTTCAAGCATCCAGGCCAGGCGGTCGGCCGGATAGGCCGGGTCGAGCGGGACATAGCCCGCGCCGGCCTTGAGCACGCCCAGCAGGGCGGTGACCAGCTCGATGCCGCGTTCCAGGAAAATGGCGACCCGTTCGTCAGGCCGCACGCCCAGCTCCAGCAGGCGATGCGCCAGACGGTTGGCGGCCATGTTGAGATCGCGGTAGGACAGCGTTTGCTCGCCGCACACGACCGCTATCGCATCGGGCGTGGCGGCAGCCTGGCGGGCAAACAGTGCATGCACCGGGTCTGCGTGCGGATACGCGATGGCGGCGGAATCCCTGCCTTGCCAATCTTGGGTTATGCGGCGCCATTCCGCGTCGTCCAGCAGCGCCACATCGGCGATGCGGGTATCGGCTCCATCGGCCAAGCTTTCCAGCACGCGGCGGACATGCGTTTGCAACCGCTCCACCGTAGCGTCGTCGAAATACGCACGGTCATGGATGAAATCGATGCGCAGCCGCTCACCCGGCACGACGGTCAACGTCAGCGGATAACTCGTCAGGTTATGCGAGCGCACGTTGTCGACCGCCAACCGGGCACGGCGCTCGCGCAACGCCGCATCGACAGGATAGTTTTCGAAGACGAGCAAGGTGTCGAACAAAGGGCTGCCGCCGCCGGCATTGTTCCAGCGCTGGATATCGGCCAGCGGCGTCGCTTCGTATTGCCGCAAATCGGCATTGGCGCGTTGCAGTTCCCGCAGCCAGGCGCCGATATCTTGCGAGGGTTCGAGTTGCTGGAACATCGGCAGCGTGTTGATGAACAGGCCGAGCATGTCGTCGATACCCGGCACCTCCGCCGAACGTCCGGCGACCGTCACGCCGAACACGACGTCGCGGCGCCCGCCGTAGCGCGACAGCAGGATGGCCCACGCGGCCTGCAGCACGGTGTTGAGCGTAACCTGTTGCCGTTGCGCGAGCCGTTGCAGCGCGCCGGTGAGGTCGGCGGACAGGTATAGCACTTGCTCGCCGTGCCCGCGCTGCGGCGCCTGCGGACGCGCAACGGCATCGGCCAGACGCAAGGGTCCGGACAAACCTGCCAGCGTCTCGCGCCAGAAGCGTTCCGGAGCATCCTGCGGCTGACGCATCACCCATTCCACGTAATCGCGGTAACGGCCCTGAGCCGCATTCGTCCGCTCCATGCCTTGACCGTCGAGCATCGCGAAGTAACGCGACAACACTTCGTTGAGCAGGCGTGCCGAACTCCAGCCGTCGAGCAGAAGATGGTGCTTGGTCCAGACGAACTCGGTCGCGCCGTCATGACGAACGATCAACGCGATACGCATCAACGGCGCTTGCGCAAGGTCGAAACCGCGCGCACGATCCCGGGCAAGGAATTCCGCCAGCCTCGCATCATGCCGATCGGAAGGAAGCCGCCGCCAGTCGAGCACGGTGCACGGCAGCGCCGCCTCGCGCCAGACGATTTGCAAGGCATCGCCTTCGCGTTCGGACAGCAAGCTCGTGCGCAGAATCGCATGTTCTCCGAGCGCCGCTTCCCAGGCCGACCGGAACACATCGAGCGCGAGCGTGCCGGACAGCGTGCAATGCATTTGATTGACATAGACGTCCTGATCCGGCGCATACAGGCTGTGGAACAGCATGCCCTGCTGCATCGGCGCGAGCGGATAGATATCCTCGATCGCCTTCACCGGCAACCGGTCGAGTTCCGCCTGCGTGATATTCGCGAGCGGGAAATCGGACGGCGTCGCGCCGCCCGCAGCGCACAGGCAATGCGCGATCAAGGCACGCAGGTGCGCGAGGTAATCCCGCGCCACGCGCTCGATCTCGGCAGCGTCGTGGATGTGGGGGCTGTAGGTCCAGCTCATGGTCAGCACGCCCCCGACGACGCGGCCGACGACATCCAGACGATGGCTGCGCCGGTTGGCGGCGGCGCGGTCGTTCCCGGTGCTTTCGGGCGCGAGCATGAACACGCTATCCGCCTGGGCATCGTCGAACTGGCCGAGGTAATTGAAGCTGAGTTGCGGCTGCGGCAAGGCATCGAGCGCCGCACGCGATCGGGCATCGCCGAGATATTTCAACAGTCCGAAACCGATGCCCTTCCGCGGCACCGCGCGCAATTGCTCTTTCACCGACTTGATCGCGGCTGCCGGTTCCCGCGCCGGGGTCAGGCATATCGGGAACCGCGTCGTGAACCAGCCGACGGTGCGGCTGGCGTCGACATCGTCGAACAGGTCTTCGCGGCCGTGGCCTTCCAGTTCGATCAAGGCGTGTGCGCTGCCGCTCCAGCGGCACAGCGTTTGCGCGAGCGCCGCGAGCAGCAAATCGTCGATCCGGGCGCGATAGGCAGCCGGCGCGCGTCGCAGCAATTGCCGTGTTTCGTCGGCGGACAAACTCAATTCGATACGCCGGGCGCTGCCGACGGTGTTCTCGCCTTGCGGATTCGTGCATGGCAGCGTCATCGGTTGCAACGCGGTCTTCCAGAAACCGAGTTCCGATTGCAATGCCGGGCTCAGCGCATAGGCATGCAGTTTCGCCGCCCATGCCTGCCAGGAACTGGCCCCGGCCGGCAACGAGACCGCCTGCCCGTTCCGCAAATGGCGATAGGCGGTTTGCAAGTCTTCCAGCAGGATGCGCCACGACACGCCGTCTACCGCCAGATGATGAATCGCGATCAGCACGCGCTCGCCGCCGGAAGCCAGACGCAGATGCGCGGCGGCAAGCAAAGGACCGCGCGCGATATTCAGACCCGCTTGGACGCCGGTGCATGCCGCGGCGATGGCCCGCGCCTGCTCGGCTTCGGAAGCTTGCGGCAGATCGATGGTTTGCAACAAGACATGCGTTTCTTGCGCCGCATGCGTTTGCCGCACCGCGCCGCCGCTGTCTGTGAAGCGCAGGCGCAAGGCGTCATGGTGCCGCACCAGCGCTTGCAGCGCGGCGTCAAGGCAGGCGCTGTCCAAGGCTTCCGTCGCCGCGAGCAAGACCGATTGGTTCCAATGGTGCGGCTCTGCCAGCTTTTGCTCGAAGAACCACGACTGGATCGGCGTCAGCGGCACCTCGCCGCCGGCTTCGGCGACGGGCGCCTTGGCCTTGCCGGCGATGGGCAGGGCAACCTGCGCCGCTTCCGCGATCGTCGGTTTGTCGAACATCTGCTTGGGCGTCAGTTTCAAGCCTTTCGCGCGCGCCTTCGCGATCACTTGCAGCGACAGGATCGAGTCGCCGCCGAGCGAGAAAAAGCTGTCGTGGATGCCTACGATCTCCAGCTTCAGGACTTCCTGCCAGACGGCCGCAAGCGTCGCTTCGATCTCGTTGCGCGGCGCAGCTTTCCCGACGCGGCCGGGCATCCGGGCGTCCGGCCCCGGCAAGGCGCGGCGATCCAGCTTTCCGTTGGATGTGAGCGGCCATCGTTCCAGGCGCACCAGCGCCGACGGCACCATGTAATCCGGCAGACGTGCCGCCAGGCGCTCCTTGACGGCGGCGAGATCGCATTCCGGCGTCGCCAGCACATAGCCGACGAGACGCGCCGATTCGCCGGTCTTCGATAGCACGACCACCGCATCGGACACATCCGGCTCCAGCTTCAACTGGGCCGCGATCTCGCCCGGCTCGACGCGGTAGCCGCGAATCTTCACCTGATTGTCGCCGCGGTCGAGATATTCGAGATTGCCGTCCGCCAGAACGCGCGCGATGTCGCCGGTGCGGTAAAGCCGTGCTCCGGGGGCGCCGAAGGGATCGGGAATGAAGCGCTCGGCCGTCAGGTCGGGGCGTTCGAGATAGCCGCGCGCCAATTGCGCGCCGCCGACATAGACTTCGCCGGGCACGCCTGGCGGCACCGGATTCAAATGCGCATCGAGCACATGAATGCAATTGTTCGCGAGCGGCTTGCCGAGCGGCAGATTGCGGCTGTCCGGGCGGTTTGCTTCCGCGTGAGCCTCATGTTCGTAGGTCAGCACGCCGACCGTGGTTTCGGTCGGACCATAGTGGTTGATCAAGCGGCACTCCGGAGCCAGCACACGCAACCGTTCCACCAGGGCCCAGCTCGTCGCCTCGCCGCCGACGATCAGGCAGCGTTTCGGCAACGCTTGCGCCGGATCGGCCGCCTGCATCAAGCCGGTCAGATGGCTGGGCACGATCTTCATCGCGTCGATGCGATGCGCCGCCATGTATTCGGCGAAGCGGTCCGGATCGAAGGCACGCTCTTCGGAGATCACATGCAGGCACTTGCCGGCGGCCAATGCGCCGAACAAGACGGTGTGCCCGAGATCGGCGGCGACGGTCGAGACCCAGGCCATGCTGCCGATCTCGCTTTCGGGCAAGCGGCGGCGCACGGCGGCGACGTAATTCGACAGCGCGCCGTGACCGATGACGACGCCCTTCGGCTGCCCCGTGGAACCGGAGGTATAAATCACATAGGCGGCATGCAACGGTCCGATACGTTCCGGCAAAGGAGCGTCGGTGTAACGGGCGAGATCGGGATCGTTCGGATCGAGCCACCGTCCCTGCCCCGCCGGAACCGTCCCCGCCAGGCCGATTGCCAGCCCCGCCTTCGAATCGGCGAGCTGATACGCCAGGCGCTCGGCCGGCATCTTCGGGTCGAGGGGAACGGCAACGCCGCCTGCCTTCAGAATGCCGACCAGCGCGACCACCAGGTCGAGCGAGCGCGGCAGGCAGATGGCGACGCGGAGCTCCGGCTTCACGCCGTGCTCTGCCAGATACTGCGCGATGCGGTTCGATTGCCGGTCGAGCTCGCGATATGTCAGTTGCCGGTCTTCATAGCGCAGTGCGACAGCGTCCGGCGTTGCGGCGGCATGCGCGGCGATCCGCGCCGGAATGCTGCGGAAGGCGCCGGCCTCGCCGGCAACACTCCATTCGCCGATGATGCGGCTGCGTTCTTCGTCGCTGCACAAGGAAAGCGACGACAATAGCGCGTCAGGACGCGCGCAAAACGCTTGCAGCAAGGTACGAAGCTGGCCCAGCATGCCGCCGACCGTGCGGTGCGCGAGACGAGTGCAGTCGTAGGCTAGCAGCAATTCCATCCGCTCGCCGTCCTTGACGATCAGGCTGAGCGGATAATTGTTGCGACCCGAGGTATAGGCCACGCCGTCTTGCTCCACGCGCTGGCCGCGCCGGACATGACGCAGGCGGATTGCGCCGCTCGCACCGCTTCCCGCCGCCAGCGAAGCGTCGATCGGATAGTTTTCGAAAACGACGATGCTGTCGAACAATCCTTGACCTTGAGCCGACGACGTGCCGCTCAAGCCTTGCACTTCGGCGAGCGGCATGTAATCGAATTGACGCTGCTCGGCGGCTTGCTGCTGCAATTGCCGCAACCAGGCCGAGACCGGCTGCGCCGCCGGCATGGCCACGCGCAGCGGCTGGGTATTGATGAACAGTCCGGCCATTTCTTCGACGCCGGGCAGATCGGCGGGCCGGCCGGATACCGTGCAGCCGAACATCACTTCATCCGCGCGAGCATGGCGTCCGAGCAGGATGGCCCAGGCGCCTTGCACCACCGTGTTCAAGGTGAGCCGGTGGGTCGTGGCGAAGCGGCGCAAGGCCGCGGTTTCGTCGGCGGACAAGTGGAGACTCTGTTCGGCGAAGCGCGCTTTCGCGCCGGATTGCGGCAACGATTGCAGCGCCAGCGGCAAGGGCGTGGCTTCGGCAAAGCCGGCCAGCGCGCGGCGCCAGTAATCGCGTCCGGCATCCAGGTCTTGCCGTTGCAGCCATTGGAGATAGTCGCGGTAAGGCCGCGCCGACGAAAGCCGCGGCGCTGCCCCTTGCGCGATAGCGCGATAGGCGGCGAGCACATCGCGCAGAATCAGCGCGAGGCTCCAGCCGTCGAGCGTGATGTGGTGATAGCTCCAGATGAAGCAATGGCGATCGTCGGCCAGCCGTACCAGGCGCAGGCGGTTGTCGGCGGCGCGCTTGAAATCGAAACCGTTTGCCCGTTCTTCGGCCAACAGTTCCGCGATGGCCCGGTCCTGCTCGCCCGCCGAGCGGTCGCGCCAGTCGAACAATCCGCATTCCGCGCTGCCTGTGCGATAGACGATCTGCACCGGCCTGGCGATTTCTTCCCAGCGGTAATCGGTGCGCAACACCGGATACTTCGCCACGACCTCGTCCCACGCCTGCCGGAAGGCCGCCACGTCGAGCGCGCCGTCGATGTCGAAGGTCGATTGGTAGAAATAAGGGTCGGCCCTTCCCTCCTGCAATGCATGCGCGAGCAAGCCTTGCTGCAGTGGAGACAAATAGCTGATGGCTTCGATGTTTTGCTTGGTGCGGAAATTCGCATTCGTATTTGTCATTACAGAATCTCCTCCAGGAAGCGGTCGAGATCGGCCTGGCCGATGTCGATGTCCGGGAAATCGGATGGCGTCACGTCGCCGTCCGTGCGCAGGCAGTGATCGATGACCGCCTCCAGCGCGTCGCGATAGGCATGCGCCAGCTGTCGGATTTGTTCTTGCGTATGGATGGCCGGGCTGTAGGTCCAGCTCATGGCCAGCATGTCGTTGGCGACATGGCCGTTGACCGCCAGCCAATGGCTGCGATGCGACAAGGAGCCGAACGATTCGCCCGCGTCTTCGCGCGCCAGGCGGAACAGGTCGCCGAAACCGGCATCGAGCTGTCCGAGGTAGTTGAAGCTGACTTGCGGCTGCGGCAAGGCTCGCACTGCGGCCCGCGCCTCTTCGTCCTCCAGCGTTTCCAGCACGCCCCAGCCGATACCCTTGTTGGGAATCGCGCGCAGCTGCTCCTTCACCGTCTTGATCGTCGCGCCGAGATCGGCTTGCGGTCCCGCGGATATCGAAAGGCAGACCGGGAAGCGCGAGGTGAACCAGCCGACGCTGCGCGACAGATCGATGCCGTCGAACAAATCTTCGCGTCCGTGGCCTTCCAATTCGATCAGCGCATGGTCCGCTCCGCTCCAATCGCACAAGGTTTCGGCCAATGCCGCCAGCAGCAGGTCGTTGATCCGGGTGCGATAGGCCGAGGGCGCGTCTTGCAGCAATTGCCGCGTGCGTTCGGCGGACAGATGGATCTCGATCCGTTGCGCCGTGCCGGCACGGTTGTCGCCATTCGGATCGATTGCCGGCAGCGGCATCGGTCGCAGGGCTCGCTGCCACCAAGCGAGTTCCTGTTGCAGGGTTTCGCTTGCCGCGTAGGTTCTCAGCCGTTCGGACCATGCCTGGTAGGAACTGGTCTTGGGCGGAAGCCGCGCCGGCTCGCCGGCGCTGATTTGCCGGTAGGCGGTGTGCAAATCTTCCAGCAGCACGCGCCACGACACGCCGTCGACGACCAGGTGATGGATCGCGATCAGCAAGCGTTCCTCGCCCTTGTCCAAGCGCAGATGTCCCGCCGCCAGCAACGGTCCTTGCGCCAGATCCAAGCCGGCTTGGATACGCGTGCATGCGGCGGCAAGATCGGTTCGGCCGGCATTGCCGAGTTCGATCGTTTGCAGGGCGACGTGAGTTCCTTGCTCGGTATAGCGCTGTCGCCAATTGCCGTCGGCGTCGCGCTCGAAACGCAGGCGCAGGCTGTCATGCTGCCGCACGAGCGCATGCAAGGCCGCTTCCAGATGCCCGGGATCGAGCGGTTGCGTCGTTTCCAGCAGCACCGCCTGGTTCCAATGGTGCGGCTGCGGCTGTCGCTGGCGGAAGAACCACGACTGGATCGGCGTCAATGGCACCTCGCCGCTCGCCGGCCCCTGCTCGATGTGCGTGTCGTCCAGACGGGCGACCAATGCCAGCATGGCGACCGTCTGATGCTGGAACAGATCCTTCGGCGTGACGGCAAGGCCGGCTTGTCGCGCGCGGCTCACCATTTGCAGCGCGAGGATGGAATCGCCGCCGAGCGCGAAGAAGTTGTCATGGATGCCGACTTGCCCGATGCCGAGCACTTCGCCCCAGATCCGGACCAGGGCCTGTTCGGCCTCGCTCCTCGGCGCCACGTACCGCTTTGCCTGATTGCCGTACTCCGGCGCCGGCAAGGCTTTGCGGTCGAGCTTGCCGTTCGGATTGAGCGGCAAGGCTTCCAGGAAGACGAACGCCGCCGGCACCATCGCTGCCGCCAATTCATGCTGCACATGCGTCCTGAGCGCTTCCACGGTCACGGCTTGCTTGGTGGTGACATACGCCACCAATCGTTTGTCCCCCGCCTTCTCTTCCCTGGCGATGACGACGGCTTCGCGCACCGCCGGGTGGGCGAGCAACGTGGCTTCGATTTCACCGAGTTCGATGCGCACGCCGCGGATCTTGACCTGGTGATCGGTCCGGCCCAGGTATTCGATCGCGCCATCGCTCCTCCAGCGCGCCACGTCGCCGGTGCGATACAGGCGTCCGCCCGCTCGCCCGAACGGATCGGGCACGAAGCGCTCGGCCGTGAGGCCGGGGCGGCCGAGATAGCCGCGCGCCAGTTGAACGCCGCCGATGTACAACTCTCCGGCCACGCCGACCGGTACCGGGTTCAAGTCGCCATCGAGCACGTACAGCTGCGTATTGGCGATCGGGCGGCCGATCGGCACGGTCTTGATGTCGCCTTCCGTGCAGGTCCAGGCCGTGACATCGATGGATGCTTCAGTCGGGCCGTACAGGTTGCGCAAGGCTGCCTGGGATTGGCGCATGAAGCGCTGCCGCAGCTCGGCCGGCAAGGCTTCGCCGCTGGCCAGCACTTGCCTGAGCGACGCGCACCGCGGCAGGCCGCCATGCTCGACGAAGGCTTGCAGCATCGACGGCACGAAGTGCAGCGTCGTGATGCCATGGCGTTGGATCAGTTCGACCAGCCTGGCCGGATCCTTGTGGTCGCCCGGCGCCGCCATGACGAGCGTGGCGCCCGTCATCAAGGGCCAGAAGAATTCCCAGACCGACACGTCGAAACCGAACGGGGTCTTTTGCAAAACGCGATCATTGGCCGTCAGGCGATAAGCGTCTTGCATCCATAGCAAGCGGTTGGTCAAGCCGGCATGCGGCACGCCGGCGCCTTTCGGCCGGCCGGTCGAGCCGGAGGTGTAGATCGTATAAGCCAGCTGCTGCGGATGGACGGCGATACCGGGATCGGTGGCCGGGAACCCGGCATCGGCGCGCCGGTCCAGCGGCAGGACGTGCACGCCGGGCGCGGTCAAGGCCAGGCGCGACCATGCAGCTTCTTGCGTAAGCAGCGCATGGATGCCGGCGTCGGCAAGCATGTAAGCCAGGCGCGATGGCGGGTAATCGGGATCGAGCGGGACATAGGCGGCGCCCGTCTTGAGGACGGCGAGCAAGGCGATCGTCATCTCGGGCGAGCGCTCGGCGCAGACGCCGACCAGGCAGTCGCGCTGGACGCCGGAAGCGAGCAAACGGTGCGCAAGGCGGTTGGCGGCGGCATCGAGCTCGCGATACGTCAGGCGCTGTTCGACGGACACGAGGGCGATGGCGTCGGGCGTCATGGCAGCTTGCCGGGCGATCGATTCGTGTACCGGGCGCGCATCCGGATAAACGACCGCGGTCGCATTCCAGTCGCGCGTCACCCGTTGCCATTCGTCGGCATTCAGCAGCGGCATCTCGCCGATCCGCATGTCCGGCCGCGCCGCGATGGCGCGCAGCAGGTTGCGGTAGTACCCGGCGATGCGTTCGATCGTCGCCGCATCGAACAAGTCCGTGCGGTAGGCGATCGTCGCATCGAGCTCGTCCGCCACTTCCTTGATATCGACCGACAGATCGAACTGCGTCGTGCCGTTGTCGCGCGCATGCGCTTCCAGCCTCAAATCCGGAATCCCGCTCAAGGCGGAAAAATCGGGCCGCTGCACATTGAACATCACCTGGAACAGCGGCGAGCGCGACAAGTCGCGTTCCGGCTGCAAGGCATCGACCAATTGCTCGAACGGCAAATCCTGATGCGCCTGCGCGCCAAGCGCGGCCTCTTTCACTTGCTCGAGCAAGCCGGTGAACGCCGCGCGGCCGTCAACCTGGCTGCGCAACACTTGCGTATTGACGAAAAAGCCGATCAGGCCTTCGAGCTCGACCCGATTGCGGTTGGCGATCGGCACGCCGACGCGGATATCGCGCTGGCCCGACAAGCGATACAGCAACACGTCGAAGGCGGCTTTCAGCGTCATGAACAGCGTCGTCCCGCGGTCGCGCGACAGCGTGCGCAAAGCCGAGGCCAGCGATGCATCGAGCGTGAAGCGATGCTTCGCGCCATCGGGACGCGCGACGGCCGGGCGCGGCCGGTCGGTCGGCAATTCCAGCACCGGTTGCTCCTCGCCCAATTGCGCCCTCCAATAAGCGAGGTCGCGTTCGAGCGCCGCGCCGGTCAGAGCGGCGCGCTGCCAGGCCGCGAAATCGGCGTACTGGACCGGCAACGGCGGCAAGGGATTCGAAGTCCCGGCGCGGGATGCGGCATACAGCGCGGCAAACTCGCGCACCAGCACATTGAGCGACCAACCGTCCGACACGATGTGATGCAGCGACAGCAGCAGCACATGCTCGGTCTCGGCTAGCTTGAGCAAAGTCATTCGCAGCAACGGCCCTGCCGCCAGATCGAAGGGCATTGCCGCATCGTCGGCCGCGAGCCTCTGCGCTTCGGCGGCCTGGGCCTCGCCGGACAACGATGTGAGATCGATCACCGGCAATGCCGCCTCGGCATGCGGCGCTATCTCCTGCACGGCGACGCCGTCGATCTCCTTGAACGTGGTGCGCAAGGTTTCATGCCGCATGATCAGCGCGTCGAAGGCGGCTTTCAACGCCGCCGTGTTCAATGCACCGGAAAAGCGCAACAGAGCCGGCACGTTGTAGGCGGCGCTGTCCGGTTCCAGGCGATGCAGGAACCACAGGCGCTGCTGGGCGAACGACAGCGGCAAACGACCTTCTCGGGCGACCGGCTTCAGCGGCAATACCGCGTTCGCCTCATTGCCCGTCGCGTTCGCCGCGGCGCTCTTGTCCGCCGCATTCTTGTCGAGCAATCGCGCAAGCCCGGCGATGGTCTGTTGCTCGAACACCTGCTTCGGCAACAGCTTGAGCCCCTTGGCGCGCGCCCTGGCGATGATCTGCAGGGACAGGATCGAATCGCCGCCGAGGGTGAAGAAATTGTCGTGGATGCCGACGCTATCGCGCTTCAGCACCTCTTGCCAGATCGCGGCGAGCGCGCGTTCGATCTCGCTGCGCGGCGCCACGAACGCCGCGTCCTTTTCCTTGGCGCTCGCGGCATCGCCCTGCGGCAGCGCCTTGCGATCGAGCTTGCCGTTGGCCGTCAGCGGCAGCCGGTCGAGGCGCACCAGAACGGACGGCACCATGTAGTCGGGCAGCCGCCGCGCCAGTTCGTCCTTCAGCGCCTGCAAATCCCGGGTTGCTGGCGCAACCACGTAACCGATCAGCCGCGCGGACCCGCCTGTCGTATCGAGCACGACCGCGGCATCCGCGACACCTTTCCCGGCCTTCAATTGCGCGGCGATCTCGCCCGGTTCGACACGGTAGCCGCGAATCTTCACCTGATCGTCGCGGCGGCCGAGATATTCGAGGCTGCCGTCCGGCAGAATGCGCGCGGCGTCGCCGGTGCGATAAAGACGTGATCCCGGTTCGCCGAACGGATCGGGAATGAAGCGCTCGGCCGTCAGGTCGGGACGGCCGAGATAGCCGCGCGCCAATTGCGCGCCGCCGACATAGACCTCGCCGGGCACGCCTTCCGGCACCGGACTCAATTCCTCGTCGAGCACGCAAACGCGGGTGTTCGCGAGCGGACGGCCTAGTGGCAAATTGCGGCCGGCGGGACGATGTGCATTGTCATGCGCATATGTCAGCACGCCCACGGTTGTCTCGGTCGGGCCGTAGTGGTTGACGATGCGGCAGTCGGGCGCGAGACGTTCGATCGTCTCGACCTGGGTCCAGCTCGTTGCTTCGCCGCCGACGATCAGGCAGCGGCGCGGCAGCGCTCGCGCCGGGTCGGCCGCCTGCAGCAGGCCGTTCAAATGACTGGGAACGATCTTGAGCGCATCGATGCGATGTTCCGCCATGTATTCGCCGAAGCGGTCCGGATCGAATGCGCGTTCCTCCGCGATCAGGTGCAGCGCGCAGCCGTTCGCCAATGCGCCGAACAATACGGTATGACCCAAGTCCGCCGCGACGGTGGAAACGAAGGCCATGCTGTCGATCTCGTCAAGCGGCAGGCGCGCCGACACGCCGGACAGGTAATTGGCGAACGCGCCGTGATCGATCACCACGCCTTTCGGCCGTCCGGTCGAGCCCGATGTATAGATCACGTAGGCGGCATGCCGCGCGCCGGCGCGCTCCGGCAACGGCGCATCGGTATAGCGCGCCAATTCGGCATCGGCAAGATCGAGCGGCGCAATCCTCCGCCCCGCAACGCCGTCCGCGTCGCCGATCACGAGCGATGCGCCGCTATCGGCCAATTGATATTGCCGGCGTTCGATCGGCCATCTCGGATCGAGCGGCACGTAGGCGGCGCCGGCCTTCAGAATGCCGAGGACGGCGACGACCAGATCCACCGAGCGCGGCAGGCAGACGGCCACGCGGCTTTCCGGTTCGATGCCATGTTCCGCCAGATATTGCGCGACACGGTTCGATCGGCTATCGAGTTCGGCGTAGCTCAGACGGATGCCTTCGGACACCAGCGCGACGGCATGCGGCCGGCGCCTCGCCTGCGCCGCGATGCGAGCATGCACGGGTTGGAACGCCGTGGCATCGGCCGGCCCATGCCACAGTTCCCGCAAACGCGCCCGCTCGCCCTCGTTCAACAGCGGCAACTCCGCGATCGGCTTCTCCGGCGTCTCGGCCAGGGCTGCAAGCAGGGTCTGCCAATGGCCGGCCCAGCGCTCGATCGTCGCGGCATCGAACAGGTCGGTCGCGTAGTTGAACAGGCAGGCGAGTTCACCGTCGATCTCGGTCACGTCGAGAGCGAGATCGAAACGGGCCTGGCGTTCGTCGACGGCATCGACTTCAACTTCGAGGCCGGAGAGATCGGCCAGCTCGGTCCAGCGCTGCTGCAACACGAACTTGACCTGGCACAACGGCGAATGGCTGAGGCTGCGCTCCGGTTGCAAGGCTTCCACCAGTTGCTCGAAAGGCAGGTCCTGATGCGATTGCGCGCCCAAGGCCGCTTCGCGCACCTGGCGCAGCACGTCGGCGAAACTTTGCCTTCCATCGACGACGGCACGCATGACTTGCGTGTTGACGAAGAAACCGATCAAGCCTTCCAGTTCCAGCCGGTTGCGTCCGGCGATCGGCACGCCGACACGGATATCGGACTGCCCCGACAAACGGTAGAGCAGCACATCGAAGGCCGCGAGCAAGGTCATGAACAGCGTCGCGCCTTGCCGGCGTCCGAGCCGTTGAAGCTTTTCCGTCAGCGCGGCAGGCAGCCTCACTTGATGCCTCGCGCCGCGATGGCTTTGCACGGCGGGTCTCGGCCGGTCGGCCGGCAATGCAAGCACCGGGTGTTCGGCGCCGAGCTGTTCCTTCCAGTAAGCCAGTTGCCTCTCCAGCACGTCGCCGCTCAACCAGCGGCGCTGCCATTGCGCGTAGTCGGCATACTGGATCGTCAACGGCGGTAACTCGATCGCTCGTCCTCGCGCATGGGCTTCGTAGCCGGCCGCGAATTCGCGCAGCAACACGCTCATCGACCAGCCGTCGGACACGATGTGGTGCATCGTCATCAGCAGGACATGCTCGCTGCCGGACAGCTTGAGCAGGGCCAGCCGCAGCAACGGGCCGGCCGCGAGATCGAACGGCTTGGCGGCTTCCGATTCCGCGACGCGTTGCACTGCGTCTTTCCGCGCGGCGCCGTCCAGCGCGGCGAGATCGATCAGCGGCAGATCGATGTCCATCGCCGGCGCGATCGCCTGCACCGGCTCGCCGTTGTCGCTCCGGAACGTGGTGCGCAATGCCTCGTGACGCTGCACCAGATGCCCGAATGCCGCATGCACGGCTTGCACATCGAGCGCTCCCGACAGGCGGATCGTCGCGGCAAGGTTGTAGGCGGCGCTGTCCGGTTCCAACTGGTGCAGGAACCACAAGCGCTGCTGCGCGAACGACAACGGCAGCTTGCCGTTGCGCGCCATGGGCAGAAGCGGCAATTCGTCGGCCGCCGCCATGCCTTTGATCCGTTCGCTCAGCTGCGCCACGGTCGGCGCTTCGAACAGCGCGCGCACCGCGACATCCGCGCCGAACGTTTGCCGCAAGCGCGAGATCAGGCGAATCGCCAGCAGCGAATGCCCGCCGAGCTCGAAGAAGTTGTCGTGGATGCCCACTTGGGGCACGCCGAGCACTTCGGCCCACAACGATGCCAGTCGCGCCTGCGTCTCGTCGCGCGGCGCGGCATAGTCGGCGCCGAGCAGCCAATCGCGGTCGCGGCGGAAACCGGCGGCCACCGGCAGGCTGCCATCGAGCCACCCCAGCCGGCATGCCGCACGTTGCAGCTTGCCGCTGGAAGTCTTGGGCAATTCGCCGGGCGGCAGCAGCAGGATCACGCTGGCCGGCTCCTGATGATCGAAAGCGATCGCGCGGTGGATCGCGCGGAAGATGGCGGACGAGTCTAGTTTTTTCAGCACGGCACGAGGCAATTCGGCCGCGACACCTATGCCTTCCTGGCCGTCGATCTCGACCGGAAAGGCGGCAACGCGCCCCTTGCGCACTTCGGGCACCGCCGCCTCGACGGTTTGCTCGATATCCTGCGGATAGATGTTTTGCCCGCGCAGGATGATCACATCCTTGAGACGGCCGGCGATATACAGTTGGCCTTCATGCCGGAAACCGAGATCGCCGGTGCGCAGCCACGGTTTTGCATCGCCTTCCAGGCGCGCGGCATAGGCGGCTTCGCTGGCTTTCGGATTCCGCCAATAGCCTTCGGCGACGCTCGGACCTTGCACCCAGATCTCGCCGATGCTTCCCGGTGCGCATGGCGCCGCCTTGCCCGGATCGACGATCTCCACACGGTGATCGGTCCAGATGCGTCCGCAAGCAACCAGGCTCACGCCGTCTTCCCGCAACACGACTTCGCCGCGCCCGAGCGCGACCGGATCGAAGCGATGAGCGATCATGCCGTTGCCGCGCACACCGCCGCTGACGAAGACCGTGGCTTCCGCCAGGCCGTAGCAAGGGTACAAGGCATCCGCGCCGAAACCGGCCGGCGCGAACTTTTCGGCGAACCGGCCGAAGGTCGTCTCGCGCACCGGCTCTGCGCCGTTGAACGCCAGCCGCCACGACGACAGATCGAGCTTCTCAGTCGCGGATTCCGACACGCGCTCCAGGCACAGGCGGTACGAGAAATCCGGCCCGCCGCTGATCGTCGCCCTGTGTTCGGAAATCGCCTTCAGCCAGCGCAGCGGCCGTTCGAGGAAATGGCGCGGCGACATCAGCACCAGCGTGACGCCGCTGAAGATCGGTTGCAGCAGCGCGCAGATCAAGCCCATGTCGTGATACAGCGGCAGCCAGCTCACCCACTTGTCCACGCCTTCTTTCACCGCATAGCCTTCGGCCAAGGCGAGTTCGTTCGCGATCAGGTTGCGGTGGCTCACCATCACGCCCTTGGGCGCGGCGGTCGAACCGGAGGTGTATTGCAGGAAAGCGATCGTCTCCGGCAGGATCTCGACCTCCCGCCATTGGTCTTCATGGCAATCGTCCGGCATCGCATCGGTCGCCAGCACCCCGGCGTCGCAGTCGGCCGGCAGCGAACGCTTGAGGCCGGCAAGCGCTGCGCTATCGGTCAGGATCAGGCGCGGAGCGGAGTCCTGCAGCATCGCCAGCAGCCGCTTCAGGTGCTGCGGATGCGCGAGTTCGGGCGGATAGGCAGGCACGGCGATGATGCCGGCATACAAGCAGGCGAAGAAGGCGAGCACGTAATCGGGACCGCTCGGATACAGCAGCAAGGCGCGGTCGCCGGATTTGGCGTGACGCTGCAGATAGCCCGCCAGCTTGCGGGCGCGACGGTCGAGGTCGGCGTAGCTCATGTCCTCGCCGATGGTTTCGCCATCGAGCAGGAATTGAATCGCGGAGCGTTCGGGATGCAGCGCGGCGCGGCGGCGCAGCAGGTCGACGAATTGTCGGCTGGTTTGTACGGCGTTGGTCATGCAAATACCCTCATGAGCGAAGCTCATCCGGCGGCCAGTTGCGGACTGGCCGGACAGGAATCAAAAATTCGGAAAGACTGCTGGCGGACGGCGTCAGATGCCGTGGCCTTGCGCCATGGCGACGACGACGCGGCGCGGTCCCGTGAACGGCGCGCGCCCATGCGCGGCCAGCATGTTGTCGAGCATGAGCACGTCGCCCCGCTGCCAGGGAAAGCGTACCGTCACGCTGTCGTAGACGGCGCGGATTTCATCGAGGGCCGCATCTTCGATCGGCGAACCGTCGCCGTAATACACATGGCGCGGCAAGTCCTCTTCCTCCACGATCGCCAGCAGCGCTTCGCGCACGCTGGCCTCGAGCGCGGAAACGTGGAACAGGTGCGCCTGGTTGAACCACACGATGTCGCTGGTGCGCGGGTGCGTCGCGACGGCCTGGCACACCTGGCGTGTGCGCAATTCGCCATCGTCCTTCCATTCCCAGGCAATGCCTTGGCTGCGGCAATAGGTTTCGACCGCCGCGGGATCCTCGGTGTTGAATACCTGCTGCCACGGCACATCGAGGCCGTTGCCGTAATTGCGCACGTACATCAGGCCCTTGTCCATGAAGCGCTCCCGGATCGCCGGATCGATGCGGCGATAGACCTCGCGGCTGTCGGCGATCGGGGTCTCGCCGCCTTCGGGCGCGGCGGTATCGCAGTAGAACCAGATGCGCATCGGCCATTGGCGCGTGTATGCCTGCTCGTTATGCAGCGGAATCGATTGATGCGCCGGATATTCGGTCGAAGTGTAGACGCCCTGCTCGACCTTGCTGCGCGGTGTCGAGCCGAATTCATAGCTGAGCAAGGAATCGCCGAACGATGCCGCGAAATCCTTGAACGCCGAGACATCGCGCACCGCGAAGCCGCGAAACAGAATGCCGCCCACCCGTTCCAGGTGTGCCGCCGCATAGGCATGAATGGCGGCGCCGCAGGCTTCCAGGCTCGTCCCCGGATCTGCCGGCGTCACCAACAGCGGCAAGTCCTGCCCTTCGAATAATGCCGCGCCACGCAGCGGCAACTCAGTCATAGCGTTCATCGATTGCGCATCCCGAAAGCGATCGAAGCGACTGCACCGCAGCGCTTCGGTATGGATAAATGAAAATCGTTATTTATGATGCATCACTCGAATTGACTAGTCAATACGAATGATAACAATTCTCATTTATATTTACATTGCGATTTATCGCCAATATAATCGCCCTACCGTACCAGCAGCGATGGCCGCATCTCGCATCGGCTGGCGCGCACAAATCGATTATTTATCAAGGAGATAGCAATGAGCTGGGATAGCGAAGACACCATCTTCAAGGTCGTGGTCAACGATGAAGAGCAATACTCGATCTGGCCCGGGCACAAGGAAATACCGGCCGGCTGGAGCCCCACAGGCTATACCGGCAAGAAAGCCGAATGCTTGGCGCACATCAAGGAAGTCTGGACCGACATGCGGCCGTTGAGCCTGAGACAGCAAATGGAAACAGCCTGAACCGCGAGCGCGCAGACAGGAAGGACCCTCACATGCACACCTCCTCTTGGCTCATGCGGCAATCCGCCGGCGGACGGCGCTTCCGCCTGTTCTGCTTTTCCTATGCGGGCGGCAGCGCAGCGCCTTACCTGGCATGGCAAACCGCTCTGCCTTCGTTCATCGAAGTCTGCGCGATCCAGTTGCCGGGCCGCGGGCCAAGGTTGGCCGAGCTGCCTATCCGGTCACTCCCGCAGCTGATCGAAACGCTGGCGCCGATCATCGCCCGCGAAGCCGACCTTCCTTTCGCCTTCTTCGGCCATAGTCTGGGAGGCTTGCTGGCCTTTGAATTGGCGCGACATTGCCAGCGCCATCATCTGCCGATGCCGGAGCATTTGTTTGTTTCGGCGAGCAACGCGCCGCGGCACCGACGCGCCAACCGACGCTTGCACGAACTCGATGACGACGCGTTGATCGACGCGCTCAAGGATTACAACGGCACGCCGCCGGCCGCGCTGGCGGACCGCGAGCTGATGACGCTGCTGCTGCCGGCGATCCGCGCCGATTTCGCCCTGGTGGAAACCTATGAATATCGCCAGGATGTGCCGCTCGATATTCCGATCACCGTGCTGGCCGGAACGAACGACAAGCATGTCGTCTCGGAACGCCTATGCCGGTGGCAGGATGAGACCACGGAAGCATGCAGTCTTCGCTGGTTCGAAGGCGATCATTTCTTCATTCATTCGAACCAAGATGCGGTCCTCGACTGCATCCAGGACGAACTGGCGGATCTGCAATATGCCTAGCCATGGGCCTTGACGCACAAGATGCCCATGTCCGGCAAATGGATCTTGACGTTGGCGCCCGAGATTCACCCTTTTCCGTCTTGAGCCGCGACGAACCGACAAAGACGAAACCATTCGCCGCGAATGAATTGCGGCTTCATTACCACCGCTGCCGCGGCCGAACGGCGTCGCTTGTTTTATCACCCTTGCACGCAGAAGGACGCCTATTGCGAAGCATCTCGAATCGGACTGCGGCGCGGGCTGCCCGCCCTGCGTATGGGCGCGCATGATCCTGCCTGTTCAGGCGATTCCAATCAAGATTTCGCGAAAGCGAGCTTGCTTACAACCCCTTTCCGCCGACAAATAACAACCACCCCAGAATCGCAGCGACACCCGAGACTCTAATCACCCATGCGATTGCATATGGCAAGAGGAGAATCATGAATAGTCCTATGATTCCAGCCTGGCACAACCACAGCACGATTCCGAATGATGGTCCATCGGCGGCAATCGCTGCAATGAGAGAAATCGCCAACATCGCCGCGCCGGCGGCGGCGAACCAGCAACGCCGTCCGCGCGCTTGTTCCGGCAAACCCATGCGATGGCGTTGACTCGGCGACTGGAAGCACAGCGCCGCCATGCCGGCCAAGGCGGCGAATGCGGAAGCCGCTGCAAGAAGAAGCGGCTTCATATGGCCACCTTATGCATCGACGCCGCCTCGGATCGCGCAGGCATGCCATGCACGGCCAGGCGCCGTGCTGCCGCTACGGCAAGCACTGCTGTTGCCAGCAGCATCAAGTCAGTGCCGGCTACCGCCAACTTCCCTTGGCCCAGTGCCGTCAGCAGATGATCATCAGTCACGATGGCATTCAGCGCCGCGGCAAGCATCGCAAGTCCTGCACCGGCCCATGCCTGCTCACGCCAAGCGATCCGGAGATCGGTGCGGCTGCGCGGATGAAATGCGCGCGCGACAGGATGGAGAAAAGCGATGATCCAAGCCGCAAAAAACACCCATTGCTCGACCGTAGCGCGATCCATCAAATCGGGAGGAAGAAGCTTGTTGGCGACCAGCATGGACAGCGTCGCCACCAGCACGCCCATGGTGCCGCCGACGGCGACGGCATTGACTGCGCGATAGCCGACGCGGCCTTCCTTCTCCTGCCGGGCGCGCCGCTTCTCCACCCATAGCAAGAGGCCGGTGCCGATCATCACGCAGGAAACGAGACCCATCGCAAAGTACATCCACCGCAGCCACCAGTGATCGAACGGAATCATGTGCAAGCCCGAGAAGAAGCGCTGCACTTGCAAGGTCGGCGACAAGCGCTGTTGGCTGAGAACTTCGCCGGTAGCGCCGTCGAAAGTCACGGAAACATTGTCGTTGACGATCTGGTCGTGCGGCCGGCGCTGGACTTCGACGAGGGCATTCTTGTCGTTCGGATTGCGAATGATGATCCGACGAACCTCGCCGCCGCCCCACATGGCGCGAGACCGAGCCACCATCGCATCGACCGACGCCAATTTTCCGGGCTCCTTGGCCGCGGGGCGCGACACATGGTTGAACGCTTCCTTGATGATGCTGCCGCCGTCCTTGGCGTAGATCACGGCAATGCCGGCTTCCATATAGATGAAGAGGAAAATGATCAAGCCCGACAAGGTAATCACGAAGTGAAACGGCAGCAAGAGGACGGACGATGCGTTATGGAGATCGAGTGTCGCGCGCTGTATCGATTTGCCGGGCCGGAAAGTAAAGAAGTCGGCGAAGATCTTTTTGTGGATGACCACGCCGGACACCAACAATACGAGCATCGCGATCGACACGATCGCCAGCAACCAGGCTCCGATATCCATCCAGTCGAGGTGGAAGGAATAATGGAAGGGATAGAAGAATCCACTGCCCCCCTTGGTTCCCGGATCCGTGAGGACACGACCCTTCTCGACATCGACATGGCGCGTTTCGATGCCATCTTCCCCCATCCAGCCGAGCGACATGGTTGGTTCGCGACTGTACGGATATTGCACCATCCACAGCCGCGCATCGGGTGCGAGCTGCTCCAGGTGAACCAGCGCATCCCGCTCGAACGACACGGCCCGCGGCGCCGCGATCCGCGTCTCCGGCATCATCCAACGATCGATTTCCCGATCGAAGACCGACAACGTGCCCATGAAAAACACGAGGAACAGCAGTACCGAAAACAGCACGCCCGCCCAAGTGTGCAAGTAATCCATCGACTGGCGGAGGGAAAGCTTCTTATCCATATTTTTGTAAATCCCTAAACTGCACGCGGCAAATGCTGGCACATCCATCCAAGCAATGCGAATCCCGTCGCGCCGCCGAACACCCAACCCGCCGCACGGCAAACCGATGCTGCGCCGAACGCTATCAGTACGGCCATCATCCAGATCAGGAAGGCCGGCATGCCGGCTGCGATCGCGGCATCGGCGCGCGGCAACCAGCCTGTCGCCGCCAGCACGGACGCCGTACCGATCATGAAGCAAAGCGCGGCGGCAAAGCCTCCCAGTGCGCCGATCAGGGCGCGCGTCAGCGCGGCCTGCCAAGTAAAGCGTGTATTGGACACAGTAATTTCCACTCCTAGAGGCTGTTATGAACTCAAACAGAGGGCACGCAGCCCCCTGTTTGAGTTCATAACAGCCTCTAAAAAATCTCGCGGCTCCGATCGCGTTCGGATTCAGCGGTCGAGCAAGAAAAGCCGCGCCAGGATGCCGCTTCTTCGAGGCTGCGCTACCGTCCGTTTTGCCGCATGCCCCCATTGCTCCATCAATTGCCGGCACGTCGCGCGCAACACCGGCGCCAAATCGGGTGCATCGGCCAGCTCTTGCAAATGCCGTTCGATCACGGCAGCAAGATTCAGATTGGCGCCGGCTCCGCCTTCATGCGTCATGTAATGCGACATGAGGTGCAATACGGACGAGACCACCAAATCGGAATGTGCGCGAGCCTCTCCCAACTCGAAGACAGCATTTTTCGGTTTCAACGTGAATCTCCTTGCGCGTCGACCACACCCATTCGGACAGTCGCTAACGACTCTCCTTCGTCAGCACGCCGAATTTGATTGTCAGCAACCTTAGCTGATTGACAATCGCATTCGCTCTTCGCAATAATGAGAATTATTCGCATTCTCATTATTAGGCATTTGTGTTATTTTCGCAAGGCTTACCGAAAATGCGAATCCTCACTGCTTTCCTGTCGGAACATTAGCGAAACCTTCCTCGTCGAGATCGAAGTGGGGATATGAGTAACGCGAAAAACCCACCTATTATTAATTGCTAAAGAAAAACAAGAATGGATATCCCAAAAGAACTGCGCGATTCCGGCCTGAGAGCCACCTTGCCCCGGCTACGCATCCTCCAACTGTTTCAGTCGCAAGCGATCAAGCACGGCACGGCCGAAGACGTCTACCATTTGCTGCGCGCCGAGAATCTGCAGCTAGGCTTGGCGACCATCTATCGCGTTCTGGTGCAATTCGTTCAGGCCGGCATTCTGGTGCGCAGCAGTTTCGAATCCAATGCGGCGATATTCGAGCTGAACGAAGGCCATCACCACGACCATCTGGTCTGTACTCGCTGCGGCAAGGTCGAGGAGTTCTTTGATCCCGAAATCGAACGCCGGCAGGAAGAAATCGCCAAGGCGCGCGGCTTCGACTTGGCCGATCATGCCTTGGCGCTTTATGGCATATGCATGAATTGCACGGATAACACGAACCACCAAGGGTCACGCGAACCTACCCACGCGGCCGAGCCGAAGGCCGCATCGGGCACGGCACGCTAAGGCTGCCGGCGTGCCGCGATACGAAAATCCCCCACACCGACATTCGACGTCGTCCTCTTGCTTTTAAAAAAGCCGGAAAGGCAACTTATCGATAGCAATACGTTCTAATTTTCGTATGGCGGTATGGCGGTATGGCGGGCGCATTGCGAATGCCGAGATTCATGCAGCGTAATCCCCGATGTCGTCGGCCCGCCGCCGAATGGGAAGCCTCGTCGTTTTTTCCTCGTTCCAAGCCGAAGGGCTTCCAATGTCAACGTCAGGAGAAATCATGAAGCCAACTCAGATTGCACTCGCCGTACTAGTCGTCTTATCCGTAACGATCACTGGCTGCGCAAGCCCGAACCGTCCCCTTGGCGCTCCCACAACAACACCAAGTGGTGCGTATTCGAGCGCCTATGGCACGGTGGATTCGATCCAGGTGGTTCAAACCAGCAGCGGATCTGGTTCAGGCATCGGCACAGTCGCGGGCGGGGTGGTCGGCGGCGCCTTGGGCAATCAAGTGGGCGAAGGCCGGGGAAGGACTGCCGCTACCGTCGCCGGCGCGATCGGCGGGGCAATGATCGGCAATCAAATGGAAAAAAACGCGAGCGGACGGCAGGTCTATCAGATCGGCGTCCGGCTCGACAACGGCAGCTACCAGACTTTTCAACAGGAGTCGGTCGGCGATCTCCAGGTCGGCAGTCGCGTACGGATCGAAAACGGCCAGGTATTTCGCTATTGACGGGCAAGGTTTTCGCGCATTCGACACCATGGCGGTGCACCAATAAATAACTTACGGAGCGGCATATGGGCATCGGAACCATACTCTTGATTGTCTTGGTTTTGGCGCTGATCGGCGTCTTGCCGAGTTGGCCCTACAGCAGTAGCTGGGGTTATGGACCAAGCGGCATCGTCGGCGTCTTGCTTCTGGTGCTGTTGATCTTGCTTCTCATGGGTCGAATATGACGGTGGCTCGTTCGATGCATGCGGAAGCGCCCATGGAACCGGATCGGAATGCCGGAAGGCAGGCCAGCATCGACACAATGCCATTACGGAGGTATTTCATGAAGACGAGCGCAAAGGCCCGGATCGGCTTGAGTATCGTGTTGCTGAGCGCCGGACTGACCGGTTGCGCCGACATGACGAGGCAACAGAAGAATACGGCTATCGGCGCCGGTGTGGGAGGCGTGGCCGGTTCGGTCCTGACTGACGGCAGCGCGGTCGGCACCCTGGGCGGTGCAGCCATCGGCGGCGTGATCGGCAATCAAACCGGCAAGGGCAAATAGAGGTACGCTACGTGCCCCCCGCTATTGCGAAAGAGCCGGATCGCAATTGCGCATGAAACGGCGGCAAGTTCTTGCCGCGCGTTGTTCTAGTGCCCGATCCGTGCGAAAGGAGCTGTCATGTTGTACTTGATCGCCGCCCTGATGATCATGCTCTGGGTGTTCGGGATGGTGACCGCCTTCACGTTTGGCGGCATCATTCATTTGCTGTTGATAATCGCCGTCGTCGCCGTCCTGGTACATGCGGTCCTGAAGCGACCGCGGTAGTCTGGTTGTTTGAACCGAGCGTACGGCTCGGCAAGCAAGCTGTCGTCCGGTGCATACAGCGAAGAACGAGCTTTTCGAAAGGCCGCCAAGCGCCCCCAGAAAAAAACGGGCTCGACGACGAGCCCGCATGCTTCAAGTGTGGATGCTTTGTCAGCGCGTCGTTCCGCGTCGCACGAGATTGACGATCGCCAGCAGGATAATGGCGCCCACGAGCGATACGATAAGCGATCCGAGGCTGAAGTCGTTTTGATTGATCGTGCCGGTACCCAGCAGCGGCGCGATGAACCACCCGCTCAACAAGGCTCCGACGATGCCGACGATAATATTCAGGAACATTCCTTGTTCCGCATTGGTTTTCATGATGATGCTGGCGATCCAGCCGATGATCCCTCCGATAATGATCCATAGAATGAAGTTCATTTGCCACCTCCTTTAGTAGTCATGCCCATTCTCCAGAATGCCGCATAATGTGTCTGGCGACGCTTCGGTCATCGCGATCTCAATACTCTGCTCAAGACAAAGCCGGCGACGGCGGCAATGCCGACAGCCGCGATCGGGTTGGCGCGCACATAAGTACGCGCGTTCTCCACCAGCTCTGCCCCCACGGTATTCAACTGCGCGCGTCGCTGGCCCCAGGTTTCCGCCGCCGAACTGGCGAAGGATGTCACCTTGTCGACAGCCTGATGCGCGGAACCGGCCAGCCGGTCGACCGTCGGACGGACCGAGCCTGCTGTCCTGTCCTCTGTCTCGCGCGCCGCGCCGCTCGCGCCCGCAACGCCTTGATCGGCGCCGCTCCGCATTTCGGCAGATCCCGAAGCCTGGTTGCCGCTTCCTGTTTGCTCCATAGTGGCGCTCCTTGTCATTGCGGTTGTAAAAACTCCAAGCGAACATTGATGCCCGCGCCATGCGACGCAATACTCATGCCAAACGGTACAACGATCGGACGCGCCATCAAATATGCGAGGCATGCGCTCTCCGGCCGCGCGACACGGGAAATGGACCGGAGAGACTGCTCATCGCGGGCTCGGTGGAAACCGATCCATAGCGCGCTTTTTTCAACGTTTGAAAATTTTTGCGCATGCCGCTTGGCGGCAGCGCTCTCCTCTTCTTCCCGAGGCTCCGCGCGGCCGCAAGACAATTCCGCAAGGAAAGCGGATGTCCGGAAATTCCCTCTATAATTTCGCCGCAACACCCGCTATCGCGGACAGCTTCCGCAATGAATACGAAGAGGGAAGAGAAGGCCGTGAAATACTTACTGGCATTTGCGTTGCCCATCCTCCTGGCACTGCCGCCGGCGGTCGCGAACACGGCGGCTACGTCCATTGAGCAGGCACGTAGCTGCCACCTGCCCGGCCACGAAGCGCCGCTGCGTTGCGTCAAGGTCGGCGTGCCGCTCGATTATCGGCGGCCTACAAGCGACAAGGTGGACATTCACGTCGCGATCGCGCCGGCCTTCCGTCAGCCGGCGAAACCCGATCCGCTGTTCATCCTGGCAGGAGGCCCGGGACAAGCCGGCAGCGATCTTCTGCAGATACTCGACAGAACTTTCCGCAAGGTACGCGCGACGCGGGATATTGTCTTCATCGATCAGCGCGGCACCGGCCGCTCCGGCAAGCTCGATTGCGAGAGCACGAAATCTCTCGACGAGCGACCGCTCGCGGAGCAGGAAAGGATCGTCGCCGCCTGCCTGCGCGATCTCGCCCGGCCCTATGCCGCCTACAACACGGAAAACGCGGCGCGCGATATAGAGCGGGTTCGAAGCGCGCTCGGCTACGGCCAGATCAACATCTGGGGCGGTTCGTACGGCACCCGACTCGCGCAGGCATATGCGCGCCTCTTTCCCGCCAGCGTCCGCGCGCTGACGCTCGACGGCGTCGCTTCGCCGGAGCAAATCATTTTTGCCTGGGGCAGCGATGTGCAGAGCTCGCTCGACGCGTTGTTCAAGCAATGCGAACAGGACCGCGACTGCGGCGGCGCGTTTCCCGCTCTGCGCGATCAATTCAAGGCCGTCCTGGGACGGGTCAATGGCGGTGCGGTCAAGCTCGATTTCCCGCACCCACGCACGGCGGCGCGCATTCAAATGCATTTGCAGCCGACCGCATTCCTGCAAACGATACGTGCCGCCTTGTACACGCCCGACATCCGCAGCCGCATACCGTTTCTGATCGACAGCGCCGACAAAGGCAACTGGTCGCCCTTCATCGCCCAGATGCACGCGCTTGCCGATATGGCCCTGAGCACGCCGTCGCTCGGGTTGATGCTGTCGGTCGTCTGCGCCGAAGACGTGCCGCGCCTGACGCCCGCCACGATCGCGCAAGAAGAGCGCGCCTCCTTTCTCGCGGCTATCGAACTCAAGACGATTCCAGGCTGGTGCCGTTACGTCGATGTGCCGGCGGCGCGGCCTGCCGCCCCCAGGACAATCGAGGCGCCGGCATTGCTGCTGTCCGGGGCCCTCGATCCGGTCACGCCGCCGCGGCGCGCCGAGGAAGCGATGAAATACATGAAGCGCGCCCGGCATGTCATCGTCCGCAACGGCGGCCACATCGTGTCGACGCTCGGCTGCGCGCCGAGACTTCTACGGGAGTTTCTCGACCGTCCGGAGCAGCCGCTTGATGCGCAGTGCCTGAACGATATTCCGCCGATCGGATTCCAGCTCGGCGCCGCCGGACCGCAGCCGTAACCAGGAGGACACGAATGATCCAAGTCGAAGATGTGGGCAAGCGTTTCGGCCAGGTACAGGCGCTCGATGGGGTCGGCTTCACCGCGCGCGACGGCCAGACCACCGCCCTGCTCGGACCGAACGGCGCCGGCAAGACGACCTTGCTGCGCATACTGATCGGCCTGCTGCAGCGCGACTGCGGTTCCGTCAGCGTCAACGGCGTCGATCCGGCGCGCGCCCCGCTGCAAGTGCGCAAGGACATCGGTTTTCTCACCGATCAGTTCGGCCTCTACGAACGGCTCACGACACGCGAGCATCTTGCCTATTTTGCGCAGCTGCACGGCATGGACGCGGCCGCGATACGATCACGGATCGACGAAGCCGTCGGATTGCTCGCGCTGGATGACATCATCGACCGCCGCGCCAAGGGATTTTCGCAAGGCCAACGCATCAAGGTCGCCCTGGCGCGCACCTTGCTGCACCGGCCGCGCCATTTCCTGCTCGACGAACCTTCGCGCGGTCTGGACGTGATGAGCACACGCGCCCTGCGCCGCGTGCTTTCGTCGCTGCGCGCGGAAGGCAGCTGCATCATCATGGCGACCCACGTCATGCAGGAGGTGACGCATCTATGCGACGACGTGATCGTCATCGCCAAGGGCCGGACGGTCGCCCAGGGTTCTCCCCAAGCCTTGTGCGAACGTACCGGCATCACCAGCCTGGAAGACGCTTTCGTCAGCTTGGTCGGGACCGAGGAAGGAATTGCGGCATGAACAAATTCCTGGTGGTATTGCGCAAGGAACTGACGGAAGCGCTGCGCGACCGACGCGCGCTCTGCATGCTGCTGCTGTTCATCACCCTGTATCCGGCGATGCTATGGCTGACGGTGCACAAAACGCTCGAGCGATCGGCCAAGAGCGACAAGGAGGCGATGGAGATCGTGGTCATCGGCGGCGACCGGGCTCCCACCCTGTTGGCGCAAATCGGGCAGCGCAACGTCACCGCGGCACTGCGCGACGACATGAGCGAAAACGAGATTACCGAACTGCTGCGTACGCGCAAGCATGCCGCGGTCATCCGCATACCCGAAGAATTCGAGGAAAACTATCGCGCCATGCGGCCGGCCCCGATCGAACTCTGGTACGACTCGGCGGCGGATCAGCAGATCGCCAAATTGCGGCGCCTCGAAGCGCTGCTTAGAAACTACAATGCCGGCATCGCCCAGTCCCGCCTGCTGGCGCACGGCGTGTCGCCGGCGACTCTCGTTCCGATCCGGCTGCAGGAATACGATATCGCCAGCAGCGCGTCGCGCTCGGCCGGTTTCGCGGGGGTCATGCTCGGCCTGTTCTTCGCAACGGCATTCTTTTTCTCGATGAATACCGCGATGGATAGCACCGCAGGAGAGCGTGAGCGCAATTCGCTCGAGTTGCTGATGGCCCAACCGGTTCGGCCTCTGGAATTGATCGCCGGCAAATGGATCGCGGCCGCGGCTCTCTCCGTCGTCGGTCTGACCGTCGAGCTGTTGATAGCGCATTTCATCCTCAAATGGATGCCGCTCGAGGAAATCGGCATGTCGTGGAGCCTGAGCGTGCCGATGCTGCTCGCGGTGTGCCTGACCTCCATTCCACTCTGCCTGTTCGCCGCGGCGCTCGAGATCGCGCTGGCCATGAATGCCCGCTCTTTCAAGGAAGCACAGGCGCTCATGACATTCGCAATACTGATTCCGATGCTGCCGCCGATCATCGTGCCGCTGCTCGATCTGAAAACGGCAAGCTGGATGTATGCCGTGCCCGTCTTGTCCAACCAGACCCTGCTCAACGAACTGGCCAAGGGACAAAATCTTGGACCGCTGCCGTTTCTGCTGACGGCGGGCGGCGCGATCGTGGCAGCCATCCTGGCGGTCGGCGTCGCGACCTGGCGACTGAGAAGCGAACGGTATGTGCTTGCCGTATGACTATCTCCGACAAACGCCGAACCGGAAACCCGCCAATCGCGGCACACAAGGCGATCGCGACCGATCTGATGCTCAACCGCGTCAACGGCATCGTGGAGCAGGTGGGAAGCTACCTCGTCATACGTACGCCCAGCGAGCCCGATTATTATTTCGGCAATCTGCTGGTACTCGAACGCCGCCCGAGCAACGCCGACCTTGCTCGTCTGGAGCGCGATTTCGCTCGTCTGGTCGGAACCCCTCCCGCAATCAAGCATTGCACGTTCATGTGGCCGGCCGCCGCCGGCGACGACTCTCCTCTGGACGCATTCCTCCGAGCCGGTTATGTCCTGAATGAGGATGTCGCGCTGACGGCAACCGCATCCGATCTCGTCGCCCCATCGCCGGCCACGTTACCGATCGTCATTCGGCCCTATGACAGCGAGGCGGACTGGGCGGATTGGTACGCCATGCAGATGGCGGAGAACGCCGCCGGCACCTATCCGGAAGACAGCTACCGTAAATTCCTGCACGGAAAGGAGGCCATCTATCGCCGCCTGATCGCCGACGGGCGCGGTGACTGGTGGGGGGCTTTCATCGAAGACAGGCAGGTCGCCCACCTTGGATTGTTCTTCGATGGCGATATCGGGCGATTTCAATGGGTGCTCACCGCACGCGAATTCCGCGGCAAGGGCATCTGCCGCGCTCTCGTGCATCACGCCGCCCGCAAGGGATTGGAACGGGTCGAATGTCTCGTGATGGTGGCGGACGAGCACTACCATGCGGTACGCCTCTATGAATCGCTGGGCTTCAAACGGAAAGAACGCGTCGCCAGTCTTTGCCGACATCCCATGGCCTGAGCATACCGAGGCCGCATTCGACATTCAGTCTCTTTCGTTCGAACCGCGCGTCTTCGTCGCGCGCGCGGTAGAGCTTTCCGCCGACTTGTGTTCGTACTCGTTCAGCCGGTTATACAAGGTCTTCAGACTGACGCCGAGCACCTCGGCAGCGCGCGTCTTGTTGCCGCCGCAATGTCCGAGCGTGGCGCAGATCAATTGTTGTTCGGCGTCGGCCAACCGGCTGCCGAGGGGCAACAAGACGCAATTGCCGGCGATTGTCGAGGCGGGAGGCCGTGCAGGTGGCATGACGGCCGACACATCGAGTTCGCGATCGGCCAGGATGAAAGCGCGTTGCACCAGGTTTTTCAACTCCCGCACATTGCCCGGCCAACGATGTTCATTCATGAACCTGCGGGATGCACGCGAGAAGATCTTGTTGGCGCCTGCTTCCTTGTTCAGATTTCCAAGGAACAGATTGGCGAGCAACTCCACATCCTCTCTGCGCTCACGCAACGGCGGCACCTGGATCGGAAACACCGCCAACCGATAAAACAAGTCGCTGCGCATCGTTCCGTTGTCGACCGCATCCTGGGGATGCCGGTTGGTCGCGGCGATGACCCGCACGTTGACCTCGATTTCCTCGTCGCCGCCGACGCGACATATCCGCCCGGTTTCCAAGACGCGCAACAGCTTGACCTGCATTTCGAGCGGCATTTCAGTGATCTCGTCGAGAAACAGCGTACCGCCGTCCGCGCGTTCGAAGCATCCCTTATGCATGCGAATCGCGCCGGTGAAGCTACCGCGCTCATGACCGAACAGCTCGGCCTCGATCAATTGGGGCGAGATCGCGCCGCAATTCAACGCGAGGAAGGGAGCCTCCGCGTTCCGGCTTATCTTGTGTATGGTGCTGGCGACCAACTCCTTGCCGGTTCCGCTTTCGCCGGAGATCAACACGTTGGCGGAAGTCGGCGCCACCTTTTCGATCAGTTTGAATAGCTTCTGCATCGGTTCCGATGCGCCATACAAGTCGCCGAAACGTGTCAGCAAGGGTGGCGAGGCTTGCACACGACAAACACGCAATGACGTGCATTGTCCGCCTGCCTCGGCGTCGACATCCCCTGCGGGCACGAAGGTTCGCTCATGTGCTTTCAGCCCGTCTGTCATGAAAGCTCCTTGCCGGATTAGTTGCGCCGTTCAGCGGGAAATCTGTCTGATTAGAAAAAACCCAGCGGCCGTAGTTCGGCAAACTTGATAGCGAATTGCGTTGACGCATGTCTGCGCGCCGGCGGCGATGGAGAATAAGAGACCAGCGAAAAGAGAATCGGTTTAAATAAAAAACAAAAAAGCCGGGCAATGCCCGGCTTTTTTGATAATGCAGAAACGTTCCTGCTTCTTAGGCTTGCTCGCCCAACACCGACACGGTGATATCGACCACGACGTCCGTATGCAGAGCCACCGAAACGTGGTGATCGCCAACGATCTTCAACGGACCCTGCGGCATGCGAATCTGCGCCTTTTCGACAACGAAACCTTGCTTGCCAAGCGCTTCCGCGATGTCGAAGTTGGTCACGGAACCGAACAGACGGCCGTCGACACCGGCTTTCTGCGAGATTTGCAGGGTCAAGCCGCTCAGCTTCTCGCCTTGCGCTTGAGCAGCTGCCAGTTTCTCCGCAGCGGCTTTCTCGAGTTCGGCGCGCTTGGCTTCGAATTCGGCCACAGCCGCTTCGGTGGCGCGACGAGCCTTGCGTTGCGGAATCAGGAAGTTGCGTGCGAAGCCGTCTTTCACTTTGACGACATCACCGAGGTTGCCGAGGTTGACGACCTTTTCCAACAGAATGACTTGCATGTTTTTCTCCTATTCTTCAGTCGTCAATTAGGCGTTGTGCAGATCGGTGTACGGCAACAACGCGAGATAGCGAGCGCGCTTGATAGCAGTATCCACTTGACGCTGATAGTGCGCCTTGGTGCCGGTCAGGCGGGCCGGCATGATCTTGCCGTTTTCCTGAACGAAATCCTTCAGCGTATCGATGTCCTTGTAATCCACTTGCTCGACGCCTGCGGCGGTGAAACGGCAGAACTTCTTGCGCTTGAACAGCGGGTTCTGCTGTTGGCGTTTTTGCTTGAGCTTGCTTTTATCGAATTTTTTACCGAATGCCATTTGAGGCTCCTGTATCTAGAATTTGTATATCGAAATCAATGATATGAAACACCAGGCTTTTGCTATTGCGATTCTTGCGCGCCAGGAATCCGGTGAACCGGTATTCCGCACCCAGTTGGGCTTGGTTGAATCGTCCTGAAATCTCTCCCGCAGCGACTGCGGCGATTTCAAACTCGACCACTCTCGGAATACCCGCTTCGACTTGCTCCGACCTGTGCTGCAGCCTGGCGGCCGCGATCGGTATGCCTGCCGGCGTGTAGCGCAGGACGTCGCGCTCGGCAATGCTTGCAATGAGTTGAAGCTGATTCAAAAGCTGATCCGACTCCCTGGTCTAGCGCAACGCGCAATTAAGCAGCAGGCGCCTCGGTGCGGTTCTTGGCTGCGTCTTCTTTCGCAACAGCCTTCATCATCGGCGACGGCGCGGTCTCTGCTTTCTTCATCTTGACGGTCAGATGGCGCAGGACGGCATCGTTGAACTTGAAGCCGGTTTCGATTTCGGCCAGAGTCTCGTTGTCGCACTCGATATTCATGCAGACATAGTGAGCCTTGGCGAGTTTCTGGATCATGTAGGCCAGTTGACGACGGCCCCAGTCTTCGACGCGATGGACCTTGCCACCGCGGGAGGTGACGATGCCCTTGTAACGTTCGATCATCGCGGGCACTTGCTCGCTTTGATCCGGATGCACGATAAATACGATTTCGTAATGACGCATGTAAGCTCCTTTTGGACGGATTGAAAAAATCGCCCACCCCGGCGTCAACACGGGTGTGGGAAGAGAGAACCCGCGACTATACCCCGAATTGCCGCAAAACTCAACCAATTCAGTCGCTTATGCCCTTCCGAAGTGCCTGGGCGGTCAAGTTCCGATCAATTCGGGCATTTCATCGACAAATTGCTTGCTTTTGCCAAGATGCTGTATAAAATTACAGCCTGTGAAAACAGCCAGCCTGGGCATTTTTCCAGCAAGGTACCGCGATGATCAAACTTACCGCCCGCCAGGAACAAATCCTCAACCTGATTCGCGACGCGATCGAGAACACCGGTTTCCCGCCTACGCGCGCCGAAATCGCCGCAGAACTCGGGTTCCGTTCCGCCAATGCCGCCGAAGAGCACTTGCAGGCGCTAGCTCGCAAGGGGGCGATCGAGATTTCTCCCGGCACGTCGCGCGGAATTCGGTTGCGCGACATGGGCGCGCCACGCCCCGCAGGTGGCGACCGCTTTTCGACCGCCCAGATGGCCCTCCCCCATCCAGCACTGATGCAATTGAGCCTGCCCCTGGTCGGCCGCGTCGCCGCCGGCTCGCCTATCCTCGCGCAAGAGCATATCGAAAAGACTTTCAACGTCGATCCCTCGCTGTTCTCGGCCAAACCGGACTACCTGCTTAAAGTGCGCGGCATGTCGATGCGCGATGCCGGTATTTTCGATGGCGATCTTCTGGCGGTGAAAAAGACCGACCAGGCCCGGAACGGTCAGATCATCGTTGCTCGCCTCGGCGACGAAGTCACGGTCAAGCGTTATAAACGAACCGGCTCACTGATCGAATTGCTGCCGGAGAACCCTGATTTCGAACCTATCCGCGTCGAACCGCAAAGCGACGATTTCGCGTTGGAGGGCTTGGCGGTCGGCCTGTTGCGGACCTGGGGTTGAACCATCTCTAAAAAAACAGCAATACGACAAGGGAATGCCATGACTGAAGTGTTCGCCGGCTTGATCCGTCAATTCTGGAAAACCACTGCGGACCGCGACTGGGAAGGACTCGGGAAAGTCGTGCATGAGCACGTGCTGTACGAAGTGCCGCAAACCCGCGAACGCGTGCGTGGCCGGGCCGGTTTCGTCGAATTCTTTGCCACCTACCCCGGCGAATGGACACTGGAAGTCGAAAGCATCGTGAACGACGACAAGCAGGCAGTGACGAAAATCGCTTTCAACGTCGACGGCGCGTCCGTCACCGGGATTACCTTCTTCGAGTTCCGCGATCGACTGATTTCGCGCATCACCGACTATTGGCCGGAATCTTACGATCCCCCGCCTCGCATGACACCGCATGTCGAACGTTACTAAGCTGCTTGGCGCGGTATCACCAGGAAGGCGTGCGACTTGCCATCACCATGCAGCACCGATCGCTAGAACCTTCCCCGGTATTCGGCCAAGAACGACCTTATCGCCACCGCCAGACAATCGATCTTTCATTTCCTGCATTTCTGCAGTATCTGGGACGCGATGCCGCGCAGGATATTGACTTCCTCCGTCTCCAGTTGGGTGCGTGAGAACAGACGCTTCAAGCGCGGCATCAGTTTTTTCGGATTGTGCGGATTCAGGAATTCGATCGCAACGAGGGCCTGTTCAAGATGCTCATACATGCCGTCGATCTGCGCAGCACTTGCCGCCTGCCCCTGAAAACCAACACCGCTTGTCGGCAGCGCATCTCCGCATTGCGCCTGCCGGCATTCGTAGGCCAGCACCTGCACCGCCTGCGCGAGATTGAGTGACGAGTATTCGGCATTGGCCGGGATATTGATCAGCGCATTGGCCTTCGCGACTACCTCATTCGGTAAGCCGTAACGTTCGCTGCCGAACAGCAGCGCGGCGCGCAAGCCGACATCGGCCGCCAGTTGTCCCGCCAGCGCACGCGGCGTCACGACCGGCGGCGAAAACTCGCGCAAGCGGGCCGATACGGCAGCAACGAAAGTGCAATCGACCAGAGCTTCCTCGACCGTTCCAACGACCCGGGCACGCTCCAGCACATCCAGGGCCCCACTGGCGAACGCGATGGCTTCCTCGTGGCACAAGGCATCCGCGAAGCGCGGATTGACGAGAACCAGTTCCGAAAATCCCATGGTCTTCATGGCGCGCGCGGTGGCGCCGATATTGCCGGGATGGCTGGTTTCCACGAGTACGAAGCGCAAACGCTCGAAAAGCGGCTTGGCGCCGGAGGTATCGGTCTTGGGCTGATTCATTTAAAATAGCGGAATTGCGCGGCAATATCGGCATTTGTCCTGGCATTTCTACCGATTCTCCTGCCGCATCGCTCATTAACTTCATGGTGACATCGCCACGCAGCGCATTTCGCGCGCGTCGGTGCCGCCATTTTAACGGAACCTCTATGCAACCCATGCTCAATACGGCGGTAAAGGCCGCCCGGCGCGGTGCCTCTGTCATCAACCGCGCTTCCTTCGATCTCGACCGCGTCAAAGTCATCGAGAAGCAGCAAAATGATTTCGTCACCGAAGTCGACCGCGCCGCCGAACAAGCGATCATCGAGGTTCTGAAAACCGCTTACCCCGACCATGCCATCCTCGCCGAGGAATCCGGCCCGTCGGCCAACCTGCACGACGAGAATGAAAACGTCTGGATCATCGATCCTCTCGACGGCACGACCAATTTCATTCACGGCTTCCCGCAATACTGCGTCTCGATCGCCCTACGCCAACGCGGCGTGATCACGCAGGCGGTCGTTTACGATCCGACCCGCAACGAATTGTTCACCGCATCCAAGGGCGCCGGCGCCTTCCTGAACGAGAAGCGCATCCGCGTCGCCAAACGCGACAAGCTGGCCGATGCGCTGATCGGCACCGGTTTTCCGTTCCGCCCTACCGACAATATCGACGAATACATGAAAATGTTCCGCGCGATGACCGAACGCACTGCCGGGCTGCGCCGCGCCGGCTCCGCGGCGCTCGATCTTGCCTATGTCGCCTGCGGCCGCTTCGACGGCTTCTTCGAGAAAGGCTTGAAGCCCTGGGATATCGCGGCCGGCTCGCTGATCATCACCGAAGCGGGCGGCATCGTCGGCAACTATGCCGGCGAATCGGATTATCTCGAGAAGGGTGACGTGATCGCCGGATCGCCAAAGATCTTCGCGCAGATGATTGCGTTGCTGGGACCGCTCTCGAAATAATCGTCGACGCGCGATCCAATGAAAAAGCCGCTCTACGCGGCTTTTTTGCATTTTCGGTTGCCCAGGCTCAGCGCTTCAACAAGGCCAAGATCCCGAGCAATTCGCGGCGGATCTCCGCCGTGTCCAAGCTGTCGTCATTCCCATGCATCGCAGGGTGCGCAACCACTTCCGGCACGACATCGATCATCCGGCTATCGAGCTTGTTGCGCGCTCCGCTGATCGTGAAGCCCTGTTCATACAGCAGCTCGCGAATCCGCCTTACCAGCAACACTTCGTGATGCTGGTAATAGCGCCGATTGCCGCGCCGCTTGACCGGTTTCAGCTGTGTGAATTCCTGCTCCCAATAACGCAGCACATGCGGCTTCACGCCGCACAATTCGCTGACTTCGCCGATCGTGAAATAGCGCTTGGCCGGAATCGGCGGCAATACGACAGCTTCTGGCTTGCTGGAGCGCTCGGTCATGGGAGATGCCTAGTCAGGCGAGTTAAGAAAGCGGCTTATGCGTTGCGGCTTCGACCATGTCCTTCAGCTTTTGGCTGGCATGGAAGGTCACGACACGGCGTGCCGTGATCGGAATTTCCTCGCCGGTCTTGGGATTGCGGCCGGGACGCTGCGGCTTGTCGCGCAGCTGGAAATTACCGAAACCCGACAGCTTGACCCATTCCCCGCTCTCAAGCGCGTTGATGATTTCGTCGAAAAAAGTTTCGACCATGTCCTTCGCTTCCCGCTTGTTCAAGCCGACTTGCTCGAACAGCAATTCGGCCAGTTCGGCCTTGGTCAGCGTTGGAAGGTCTTTTTCCGCCTGTGCGCGCGCCTTTGCTTCCTGCATCGCCCGATTCGGATCGGCGGCCAAAACGGATTCGAGTTCGGCAGAGTTCACGTCGTTCATAGTGGTTTAACCCGCGATCAGGCGCGCAGCTTGGCGCCATGGTTCTTATTGGCGGCAGCGACCAATGCGTTCATTGCGGCATCGACCGCCTCGTCTTGCAGGGTTGTTTGAGTATCTTGCAAGGTAAAGCGGAAAGCAAGACTTTTTTCGTCATTTTCCAGTCCCTTGCCACGATATTCATCAAATAAAACAAAGGCTTGCAAAACCTTACATACAGGATTGCCTTGCTGCTCGGCAGCAAACGTGGTCATGAGATCCTGCGCCGGAACGGATTGCTTCACCACCAGCGCCAAGTCGCGAACGACAGCCGGGAACTTCGAGATCTCGCGATAAACCGGGATCGAGCGTTGCTGCAGCGCGGCCGCATCGACTTCGAACATCACCGGCGCCAGCGGCAACTCATACTTCTGCTGCCAGCGCGGATGAAGTTCGCCGATGAAACCGATGATCCGGCCATCAAGCAGCACATGCGCGGAGCGTCCGGGATGCAGCGCCGGATGCTCCGCCTTGGCAAACTGCAGGGCACGCGGCGCGAACAGGGCTTCGAGATCGGCCTTCACGTCGAAATAATCGACATTGCGCGTCGGCAGACCCCACTGCTCTTCGACGGCCGGACCGTAGGCGATCGCAGCGAGGCGCTTCGGCTGACGGTAGCCGGCCACGGCCAGCGGGCCGTCCTGCACGGCGGCGTCGCGCAGATACACGGCGCCGATTTCGAACACGCGCACGCGATTGAGTTTGCGGTTGACGTTATAGCGGACATTGGCGATCAAGCTGCCGATCAACGTGGAACGCATTACGCTCATCTGGCTGGCGATCGGATTCTGCAACCTGATCGGGGCGGCATTGCCGGCGAGATCGGCTTCCCAGGCCTCCTCGACGAAACTGTAGTTGACGACTTCCTGGTATTCGAGATCGGCCACCTGACGGCGGATCGTAAATAGGGACCGCGCGCTCTCCGGTGCGATGCGCATGCGATTCGATGCGACCGGCGGCAACGCCGGAATGTTCTCGAAGCCGTGAATACGCGCGACTTCCTCGATCAAATCCTCCTCGATCTCGATGTCGAAGCGGAACGAAGGCGGCGTGACCGTAAACAGGCCCGCCTCCCGAGTGAACGAAAGGCCGAGGCGCTGGAAGATCGCGGCAATGTCGTCATCCGTCACCGGCACGCCGATCACCTTGCGCGCGCGCTCGGCACGCATCGCGACGGGCTTGCGTTCCGGCAGATTGACGATATGGTCGTCGATCGGGCCGACCTGGGTTTTGCCTTTCTGGCCGCAGATCTCGACGAGCAGAGCGGTAATGCGTTCGATATGTTCAACGACGGTCGCATAATCGACGCCGCGCTCGAAGCGATGCGCGGCATCGGTCGAGAAGTTGTAGCGGCGCGCGCGTCCCTGGATCGCGTGCGGCCACCAGAACGCGGCTTCGAGATAGATGTCTTGCGTATCGAGGGAAACGGCAGTCGAGTCGCCGCCCATGATGCCGGCCAAGGATTCGATTTCCTTGTCGTCGGAGATCACGCCCACCCACTCATCGACTTCGATCGTGTTGCCATTCAAGAGCTTGAGCGATTCGCCCTTCTTGCCCCAGCGCACCTCGAGACCGCCGTGGATCTTGGCGAGGTCGAACACGTGGGACGGACGTCCGAGTTCGAGCATGACATAGTTCGAAATATCGACGAGGGCCGAGATCGAACGCTGCCCGCTGCGCTCAAGACGGCGCTTCATCCATTCCGGCGTCGCCGCGCGCGCGTTCAAGCCGCGGATGATGCGTCCGCAGAAGCGGCCGCACAAGTCGGGCGCGGAGACTTTCACCGGCAGCTTTTCGTCGATAGTTACGGCAACCGGAGCGAATGCCGGCGCCTTCAGCGGTTCGCCGGTCAGCGCCGACACTTCGCGCGCGACACCGAGAACCGACAAGCAATCCGCCTTGTTCGGCGTCAGCTTGATCGTGAATTTCAGATCGTTGAGCTGGTAATAATCCCGGAAGTTCTGCCCGATCGGCGCGTCGTCCGGCAGATCGAGCAGGCCGGCGTGCTCTTCCGACAGACCGAGTTCGCGCGCCGAGCACAACATGCCTTGCGACTCGACGCCGCGCAACTGACCGACCTTGATCACGAACGGCTTGCCGTCGCCGCCCGGCGGCAAAACCGCGCCTGCCAGCGCACAGGCGACCTTCATGCCCGGGCGCACGTTCGGCGCGCCGCAGACGATATTGAGCATGGTGCCGGTACCGGCATCGACCTGGCAGACATTGAGGCGGTCGGCATTCGGATGCTTGGCCACTTCCAGCACCCTGGCCACGACCACGTTGGAAAACGGCGGCGCGACCGGGTCGATGTCCTCGACTTCGAGGCCCGACATCGTGAGCAGATGCGCCAGTTCGTCCGAAGTCATCTTCGGATCGACCATGGTACGGAGCCAGCTTTCGGAGAATTGCATAGTTCAAACCTTGGAATGCTGTGGAATGTTGGTCCGCCGCCATTGCGGCGGACGCCATCGTTGTTCTTAGTTGAATTGCTTCAGGAAGCGCAGATCGCCCTCATAGAACAGGCGCAGATCGTTGATGCCATAACGCAGCATCGTCAGGCGCTCGAGGCCGGAACCGAACGCAAAACCGATGTACTTCTCGGGATCGAGGCCGAAGTTGCGCACGACGGTCGGATGCACCTGGCCGGAACCGGATACCTCCAGCCAACGGCCTTTCAACGGCCCGCTGCCGAAGGCGATGTCGATCTCGGCCGACGGCTCCGTGAACGGAAAATAGGAGGGGCGGAAGCGCACTTGCAAGTCGTCCGTCTCGAAAAACGCCTTCACGAAATTCAGGTACACGCCCTTGAGATCGGCGAAGCTGATGTTCTCGTCGATCCACAGGCCTTCTACCTGGTGAAACATCGGCGAGTGAGTCGCATCGCTGTCGACCCGATACGTGCGGCCGGGAGCGATGACCTTGATCGGCGGCTTGTTCATGCGGGCATAACGCACCTGCATCGGGCTCGTATGCGTCCGCAGCAAGAGCGGTTTGCCCTGGGTGTCGTTGCCTTCCACGTAGAAGGTGTCCTGCATCGAACGCGCCGGATGGTTTTCCGGGCTGTTCAACGCGGTGAAGTTATACCAGTCGGTTTCGATCTCCGGGCCGTCGGCGACGTCGAAGCCTATCGATCCGAATATTTCCTCGACACGTTGCCAGGTGCGCATCACCGGATGAATGCCGCCGAAGCCGCGGCCACGGCCCGGCAGCGTCACGTCGATCGCTTCGGCATTCAGACGCGCCTGCATCTGCGCGTTGGCGAGCGCCTCGCGACGAGCATTGAGCGCTGCCTCGATTTGCTCCTTGATCGCGTTGATGACGGCACCCTGCGCCTTGCGCTCTTCAGGCGCCAGCTTCCCAAGACCCTTCATCTGCTCGGTGATCTGCCCGGTTTTGCCGAGATACTTGGCCTTGGCGTTTTCCAGCGCCGCGGCGTCTTCCGCGGCTACGAAATCGTTTTGCGCCTGGACGACGAGTTGTTCTAGCGAATTCATGCGTTTTTCCGCTGATAGTATCGATGGAATCGTGATGTAAAGCGTCTCAACGCAACGGCATGAAAACAAGTACGAAGCACTCGTTTCCGTCGATGCCGCTGTGTTGAAAAGCCTGTTCTTCGCCTATGCAATCCATATTGACGAACCGGAGCAGAATCCCAGCTTCGGCGACGACTCACCTCACATGGGTTACGCCGGCATGAAATCGCCAGGCGACCGCCGAAACCGAAAAATAAAAACGGGGCATAGGTGATGACCTTGCCCCGCTGGGATACTGCCGCGCCATGGTTACATGGCGCTTACGGACATTTAAGCAGCAGCGATCTTGGCCTTCACCTGATTGACAATGGCGGCAAACGCCGGCTTGTCCATCACAGCCATATCCGCCAGGACCTTGCGATCCAGCTCGATCGCGGCCTTCTTCAAGCCGTTCATGAACACGCTGTAGGTCATGCCGTGCGAACGCGTCGCAGCGTTGATACGGGTGATCCACAGTGCGCGGAACACGCGCTTCTTGTTGCGGCGGTCACGGTAGGCATACTGGCCTGCGCGCATGACTGCCTGCTTGGCGATGCGGTAGACATTACCGCGGCGGCCACGATAGCCTTTGGCTTGATCGAGGACTTTCTTATGACGGGCCCGTGCGGTAACCCCACGTTTTACTCGAGGCATGTTAGCTCCTTAATGTGAGGGTCAGGCGAACGGCATCATCGCACGGATGGAATTCATGTTCGTCTCATGAACATCCACTGCGCCGCGCAATTGGCGTTTGTTCTTGGTGGTTTTCTTGGTCAGGATGTGGCGTTTGAATGCTTGACCGCGCTTGACGGTGCCACCCGGACGTACACGAAAGCGCTTCTTCGCGCTGCTCTTCGTTTTCATTTTAGGCATGACAACTTCTGTCCTTTTTGGACAGCTCCATTTCTAACATGATTGCAGGTGGCAGCAACGTCGCTGCTCTTGGATGCCTGCTTTCACTTGTTGAGCGGCAGAATCGAGTCTGCCGCTATTCGCATGACGACTCCGTTGCCGGACTCGCCTTCGAATTCCCATCGAAGGCAGGACGAGCCCTGCCTCGATCGTTATTTCTTCTTCTTGGGCGCCAGCACCATCACCATCTGGCGGCCTTCGAGCTTCGGAAACTGCTCGACCTGTCCATACGGCTCCAGATCGGCCTTCAAGCGCTCCAGCATGCGCGCACCGATTTCCTGGTGCGCCATTTCACGGCCGCGGAAGCGAAGCGTGATCTTCGTCTTGTCGCCCTCTTCGAGGAACTTGATCAGGTTGCGCAGCTTGATGTTGTAATCGCCGTCGTCGGTGCCCGGGCGGAACTTGATCTCTTTCACCGAGATCACTTTCTGCTTGAGCTTGGCTTCGTGCGCGCGCTTCTGTTCCTGGTACTTGAACTTGCCGTAGTCCATCAGGCGGCACACCGGCGGTTGCGCATTCGGTGCGATTTCCACCAAATCCACGTTCGCCTCTTCCGCCATGCGGAAGGCCTCAGTCAGACTCACGATACCGATCGGTTCGTTATCGACTCCCGTTAAACGCACTTCCGGCGCATTGATCTCGCCGTTGATGCGATGCGATCGTTCAGTAGCTATTGCAGTTTCCTCAAAAAATAAATAATTAAGCCGTGCTCCTGCACCGTCAGGCTTTGGCTTCGACCTCGTTTTTCAGGCGCTCCACCAATGCGTCGACCGCCATGACACCCAGATCGACGTTGCCCCGCGCACGCACGGCCACCGTATTCGCATCCCGCTCCTTATCGCCGATTACAAGGATATAAGGTAGTTTCTGGACCGAATGCTCGCGTATTTTATACGTTATTTTCTCGTTACGCAAATCGAGATTTACCCTAAACCCTTGTTTTTTCAGGTTTTGTGCAACGTTTTGCGCATAATCAGCCTGGGCGTCGGAGATATTCAGGATGGCAACCTGGACCGGCGCCAGCCACAGCGGCAGCGCGCCGGCATGATTTTCGATCAGGATGCCGATAAAACGCTCCAGGGAACCCACGATCGCACGATGCAGCATGACCGGCGTCTTGCGAGTATTGTCGGCCGCGACATACTCGGCGCCCAAGCGAGTCGGCATGAAGAAGTCGACCTGCATCGTACCCACCTGCCATGGACGGCCAAGAGAATCCTTCAGGTGATATTCGATCTTTGGACCATAGAAAGCCCCCTCGCCCGGCAATTCCTCCCAGGAAACACCACACTTGCGCAAGGCGGCCCGCAAGGCATCCTCGGCCTTATCCCAACTTTCATCGGACCCGATGCGGTTGTCGGGGCGCAAAGCCAGCTTGACGTTGATTTCCGAGAAACCGAAATCCGAATACACCTTCATTGCAAGCGGATGAAAATCGGTCACCTCGGCCTCGATCTGATCTTCGGTGCAGAAGATGTGGCCATCGTCCTGGGTAAAGCCGCGCACGCGCATCGTGCCATGCAGCGAGCCGGACGGCTCGTTACGATGGCATTGGCCGAATTCCCCGTAGCGCAGCGGCAAATCGCGGTAGGAGCGCAGATCGGAGTTGAAAATCTGAATATGTCCCGGACAATTCATCGGTTTGAGCGCATAGGCACGGCTTTCCGATTCGGTGGTGAACATATTTTCCTTGTAGTTCTCCCAGTGGCCGGATTTCTCCCACAGGCCGCGATCGAGGATCTGCGGCGCCTTCACTTCCTGGTAGCCGTTGTCCTGGTAGACGCGGCGCATGTATTGCTCGACCTGCTGCCAGATCGTCCAACCCTTGGGATGCCAGAAGATCAGTCCCGGCGCCTCATCCTGGAAATGGAAGAAATCGAGTTGCCGTCCCAGCTTGCGATGATCGCGCTTTTCCGCCTCCTCCAGCATGTGCAGGTAGGCATCCTGCTCCTCTTTCTTGGCCCAGGCAGTGCCGTAGACCCGCTGCAGCATCTCGTTCTTGGCGTCGCCGCGCCAGTAGGCGCCGGCCAGCTTCATCAGCTTGAAGACCTTCAGCTTGCCGGTCGACGGCACGTGCGGACCGCGACACAGATCGGTGAAATTGCCCTCTGTATAGAGCGACACCTCTTCGCCTTGAGGAATCGCCTCGATCAGTTCGGCTTTGTACTTCTCGCCGATCGACTTGAAATACGCGATCGCCTCGTCGCGCGGCAGCACTTTACGCGTAACCTGCTCATCCTTCTTGGCGAGTTCGGCCATTTTCTTTTCGATCGCCAGCAGATCCTCCGGCGTAAACGGGCGCTTGTACGAGAAATCGTAGTAGAAGCCATTCTCGATGACCGGACCGATCGTGACCTGCGCATCCGGGAACAACTCCTTCACGGCGTAGGCCAGCAAGTGGGCGGTGGAGTGGCGAATGACATCGAGACCATCGGCATCCTTATCGGTGACGATGGCGACATCGGCGTCCCGGTCGATCAGGTAGGACGTATCGACAAGCTTGCCGTCGACCTTGCCGGCCAGAGCGGCCTTGGCCAGGCCGGCGCCAATGTTGGCGGCGACTTGCGCCACCGTGACCGGCGCATCGAATTGGCGTTGCGAACCGTCGGGAAGTCGGATGGAAACCATGGTGTGCTCCTTGCCAGCGCCGTATTGGCTGTATCTCTAGACGATGTTTTAAAAACGATGGACGAAAAAAAACGCGGACTAGCCGCGCTTTTTCTTCAACCCAGTACAGACGAAAAAGACTCTCGACTAGCGTCGCTCCCAAACCACTACCGTGGTAGTTCGCGGTGTCATAACCGAGATTGCCTTTCTCACTCTTACAAAGTATTCGTTGGTAGGCTCGATTGGACTCGAACCAACGACCCCTACCATGTCAAGGTAGTGCTCTAACCAGCTGAGCTACGAGCCTAAAGAAACGAAATTATAGCGCCATTTTTTCTACTGCGCTAGTGTTTTGTGGACTTCATTTTCCATCCGCCATTTCCTCATCCAGCCCAAGCCTTCCGATGTTCCAGCCCGCGGACGATATTCACAGCCGACCCAGCCGTCGTAACCAAGCTTGTCCATCAGGGCAAACAAATATGGGTAGTGGATCTCGCCGTCGTCCGGCTCATGCCGATCCGGCACGCCGGCGATCTGCATATGCGCAATGCGGCCGATATCGCGGCGCATGGCGCATGCAAGATCTCCTTCCATGACCTGGCAATGATAGAGATCGAACTGGACCTTCAGATTCGGCGCCCCGACCTCGCCGCAAATCGCATGCGCCTCCCGTTGATGCTCCAGGAAATAGCCGGGCATGTCGCGCGTGTTGATCGGCTCGATCGTTATCGTGATGCCGTGCGAGGCAGCCTGTTCGGCGGCGTATTCCAGATTGCGTAGATACGTCTCGCGACAATGTTCCCTGTCCCGCGCGGCATCCACGATACCGGCCATGACATGCAGGCGTTTATTGCCCAGCACTCCGGCATAGCCGAGCGCCCGCTCGATGCCGCGCCTGAATTCCATCTCGCGCCCAGGCAAGGCGGCAATGCCGCGCTCCCCAGCCGCCCAGTCGCCCGCAGGGGCATTGAAGAGCGCCATCGTCAGGCCGTGATCGAACAATCGAGATTTGAGTTCGCTCGCCAGGAATCCATAGGGAAAGAGAAATTCCACGCCGGCAAAACCATCCTTTGCCGCAGCAGCGAAACGATCGAGAAACTCGAACTCGTGGTACATCATCGTCAAGTTGGCGGCGAATTTGGGCATGGCGTTCCGCGTACATGGTTGGCATCGCGGCTTATCATACAAACAGGCCGGATTCGGTCAAGAGCTTCCGGCAAAAGTGGTTACATCCAGACAATTCCAGTACACTGGATCGCGAGCCGGAGACGCCCGGGCACGCCTGCGCAACGCCGTGGCGATCAGGCCGACGAACGAGCATTCCATGCAGAACCATTCATCACCCGATCCGACCGCCCATCTCCATGCCCATCGCGCAAATGACGCCAAGTATCGTCATGTCGCCGAAGGCCGCAATCCCGGCGTGCTCGGCTGGTCGCTGGCCCTGACTCTCGGCTTCGCCGTCATCGAGGTCGCGGCCGGATTCTGGTCCAATTCGCTGGCGCTGATCTCCGACGCCGGCCACATGGTGACCGACGCCTCGGCTCTCGGCCTGGCCCTCTTTGCCCAGCATATCGCGAAGCGCCCTCCCTCCGCCAAGCACTCCTTCGGCTTCGGCCGCGCTGAGGCGCTCGCGGCTTTCGTCAACGGCCTCGCCATGCTTGCTGTCATAGGCTGGATCGGTCTCGAAGCGGCACAACGCTTCGCGCATCCGCAACCGGTGCAGGGAAAAGCGGTACTGATGGTCGCGGCACTCGGCCTGACGGTGAATCTGATTGTCGCGTGGATCCTGTCGCACGACAAGCACAGCGTCAATACGCGCGCCGCGCTGGTTCATGTACTGGGCGACCTGCTCGGCTCCGTCGCGGCCTTGATCGCCGGCGCCGTCATCCATCTGACCGGCTGGCTGCAGATCGATCCCTTGCTATCGGTCTTCGTTTCGCTCCTGATTCTCAGGTCGACGCTGGGCGTCTTGCGCGACTCCTATCACGCCTTGATGGAAGGCGTGCCGAGCGGCATCGATTACATCAAAGTAGGCGCCGATCTCGAATCGATCGACGGCGTGCTGTCGGTGCATGACCTGCATGTGTGGGAAATGTCGCCCGGCCAGCCGGCCCTGATCGGGCATATCGAAATGCGCGACCTGCAGGAATGGCCGGCCGTGCTGCAGTCGATCAGAAAGATGCTACTGGAAGCGCACGGCATCGACCACGTGACGCTGCAAGCGGAATTGCCGGCCATGGTGAAGGGGGAATGCAATGGCGCGCGCAAGCACGAACGGCATCGCCGCCATCGTCACTGACGGCGCGCCTCGACCACTCCCTTCACTTCGCGAATCACGGCCAGCGCTTTCTGCAACTGCGCCGTCGAACCGATTTCGGCGGTGAACGCCATGCGAGCCTGCCCTTTCGCGCTTTGCGTCGAAACGCCGGTCACGTTGATTTTCTCGCGCAAGAAAACGTCCGAAATATCCCGCAGCAGGCCTTGGCGGTCCATCGCCAGCACGAAAATATCGACCGGATACACCGTCTCCCTGCCAAGGTTGCCCCACTCCGTGCGAATCAGGCGCTCCGGCGCCTTGGCCTTCATTTGCGCCAGGTTCTTGCAATTGGCGCGATGAATCGACACACCCTTGCCGCGCGTGACGAATCCGACGATGTCGTCCGGCGGCGCCGGCTTACAGCAGCGGGCGAGCTGGGTCAGCAAGCCGTCGGTGCCGACGACCAGCACGCCCGATTTCGCTCCCTGCGCGACGCTCGACTGCCGGCTCTTGCGCGTGACGAGCTCCTCTTCGTCGATCGGCTGCGGCTCCTGTTCGCCCTCATGCAAGGCTTGCTCGACATTGCGCAGGCTGAACGTTTCCTTGCCGACGGCGAGAAACAGATCGTCCAGCTTGGCGAAGCCGAGTTTATGTGCCAACTCCTCGAGGTTGACAGCGGTCTTGCCTTCGCGCTGCAGGGTCTTTTCGATCAGGGCGCGGCCGGCGGACACGGTTTCCTCGTGTTCGACCGCGTTGAACCATGCGCGCACCTTGGCGCGCGTGCGCGCGCTCGCGATATAACCCGGACTCAGCCAGTCGCGCGAGGGACCCGCCATTCCCGCTGCGACGCTGCTGCCCTTGGCGGTGATGATCTCGACCGTCTGGCCGTTCTTGAGCGGCGTGTTCAGCGGCACCATCACGCCGTCGACGCGCGCGCCGCGGCAGCGATGGCCGACGTCGCTGTGCAGGTGATAGGCGAAATCGATCGGCGTCGCGCCGGTCGGCAATTCGATCACGCGCGCCTGCGGCGTCAGCACGTAGATATGATCGTCGAGCGTGGTCGCCTTGAGTTTCTCGACCCATTCATGCTGGCTGCGCTCGCTGTCTTCATGCGTGACGACCGCATCGGCCACTTCGTTCTTCCACGCCAGCAGCTGGCGCAGCCATGCGATCTTCTCGTCGTACTTCTGCGCCGCGAAATTCGAGCCGCCCGATTCCTTGTAGCGCCAATGCGCGGCGACGCCGTACTCGGCGAATCGATGCATTTCGTGGGTGCGGATCTGCACTTCGATCGGGCGGCCGTCCTCGGCCACGACCACGGTATGCAAGGACTGATAGCCGTTCGGCTTCGGCCGCGAGATGTAATCGTCGAATTCCTTCGGAATCGGCGTCCAGGTATTGTGAAGAATGCCCAGCACCGTGTAGCAAGCCTTGACATCGTCGACGATGACGCGAAAGGCGCGCACGTCATAGAGTTCGGAAAAATCGACCGACTTGCCGCGCATCTTGTTCCAGATGCTGTAGATATGCTTCGGGCGGCCATACACTTCCGCCTTGACTCCGGCCGCCGCCAATTCGGATTTCAAGCGCGCGATCGCGCCTTCGACGAAGCTCTCGCGCTCCATGCGCTTTTCTTCGAGCATCTTCGCGATGCGCTTGTAGGTGGCAGGCTCCATGAAGCGGAAAGACAAGTCTTCCAGCTCCCACTTCAATTGCCAGACGCCGAGCCGGTTCGCCAGCGGCGCATACATGTCCATCGTCTCGCGAGCATACTCGCGAGTGCGATCGCCCTCCATCTTCTGCTCGGCGAAGAAACGCAAGGTCGCGACACGCGACGCGAGCCGCACCAATACCACGCGCATGTCGGTCGCCATCGCCAACAGCATCTTGCGCAATGTCTCGAGTTGGGCAGTCGCCTGCTGCGCGGCGTTCTTCCCGCGCCCGACATCCTGCTGGGCGACGGTGACTTCATGCAAGCGGATCAGTTGGCGAATGCCGGTGACGAGATCGGCGACATCCTTGCCAAAGCGTACCGCGATGTTTTCCGCGGCCTTGGAATCGAGCGCGGGCAATTCGTACAGCAGAGCGGCAATGCGCGCGTCGGCGTCGGTCTTCAATAGCGCCAGCACCGAAGCAGCGCTCTGCGCGAACTCGAACGCATCCTGGCCGGTGACGACGTTTTTCCCCGCGTAGTAGGGCCGGACGAAGGCCAGCGCATCCAATACCCTGGAGCTATCGTCTGCGCTCAAGCCGGACGATAGCTGTACTTCCGTCGCGTTTTGCGCTGCTGCTATCGAAACCATAATTCTTCATTGCGGAAAAACGCATTGCCGTGCATTTTCCGCCCTCATCCTGTTACGTCCGAAGCGCCCCGTCGCGCTCCGGTCCGGTCTGTCATCCCTGGGCGGCGGTCACCACCATCTCGACCAGCCATTCCGGCTTGGCAAGGCTGGCTTGCACCGTGGCGCGCGGCGGGGCATTGCCCTCTGCCACCCATTGCTCCCACACCGCGTTCATGCCGGCGAAATCCTTGAGGTCGGCGAGGAAAATCTGGCACATCAGGATACGCGACTTATCGCTTCCGGCCTCCGCCAACAGTTTGTCGATCTGATCGAGCACCTCGCGCGTCTGGCCTTCGATGCCTTGCGTGATATCGTTCGCGACCTGGCCGGCCAGATACACCGTACCGTTGTGAATCGCCGCTTCCGACAATCTTTTCCCTACATGCAAACGTTTGATTTCCATGGTTCCCATCTGGTTAAAACGAAGTTTCGATGATGCCGACTTGCGTGGCGAGTTAGGCCGCATTCGCCGCGGCCGGAGCGAAAAACGGAGTTTCGACGCAGGTCCGCTCCCAGAGCAAGCGAAGCTGCCGGTGACGGTCCGCGCCGAAGGACAGGCTACATGATAATTCAAGCAAGCAGGAATGACTTGGCAATCGCAATCTGATCCTGGTGGAAAAAGGTCGGCGCATGGCCGACCCCGGGCAACTCGATCAACTTCGCCTTCGGGCCGCGTTGCGTCATGGCCGCGGCGACTTCGGGCGTCAGCAGATCCGATTCCGCGCCGCGTACGAGCAGCGTCGGGCACCTGACCGCATCATAAGCGGCCCACAGCATGGCCTCGCCCTGCTGGGCCGCTTCGACGGTCAGCGCTTTGAACGGCATCGCCAGGCCGAGGTCGTAGTGACGTATCCATTGCCCGTCCTTATCCTGGCGCAATACATCGGCTGCCAGCTTGCGCCACTCTTCCTCCGTATGCGGTCCGAAGCTCGACGATATGTCGCGGATATAGCCTGCCGCTTCGTCAAAGGTCGGGAAACGCACCGCCTGGCCGATGTATTCGCCGATGCGCGTCAAGGCCGCCGGGTTCAGCGACGGGCCGACATCGTTCAGCACCAGTTTCCGGATCGGGTTGTCAGGCAACGCCGCAAGCCCCATGCCGATCAGGCCGCCCATCGAGGTGCCGAACCAGTGCACGGTCTCCGCTTCGAGACGCGCAAGCAGGGTCACGATGTCGCCGACGTATTGAGGAACCAGATAATGACGCGGATCGCGCAGCCACGATGAATGACCGCGCCCGACGATATCGGGGCAGACGACGCGATAGGTATCGCACAAGGCAAGCGCAAGGTTGTCGAAATCGTCCGCCACCCGGGTGACGCCATGCACGCAAATCAGCACCCGCGGGTTGCGTGGATCGCCCCATTCCTTATACGACATCGTGTGCAGGCCGGCGGGCGAAAGGCATTGCACGGACTTGCGCGTGAATCGGTTCGGCGAAGGGCTCGGCGAAGGCTGGTTCATTGGTCTACCTGTCTGGTCGGGTATTCGACATTTCAAAGGGTGTACGTCTTAAAATCCCATCCATCATATCGCTAATTTTTCGTAGAGGACATCATGCAGACGCTCAAGGGCAAGACGGCATTGGTTACGGGCTCCACCTCCGGTATCGGCCTCGGCATCGCCAGGTCGCTGGCGGCGCAAGGCGCCGACATCGTGTTCAACGGATTCGGCGACGCCAAGGAAATCGACGCGCTGCAGACCGGCATCGCCAGCGAATTCGGCGTACAGACGGCCTATCACAATGCCGACATGTCGAAACCGGCCGAGATCGAGGCGATGATGAAATTCGCGGCCGACAGATTCGGCGGCGTGGATGTGCTGGTCAACAACGCCGGCATCCAGCATGTGGCGAACATCGAGGATTTCCCCGCCGACAGGTGGGACGCGATCATCGCCATCAATCTTTCCTCCGCCTTCCACACGACACGGCTCGCGCTGCCGTCGATGAAGGCGCGGAATTGGGGCCGCATCATCAATATCGCCTCGGTCCATGGCTTGGTGGCTTCGGTGCAGAAATCCGCCTACGTGGCAGCCAAGCACGGCCTCGTCGGCTTGACGAAAGTCACCGCGCTGGAAACCGCCCACTCGAACGTCACGTGCAATGCGATCTGCCCGGGATGGGTATTGACGCCGCTCGTACAGAAGCAGGTGGATGCGCGCGCCGCCCAGACCGGCCTGTCGAATGAAGAGGCGAAGAAAAGCCTGCTTTCCGAAAAACAGCCGTCCGGCGAATTCGTGAGCCCGGAACAACTCGGCGCATTGGCGGTCTTCCTTTGCAGCGATGCGGCAAGCCAGGTCCGCGGCGTCGCCTGGAACATGGACGGCGGCTGGATCGCGCAGTAAGAGGCGGAGGATTCTTTCCCTTTTTCAGCGGATGGCGTGACGCGCGCCGTCGCGCCCTGGCCGGATCGATGTCGTTCGCCTGTCGAACGAATCGGGAGAATCCATGCATTCCGAATCCGGCACATTCCGCACGTGCAAGCGCACGGATTTCATCACGCGAGCGAAAACGCTCGTTCTGTTGTCGGCCCTTGGCCCCGCATTGCTGGGCGCCGCGTGCTCCGGCGGCTCGGAGGATTCCCAGCCGCCGCCCCCCTCTCCCGCCTCGGCTCCACCGCCGATTTCCGGCGGCACGCAAGCGGGCGACGGCGTTCCCGTCGCCTTGAGCGTCACAGCCGACATGGCCACCGGCGAGCTGGCAACGCCGCGTACGCTCACCGTCCCGCGCGGATTCGCGATCCGGGTGTTCGCCAGGGTACCGAACGCGCGCTTCATGGCTGTCGCGCCGAACGGCGACCTCCTCGTTTCCAATCCCGGCAGCGGCGTCGTCACGCTGCTACGGCCCGGCGACGGAGCCCCCATGCGTTTCACGTTCGCATCGGGCCTGCTCAAACCGCATGACATCGTGTTTCATGTTTTGAACGGGACGACCTATGTCTACATCGCGGAATCCCATCGCGTCATTCGCGCACCCTACGCTTCCGGGAGTACCGAAATCGGCGCGATCGAGGCAGTCGTGACCGGGCTGCCCGATTCCTCCAGTCCCGAATTGGGCGGCTCCTATGGCCATGAACTGAAGAACATCGCGCTGAACGGCAACAAGCTTTATGTATCGATCGCATCGACCTGCAATGCCTGCATATCGGACACCGTGTCGGACCCGATCCGCAACGCAATCTACGAATACGACGCCGACGGCGGCAACCGGCGGCTGTATGCGCGCGGCCTGCGCAATGCGGAAGGCATCCGCTTCAGGCCGGGAACGGACGAGCTTTGGGCGGTCGTCAACCATCGCGACAATATCGCCTATCCGTTCCACCGGGATTTCGATGGCGATGGCAGCGACGACTTCGGTAAAGTGCTGCAACGCTATGTGGACGGCCATCCGCCGGATTTGCTGGTGCGCGTGAAGGATGGCGGCAATTATGGCTGGCCCTTCTGCAACCCCAACCCGGATAGCGGCATCGACGACATGCCCTATGATCGCGACGTCGAACTCAATGCCGACGGCAATCGGCTCGATTGCGGCAAGATCGATCGCGCGACCAAGGGCCTGCCCGCGCATTCGGCGCCGCTCGGCATGAATTTTCTCCAGGAATCCGGGCTGCCCGAACCATGGCGCAGCGGGCTCGCGGTCGGACTACACGGCCGCTGGAATTGTTCGGAGCTCAATGGCCACAAAGTCGTGTTCTATCCGCTGCGGCCGGACGGTTCGGTGGGCGACGCGGTCGATCTGGTGGCGGGGTGGATCACCGATGCCAAGGCGAAGCAGCGCTGGGGCCGTCCGGTCTCCGTCATCCCGGACGGCAAGGGCGGGCTATACGTCTCCGACGATTATTCAGGAACGATCTACCAGCTATACCGACCTTGATGAAATAAAAAACGGCGCTCGAACCGGAGCGCCGTTCCGCATGCCTTTGCGCGAATCAGGATAGCGCGGAGGTGTCGAGCGAAGCCTGGGTCTTTTCGATCACTTCCTCTTTGGTCACCCCGGGCGCGAGCTCAACCAATTTCAGGCCGTTCGGCGTCACGTCGAGTACGCCGAGATCGGTGATGATGCGATTGACGACGCCCACTCCGGTCAGCGGCAGATCGCATTGCTTGAGGATCTTGGGAGAAGTGGAACCGTCCTTGGCCTTGGCGACATGCTCCATCAGCACGACGACACGCTTGACGCCGGCGACCAGGTCCATCGCGCCGCCCATGCCCTTGACCATCTTGCCCGGAATCATCCAGTTGGCGAGGTCGCCCTTCTCCGACACTTGCATCGCACCGAGAATCGCCAGGTTGATCTTGCCGCCGCGGATCATCGCGAACGAATCGGCCGAGCTGAAGAAGGACGAGCCCGACAGCGACGTCACGGTCTGCTTGCCGGCATTGATCAGGTCTGGATCAACCTCGTCCTCGGTCGGGAAAGGACCGATGCCGAGCAAGCCGTTCTCCGATTGCAGCCAGACTTCCATTTCCTGCGGCACATAGTTGGCGACCAGGGTCGGCAAGCCGATGCCGAGGTTCACGTAGAAGCCGTCTTGCAGTTCCTTGGCTGCGCGCGCAGCCATTTCATCACGAGTCCATGCCATGTTCGCCCCCATTAACCTTCCGATTGCTTTGCACGCACGGTGCGTTGTTCGATACGCTTCTCCGGATTCGCATTGACGACGATCCGGTGCACGAAGATGCCGGGCAGATGGATCTGGTCCGGATCGAGTTCGCCGGTCTTGACCAGTTTCTCGACCTCGACCACCGTGATCTTGCCGGCCATGGCGACGTTCGGATTGAAATTGCGAGCGGTCTTGCGAAACACCAGGTTGCCGACCTCGTCGGCCATGTAGGCCTTGACCAGCGATACGTCGGCCACCAGCGACCGCTCCATCACGTACTTCTGACCGTCGAATTCGCGCACTTCCTTGCCTTCGGCGACGATGGTGCCGACGCCCGTCTTGGTGAAGAAAGCCGGAATGCCGGCGCCGCCGGCGCGCAGTTTTTCAGCCAGCGTGCCTTGCGGGGTGAATTCCAGTTCGAGTTCGCCCGACAGGTATTGGCGCTCGAATTCCTTGTTCTCGCCCACGTAGGACGAGATCATTTTCTTGATCTGGCGCGTCGTCAGCAACTGGCCGAGGCCGAAACCATCGACGCCGGCGTTGTTCGAGATGGCCGTCAGGTTCTTGACGCCCGAGTCGCGCAAGGCGGCGATCAGCGCTTCGGGGATGCCGCACAAGCCGAAGCCGCCGACGGCGATGGTCTGGCCGTCCTTGACGATGCCGGCCAGCGCGGTGGCGGCATCCGGATAGACTTTCTTCATACCAACCCTCTTCTTTGTGTAAAGTACGATATAGATATCAACGCGGAACATCAACGCGGAACTGGCCGCAAGGATATGCCGGCCCGATACGCAGCACAATACCGTAAAAATACGGATTCTGGATCAACGGAGACACATGGGATGAGCGGCACCCCGGCCATCGACTACGAAAGCATATTCCTGTTGGCGCCGATCGGCATGTGCGTTTCGCAAAACCGGACCATCCGGGCCTGCAACGAGGCGCTGGCGTCGATGTTCGGCTACGAACGGGAACAATTGGTCGGACAGTCTTTCCAGATCCTTTATCCGACACCGGACGAATTCGAACGCACCGGCGCCCGCATTTCGCCGATCATGAGCGCCAAGGGATATTACTCGGACGAGCGCATCATGAAACGCGCCGACAAGGAATTGTTCTGGTGCCATGTCAGCGGCCGGCCGCTGGTGGCGAGCGATCCGCACGCCGCGGGCATCTGGACATTCGAGGATCTGAGCGAAAAACGCCCGGTCACGGCCGAACTGACGCCGCGCGAACGGGAAATCGCGGCGCTGTTAGTCGAAGGCAAGACCAGCAAGCAGATCGCGCGACAGGTGGAACTGAGCCCGCGCACCGTGGAAATGCACCGGGCCCGTCTGATGCGGAAGTTTTCGGCTGCGACCTCGAGCGAACTGGTGCACCGACTGCTCGGCGTCACCCATTGAATCATGGGTCATACGAGGGGCCGGTTCAACCTGGCGCGGATCGCCTCCGGCAATGGCGTCGACTTCTGCTGCGGGAAATTGACCCATACCACCTTTGCCCCACCCTCCGCGCACAGCACTTCCGGCGCATCGACGCGCCGGATCTCGTGCCAGGTTTCGAAACTCGACCGCCCGAATTCGCCGACGAAGGTCTTCACCTCGATATCGCCCGGATAGATCAACTGGCGCAGAAAGGTGCAGCGGGCATTGATGACGACCGGCCCTTCGCCTTGCGGATCCGGGGCGCAATCGATCTGGGACATCCAGTCGATGCGCGCCTGCTCGATATAACGGAAATAGACGGCATTGTTGACGTGCCCCATCGCATCCATGTCGCCCCAGCGGATCGCGATGCGTGTCGTATGGACGTGGATACGTTGGGCGTGGACGGATTGTTCGCTCATCGCCATTCCCTCACTGGGCGCTCAGGCCGTCGTCGGCGGCCATGATCGCGCCGTTGATGAAACTCGACTCTTCGGACGCCAGCAGAAGCAGCAAGCCATCCAGGTCTTCAGCCTTGCCCACGCGCTTCCTCGGCAGCATGTTGATCAATTGCCGTCCCTGTTCGCTGTCGAAATAGGCCGAATTGATCTCGGTCTCGATATAGCCGGGGCAGATCGCATTGACATTGATGCCGTACTTGCCCCACTCGACCGCCATCGACTTCGTCATGTGCACGACCGCCGCCTTGCTCATGCAATAAATGCCGATCTGGGGAAGCACGCGCAGTCCGGCGACCGAAGCGATGTTGACGATGCGATGCTGCTTCTTGGGATCGCCCTTCGCCCGCGCGATCATGCGCTTGGCGGTTTCCTGGGCGACGAAGAACGCGCCGCGCTGGTTGGTATCCATCACATAGGCGTAATCTTCCGGCGTCACGTCGATCAGGCGTTGCGTGGTCGAGACGCCCGAATTGTTGACCAGAATATCGATCGGTCCCGCTTCCGTTTCGGCATGCGCGATCGCCGACTTGATGCTGCCGTAGTCGGTCACGTCGAGTTCGACCACGTGCGCCGCGCCGCCCGCCGCTTCGATCTCCGCGCGCATCTCCTTCAAGCGCTCGATGCGGCGCGCGGCCAGCACGACTTGCGCGCCGGCCTGCGCCAGCACCTTGGCAAAGCGCGCCCCGAGACCGCTGGAAGCGCCGGTCACCAGCGCGATCTTTCCTTCGAAATTGACTTCAATGCCCATGCTCTTTCCCCTAGTTGAATCCTTTGTCTTGCCAGAGACGTTTTAGTGAGGCCAAAAACGTTATCATTGCACGATTGTGCCGGCGGCTGCGCTGTGATATTTCGCATGTCGCATCGATTTTGCGAACGCCGTTTAGAGCGCCGGTTCTAGCATTCTGCCTCAAAATCCTAGAAAATTAGCACACTCGTTCGATAAATTTGCCGGACAGCTTCGCACATGAAGCGCGCCGTCCTCGACAACCCAAGGTGAGACATATGACGCAAACCCAGAACCTCCTCGAACAATACGGCCCGCGCGACGCGATGGAATACGACGTCGTCGTTGTCGGCGGCGGACCGGCCGGCTTGTCGGCGGCGATTCGCCTCAAGCAATTGGCTGCCGAAAAAGGTCGCGAGGTTTCCGTCTGCGTGCTTGAAAAGGGAAGCGAAGTCGGCGCGCACATCTTGTCGGGCGCCGTCATGGATCCGATCGCGATCACCGAATTGTTCCCGAACTGGAAGGAGCTCGGCGCACCGCTCACCGTGGAGGTGACCGAAGACCGCTTCCTGTTCCTAACCGAAACCAAGGCATACAAAACCCCGAACTGGATGCTGCCGGAGTGCTTTCAAAATCACGGCAACTACGTGATCTCGCTCGGCAATGTCACGCGCTGGCTCGGCCAGCAAGCCGAAGCGCTCGGCGTCGAAATCTTCCCCGGCTTTCCTGCCGCCGAAGTGCTGTACAACGAAGACGGCTCGGTCAAGGGCGTCGCCACCGGCAACATGGGCATCAACCGCGAAGGAGAACCGACCGAGAATTTCCAGCTCGGCATGGAACTGCATGCGAAATACACGCTGTTCGCCGAGGGCGCGCGTGGTCATCTCGGCAAGCAGTTGATGACCAGATTCGATCTCAACAAGGATCGCGACCCGCAAACGTACGCGATCGGCATCAAGGAATTGTGGGAAATCGATCCGAAGCTGCACCAGCCGGGTCTTGTCATCCATACCGCCGGCTGGCCGCTCGACGCGGATACCTACGGCGGCTCCTTCCTGTATCACTTGGACAATAACCAGGTCGCCGTCGGATACGTGGTCGGCCTTGCCTACGACAATCCCTATCTTTCGCCCTACGAAGAATTCCAGCGCTACAAGACGCATCCGGAAATCCGCAAATTCTTCGAAGGCGGCAAGCGCATCTCCTACGGCGCGCGCGCCATCACGGCCGGCGGCCTGCAATCGCTGCCGAAGCTGACTTTCCCGGGAGGCGCGCTGGTCGGCTGCGACGCCGGTTTCCTGAATGCCTCGCGCATCAAGGGCAGCCATGCGGCGATCAAGACCGGCATGCTGGCCGCCGAAGCGGCCTTCGACGCCCTCGGTGCAAACCGCCAGCACGACGAACTGACCGCCTATCCGCAAGCGTTCGAACAATCCTGGCTGCGCGAGGAATTGCACAAGGCACGCAACTTCAAGCCGTGGATGGCCAAGGGCCTCTACCTGGGCACGCTGATGGTCGGTATCGACCAGGTGGTTTTCCGCGGCAAGGCGCCATGGACCCTGCATCACCAGCATGTCGATCACGAGTGCCTGAAACCGGCATCCGAATTCCAGCCGATCGCCTATCCGAAACCGGACGGCAAGCTGACGTTCGACCGCCTCTCGTCGGTGTTCATCTCCAACACAAACCACACGGAAGACCAGCCGGCCCACCTGACCCTGAAGAACGCGAGCGTGCCGGTCAATGTCAATCTTGCAAAATATGCAGGCCCGGAATCGCGCTATTGCCCGGCCGGCGTGTACGAATTCGTGAAAATGGACGACGGCCAGGATCGCCTGCAGATCAATGCCCAGAACTGCGTGCATTGCAAGACCTGCGATATCAAGGATCCGACCCAGAACATCGTGTGGGTGACGCCGGAAGGCGGCGGCGGCCCGAATTACCCGAACATGTGAGATCTTCGCCCCTTCTTCCGATGCCCGCCGGCCGCGCCGCGCGGGCATTTTCATTTCGGCTGCCGGCACAACACCCTCCGCAAATGCCTTGCGTTTTCGTGCCGGCTGGTCAAAACTTGAAGCGGCGACCTCAATAATTACAATGCCGCGGCACGCTGCACGCGAATCATGGTTGCCTGGGAAACGAGGGAGGAAGTCGTGAAGGGAATCGTGTTCGCCGAATTCATCGGCATGGTCGAAGCGCGCTTTTCGGCGGAAGTCGCGGACCGCATCATTTCTTCGTCCAAGCTCGCCACCGGCGGGGCCTATACCTCGGTGGGCACCTATAACCATCTTGAGTTGCTCGAACTGGTCGAGCGATTGAGCGACGAAACCGGCATCGATTCGCGCGAACTGGTCAAGGCATTCGGCGAATATCTGCTCTTGCGCTTCGTTCAGCGCTATCCATCCTACTTCGAAACGCACCATTCGGCCTTCGATTTCCTGGCGACGATCGATAGCAAGATCCATGTCGAAGTCAGGAAACTCTATCCCGACGCCGAACTGCCGAGCTTCACGCAAGTATTCCCCAGCCCGGATCGCATGGTCTTGACCTATCGGTCGAGCCGCCCCTTCGGCGACCTAGCCGAAGGCCTGATCCGCGGATGCATCACGCATTACGGCACACCTATCCGGTTGGCGCGGGAAGACCTCGCAGGAGGTCAAGGCGCGCACGTGCGCTTCACTTTGATCATGCAAGACGATGACTGATGCAGATCTACAGCAACGTCGGCTCGAGCGCGCCTTGAACGCGCTGGCGCAGGCCGAGGCCCTGCTGGAAAGCGAAAGTCTGCGCATCTATGAGGAAACCCAGCATCGCGAGGCAGCCGAACAGGCGTTGCGCGAAAGCGAAGAACGCTTTCGCCTGCTGGTGGAAAACATACCGGACTATGCGATCTTCATGCTCGACGCCGAGGGCCGGGTGGTCAGCTGGAATACCGGGGCGGAACGCATCAGCGGTTATGCCGCGACGGAAATCCTGAACCAGCACGTCAGCCGCTTCTATCGGCCCGAAGACATCGTCGAATCCAAGCCCCAATTCGTCCTGGAACAAGCCCTGCACTGCGGCCGACACGAGGAAGAAGGATGGCGCATACGCAAGGACGGCTCGCCGTTCTGGGCGCATGTCATCGTTACGGCGCTGCGCAACAAGGATGGCAATCTGCGCGGTTTCGGCGCGTTGATGCGAGACGCCTCCGAAAGCAAGCGGGCGATGGAAGCCCTGCGCGAGAGCGACGAGCGCTATCGCTTGCTGGTCGAGCAATCGCCGGACGCAATCCTGCTGGAAGCCGATAATCGCCTCATCTTCGCCAATCCGGCCGCCGAGCGCCTGCTGCATGTCCAGCACCCCGCGGATTTGCAGCAGCACTCGATCCTCACGCTGGCGGCACCCATCTGTTCAGGAGAAGTCGCGCTCAAGCTCGAAAAACTTCGCCGCGGCGAGGTCTGCGGCACCGAAGAAGAGCAGATACGGTGCCTGGACGGTACGATCATCGACGTGGCCGTCACGCGGGTACTGCTGAACTATCACGGCAAACCCGTCCTGCAGATGGTGGCGCGCGACATCTCCGAACGCAAGCACCTGGAGACGATGCTGCAATTTCAGGCGACGCACGACGAACTGACCGGGCTGCCCAACCGCTACCTCTTCATGGATCGCATGAAGAGGGCCATTTCCTACGCCAGGCGGCACGATAAACGCTTCGTGGTATCGTTCATCGACCTCGACCGCTTCAAGTGGGTCAACGACAGTCTCGGTCACGAGGCCGGGGACGAGTTGCTCAAGACCGTCGCCCAGCGGATCTCCGCCTGCCTGCGGGAGACGGACACCGTCGCGCGCGTCGGCGGGGACGAATTCTTGCTCCTGCTGCAGGACGCCCGCAATTGCAGCGAAGCGGCCCCGATCATCAGTCGCGTGATGTCCGCCGTCTGCGAGCCGATCCAATTGCACGATCGCGAACTCACGGTCAGTTGCAGCGTCGGCTGCAGCGCCTTCCCGGAGGATGGCCAGGACGCGGAAACCCTGCTCAAGTTCGCCGATGCCGCCATGTATTGCGCCAAGGAGTCGGGACGCAACAACGTCCAGATTTACAACACCGAATTGCGTCACCGGATCGACGAACGCCTGCGACTGGAAACGGATCTGCGCCACGCCATCGAACGCGACCAGCTGACCCTCCACTATCAAGCCCAGGTGGAATTGCGCACAGGCGTCATTCGCGGAGTGGAAGCGCTGCTGCGCTGGAATCACCCGGAATTGGGCTCGATCCTTCCTTCACGATTCATTTCCATCGCGGAGGAAACCGGCCTGATCGAAACCATCGGCGAGTGGGCCTTGCAACAAGCCTGCCTGCAAAACAAGGCATGGCAGGATGCCGGCATCGATCCGATCCGCGTAGCCGTCAACCTGTCCGCCAAGCAGCTCGCGGTACCCGGCCTCGAGCAACGCGTGGCCGAATATCTCGCGGCGGCGAAGCTCGATCCCGAATATCTCGAACTCGAATTGACGGAAAGCGCGTCGATGAGCGATCCGACGCGCACCATTCCGCTCTTCCACAAGCTGAAGGAAATCGGCATCAGCATCTCGATCGACGACTTCGGCACCGGCTATTCCAACATGCAATACCTGACCAACCTGCCGATCGACTGCCTCAAGCTGGACGGCTCCTTCGTGCGGCACATGACCAGCGACCCGGCTCGGCTGGCGATCGTCGAAGCCGTGATCGCGATGGCGCATCGGCTAGGCTTGAAAACCGTGGGAGAAATGGCGGAAACCGAAGGACAGGTGTTACGTTTGTCGGAGAGCGGATGCGACTATGTGCAAGGCCACTATTTCAGCGCCGCCCTGCCCGCCGACGAATGCGCCGCGCTGCTGCGAGAGAGCGTCATGCCCCTGCCGCGGTCCCATGCCGACGGACACGCGAACCGCACCTTGTTGATACTCGACGACGAGCCGCTCGTCATCGCCGCGCTGAAGCGCGCCCTCAACAAGGAAGACTATCTGATCGTATCGGCGTCCAATGCCGAAGAGGCATTCGAGCAACTCGCCCAGCATCGCATCGACGTGGTGTTGGCGGACTTGACCCTTCCCGGGACGGACGGCATCGAATTCCTGAACAAGGTCCGGCGGATGTATCCCCAGGTCATCCGCCTCATCCTGACGGGACGCCGGGATTTCGAAGCCGCGACCGAGGCGATCAATCGCGGCGCCGTGCACCGCTACCTGACGAAACCATGGAAGAACGAAGAATTGCGCGATGTGCTGGCCGACGCGTTCGAGCGCCGCGCCGGGCAGCTGTGGTGATGGTCGAACGGAAATTCGCGTCGATTACCGGGCCTCGCTTACCGGGCCTCGCTTACCGCGCCTTCCTTAGCAGGCTCCTTACCGGGCCTCCTCTATCCACGCCATCTGGATCGCTTCCAGGACTTTTTCCCCGCCGCGCTTGTGATCGTCGTCGAATCCGTCCAGGCCCACGACCCAGTTATGGAGATCGACGAAATTCACCTTCAACGGGTCGATCTCGGGATATTTATCGGCCAATTCTTCGGCGATACGCTGGATATCCGTCCATTTCATGATGGGTTGCCTCCGCTTGCTCAATGATTTTCACTGACCTGGTTGATCGTGTACTTCGGTATCTCGATCACCAGATCCTCATCGGCGACGATGGCCTGGCACGACAAGCGCGAAGCGGCTTCCAGGCCCCAGGCCTTGTCGAGCAAGTCTTCCTCGCGCTCCTCGGCTTCCTCGAGCGAATCGAAGCCTTCGCGGACAACGACGTGGCAAGTCGTGCAGGCACACGATTTCTCGCAGGCATGCTCGATCTCGATATCGTGTTCGAGCAACGCGTCGCAGATCGACTTGCCCTTCGGCGCTTCGATGACGGCGCCTTCCGGACACAGCTTGGCGTGGGGGAGTACGACGATTTGGGGCATGGGTTCCTTCGCTTCGATGTATTTGTGACTGATGTGCGGCAGGCGCGTTACGACACTTCGTCGAGTTTTCTGCCGGCGAGCGCGAGGCGCACGCTGCGGTCCATGCGGCGCGCCGCGAACTCCTCGGTCCCCTTGGCGAGCGCCTCGACGGCCGTCTTGACGGCGGCATGGTCCTCTCCCTGAGCCGTGGCGCGCACTTGCGCGACCAGCGCCTGGATCGCGGCATGTTCCTCCTTCGACAGCAGGTCACCGTCGGCGTCGAGCGCCGCCTGCGTCGCGAGAACGATGCGTTCGGCCTCCACCTGTTCTTCGCGCAATGCGCGCAACTGCATGTCGGTATCGGCCGCGGTGAACGAATCCTGCAGCATCTTGGCGATTTCGTCGTCGGACAGGCCATAGGATGGCTTCACCGTGATCGAGGCCTCGACGCCGGAATGGGCTTCGCGCGCCGACACCGACAACAGGCCGTCCGCATCGACCTGATACGTCACGCGGATCCGCGCCGCGCCGGCGGCCATCGGCGGAATGCCGCGCAGCTCGAATTTCGCCAGCGAGCGGCAATCGCTCACGAGTTCGCGCTCGCCTTGCACGACGTGGATCGACATCGCGGTCTGGCCATCCTTGAAGGTCGTGAACTCCTGCGCCCGCGCGCAGGGAATCGTGGAATTGCGCGGTATCACCTTCTCGACCAAGCCGCCCATGGTCTCGATGCCGAGCGACAGAGGGATCACATCGAGCAGCAGCCAGTCGTCGCCGGGAGCGCGGTTGCCGGCCAGCAGGTTGGCCTGGATCGCAGCCCCGAGCGCGACCACCTTGTCGGGGTCGATGTTGGCGAGCGGAGCGGTCTGGAAGAAATCGCCGACCGCCTTGCGGATATGCGGCATGCGCGTGGCGCCGCCGACCAGCACGACGCCGTCGACATCCTCGATCGCGAGACCGGCATCGCGCAGCGCCTTGCGCGTCGGCACGATGGTCTTGTTGACGAGGTGGGCGGTAATGTCGAAGAAGGTCGCCGCGTTCAGGTTCAAGTGGACGCGCTCGCCGGAATTGAGGACGGCATCGATCGTCGTCTCTTCCTTGGAAGACAGCAATTCCTTCGCTTCGCGCGCCTTCACCATCAACAGGCGCGCGTCTTCGTCGGACAGCGGCGCGAGCTTGGCTTGTTCGATGATCCAGCACACCAGGCGATGATCGAAATCGTCGCCGCCGAGCGCCGAATCGCCGCCGGTGGCAAGCACTTCGAACACGCCTTTGGTCAGTTTCAGGATCGAGATATCGAAGGTGCCGCCGCCGAGATCGTAGACGGCAAATATGCCTTCGGATTGATTGTCGAGGCCGTAGGCGATCGCCGCCGCCGTCGGCTCGTTCAAGAGGCGCAGCACGTTCAAGCCGGCGAGCCTGGCGGCATCCTTGGTCGCCTGACGCTGGGCATCGTCGAAATAGGCCGGCACCGTGATCACCGCGCCGACCAGTTCGTCGCCAAGGGCGTCTTCGGCGCGCTGACGCAACGTCGCCAGGATCTCGGCCGATACCTCGACCGGGCTCTTGATGCCGGCCACCGTCTTCAGTTGCACCATCCCCGGCGAATCGACAAAGTCATAGGGCAGGTTCTCGGCATACGCGATGTCCTTCAAGCCGCGTCCCATGAAGCGCTTGACCGAGACGATCGTGTTCTTCGGATCGGTGGTCTGCGCCGCCTGCGCCTTGTACCCGATGTTGGCCGTACCGTCGGGCAAATAGCGCACGATGGACGGCAACAAGGCGCGGCCGCGTTCGTCGGTCAGCACCTCCGGCACGCTGCTGCGCACCGTCGCCACCAAGGAGTTAGTGGTGCCGAGATCGATGCCGACCGCCAGCCTGTGCTGGTGCGGGGCGGTGGACATGCCGGGTTCGGCGATTTGAAGAAGAGCCATAATGTTCTTTGGTTATTGCGTCCCGGATCTGTTAGGACAAGTCCTCGAAGGCACGCGCGATATCTTCTCCGAAGCGTTCGACGAACATCAATTGCCGGATACTCCGAGCGGCGGCGTGATAGTCACCCGCATCGAGCAGCGCGCCGACGCGTTCCAGTTCGCGCTTGCGCTCGGCGCGCAGTTCGCCGTCAAGCTGTTCGAGTTCGCCCAGGTCCTTCGCGGCGCGGGCATCGTCGAGCTTTTCGCGCCATTCCATCTGTTGCATCAGGAAGGCCGGCGGCATCGCGGTGTTCGATTCGGTCTGCAGGTCGACGCCGTTCAGCTCGCACAAATAAGCAGCGCGCCGCAAGGGATTCTTGAGCGTCTGGTAAGCCTCGTTGGCGCGCGTCGCCCATTGCATCGCGACACGCTTTTCGGCATCCGGCTTGTGCGCGAACTTGTCCGGATGCACCTGGTTCTGCACTTCGTGATACGCCGCATTCAATGCGTCGGGATCGAGCGCGAAGCGCTGCGGCAGATGAAACAGGTCGAAGTGGTTTTGCATGTCTGTTCAAACGAAAAGCCCGTTCATGCTTCACCGGCGAAGACAGAACGAGCTTTTACTATGGTTTTCCGGCGCGGCTGCCGAAGCATCAGACGCGGAAGCTCTCGCCGCAACCGCATTCGTCCTTGACGTTCGGGTTGCGGAACTTGAAGCCCTCGTTCAATCCTTCGCGCGCGAAATCCAGTTCGGTGCCGTCGATGTATGGCAGGCTCTTGGGATCGACAAAGATCTTTACCCCATGCGATTCGAACACCGCGTCTTCCAGTGTGCTTTCATCCACGTATTCGAGCTTGTATGCCATGCCCGAACAGCCCGTGGTGCGTACGCCGAAGCGCAGACCGATGCCCTTGCCGCGTCGCTCGATATAGCGGTTGATGTGTTTCGCCGCTTTTTCCGTCAATGTAATTGCCATAACAGCCCTCACCCCAGCTCCCTCGTCGGCGAGGGAGAAATCACTTGTTACGCGGCCTTCTCGGCCTCGGCGCCGTGCTTGGCCTTATAGTCCGCGACCGCCGCCTTGATCGCGTCTTCCGCGAGAATCGAGCAATGGATCTTTACCGGCGGCAGCGCCAGCTCTTCGGCGATCTGCGTATTCTTGATCGAGAGCGCCTGGTCGAGGGTCTTGCCCTTGACCCATTCCGTCACGAGCGAGGAGGACGCGATCGCCGAGCCGCAGCCGTAGGTCTTGAATTTCGCATCCTCGATCACGCCGTCGGCGCCGACCTTGATCTGCAGCTTCATCACGTCGCCGCAAGCCGGAGCGCCGACCATGCCGGTCCCGACCGCGTCGTCGCCCTTATCGAACGAACCGACATTGCGCGGATTTTCATAATGATCCAGCACCTTTTCAGAGTAAGCCATGGTAGAACTCCTTTAAATCCTTTAATGAGCAGCCCACTGGATCGAATTCAGATCGATCCCGTCCTTGTACATTTCCCACAACGGCGACAATTCGCGCAGCTTCGCCACTTTTTCCTTGACCAGCTTGATCGTGAAGTCGATGTCTTCCTCGGTCGTGAAGCGGCCGATGGTGAAACGGATCGAACTATGCGCCAATTCGTCGCTGCGGCCCAATGCGCGCAGCACATAGGACGGCTCCAGGCTGGCGGAGGTGCAAGCGGAGCCGGAGGACACCGCGATATCCTTGATCGCCATGAGCAAGGACTCGCCTTCGACATAGTTGAAGCTGACGTTGAGGTTGTGGGGCACGCGGTGTTCCAGATCGCCGTTGACATACACTTCCTCGATATCGGTCAAGCCCTTGGCCAAGCGATCGCGTAACGCCTTGATGCGCGCAAGCTCGGCATCCATCTCTTCCTTGCAGATGCGGAACGCTTCGCCCATGCCGACGATCTGGTGCGTCGGCAAGGTGCCGGAGCGCAGGCCGCGCTCGTGGCCGCCGCCGTGGATCTGCGCTTCGAGGCGCACGCGCGGCTTGCGGCGCACGTACAGTGCCCCGACGCCCTTCGGGCCATAGGCCTTGTGCGCGCTGAATGTCATCAGGTCGACCTTCAGCTTTTCGAGGTCGATATGCACCTTGCCCGCGGCCTGAGCGGCGTCGCAATGGAAGATGATGCCCTTCGAGCGGCACAACTCGCCGATCTCGGCAATCGGCTGGATCACTCCGATCTCGTTATTCACGAACATGACCGACACCAGGATGGTATCCGGACGCAGCGCCTGTTCGAGCTGTTCGAGAGTGATCAGGCCGTTCGGTTGCGGTTCGAGATAGGTCGCCTCGAAGCCTTGGCGCTCGAGTTCGCGCACGGTGTCAAGCACGGCCTTGTGCTCCGTCTTGACTGTGACGATGTGTTTGCCCTTGGTCTTGTAGAACTGCGCCGCGCCTTTCAGCGCCAAGTTGTTGGCTTCGGTCGCGCCGGAGGTCCAGATGATCTCGCGCGGATCGGCGTTGACGAGCGCGGCCACCTGCCCACGCGCATCCTCGACCGCCTGCTCGGCGACCCAGCCATACATGTGGCTGCGCGACGCCGGATTGCCGAACTGCTCGCGCAAATAGGGGATCATCTTGTCGGCGACGCGCGGATCGATCGGTGTGGTGGCCGAATAATCCATGTAGATCGGAAAATGCGGCGCCTTGATCGTATCCATCAGGCTCTTTTGTTCCACCGGAGCGTTCATCGTGTCGATTCCTCTGCAATCAATGCTTCAATTCAAATTTGTTCAAGCCGCGGCGTGGGGACGATGCTGCATCACCACGACATTCGCCTGCTCGGCGGCCCTCTGCTTCTGCTGATCGACCAGATCCTTGAGCGATACCGAGTCGAGATATTCGACCATCTTGGCGTTCAGCGTCGACCAGAGATCGTGCGTCATGCAATGCTGCGAAGCATTGTCCTTCGGCGCGTTATGGCAATGCCCCTTGCCGCCGCATTGAGTCGCATCGAGCGGCTCATCGACCGCGATGATGATATCGGCCACGGTGACGTCTTCCGGCCGGCGCGCCAGGTTATAGCCGCCGCCGGGGCCGCGCACCGATTCGACGATCGCATGCCGGCGCAACTTGCCGAACAACTGCTCCAGGTATGACAGCGAGATATCCTGCCGCTGGCTGATACCGGCGAGCGTCACCGGCCCTTTGTCCTGGCGCAACGCCAGATCGATCATTGCAGTCACGGCAAAACGGCCTTTTGTCGTCAGACGCATGGAAACCACCTTTTCATCCAAGCCAGTCCACTCGTTCGCAGACTCGTCGAATTCCCGAATACTCGAACATTTTGGTCAAGTATACCAAAGTTGAGTAAATTCGTCAGGTACTTACCGCCTCACTTGAGCGCGCATGCGGCGGCGCTACGATCGGCTATAGGGGAAGGATCCGGGAGAAAAAATTGCAATGCAGCATTTTAGCAATTTCGACAGTACCGGGCAGGAAATAAATTCCATTCGGCGGCCCAACGGCATCCTTCCGCGAAAGATGATCGCGGAATTCACGAATAGGCGCCCCTCCGTTTTTCCGCGCTATCTGGAATCGTGACGGCGCAAACCACCGCGCCCGCTATCCGCGGAACTGCAACCGAGAAAACCCGTAACAATTTTCAGTGTTGTGCGTGGAGGCCAAAGTCCTCGCTTTCGCCACCGTCTTTCAATTGATTGGGTTTCATTTCATTATCTTCCTTGTCCTGCGACAAGGAACTCTGGTATTCGGGCCCCGTTTCGTGGGCGCGCAATCCGGCCGATCCTGCGATCAACATTTTCCTGCGAAGCGCCTCGACCGAATTCGTGGTCATATTCCGTTCCATGATGCTTTGCCTCCAGAGAATGAGAATGCCGATACCCGCTTTCCTACCTATACGCCATACCGCACGCTATGGCATGTGCAGCGAAACCTGGGCGAAAACCTTGTAGGACGGCCTGTCATCGCCGAAGGCCACGACCGCATCGCGCGGAACAGAACGCTTCGCCACCAGACCGCCGAATGCCAACTGAGAACGCGCGCCGATCTGTATTGCATGAACGTAACCGAGCGTCATCCTATTGGAATGGAAGTTTTGTCCATATAAGGCGTCCCGTTCGTCGAAAAGTTCGTTCGCGGACGCCCTTTCGAACCGCGCGAAGACGGCATGGCGATTCGAAAATCGCAGCGATGATTCGACCAGATACACCTTGTCGGCGCTGCCGTCGGACTTCCGTACGTTGCGACCGACCGCCAGCATCGTTTGCCAATCGTTGCCATGAAACGGCCGGCTGTGGCGGACAGCGATCGACGTCCGCTGAATATTGCTGCCGGCGTAGCTGGCATCGTGCTGGCTCAAGCTTCCCTTCACGACCTGGAGCGTCCAATAAGGAGCGAACCGATATGACAAACGACCGGAGGTCGCGCCGAGCAACCGGGGGACGCCGGCATTCACTGCCCGCCGGTCTTCGTCCCGCATGCGCATCAATGCCCCCTCCAGTTTCATGTTGCGCCAGGCGTAGCCAAGCTGCAGTCCGGATTCCGCCATGCGCCCGGAATCCGCCAAGCGCCGATCGTGCAGCCAGCTCACGTCGAGCACGCTGGGATAAAGGCGATAAGGAGAGAGGGAATCGATCGGAGAAAACCAAGCTCCATTCGAAAGGCCGATTGCCGAGCCGGTCTCGACCGAATAGGTAAACTCGGCAGGATCGGCATCCAATGCTGCAATCGCGTCCTCGCCCGGAGAAGCTGCCAAGCACGCCTCTCCCGCCCAGCACCCTGCCAGCGCCAGTCCGATTGTCATCGCTTTCCTCATGATGGCACCCGACGTCTATCCAAGCCTTGACTGGATAAGCAATCGTCGTACCAGAAACCGTCCGGACAACCGGCCGCCCAGGGAAGCGGCCGACGGCGGCGCTCAGCGGTTCGAGGCGACCTTGGGAGAGGAAAAAAGCCAGGAAACCTCAGGCTTCGGTGCCATCTTGCCGTTTCAGCAAATGCATGGGCCGAAACAAGGCCTGCATGGTCTCATTTTCGATGAAGCTCAGGTTGTAGGGATGCTCGGCCACCGCTTTGGGGAAAAGCGCATTCGCCGGCAATGCCTTGAGCTGCTCGGCGATCTTGCCCCACAACACCAGCGTCGGCGGCGGCCGCCGCCTCTCGTCTGCACGCTCAAGCAAGGCAGCGAGCACGGTTTGCAGGAATGGTTGCCACGCCTTGGCATCCTTCAATGGCGGCACATCCGGCCGGAATACGAGCGAGGCGTTCAAGAGCAGAAAGCCGTGGCGCGTCAGATTGTCCTGCAGTTCGCCCAAGGTCTGGATGAACGGCGATCCCAGGGCGCGCGCCTGCAGAGCGATGCGGACCATGCTGTCGCTCGACGTATTGCCGGCGGAAAGCAATCCTTCCGCGACCAACAGCATCTTCATGAAATTGCGCAAGGATGTCGCCCGATTCACCTGCTTGGACAGCCCTTTCTCCGACCACAGCAAACCGACGGCGCCGTCCATGAAACAGACGCCGGTGGCGCTTTCCGGCCGCGGGTACGGCCCCTCGCCGACGAGCACATAGCGCACGGCGTCGAGCGGCTGAGCGAAGGCGGCGAACAAGCGGCCGCCGGTCGGCAAGTAATCGCTCTCGGCGAGCGCGGACAGGTAGGCGGGGTTCGCCTGCGCGACCGCGCTCAAACCCTCGCGCAGCGCTGGCCGCCAAGACGCGTCGGCCAGCGCAAGCATGTCGAGAAAAACGGAGGGTATGAGCGGGGATATGTTCTTCATGGGAAGCCGCATTGTAGCGCGAGCGGCCGGCGAACCCGATTGACCTAACGCATGGAGACTTCCGCATGCACCGTTCAGGATAGCCGCCACGGCGGGAAACGGCGGTTGTCGCCCGCATGATAGATGCACAGCCGATTGCCGGCCGGATCGCGCAAATACGCCTCCCGCCACAGCCAGCGCTGGTCGACGGGCCGAGTCTCGAAGACGATGCCAGCCTCTTCCAGTTGACGCACCTTGGCATCGACGTCGGGCACTTCGAAATAGACGACAGTCTCGGTCGGCGGAGCGGCCGTCACCGCATGCAGGGAAAAGGTCGCGCCGGATGCGCACTCGAAGCGCGCATAGCGAGGCGGACTTGCAACGATCTGCACGAAGCCGAGGCGCCGATAGAAGTCGACCGATGCTTCGTAATCGAGGCAAGGCAAGGTAACTTGGTTCAGATCCATGGATCAGCTCCGGCCCGCGGGCATCACGTTCTCGATATCGGCGGCACCGAACAATTGCTGCTTGAGCTTGTGCAGCTGGTCTCGGGCTTGCGCCGCCTTCTCGAACTCCAGGTTCTTCGCATGATCGAGCATCAGCTTTTCGAGACGCTTGATCTCCTTGGCCGCCTGCTTTTCGCTCATGGCTTCGTACTTCGCATGCTCTTGGGCCGCCTGCAACTCCTCGCGCGCATCCTGCGGGCTGTAGACGCCATCGATCATCTCGCGCACCTGCTTCACGACGCCCTTCGGGGTAATGCCGTGGACCTGGTTGAACGCGATCTGCTTGGCGCGGCGGCGCTCGGTCTCGTCGATCGCGCGCCGCATCGAATCGGTGACGCGGTCGGCATACAGGATCGCGGTGCCGTTCAGGTTACGCGCCGCGCGGCCGATGGTCTGGATCAGGCTGCGTTCCGAACGCAGGAAACCCTCCTTGTCGGCATCGAGAATCGCCACCAGCGACACTTCCGGAATGTCCAAACCCTCGCGCAGCAGGTTGATGCCGACCAGGACATCGAACGTACCGAGCCGCAGGTCGCGGATGATTTCCACCCGTTCCACGGTATCGATATCGCTGTGCAGGTAGCGCACCTTGATGGCGTTGTCGGACAGGAACTCGGTCAACTGTTCGGCCATGCGCTTGGTCAGCGTGGTGACCAGGACGCGCTCGTTCTTCTTGACGCGCTCGGTAATCTCGGACATCAGATCGTCCACCTGGGTCGTCGCCGGCCGCACGAATATCTGCGGGTCGACCAAGCCGGTCGGGCGCACAACCTGCTCGACCACCTGCCCGGCGTGCTCATTCTCGTACTCGGCCGGCGTCGCCGACACGAACACGGTCTGCCTCATCTTGCTTTCGAACTCGTCGAAGCGCAGCGGCCGGTTGTCGAGCGCCGACGGCAGGCGGAAGCCGTAGTCGACCAGATTCGTCTTGCGCGCCCGGTCGCCGTTGGCCATGCCGTTCAGCTGCCCGAGCAGCACGTGCGATTCGTCGAGGAACATCAGCGCATCCTGCGGCAGGTAATCGACCAGCGTCGGCGGCGGCTCGCCCGGCTTGGCGCCGGACAAGTGGCGCGAGTAGTTCTCGATGCCCTTGGTGAAGCCGATCTCCTGCAGCATCTCAAGATCGAAGCGGGTGCGCTGTTCCAGGCGCTGCTCCTCGACCAGCTTGTTCTCCTTGCGGAACCACTCGAGCCGCTCCCGCAATTCCTCCTTGATGGTATCGATCGCGCGCAATACCGTGGTGCGCGGCGTCACGTAATGCGAGCCGGGATAAATGGTGAAGCGCGGAATCTTCTGCCGCACCCGGCCGGTCAGCGGGTCGAACAGCTGGAGGCTGTCGATTTCGTCGTCGAAGGTCTCGATGCGCAGCGCCAGTTCCGCATGCTCGGCCGGGAACACGTCGATCGTATCGCCGCGCACGCGGAAGGTACCGCGGCCGAAATCGACCTCGTTGCGCGTGTACTGCATCTGGATCAGGCGCGCGATCACATCGCGCTGGCTGACCTTGTCCTTCGCCCGCAGGGTCAGGATCATCTGGTGATATTCGGTCGGATTACCGATACCGTAGATCGCCGACACCGTGGCCACGATCACGACATCGCGCCGCTCCATCAGCGACTTGGTGCATGATAGGCGCATCTGCTCGATGTGCTCGTTGATCGAGGAATCCTTCTCGATGAACAAGTCGCGCTGCGGAACATAGGCTTCCGGCTGGTAATAGTCGTAATAGCTGACGAAATACTCGACCGCGTTCTGCGGGAAGAATTCGCGGAATTCGCTATACAGCTGCGCCGCTAGCGTCTTGTTCGGCGCGAAGATGATGGCCGGCCGGCCGCAGCGCGCTATGACGTTGGCCATCGTGTAGGTCTTGCCGGAACCGGTGACCCCGAGCAGCGTCTGGAACGACAAGCCGTCCTCGATGCCTTCCACCAGCTTGGCGATGGCGTCCGGCTGGTCGCCGGCGGGCGGAAAAGGTTGATAAAGACGAAACGGGGAATCCGGAAAGGTCGCGATCTTCGATTCGTCGATCGCGCTGTTCACTGGGGACAATTCAGCCATGGTGATGTTCTATAGGTATCGGGAGATGCGCAAAAGGCATAACGCCCTGTTCGACCTTTGGTAAAATGCCGAGTTGCATCTCAGCTTCACTTCCTCGGCTTTTCTCTCTACGCAACCCGGCTCGAAATCCGCGTTCCAGACGCAGGTGACGGCCAATTTTTCATGTTATCAGAACGATGAACGCCCCGCTCACGTCCCCTCTGTTCTCCGCCATCGAAATGGCGCCCCGCGATCCCATCCTCGGTGTCACCGAGGCATTCAATGCCGACCAGAATCCGAACAAGGTCAACCTCGGCGTCGGCGTCTATTACGACGACAACGGCAAGGTGCCGCTGCTCGAATGCGTGCAGAAAGCCGAAGCGCAGCTGATGGCCAAAGCCACACCCCGCTCATATCTGCCGATCGACGGCATTCCGGCCTACGACAAGGCAGTACAGGAGCTCGTGTTCGGCGCCGACAGCGCCGTGGTGAAGGAAAAGCGCGCCGTCACGGCGCAAGCCCTCGGCGGCACCGGCGCGCTGAAGCTGGGCGCCGACTTCCTCAAGCGCTTCGCGCCGAATGCGCAAGTCTGGATCAGCGATCCGAGCTGGGAAAACCATCGCGCGCTCTTCGAAGCGGCCGGTTTCACCGTCAACAACTATCCCTACTACGACGCGGCGACGCGCGGCGTGAACTTCTCCGGCATGCTCGAGGCATTGAAAACCATGCCGGCCGGCTCCATCGTCGTACTGCATGCCTGCTGCCACAACCCTACCGGCGCCGACCTGACCGATGCGCAGTGGACGGAAGTCATCGCGGCGGTCACGCAGCGTGGCCTGATACCCTTCCTCGACATGGCCTACCAGGGTTTCGCCGACGGCATCGAAGAAGACGGCAAGGTGGTGCGCCGTTTCGCCGACGCCGGCGGCCCGCTGTTCGTCTCGAACTCGTTCTCGAAATCCTTCTCACTGTACGGCGAACGCGTCGGCGCGCTGAGCATCGCCGCCAGCACCGCCGATGAAGCCGCGCGCGTGCTATCGCAACTGAAGCGTGTGATTCGCACCAACTACTCCAACCCGCCAACGCACGGCGGCCAAGTCATCGCCATCGCCCTGTCGTCCCCGGAACTGCGCAAGCTATGGGAAGAGGAATTGGCGGGCATGCGCGTCCGCATCCGCGAAATGCGCCAGGCGCTGGTCGAGAAGCTGAAAGCCAAGGCGCCCGGACACGATTTCGATTTCGTGATCAAACAGCGCGGCATGTTCTCGTATTCCGGCCTGACGAAAGCCCAGGTCGAGCGGCTGCGCAACGAGTTCTCGATCTACGCAGTCGACACCGGCCGCATCTGCGTCGCGGCGCTGAACTCGCGCAACATCGACAACGTGGTCGACGCCATTGCGAAGGTGCTGTGATTGCCGAGGAGTGAATAAAAAGTTTCCAGGAAACAGTTGACAGCCAAGGAAAATCCATCCATAATCTTGGTTTTCGCTGTTCCCCGATAGCTCAGTCGGTAGAGCGACGGACTGTTAATCCGCAGGTCCCTGGTTCGAGTCCAGGTCGGGGAGCCAAAGAATTCAAGGGCTTACGAGTGATCGTAGGCCCTTTTTCTTTGGGTTATTCCCCGAATATTCCCCACCTGGGGAATATTTTTCCTCTCACTGCCTGTTCTTCCTTGCCACCGCCGCCCCTCCCGTAGTAACAACTCTCACGACCGCAGATGGAAGGTTACCGACCGAGTGCCGTACTTCGTCGTGGAAACTCGCACACTCTTTGCCGTCGAGTACAAGAATTTGCAAAGGAAATGGCGCTTCATATACTCCAGAGCAACGGTATGGCTACGATGTGCCGCTATAATCCATAGCGCCGTTTCCGAGCGGATGTAGCGCTCTTGCTCACTGCGGGGGGACGCACAAACAAGACGACTCTCTTGAAGATTTATCCATATGTTGATGCGGAACTTTCTGCGAAGCGTGAGCGAGATCAAGCCTCATCGACGATAACAAGGAAAACTGATGAGCACAGAAGACGCTCAGTATTTGAAAATCGTTCTTGACCCGATTCGCGTATGCGCGCATTACAAGCCAAAATTCGGTCAAGGGGCAAAAAATGGCGGATTGACGTTGGCACAGTTCCAGACTCTTTATCAGGGCGATCCCTTCTACAGTTGGTTCGGCCTCGACAATCCTATGATGTACGCAGCACACAAGGCTGCTGGCGGCATGACAAGCGTTTATCGCCAAATCGGCATTGGGTGCGAAAAACTATTCCGTACCGTGCTTAAGGATACTCTCGGACTCGCCGCGACCGACGTAACGTGGTCTTACGACATACCGCTGCCGAGTGGGAAAACCCGGACACTCTACCTAGATGGCCGCGTCCCGCTCGACCAGATCAAGGACAAAGCCAAGCGCGATCGTTTTCACGCATGGATGAAAGAATCAGCCGACGCTATCGGCGTCGATCCAAAAATTTTCTCTACCCTGACAGGCACGATCTTCGAGGTGCGACAGGGTTACAAGAGCAAGGATTCAAAGCGGCAAAACGCCGACATCGCGAACGCTGCCACGGCCTATACCAAAGCGTACTTGCCCTGTGCAGTGATCCTTTCTGGGCAAATCGACTCGGATATCCTCCTGCGATACCGTACCGAGAAGTGGGCGGTCGTTACTGGTATAGAGGGCGCTAACAACCCACTTATTTCGACGTATGACTTCATGCGCGAAGTCGTCGGATACGACCTCGCCGCCTTTTTCAAACGGAACAGCAAGACCCTGCGCACAGAGATCGATGCAGTTCTCAAAGCCTTACTTGCTCCGGAGACTACCTAATGAGTGCAGTGCTCGAACGCGATCAGCTACGCCAGCGTGCTGACTACACGTACAAATTCAACTCCAAGACCGGTCGACACGGCTGGCTTCGGCTGACGCCCGCATATTCTCTCAAGATCGTTGAAGAGTTAATCATCGGCCACAGTGAAGCTCGAAGAGTATTCGACCCATTTTGCGGTACCGGCACGACGGCGCTAAGTGCCGCGTATCATGGGCACGAGGGCGTAACAACCGACATCAATCCATTTCTTGTATGGTTTGCCCAAGCAAAGGCCGCGCACTACTCTCCTAAGGACATTCTCGAAACACGCAATGCCTGTGCGTCCGTGCTCGACTTGGTTAGTCGTAAAGCAGTAGAGCCAGTCCCCGCGCCGCCGATACACAATATCGAAAGATGGTGGTCCCCGAAGGCGCTCGACTTTTTGCGCCTGCTGCGGGCAGCAATTCCAGCCGCGACCGAAGAACGGTCGCCTGCCCGAACCCTTCTCACAGTAGCGTTCTGCCGCTCCTTGATTGACCTGTCCAATGCAGCGTTTAATCATCAATCGATGTCATTCAAAGATGATGGACAGTTAGACATCGAATTGGACGTTGATATGTCAAACGTGTTTGCGCAAGACGTACGATTTGTTTTGGAGGGGGCGAGTGAAAATCCGACGGGTACAGGAACGGTAATTTTCGGCGATTCCAGGAACCCTGCTGGCGTGGTTGAAGGGCCGTTCGACCTCGTTGTTACTTCGCCGCCTTACGCGAACCGAATGTCATATATCCGGGAACTCCGCCCCTACATGTATTGGCTCGGGTTCTTGTCTAATGGGCGAGACGCAGGCGAACTCGATTGGACTGCGATAGGCGGAACCTGGGGTATTGCAACGAGTCGCCTTATGGATTGGGAACGGCCTACAGGACGTTTCGAAAGCCCCCACCTTAGCAACGTACTCGACAAGATAGCGCACGCTGATAACAAAAATGGAATTGTTCTTGCTAATTACGTCGCTAAGTATTTCGACGATATGTGGGCACACTTTCAAGGTCTAACGCCTATCCTTGCAGCAGGTGCGGAAGTACATTACATCGTCGGAAATTCGACGTTCTATGGTACGTTGGTTTCAACGGAACAGTTGTACGCTGAGATGATGAGTGAGCTTGGATTTAACTCCGTGAAATGCAATCCTATTCGCAAGCGCAACTCCAAGAAAGAACTTATTGAGTTCGACGTAACGGCAGTTTGGAGACCCTAACACTTTCGCAGCTTCCGGCTGTTTAGATCGTAACTGTGCTCTGCTCCGCGAACGCGAAGCTGCGGAAAGTTCTTCGAATCAAATTTCAATTTCCTTTGGAATTCGCGCTGATGGCTTCGCCACTCGTCATCTCGCGCATGTTCGGCATTGCCACGTCCGGCAATCGCGCCTTAAGGTAGATTTCCGTCGTCGTGACGCTTTCGTGCCCGAGCAGGTGCTGGATTCGCTCGATCGGCACTCCAGCGCGGAACATGTCCGTAGCGCCCTTGCCCTTGATGTCATACATTCCGAAGTCGGAAAGGCCGGTCTGGCGACGGCCCATCCGTCGAGTTGGAAGAGGCAGTCGATGGCGGCATCGACGTCATTTTCTGCGACTCTGATGGAAAAAAGGCACGCGTCCTGAACGTTCGTCCCGACATGCTCACCATGTGGCCGATTAACGTCCGTCCGGAAAAGCCGAACTACCTCTTTCCCAAGTACGGCACTCTCGAAAGAATTGTGTTGGCACGCCCGGTCAAAGAAGAGTACACGCTACCGAAATCACCCGAGGACGTTTTCGAGCTCCTTTCCGAACTACCGGAAGGCTTCGCAAAGCAGTTCCAGTTTGGTCTAGGCTTGCATTGGGAAAATCGCTTCATATGTGAAGCAGTAGCAAGCCTCCCTGGTATATCCATACTGTATTTGCATGGAGGCGGCAGCACATTCGATGCGAAAATTGACCCTCCGTTCTTCATAATGGGTTTGGGGCGTTACCAAGAATTGAGAAAAGAAATCGCGAGAGCGTCGGCAAGGCACCAGAGGGCGGCACGCGAGGAAAAAGAGATACTGGCTCATCAATGGCTCCTACATGCGGCTGACAAGGAAGCATTCCCTCGAAAACGCAGAAAACTCCGGCCAGACGCGATAGCGGAGATGGCCGGCGTAGGTGGCGCACAAACGAAGCTGTCGAAGCGAGACAGGATAAGCGTCGTCAAGTTAGTCAATGAAAACGCCGAGGAAAGCCAAGCCAACCTCGCCCCGAGTTATCACTACATATCACGGCAAATCTGCCGTCGCTCAAAATCAGCCGAACAGCAATCGAAGCAGAACAGCTATTGCATATGGCCCGATTGCGGGAAGCGGGTATCGATCCAACCAGCCTTCCCGCAATCTATATTAAGCATGGCAAAGAGGTTGCTCACAGGAAGAAGGCGTTTCGCGATGCCTACGTAGTGACTATACCCAAACGAAAGACCGGCAATCGGCAAAAGCTCCGCACGGAATACCGCAAAGCGTTAGGACGGGCAACATTGGACTTGATCGAATGCACCTTGCCCAAGGCGTTCGACGATCTTTCATACGCATTTGACGACTCTTATCCACGTAAGCCACCGGCATAGTCGACATGCTTTGCTCGTTATCCTTATCCATTTGCATTCTCCATCATCCCTCCGGCATTAGACCTTACTGACTCGAAAAGCGCCAGTTTCGTTGGGGAATATCGGCTGATTCGAATCGATCATGCGAGGGAAAAACGGAAGAGATTTCGAGAAAATATTCCCCACCGATTTTCCGGAAACCCTTATCTGGCGTGGTTTTCCACCCTGTTCGCGTGACGGACTGTTAATCCGCAGGTCCCTGGTTCGAGTCCAGGTCGGGGAGCCAAAGAATTCAAGGGCTTACGTGCAAACGTAAGCCCTTTTTTCTTTGGGTTATTACCCAAATATTACCCACTTGGGTAATATTTCTTTGCAGCCTCATCAAGCCGAAGCTCACAATGCTCGGAACCTCGCTTATCTCCCCTGCACATCCCTATCGGCTCGCTGCCTTGCAGGCCGGATTAGGAGAAAGAATTAGGAGAAAAGAAGCTAGAGCAAATCGTAAGATTTGCTTTCAAAACCTCCCAAATTGCATTTTCTGCGGCGGAACTATCCCTGCAGCCGCCAAATAGCACTCCCCGCCGCGCGCTTCCAAAATAAACAGTGGCCGGAAGGCCTTGAGTTCCCCGCATGTGCAAAGTGTAATAACGGAACCAGCGATGATGATGGTAAGCACCCGGGCATCTCACATTGACGCGGGATACATGCGAGGTTACGCAGCCGGGCTCCAGCGGTGCGGCAAGAGTTCGTCGATGCGGTTGTTCGGCCAGGACGGCAGGCGTTCGAGCACATCCTTCATGTAGGCGAAG
>DASPLX010000012.1:0-33580 GCA_035627375.1 Paucimonas sp. | reverse complement strand
CGTCATCGGGCCATGACCAAATTGTTCAAGCAGTTCTGCGGGAATGGCCGGCAGGTCTGCCGGCTTGGTTCTTGGTTTTCGTGGCATACATCCTCCTTGCGAGCATGATATGCCTTGAACACGAAATTACTGATACTCCCGCGTCGGGCGACGGCTGCCTTTCACCCAATGAAAAGGCCGCGCATTTTTTGCGCGGCCCTTGTTCATCGCGGTGTCACAGCGCCGATGCGTTCCGCCTTCAATCCTTGTTCATTTCGCGGTTACCCAAGTGACGACTGCATGTAGTAAGAAGCGATTCAGCGATCTTCGCGGCTATGCCACAGTCGCAAGACGTAGATGACTTCGCCCTGGATCTCGTAACGTATCTCGTACTGTCTGATAAGAATCCTGCGCACCTCACGCGGTTCGAACTGGAACAACTGCTCGCCAATGCGCGGATTGGTGAGCAGTATGGCGGGGGCTTGAGCAAGCGCCTGTATGACGCGCGCGGCGGCACTCTTGTTCACCGGGACTAGAAACTCGTAGAGCCGCGCCAAGTCGGAGAGCGACTTTCCGGTCCATCTCAGATCCATCAGCGCGGTACCGGCAAGGGTTCATCGGTGTTCAGACTATCGGCCCATGCCAGTACGGCTTGATGGCCCACAACCCGGCCTGCATCCACGTCGGCCAGCGCCTCCCGAGTCAAGCGGTCGCGCTCTTCTTCTTGCGCAATCCAAGACGCAAGTGCCTGCTTCATGATCCAACCCCGCGAGCGCTCAAGGCGATCGGCCAGTTGGTCTATCTTTTCTGCCAACGATACGGGCACATGGGCAGTCAGGACGCGGGTTTCAGCTTTGGACATATCAGTTCTCCTTTGCGGCGGCAATGGTCAATTTTAATCGTAGTGATTAAAATTCAATCGGTCAAGCATCACGCACTGACGGTCAAATGGATCGCGGCTGGGCGGCCGACTGGTGATTGGTTAGTTAACAAGAAAAAGGCCGCGCATTTCTGCGCGGCCCTTGTTCATCGCGGCATCGGAACCGGTCAGGATTCCACCGCCGCCGGCAACGCCGGCTCCGCGGCGGCCGGCTTGCCGCCCCGGAAGAAGCGCACCGCGCGCTTGCCGAGGTTGTCGAGATAGGTGTAGGCCACCGGCACCACCACCAGCGTCAACAGCGTCGAGGTGATGATGCCGCCGATCACGGCGCGCCCCATCGGAGCCTGCTGCTCGCCGCCGTCGCCGAGGCCGATCGCCATCGGCAGCATGCCGAAGATCATCGCCAGCGTCGTCATCAGGATCGGCCGCAGGCGCACCTGCCCCGCTTCCAGCAGCGCCTGGAATTGCGGCACGCCGCGCTTCTGCGCCTGGTTGGCGAAGTCCACCAGCAGGATCGCGTTCTTGGTCACGAGGCCCATCAGCATGATGAAGCCGATGATCGAGAACAGGTTCAGCGTGCTGCCGGTGATCAGCAGCGCGAGGAACACGCCGATCAGCGAGAACGGCAGCGAGGCCATGATCGCGATCGGCTGCAGGAAGCTGCCGAATTGCGACGCCAGCACCAGGTAGATGAAGATCACCGCGATGCCGAGCGCCATGACGGCGGCCGTGAACGATTCCTGCATCTCCTTGGTCTGGCCGCCGACGTCGAAGCGGTAGCCGGGCGGCAGTTCGATCGTCTTGATCAGCTTCTGCACTTCGCTGCCGACGTCGCCGGCGGGACGGCCTTCGACGTTGGCATAGATGCTGACGCGGCGCTGCAGGTCCTGGCGCTTGATCACCTGCGGGCTGGTGGAGGGAATGAATTCCACCACCTGGCGCAGGGGCACCATGATCGGCCGGCCGGCGGCATCCACGCGGTTGCTGGCGACGGAGAGATCGGCGAGGTCGGCGATCTTCTGGCGCCCCGATTTCGGCAGCTGCACGTTGACGTCGTAGTTCTGGCCGTCGGCCGCCAGCCAGTGCGTGACCGTGTCGCCGGCGACGAAGGGGCGCAAGGCGGTGCCGATCTGCTGCAAGGAAACGCCGAGGTCGCTCGCGAGTTCGTTGTTGACCTTCACCGTCACGGCCGGGTTGGCGCCGGTCATGCTGTTCTCGAGATCGGTCACGCCCTTCACCGCGCCCACCTTCGCCATCACCTGGTCGACCACGGCCTTGAGCTTGTCGACGTCCGGGCCGAGGATGGAGATGAAGATCGGCTTGCCCCAGCCGACCGAGAGTTCGAGGCCGGCGATCGATTTCAGGCGGTCGCGGATCTTTTTCTCGAGTTCCTTCTGCGGCATGCGGTGCGTTTTTCTCACGTCGGTGAGCTTGAGGTTCACTTCGGCTTCGTTGCGCGCGCCGTTGGTGCCGACCGTCGTGTCCACCGCTTCGATCTCGGGGAAGGCTTTCAGCGCTTCCTCGACCTGGCGGATCTTGGCGTCGGTGTAGGCGAGGCTGGAGCCGACCGGCGTCTTGAATTGCAGCGCGATATAGCCTTCATCGGCTTCCGGGATGAATTCGGTGCCGACGAAAGGCACGAGGAAGAAGCTGCCGATGAACAAGGCGAAGGCGACCGCCAGCGTCGTCTTGCGCCACGCCAGCGCGCGTTCGAGGGCGCGGCCGTAGATGACGTGCACGCGCTCGATGCCGTGCTCGATGCGGTCCATCAGGCGCGCCAGCCAGGGGAAGCGCTGGAAGCGGTTCTCCGCCGGGTCGTGCCAGACCGAGGACAGCATCGGGTCGAGCGTGAAGCTGACGAACAGCGATACCAGCACCGCGACGGTCACCGTCACGCCGAACTGGAAGAAGAAGCGGCCGATGATGCCTTGCATGAAGGCGATCGGCACGAACACCGCGACGATGGCGAAGGTGGTCGCCATGACGGCCAGGCCGATCTCTTCGGTGCCTTCGCGCGCCGCCCGGTGATGATCCTTGCCCATGCCGAGATGGCGCACGATGTTCTCGCGCACCACGATCGCGTCGTCGATCAGGAGGCCGATGCAGAGCGACAGCGCCATCAGCGTCAGGAAGTTGAGCGTGAAGCCGAAGGCTTTGAGGGCGATGAAGGTGGCGATCACCGAGATCGGCAGGGTCAGGCCGGTGATGATCGTGCTGCGCCAGGAGTGCAGGAACAGGAACACGATCAGGACCGTCAGCAAGGCGCCCTCGGTGATGGTCTTCTTCACGCCGGACAGCGATCTCTCGACCCATTCCGAGTTGTCGTACAGCGGCTTGAGCTCCACTTCCTTCGGCAGGCGCTTGCGCAAGTCTTCCACCGCTTCCCGGATGCCCTTGCCGACCTGGACGATGTTGGCGTCCTGGATCTTGACGATCGAGAGGTTGATGGCGCGCTTGCCGTTGATGCGCGAGATCGAGGTCTCTTCGCGTTCGCTGTCGACGATGTCGGCGACCTGGTCGAGATAAACCGGGACGTCGGCGCGGCGCGCGACGATGATCTTGGCGAAGTCGCGCGGCTGCTTGAGCTTGCCTTCGATGCGCACCAGCTTTTCCGTGGCGTCGGCGCTGATGCTGCCGGCCGGCATGTCCTGGTTGGTCAGCTGGATCGCGCGCATCACTTCGTCGACGCCGACATGGTGCGCCGTCAGCCGTTCGGGCTTGATGTTGATCTGGATCTGGCGGCTGACCGCGCCGCCGACATTGACGGTGCCGACGCCTTGCACGCCTTGCAGGCGCTTGACGATCACTTGCTCGGTCATGGTCGACAGTTCGCGCAGGCTGTAGCTGTCGGAGATCACGCCGATGGCGGCGATCGGGCGGGCGTTGTCGGTGTTCCAGCGCACCACCAGCGGTTCCTTGGCTTCCTTCGGGAAGCCGGGACGGACGCGGCCGATCTTGTCGCGCACTTCCTGCACCGCCTTGTCCATGTTGATGGAGAGGTTGAACTCGACGGCGATGCCGCTGCGCCCTTCCCACGAATTGGAGCGGATGGTCTTGACGCCGCTGATGGTGTTGACGGCTTCCTCGATCGGCTTGGTGATGTCGTTCTCGACCGCCTCCGGCGAGGCGCCCGGATAGGCGACCTCGATCCACAGGCCGGGCGGCTGGACGTCCGGCATCTGCTCGACGCCGAGGCCGCGGTACGAGAACAGCCCCAATACCATGATCGCCACCATCACCATGGTGGCGAAGACGGGATTATTGATGCTGGTTTTGGTGATCCACATGGCTTACCCCTTGCGGCCGGCCGCCGACGCCGCCTGCTTGACGGCGTCGCTTTCGGGCAGCTTGACGCTGCTGCCGGGCTTGACGCCGTCGAGCTTGACGATGATGACTTGATTGCCGGCGGCCAGGCCGGAGGTGACTTCGGCCATGCCTTCGTCTTCGTTGCGCAGGCCGAGCTTGACCGGCTGGGCGACGACCTTGCCGTTGTCGATCTTGTAGACGGTGGGCGCGCCGCCGGCATTGCCGTCCTGGCGCAAGGCGGTGACGGGCACCAGCGGCATGACTTCGGATTTTTCGAGCGTGATGCCGCCCTTGGCGAACATGCCGCCTTTCAGCGCGCCGTCCTTGTTGGCGACTTCGATATAGACGGTCATGCTGCGCGATCCGGCTTCGGCCGCCGGGTTGATGCGGGCGACCTTGCCATTGAAGGTGCGGCCGGCGTAACCGTCGACGTGGAAGGCGACCGCCTGGCCGGGCTTGACGCGCGGAATCTCGCTTGCCGGCACCTGCGCTTCGAAGATCAGCTGCTTCAGATCGACCAGGGCGAACAGCGGCATGTCGGGCGCCACCTTTTCTCCGGTTTGCACCAGGCGCTTGCTGACGATGCCGTCGAACGGCGCGCGCACCGTGGCGTCTTCGAGGGCGCGGCGCGCGATGTCGAGTTGCGCCGCGGCCGATTTGACGGCGGCTTGCGCCAGCTCGACCTGGCTGGCGGCGGTATCGAATGCGTTTTGCGAGATGTACTTCTGCTTGAGCAGGGCGTGGTTCGATTCCTGGGTCTTTTGCGCCAGCGATAGCCGCGCTTTCGCTTCTTCGAGCGCCGCCTGCTGGGTCGCGACGCGCGCCGCCAGATCGGCGGTATCGAGCCGCACCACGGCCTGGCCGCGCGCGACCGGCATGCCTTCCTGCACCAGCGTTTCGCGCACTTCGGCGGCAACCTTCGATTTGACGGTCGCCTGGTTGAGCGGCGTGAGCGTTCCCGATACCGGCAGGGCTACCCGCAGTTCGCGCGCCTCGACGGTGGCGAAGTCGGCGCGCGTCAATTCGAAGATCTCTTGTTTCTTCTCGGCCTTGGCATCCTTTTTCTCGACGGCATTCGAGTCCTTGGCGTGCATGAACATCCAGCCGCCGCCGCCGAGGCCGGCGATCAGCGCCGCGATCAGCGGCAAACGCCAGCGCATGCGCCGGCCCGAAGTGGAAGTCGATAGCTTGTTCATGTTGTTTTATTCCTTGGTTGTTCTCTCGGTTTTTTTAGCTGGCAATCGCAAATCCGACCGACGCCATGGCGCTGCCCCCGGGCTGTCGGGAGGCACTGCCATGGCGTCGATCGCGGGAGGGCGGGAACAGTTCAACCATGCTTGGCCGCCACGGTGGCATCGCGCGCGTCCTGGAATGCGGAAACCAGTTTTTCCTTGGCATTCAGGCGTTTGCCGACCACGGTGACGACGGTCATCGTTTCGCCGGACGGTTGCTGTTCGGCGGTGACGAAGACTTTCGTGTCGTTGGCGGGCGCCGTGCCGTGCATGGCGGCGGCGGCGGCGACGAAGGACAGGCCGAGCAGGGCGACGGCGGCGATTTTGCGGGTGGTGATCATGGCGTTTCCTTTCGGAGGTGGCTGGGAGTGATGCCACTGTAGGCAAACGCCCGTCCACCTGCAAAGGAAATGCGATGAACTGCGAATTCGGCAGGGTGATCTGTGGATTTTCCGGGTCAAGCGGCGCGGAAGGGAGGCGCGGCCTCCCCTTCCTTACAGCACGAAATTGAAGTCCTTGATCAAGGCGCCCGGCAGCAAGGCGCTGCCGGTGCCGCGGCCGTCGTAGGTTTCGCCGTCGATCAGCAATTCGCGTTCCAGCGTGAGATCGATGAGATTGCCGCCAAGCAGGCGGAACAGCGAATCGTCGAAACGCATGACGTTGAGCGGCGCCTTGATTTCGCCGCCCTCCACCCAGAACGAGGCGAAGCGCGTCATGCCGGTGAGGCGGCAATTGGCGCGGTCGGAAAAGTTGGTGTACCACAGGTTGCTGATATAGACCCCGGTGCCGAGTTCGGTGAGCGCACGCTCTCGCGGCAGGCCGCCTGCGGCCAGGTCGATCGAGGCGAATTCCTCTCCGGTATCGGCGCCGTTGGCGGCGATGCCGTATTCCTTGGCGCTGCGCGGCGAGACCATGCTGCCGGCGAGCGCGCCGCCTTTCACCAGCTCGACCCGTTCCGGCTTGATGAAGCCGTCGCCCTGGAAGCCGGGCGCGAGGCCGTCTGCCGTGTTTTCGGTCAGGTGGATCAGGCTGCTGAATTGCGTGCCTTCGTCGCGCATCCTGCGCAGCGAGCTATGCTTGGTGCGGAAGGATTTCTCCGAGAAGCCGTCCCAGTTCAGCATGCCGACGAGTTCGTTCAGCGCGGTCGGCGTCAGGAAGGCGCGATAGGCGCCCGGCTTGAGCGAGACCGACTCGCGCTTGAGCAATTCGAGCTGCGCCGCGGCATCGTCGAACTTCGCGCGGAATTGATCGCTGCTCCATTCGAAACCCGCGTAGGCGGTTTTCACGGCCTTGTCGCGCGCCAGGTACAGGCTGAAGTCGAGATTGAAGCTTGCCACCTCGTGCCAGTTGCGCTGGCCGAAGGAATTGGCGAAGCCGCGATAGACCGGGCCGGTGGCCAGGATGCCGACCATGTCGTAGCCGCGCGCCGCCGCCAGCACCTCGTCGACGATGGCGCCGGCCGCCGGCAGGCGCGACGGCACGATGCGCTCGGTCGAATGGACTTCCGTCGCGATCAGCAGGTGCGGATCTTCCGGCAGATCGGGCAATTGGCCGCGCAGCTGTGCGACGCTGCGCGCCACCTGGTCGCGGTCGGCGGCCAGGTCGCCCGACAGGGTCAGCTTGCTGCCGGCATGGCGCATGCCGTCGATCAGATCGAGCGTCAGGTCGATCCTGCGCACGTGGCCGGGCTGGCGGATCGCGCTCTTGTTGAAGCGCACGAAATCGGTCGCTTCCGCGGCCAGCCAGCACTTGTATTGCTCGCCGCTCTTCAGGCAGGTGCCGATGAAGGCGGCCAGTTCGGAAAAATACTGTTGCATTACGCTTCTCCTCCGAAGACCTCGACGTTTTCGAACAGGCAGGCCGGCGAGGCGTGGCCGACGCGGATCACTTGCGACGGCTCGCCCTTGCCGCAGAACGGCGTGCCCATGACGTTGAAGGTCGATGCGTCGCCGACCGCCTTCAGCGAGCGCCAGAACGAGGCTGAAATGCCGCGATAGTTCGGGTTCTTGACGACGCCTTTCAACTCGCCGTTCTCGATCAGGCGGCCCCATTCGCAGCCGAACTGGAACTTGTTGCGCGAGTCGTCGATCGACCACGAGACGTTGGTATCCATCAGCACGCCGCGCTCGACCGACTTGATCATGTCGGCCAGCGTGGAGCTGCCGGGCTCGATGTTGAGATTGGCCATGCGGTCGATCGGCGGGCGGCTCCAGGTGCAGGCGCGCGAATTCGCCACGCCACCGAGCGCGACGCCATCCATGCCGGCGCGCGCTTGCGAGATCGCGCCGCCGAGCGGGCGTTCGAGCATGCCGTTCCTGATGATGTAGGCCTTCTCGCCGGCCTGGCCGTCGTCGTCCCAGCGGTAGCTGGCGAATTGCTCGGGGCGGGTCGGATCGTAGGTCACGTTCAGCAGTTCCGAGCCGTAGCGGTAGCTGCCGAACATGTCGAGCGTGACGAAGCTGGTGCCGGCGAAATTGCGCTCGTCGCCGAGGATGCGGTCGAGTTCGAGCGGATGGCCGATCGATTCGTGGATCTGCAGCATCATCTGTTCCGGCATCAGCAGCACGTCCATGGTGCCGCTCGGGCAATTCGGCGCGGCCAGCAATTCGAGCGCCTGTTCGGCAACCCGCTTGCCGGAGCCGTGGAAGCCGGCATGGTCGAGGATCTCGAGTCCGCCCTGGCGGCAATAGCCGTTGTACTGGCCGCCGAGGCTGCGCGTCTGGGTGTCGGCGCCCTGGTTCGCGGTCACCGCGAGATTAGGGATGACAAAATGAAAATCCTGGCGCACTTCGCCGCCGTCGGCGGTGACGTAGAGCTGGGTCGAGGACGTGGTCCAGAGCGAGGCATACCAGTCGACGATGCGGTCGTCGAGCTTGCAATCCTGCGCTTCGCGCATCAGCAATGCGATCAAGTCCTTGCGCGGCAGATCGGGCCTGGCGGCCGCCGGGCTGGCATAGCGGCCGCTCGGGCGCGGCAGGGCGATCTTCGAGTAATCGACCACGGAGCGGCCGGCGCTCGCCTCGGCCCATGCCTGGGCGCGGTGGATCGCCTCCTTCAAGCCGGCGGCGGAGAAATCGCTGGTGGCGGCATAGCCGTAGCCGCCGCGATGGATGACCGTGACCATGGCGCCGCGATCGACGGTCGTCGTCAGCGGCTGCAGCACGTTCTGCCGCACGGTGATCTGTTCGGAGGTTTCGTCGACCACGCGCAGCGAGCAGAAATCGACCGCCGGCGCGATGCTCCTGAACAGGGAAGAAATGTTGTCGAACATGAGTTACCTCATTAATAAAAATGGCGGCTGCGTCTCGTGAACGCAACCGCCATGGATGTGGATGCGCGGATGCCGATCATACCCGCATCCGCTTCCTGCCGCTTAGTGCGCCAAACCGCGCGGAATCGCGCCGAGCAGCGTGCGCGTGTAGGGATGCTTCGGATCGCGGTACAGCTCGTCCGAATTCGCCATCTCCACCACTTCGCCGTGGTTCATCACCATCACCTGGTCGGCGATGTATTTGACGACGGCGAGGTCGTGCGAAATGAAGATGTAGGACAGCTTGTACTCTTCCTGCAATTCCTGCAGCAGGTTCAGCACCTGCGCCTGCACCGAGACGTCGAGCGCGGATACCGATTCGTCGCACACCAGCACTTCCGGCTTCATCGTCAGGCAGCGCGCGATCGCGATGCGCTGGCGCTGGCCGCCCGAGAATTCGTGCGGATAGCGGTGGAAGGCCGTTTCCGGCAGGCCGACGCGCTTGAGCAGCTGGTAAGCCATCGCCGTGCGCTCGCCGTCGTTGGCGCCGATGTTGTGGATGCGCATCGGCTCGAGCAGGATCTGGCCGATCGTGAAGCGCGGATTCAGCGACGCATACGGATTCTGGAAGATGATCTGGATGCGCTTCTTGTAGGCCAGGAATTCCTGGTTCGACATCGACAGGATGTCCTTGCCTTCGAAGAATGCCTGGCCGCGCGTGGCTTCGTGCAGGCGCAGCAGCGTCAGGCCGACCGTGGTCTTGCCCGAGCCGGATTCGCCGACCACGCCGAGCGTCTTGCCGCGCGGCAGCTGGAACGATACGTCCTTGACCGCCTGGAATTCCTTCTTGCCGAACAAGCCTTCGCGCGTGTAGAAGCTCTTGCCGAGGTTGCGCACGTCGAGCACGATCTCTTCGCCGCCGACGATGCCGCGCGAACGCTCCTGGTGCGTGATCGCGGGCTCATCGCCGCCGTTCATGAAGTCGTCGATCACCGGCAGCCGCATCGGACGCGAATCGAGCGACGGACGGCAGCGCAGCAGCGCCTTGGTGTAGGAATCGCGCGGCTCGTTGAAGATCTGGTGGATCTCGCCGGCTTCGCGGATCTCGCCGTTGCGCATCACGATCACGCGGTCGGCGATCTCGCCGACCAGCGCCAGGTCGTGGGTGATGAACAGCACCGACATGTGATGCTTTTTCTGGAGCTCGCCGATCAGGTCGATGATCTGCTTCTGGATCGTGACGTCGAGCGCCGTGGTCGGTTCGTCGGCGATCAGGAGCTTCGGTTCGCAGGCGATCGCCATCGCGATCATCACGCGCTGTTGCTGGCCGCCGGACATCTGGCTCGGGTAGGCGTCGATCTTCTGCTTCGGGTTCGGGATGCCGACTTCGTCGAGCAGTTCGATGGCGCGGGCGCGCGCCTGCTTCGGGCTCATGCCCATGTGCAGGCGCAGCACCTCGGCGATCTGGAAGCCGACCGTGAACACCGGGTTCAGCGAGGTCATCGGCTCCTGGAAGATCATCGAGATGTCCTTGCCGCACAGGTCGCGGCGCTCCTTCATGCTCATCTCGAGCAGGTTCTTGCCTTCGAATTCGAGGCGCGAGGTCGGCGCGATCAGCGAGGTGGCCGGGTCGAGCAGGCCCATCACGGCCAGCGAGCTGACCGACTTGCCGGAGCCCGATTCGCCGACCAGGGCGACGGTCGCATTGCGCGGGATTTCGAAGGACACGCCCTTGACCGCTTCGACGTAATGGGTCTTGTCGGTCTTGAAGCTGACGCGCAGGTCGCTGACCTTGAGCAGCGGGGATTGGTTCTGATTCATTTCAGTCATGGTGGCAGCCTCTTATTTCAGCTTCGGATCAAGCGCATCGCGCAACGCATCGGTGAACATGGAGAATGCCGTCACCAGCACCGCCATGGCCACGCTGGCCGCGGTCAGTTGCCACCACTTGCCCAGGATCAGTTCGTTCTGCGCCTCGTTCAGCATGCTGCCCCACGACACGGTGCCGACCGGCACGCCGAAGCCGAGGAAGGACAGGATGACTTCCGATTTGATGAAGCTCACCACCAGGATCGAGATCTGCACCAGCGCCACGTGCGAGACGTTGGGGAAGATGTGCGTGAACATCTTGCGCATGTTGGTGGCGCCGATCGCGTCGGCCGCCCACACGTATTCGCGCGCCTTGTGCTTCATGTATTCGGCGCGGATCAGGCGGAAGGTGCCGGTCCAGCCGGTCAGGCCGAGGATCAGGATGATCGTCATCACGCCCTTCTGCTGCAGCACGGCGGCGACCGCCAGGATCAGCAGCAGGTAAGGCACGGAGGTGAACACGCTGTAGAACCAGTTGAAGGTGTCGTCGACCCACTTGCCGTAGTAGCCGGCCAGCGCGCCGAAGAGGGTGCCGAGCGCGGTCGCCAGCAGGGCGGCGACGATGCCGACGATGATCGAGGTCTCGGCGCCCTTGATGGTCTTCTTGATCACGTCGTGGCCCCACTTGTCGGCGCCGAACGGCAGGGTTTCCTGCTTCGCGACGGCGGCCTTGGCGCCGGCCTTGGACAGCTCCGCGCGGATCTCGGCCATTTCCTTCTCGAGCGGATCCTTGATGCCGTAGTCCTCCACCGGCTGGGAATCCGCGGCGGCGGTTCCGGCGGCAGCGGACGAGGCGCGCAGTTCGCGGATGATGTCCTTCAGCGGATCGAGAGGATTCTCCGGCGGCGGGGCGTTGTCTTCGGTGCCGCCCATGATCTTGTCGGCGGCGCTCTGCGGGCCGACGAAGGTCGGCGGCGCGTAGTTGACGCCGACCTCGGCGTCCCAGTCCTTGGCCACGATGCCGGTGAACGACAAGGCGATGACGACGAGCCATAGGATGACGATGGCCATGGCGCCCATGGCGAGGCGGTCGCCGCGCAGGCGGCGCCACGCGAGCGCCCACAGGCCGGGCGAAACTTTCGGTTGATTTTGAGTCATGTCCGTTCCCTGCAATGTTCTACTTGAGTTGTACGCGCGGGTCGACGGCCTGGTACATCAGGTCGGTCAACAGATTGAAGATCATCGTCGCGGCGGCGACATACACGGTGACCGCCTTGATCACCGGGAAGTCGCTGCGTTCGACCGCCAGGATCACTTCGCGGCCGATGCCGGGGATCGAGAAGAAGCGTTCGATCAGGAAGGCGCCGATCAGCAGATACGGCAGGTTCGACATGACGTGCGTGATGATCGGGATGGAGGCGTTGCGCAGCACGTGCACCCAGACGATGCGACGCTCGGACAAGCCCTTGGCGCGCGCAGTGCGCACGTAGTCTTGGTTGACCTCGTCCAGCACGAAGGTGCGGAACAGGCGCAGGTTCGGCGCCAGGCCCACGGTCAGGCCGATCAGGATCGGCAGCGCGGAGAAGCGGAACAGGTTTTCGAAGAAGTTGTCGCCCCAGCCCTGCACCGGGAACAGGCCGAGCTTGTAGGCGAACCAGTACTGGAACACGATGATGTAGACCAGGATCGAGATCGACAGGCCGACGGTGCAGGCGATCATCACCGCGCGATCGGTCAGCGAGCCGCGCACGAAGGCGATGCCCAGCGCCAGCGCGACGGCCAGCAGCGTTTCGAGGATCGTCAGCGGGATCAGCACGGTCAGCGACGGGCCGAGGCGCGTCAGGATCACGTTCGATACCGACTCGCCGGTGCTCCAGCTGGCGCCGAAATCGAAGGTCACGATCTGCTTGACGAAGATCCAGAGCTGCACGTAATACGGCTGGTCGATACCGAGCTGCTTGCGGATATTCGCGATCTGCTCGGGGTTGGACATCTTGCCGGCCAGGATATAGGCCGGGTCGCCGCCGACCCAGTTGAACAAAACAAACACCAGCACGATCACGCCCAGCATGGTGGGCAGCATCTGCCACAGGCGTCGCAATATATAGGCTGTCATCGCATTCCTCTTCCTTCTTCCTGCTTCTAAAAATATTGGTCCGGTATCCTACGCTCCCCCGCCCGCGCGCGGACGGGGGATGGCGCTGGTCAGTGCAGGCGCTTGCCCATGATTTCGTCGAAGAACGCCTTGTTGTTCGGCGCGCGTCCGAGGAAGGTCTTGACCAGTTCGCCGCCGCGCGTTTCGCTGCCGCGCGACAGGATGGTCTTGCGATACCAGCGGCCGGTCTCCGGATTCATCAGCTTGCCGTTATAGCGCGACAGCATGTCGAGCGCCAGCACTTCCGACCACATGTAGCCGTAGTAGCCGGCCGCGTAGCCGCCCATGTAGTGGCCGAACTGGCCCGGGAACTCGGTGCCCGGCACGTGGCCGAGCGGCGTGGCGCCTTCCATCTTCTGCCAGATGGCGAGCGGCTCGCCCGATTTTTCGTTGTGCAGGTTCATGTCGTAGCTTGCGTACAACAGCTGACGCGCGTAGCGGATGCCCCGGCCGAAGTTGTGGGCGGCGGTCATGCGCTGCAGCAGCGCGTCGTCCACGGTCGGGCAGGCGGTCTTGCAGAAGCTCGACAGCAGCGCCAGCGATTCCTTGCGGCGCGCCCATTCTTCGTACATCTGGGACGGCGCTTCGACGAAGTCGCGCTCGACGCTGGTGCCGGATTGGGCGACATAGCGCGTGTTCGACAGCACGCCGTGCAGCACGTGGCCGAATTCATGGACCAGCGTTTCCAGCTCGTCGCCGTTCAGGCCGACGCGGTCGAAGTTGGTGACCAGCACCGAGAACGGGGTGCGCTTGGCGAGCGTGGACGAGCCGCGCGCCGGCCAGGCGGCCGCGTGGCCGTACTTGCCTTCGCGCGGGAACAGGTCGAGATAGGCGCCGGCGATGCGCTGCTTGGTCTTGCTGTCGAACACGTCGTAGTACTGGACGTCGGCATGCCAGACCGGCACTTCGGCGCGCTTGAATTCCACGCCGTACAGCTGGCCGGACACGTGCAGCGCCCAGGCGACGGCGGCGTCGGTCGGGAAGTACTTGCGCAGTTCGTTCTGGTCGAGGTTGTAGCGCGCCTGCTTCAGCTTGCGCTGCCAGTAGGAGAGATCCCAGCGCTCGAGCCTGGTCTCGGCCAGCGGCTGCTTGAGCGTCTCGGCCTTGAATGCGCGCAGCTCTTCGATTTCCTTCTTCTCCAGGGTGGCGACCACGCCCTGCACTTCGGCCAGGAATTTGTTGACCGCTTCCGGCGTCTGCGCCATGCGGCGGCGGATCACGTAATGCGCGTAGCTCGGCAGGTCGAACAGCTTGGCCATTTCGAGGCGCAGGTCCATCGCTTCCTTGAGGATGGGCGGGTTCTTGGCGGTGCCCTGGTTCGCGAAACCGATCATGTAGCGGCGGCGCGCATCGGCGTTGTCCGCGTATTCCATGAACGGATAGTACTCGGGGTAGGAATAGCCGAGCAGGTAGTTGCCCTTGTCGTCGCGCTTGGCCTTGTCCAGGTATGCCTGCGGCAGGCCCTTCACTTCTTCCGGCGTGAAGGTCTGCTTCTCGGTGTTGTCGCGCTTGTTGCGCGCGAAGGCCTGGCTCAGTTCTTCGATGCGCGTGAGGATTTCCTTCATGCGCTTTTTCTTGTCGGCCGGCAGCGACACGCCGGTGTCCTCGAAGCCGTCCAGCACATCCTTGCGCAGCTTGGTTTCGATGGCGTCGCCCGGCTTGGCGGCCTTGAAGCGCGCGTACAGCTTTTCGCTTTGATACAGATCGGTGCCGAACTTGCTGGCCTCGACCAGGCAAGTCTCGGCATTGGAGCGCACCGCCGCATCGGGAGACATGTTGTTGAGGACGTCGATCGGCCCTTGCAAGTCCTCGAGAGCGATCTGCAGGTCGTTCCATTCGGCGAACAGCTTCTTCGCCGGAACCGCGCCGGGCTTGACCTGCTCCATCGTGGCGACCTGCTTCTTCAGGCCGTCGAGGCCCTTGTCGCAGAACGGCTTGATCTCTTCCGCCTTCAGCAGCGGAATCGTGGGGCGGTCGGCGGCCTGGGCGCCGGCCTGGGCGAAGCCCAGCGCCAGCAGCGCGGCGCCGAGCGGCTTGAGGAAATATGCATGTCTCATGGTTATGCTCTTTTGTGAAAATAAAACGGGTTGGCGGTGATTCGGTTCAGCGTTTCTCGACATCGAAATACATCCATTCCTGCGGCAGGATCGGGTGCTTCTTGTAGCCGACCACGCGCGGCTGCGCCAGCATGTTGCGATAGCGGGCGTAGGCCAGGCGGCTGGTGGAATAGACTTCGATGATGCGCGTCATCTTGTGGTACAAGGCGTCGCGTTCCGGGCCGGCCGGCATCTTCTGCGTCTCGCGGAACATGCGGTCGTATTCCTCGATCTGCATGCAGCCGTTGTTGGTCTGCTTCGAGTTCGGCCCGTAGAACAGTTGCATGAAGTTGTCGCCGTCAGGGTAGTCGGCCAGCCACGGCGAATTGCGCGACTGCATCTTGCACTGCTTCTCTTGCTTGAGGATGTCCGGGAACGGCTTGCGGTCGCCTTCCATGCGGATCTTGATCGAGTCGTAGGTCTTCTTCCAGAGTTCGAGCTGGAGCTGGCCGTTGGACTCGTTGCGCGCGGTGAAAGTGACGGTGAACGGCTTGCCGTCGGGCAGGCGGCGCCAGCCGTCGGGGCCGACCTTGTAGCCGAACTTGTCGAGCAGCTTGTTGGCGAACACCGGGTCGTAGCGCAGCGAGCTCTTGTAATTCGGATCGTGCCCGACCACGCCCGGCGGGATCGGATATTCGAGCGGCACCGCCTGGCCGTTCCAGAGCAGCTTGATCTCGTTTTCCACGTCGTGCGCCATGGCGATGGCGCGGCGCAGGGCGATCTTTTCCTTGGACAGGCCGCCCAGCACGGGGTCTTGCATGTTCCAGTAGTACATCGTCAATTCCGGATCGACGATGCGCGACAGCTGGATGCCCTTGGCCTGCAGTTCGGGCTTGAGCTTGCTGCCGTCGAGCGCCTTCGGCGCCAGCGGGCCGTCGAGCTGGAACAGGTCGATCTCGCCGTTCTGGAAGGCGAGCCAGCGCGCCTGGTCCTCGAGGATCACGCTGACTTCGATGCGGCCGATCTGGGGCATCTTCTTGCCCTTCATTGCCGCCACGATCTTCTGGTCTTCCGGGTCGCTGCCCGCTTCGAAATCCCAGGTGAAGCCGCGGAAATCGGGATTCGCCTCGAGGACGATGCGCGAACCGGGGACCCACTGCTTGAGGATATAGGGCCCGGTGCCGACCGGATGCGCCATCACGATGCCCTGGGCGTCGCGGTATTTCTCGATCACCTCGCGCGCCACGGCGCCGGTCGGGGTGTGCGCCAGCATCTGGCTGAGATTGAAATCCGGCTGCTTGAGATGGATGCGCAGCGTGTATTTGTCGATCAGTTCGAAACCGGGAATCGGCGCGTCGTAGTCGAACTTGCCGGTTTCCTTGGCCTTCGCCACCAGTTCGTCGAGGCCCTTGATCTTGCCGGCGAGGATCCAGCTGTGGGTCGAATGGATCTTCGGATCGACCAGGCGCTTGTACGAATAGAGATAGTCCGCCATCGTCAGCTCGCGCTTCTTGCCGCCGAAGACGGGATCGTCCGCGAAATAAATGCCCTTCTTCAGGCGGATCGTGTAGGTCTGGCCGTCGGGGCTGATTTCCGGCAGCGCTTCGGCGGTGCGCGGCACCACCTTGGCCGGGCGCGCCAGGTAGTCGTAGGTGAACAACGGCTCGAACACGGCTTGCACGATGTGGCTCGAGTACAGATCCTGCGCGCGCGCGGGATCGAAACCCGTTTCCGAGGAAATGAAGATATAGCGCAGCACCTTGTCGGGATCGGCAGGCGAGGTCTTCGCCGCCGCCATCGGCATGCCGGCGGCCAGTGCCGCCGCCAGGGCTGCGCTCAAACAGAACGACTTCATGTCTTGCAATGCTCCTTATTCATGCGAACCGGCCGCGCTTTTCGGCGGCGGCGATCACTTTTTCTCGATGTCGAGGTATTTCCACTCGGCGCGGATGTTGGGGTGGCGCTTGAAGCCCTTCACCCAGGGTTGCGAGACCCAGTTGCGAATCTGCCACAGCTCGACCATCACCGCGGTGTCGGCCTCGAGCTGGCGTTCCATCTGTTGATAGAGCGCGTGACGTTCGGGGCCGGCCGGCAGCGACATGGCCTTTTCGAACAACTGGTCGAAAGCCTTCGATTGATAGCAACCGTAGTTTTCGGAATAGGCGTTCGGGCCGTAGAACGCGCGCAAGCCGTCGATGCCGTCGGGGACGCTGACCAACAGGTTGCCCAAGCCCCAGACCTGGAGTTCGCAGCGGACTGCCGCCTTCTGGTTGTCGGCGAAATTACTGACCGGGAACTCGGCCTTGACCTTGATACGGTCGAGCGAACGCTTCCAGATTTCCATCTTGGCGCGCTCCCTGGCGCGCGCCACGGAATGGATCTTGATCACGAGCGGCTTCCCGTCGGGCATGGTGCGCCAGCCGTCCGGCCCCACCTTGTAGCCGAAGTGATCGAGCAGCTTGTTGGCCAGGTCCGGATCGTAGCCGATGCTGGAGCGGTAATTCGGATCGTGGCCGGCCACGCCCGGCGGCACCATCGAACGCGCGCGCACCGCTTGGCCGTGCCAGACCTGGCTGGCGTCGTCGGCATAGTTGTAGGCCATTGCCAGCGCGCGGCGCAAAGCGATCTTGTCCTTGGTATAGCCGCCGACGACCGGATCTTTCATGTTGAAGAAGGTGTAGCGATAACCGACGTCGGCGAAGCGCGTCAGGGTGACGCCCTTGGCCGCGATCTCGGCTTTGAGCTTGTCGCCGTCGAGCAGTTTGGGCGTCGCCGGCGGCGACAATTCGAAGTAATCGATCTGGCCGCTGTCGAACGCCAGCCAGCGCGCCTGTTCCTCTTCCATGATGTAGACCTCGACGCGGCCGATCTGCGGCATCTGCTTGCCCTTCATCGCGCGCACGATCGCTTCGTCCCCCGGATTGCCGGCGGACTTGAAATCCCAAGTGAAGCCGCGGTAATCGGGATTGGCGACGAACACGATCTTGCTCTGCGGGACGTAGTCCTTGAGCATGTAGGCGCCGGTGCCGACCGGATGACGGCCGAGCGCGTCCTCGCCGTAGTATTCGACCACCTCGCGCGCGAGCGCGCCGCTGCCGGGGTCGGTGAGCTGGTACAGGATGTTGTGATCGGGCGTGTTGAGCCGGATGCGCAGCGTGTAGCGGTCGACGACCTCCAGGCCGTGGACCGGAGCGTCGTAGTCGAACTTGCCGGTCTTCTTGGCTTGCTCGGCCAGGGCATCGAGGCCGACGATCTTGCCGCGGTAGTCGCCTTCCTGGACGGAGCGGACCTGCGGATTCATGTGGCGCTTGATGACGAAGGCGTAGTCGGCTGCCGTCAGTTCACGCTTTTGGCCCTTGAACGCCGGGTCGGGCGTGAAGTAGATACCCTTCTTGATCTTGAAGGTGTAGGTCTTGCCGTCGTCGCTCGCCTCGGGCAGCGCTTCGAGGGTGTTCGGCACCAGTTTTGCCGGGCGCGCCAGGTAATCGTAGGCCAGCATCGGTTCGAACACCGCTTCGGCCAGCGTCTTGGAATAGAAGCTGTTGACGCGCGCGATATTGAATCCGTCGTCCGGCGCTTCGATCGCATAACGCAGGACCTTGTTCGGATCGGCCGGGCCGCGATCGGCCGGGCCGCGATCGGCGGCCGGCGCTTGCAGCGTCATGCCGCATGCGACGCTGGCTGCGACGATAAGGAAAATTTTCTTCAACTTCATGCAATGTCCTTGCGACTCAACGCTTGTCGATATCGAGATACATCCAATCGGCATTCAAGATCGGATGCTTCTTGAAGCCCTTCACCCACGGCTGCGAGACCCAGTTGCGGATGCGCCAGAGCTCGAGCACCTGCACGGTATCGGCTTCCATCAGTTGCTGCATCTTGACGTAGTAGGCGTAGCGTTCCGGACCCGGAGCGACCTTCTCGGCCGCCCGATAGGCCTTGTCGAATTCCTCGGATTGATAGCAGCCCATGTTGCCCTGGTAGGCCTTGGCGCCGAGATAGCTCTCGAGGAAGTCGATGCCGTCCGGGTTGCCGGCGGTGCCGCCGAGCCCCCACATCGAGAGCTCGCAGCGATAGGCGGCCTTGAGGTTGTCGGCGAAGCTGCTGACCGGGAATTCCGCGCGCAGCCCGAGTTTGTCGAGCGACTTCTTCCAGATCTCCATCTTGGCCTTGTCGCGCGTATGCGGCGCGGAATGGATCTTGACGACGAGCGGCTTGCCGTCGGGCATGGTGCGCCAGCCGTCGGCGCCTTTCTTGTAGCCGAAATGGTCGAGCAGCTTGGCCGCCAGTTCCGGCTCGTGGCGGATGCTGGTGCGGTACTTGGGGTCGTAGCCGAGGATGCTCGGCGGGATGTGGGACGAAGCCTTCACCGCCTGGCCGTACCAGACCTGGCTGATCTCGTCGTCATAGTTGTAGGCCATGGCGATCGCGCGCCGCAGCGCGATCTTTTCCTTGGTATAGCCGCCGAGCACCGGGTCCTTCAGGTTGAAGAAGGTGCGGCGCACGCCCGGCTCGATGAAGCGATACAGCTTGATGCCGCGCTGGGCGAACTGCGGCTTGAGCTTGTCCTTGTCCAGCACGCGCGGCGATGCCGGCAGGCCGAGCATGTCCAGGTCGATCTCGCCGCTGTCGAAACCGAGCCAGCGCGCCTGCTCTTCCTCGATGATGCTGACCTCGACCCGGCCGATCTGCGGCATCCGCTTGCCTTTCATGTCGCGGATCACCTGTTCGTCCCAAGCTTCGCCGCTCGACTTGAAATCCCAGGTCTCGCCGCGGAAATCGGGATTGGCTTCGAACACGATCTTGCTGCGCGGGACGTATTGCTTGAGCATGTAGGCGCCGGTGCCGACCGGATGGCGGCCGACGTCCTCGCCGTACATTTCCACCACTTCGCGCGCCAGCGCGCCCGAGAACGGACTCGCCAGGTTGTACAGCAGGACGTAGTCGGGATGCTTGAGGCGGATGCGCAGCGTATAGCGGTCCGGCGTCTCGAGGCCGGCGATCGGCGCGTCGTAGTCGAACTTGCCGGTTTTCTTGGCCGCGTCGGCGGCCTCGTCGAGGCCGACGATCTTGCCGCGGAAGGTGTTTTCCTGGACCGAGCGCGTCTGCGGATCGAGATGGCGCTTGATCGTATAGGCGTAGTCGGCGGCCGTCAGCTCGCGCTTCTGGCCCTTGAAGGCGGGATCGGGCGTGAAGTAGATGCCCTTCTTGATCTTGAAGGTATAGGTCTTGCCGTCGTCGCTCACTTCGGGCATCGCCTCGGCGGTGCGCGGCACCAGCTTGACTGGGCGCGCCAGGTAGTCGTAGGTCAGCAGCGTCTCCAGCACGCCCTCGGTCAGCCACATCGAATACAAGCTGTTGGTGCGGGTGAGATCGAAGCCGTCGTCGGCCGCTTCGAATGCCACGCGCAATACCTTGTTCGGGTCGGCCGAGCCGCGTTCGGCTTTCGCCAGCGCCGCCGTCTGCAGCGCCAGCCCGCACATCAGCGCGGCGAGCCATTTCGCGTATTTCGTTCCTGCATTCATGTCTTGTCTCGGTATCGTTGTCGTTTTGCGGTTACTTCACAATGTCCAGGTACATCCAGTCGCCGCTGAGGATCGGATGCTTCTTGAAGCCCTTGACCCAGGGATGCATCAGCCAATTGCGGATCTGCCAGAGTTCGGTGAGTTCCACCGTATCGGCTTCCATGATGCGCACCATTTTCTGGTACAGCGCGGTGCGCTCGGGGCCGTCGGGCAGCAGCATCGCCTTGCTATAGGCCTCGTCGAATGCCTCCGACTTGTAGCAGCCGAAATTGCCCTGGTAGGCGTTGGGGCCGTAGTAGTTCTGCAGGGCGTCGATGCCGTCCGGGATGCTGGCCGTGCCGCCCAGGCCCCACATCGACAGTTCGCACTGGTAGGCGGCCTTCAGGTTGTCGGCGAAGCCGGCGACCGGGAATTCGGCGCGCACGTTGAGGCGGTCGAGCGAACGCTTCCAGATTTCCATCTTGGCCTTGTCGCGCGTCTTCGGCGCCGAATGGATCTTGATGATCAGCGGCTTACCGTCCGGCATGGTGCGCCAGCCGTCGGCGCCTTTCTTGTAACCGAAATGATCGAGCAGTTTCGCCGCCAGTTCCGGATCGTGGCGGATGCTGCTCCGGTATTTGGGGTCGAAGCCGGCGACGCCCGGCGGAATCACCGATTGCGCCTTGACCGCCTGGCCGAACCAGACCTGGCGGATTTCTTCGTCGTAGTCGTAGGCCATGGCGAGCGCGCGGCGCAGCGCGATCTTGTCCTTGGTGTAGCCGCCGACCACGGGGTCCTTGAAATTGAAGAAGGTGTAGCGCGTACCGGGTTCGGCGTAGCGGTATAGCTTGATGCCTTGCGCCGCGTATTGCGGCTTGAGCTTGTCGATATCGAGCACCTTCGGGGCGGCCGGCGGGGACAGCTGCTCGAGATCGAGCTGCTTGCTGTCGAACGCGAGCCAGCGCGCCTGCTCTTCTTCGATGATGCTGACCTCGACGCGGCCGATCTGCGGCATGTGCTTGCCCTTCATGTCGCGGATGATCTGCTCGTCCCAGGCCTCGCCGGAGGACTGGAAATCCCAGATGAAGCCGCGATAGTCGGGATTGGCTTCCAGGATGATCCTGCTGCGCGGGACATACTGCTTGAGCATGTAGGCGCCGGTGCCGACCGGGTGGCGGGCGAGATCCTCGCCGTACATCTCCACCACTTCGCGCGCGATGCCGCCGATGGTCGGATTGGCGAAGTGGTACAGCAAGGTGTAGTCCGGCGCGACCAGGCGGACGCGCAGCGTGTAGCGGTCGGGCGTCTCGAGACCGGCGAGCGGGGCGTCGTAATCGAACTTGCCGGTCTTCTTGGCCTGGTCCGCCAGCGCGTCGAGACCGACGATCTTGCCGCGGAAAAGTCCCTCTTGCACCGAACGCGTCTTCGGGTCCATGTGGCGCTTGATGGCATAGGCGTAGTCTGCGGCGACCAGCTCGCGCTTCTGGCCCTTGAAGGCCGGATCGGGCGTGAAGTAGATGCCCTTCTTCAGGCGGAAGGTGTAGGTCTTGCCGTCGGCGCTGATCTCCGGCATGGCTTCGGCCGTCCCCGGCCGCAGCTTGGCGGGCCGCGCCAGGTAGTCGTAGGCGAGCAAGCCTTCGAAGATGCTCTCGCACAGCCAATTGGTGTAGAGGCTGTTGGTGCGCGCCATGTCGAAGCCGTCGTCCGCCGCTTCGAAGGAAACGCGGATGACCTTGTTCGGGTCAGCCTTGGCCAGCGCGGCCGTATGCAGGAAAAAGCCGCACACCAGGCCGAGCAACGCCGTCGAACAACGCAATCCCAACTTCATGTCTTGTCTCTGCGATTAATGTTTTTCAATGTCCAGGTACTGCCAGTCGCCGTGCACGATCGGGTGCTTCTTGTAACCCTTGACCCACGGGTGCGTGAGCCAATTGCGGATCTGCCACAGCTCCAGCACTTCCGTCGTGTCGGCTTCCATGATGCGCAGCATCCGCTGGTATAGCGCGGTGCGCTCCGGGCTGTCCGGCATCAGCGCCGCCTGCTTGTAGGCCTCGTCGAAAGCGTTCGACTGGTAACAGCCGAAATTGCCCTGGTAGGCGCTCGGTCCGTAATAGCTCTGCACGAACTCCAGCCCGTCCGGTATGCCGGCCGTGCCGCCCAGGCCCCACATCGACAGCTCGCACTGGTAGGCGGCCTTCAGGTTGTCGGCGAAGCCGGCGACCGGGAATTCGGTGCGCAGGTTGATGCGGTCGAGCGAGCGCTTCCAGACTTCCATCTTCGCCACGTCGCGCGACTTCGGCGCGGAATGGATCTTGATGACCAGCGGCTTGCCGTCCGGCATGGTGCGCCAGCCGTCGGCGCCTTTCTTGTAACCGAAATGGTCGAGCAGTTTGGCGGCGAGTTCCGGATCGTAACCGATGCTGGTCCGGTATTTCGGATCGTAGCCCGCCAAGCCCGGCGGGATCGTCGATTGCGCCTTGACCGCCTGGCCGTACCAGACCTGGCGGATCTCTTCTTCGGCGTTGTAAGCCATGGCGATCGCGCGCCGCAGCGCGATCTTGTCCTTGGTGTAGCCGCCGACCACGGGGTCCTTGAAATTGAAGAAGGTATAACGGGTCGCCGGCTGGATATAGCGATACAGCTTGATGCCCCGGGCCGTGAATTGGGGCTTGAGCTTGTCGCCGTCGAGCACCTTCGGCGCGGCCGGCGGCGCCATCTGTTCGAGATCGAGCTGCTGGCTGTCGAACGCCAGCCAGCGCGCCTGCTCTTCCTCGATGACGCTGATCTCGACCCGGCCGATCTGGGGCATGTGCTTGCCCTTCATGTCGCGGATCACCTGTTCGTCCCAAGCCTCGCCCGAGGATTTGAAATCCCACACGAAGCCGCGATAGTCGGGATTGGCTTCCAGGATAATCTTGCTGCGCGGGACATACTGCTTGAGCATGTAGGCGCCGGTGCCGACCGGGTGGCGGCCGATGTCCGCGCCGTAATGCTCGACCACTTCGCGCGCCAGCGCGCCGGTGGTCGCATTGGCGAGGTAGTACAGCAGCGTATAGTCGGGCGCGTTCAACCGGATGCGCAAGGTGTAGCGATCGACCGCCTCCAGCCCTGCCACCGGCGCGTCGTAGTCGAACTTGCCGGTTTTCTTGGCCTGCTCCGCCAGCGCGTCGAGACCGACGATCTTGCCGCGGAAATTCCCTTCCTGCACCGAACGCGTCTTCGGATCCATGTGCCGCTTGATCACATAGGCGTAGTCGGCGGCGACCAGCTCGCGCTTCTGGCCCTTGAAGGCCGGATCGGGCGTGAAGTAGATGCCCTTCTTCAGACGGAAGGTGTAGGTCTTGCCGTCGGCGCTGATCTCCGGCATGGCTTCCGCCGTGTACGGCACCAGCTTGGCGGGGCGCGCCAGGTAGTCGTAGGTCAGCAGGCTTTCGAAAATGCCGTCGCACATCCAGGTTGAATACAAGTTATTGGTGCGCGTCAGGTCGAAGCCGTCTTCCGACGCTTCGAACGATACGCGGATGACCTTGTTCGGATCGGCCTTGGCATAGGCGGCGATGTGCAGCGCCAGGCCGCACAAGAGGCCCGCGATCAGCTTCGCGCTCCGCAATCCGACGCTTCGCAGCCCGATATTCATACGCCCGCCCCGTCCGTCACTTCTTCACGATATCGAGATACATCCAGTCGCCGTTCTGGACCGGGTGCTTCTTGAAGCCCTTGACCCAGGGCTGCAGCAGCCAGGGGCGGATGCGGTGGACGTGCAGATTCTGGACGCCGTCGACCTCGAGTTGGCGATACATCTTGCGCAGCAAGGCTTGGCGCTCGGGACTCTGCGGCATCAGGCGGATCTTGCGGTACAAATCGTCATACACCGCCGATTGATAACAGCCGAAATTGCCTTGGTTGGCATTCGGGCCGTAATACGCCTCGAGGAAGCTGACAGCATCGGGAATGGAAGCGTTATTCGCCAGGCTCCACATCATCAGTTCGCAGCGCGTGGCGGACTTCAGATTGTCCGCGAAACTGCTCACCGCGAAGTCGACTTTCACGCCGATGCGGTCGAAGGAGCGCTTCCATACTTCGTTCAATCGCTGGTTCAGCGAACTCGCCTGCGTCGCGAACTTGATCAGCAACGGCTTGCCGTCCGGCAGTGTGCGCCAGCCGTCCGCACCCTTCTTATAGCCGAACTTGTCGAGCAGCTTGTTGGCCAGATCGATGCTCCGTGGAACACCGCTGCGGTAATTCGGATCGTGGCCGATGATACCGGGCGGCACCGGCTGCTGAGCCGGCACGGCTTGTCCATGACGCACTTGCTGGATCTCGTCGTCCAGCAGGTAGGACATGATCATCGCGCGCCGCAGGGCGATCTTGTCCTTGGTGTAGCCGCCGACCACCGGGTCCTTGAAGTTGAAATAAGCATAGGTCAGGTCGGCATTCACGAAACGATACAGCTGGAAGCCGCGCGCCCGGTAGGACGCATTCAGTTGGCCGCCATCGAGCACCCTGGGAACGGCGGCCGGCGCGATCCAGTCGTAATCGATCTGGCCGCTGTCGAACGCCAGCCAGCGCGACTGCTCTTCCTCGATGATGCTGATCTCGACCCGCCCGATCTGCGGCATGCGCTTACCCTTCATGTCGCGGATCACTTGCTCGTCCCACGCTTCGCCCGAGGACTGGAAATCCCACACGAAGCCGCGATAGTCGGGGTTGGCCTCCAGGATGATCTTGCTCTGGGGCATATACTTCGTCAGCATGTAGGGCCCCGTGCCGACCGGATGGTGGCTGAGATTCGATGTGTAGTGCTCGACGACTTCGCGGGCGACGGCGCCCGTGTTCACGTCGGCCAGCAGGTAGTTGAAATTCGGGTCGGGCGCCGTCAGGCGGATGCGCAAGGTGTAGCGGTCGACCACCTCGAGACCCGCGATCGGCGCATCGTAGTCGAAGTTGTCGGTCTTCTTCGCCTGCGCCACAGCCTCGTCCATGCCGACGATCTTGCCTTCGAACGACGGCGCCTGCACCGAGCGGTTCTTCGGATCGAGGATGCGCTTGATCGAGTAGGCGTAATCCGCCGCCGTCAATTCGCGGCGCTTGCCCTTGAAGGCCGGATCGGGCGTGAAATGGATGCCTTTCTTGATGCGGAACAGGTAGGTCTTGCCGTCGTCGGTGATTTCCGGCATGGCTTCCGCGGTCCCTGGCATGAGCTTGACCGGACGCGCGAGATAGTCGTAGGTCAGCAGCGTCTCGAAGATCGCCTGTCCGACCCAGGTGGAATACAGGTTGTTGTTGGAACGCACCATATCGAAGCCGTCATCGTTGGCTTCGAACACCGGCCGGATGACCTTGTTCGGATCGGCCGAACCGGCATGGGCAAGCGGCGCGGCGAGCGCGCAGGCGAGGCAAGCCCCGATGAGTCGAACTACCGTGCGGGCGGTAAGCGGCAAACGCATATGTCTGGTCCCCTGATTCTTATGGATCGATTCGCATGAGCGGCTGGCGGATGCGGCTCAGCGCTTCTCCAGGTCGAGATATTGCCACTCGGCGTGGAGAATCGGATGTTTCTTGAAACCCTTCACCCATGGCTGCGCGACGTAATTGCGGATCCGCCACACGTTGACGGACCAGGCGCCGTCGACTTCCATCTGGCGGTTCATCCGGGCATACAACCGGTTGCGCTCCGGGCCGGGCGGCAGTTGCATTGCCTGGTCGTACATGGCGTCGAACGCCGGCGAGCGATAGCAGGATTGATTGCCTTGCCCCGAATTCGGGCCGTACAGGAGCTGCAGGAAATTCTCGCCGTCGGGGAAGTCGGCGTTCCATCCGCTGCCCCACATCATCAGCCGGCATTCGATGGCGGCCTTTTGGTTGTCGGCGAAGTTGCTGACCGGGTGGTCCGAGCGGATACCGATGCGGTCCAGCCCGCGCTTCCATAGCTCGGCCCTCTCTTGATAGACCCGCGCCGGTTCGCGATGGATCTTGACCGTGAGCGGCTTGCCGTCGGGCATGGTGCGATAGCCATCGGCGCCGCGCTTATAGCCGAACTTGTCGAGCAGCTTGTTCGCCAGTTCCGGATTGTATTGGTTCAGGCTGCGGTAATTCGGATCGTGGCCGGCGACGCTCGGCGGGAAGATCATCTGCGCCTTGATCGCCTGCCCGTTGCGGATCAGCGAGATTTCCTCGTCCGTGTCGTAGGACATGATGATCGCGCGGCGCAAGGCAATCTTCTCCTTCGTAAAACCGCCGAGCACGGGATCATTGAAATTGAGAAGCGTAAAGACGACCCCCGCCTGCACCAGGCGCGACAGGCGGATGCCCTGCTGCTCGAATTCCGGTTTGAGCCTGGAACCGTCCATCACCTTGGGCGCGGCCAGTTGCGGCAGGAAGTCGATATCGAGCTGCTTGTCCTGGAATGCCAGCCAGCGCGCCTGTTCTTCCTCGATGATGCTGATCTCGACCCGGCCGATCTGCGGCATTTTCTTGCCGCGCATCTCATTGACCAGTTTCTCGTCGCCCGGCTCGGCCGCCTGGAAATCCCAGGTGAAGCCGCGGTATTCCGGATTGGCCACGAGGACGATTTTGCTGTGCGGAACATATTGCTGCAGCATGTAAGGACCGGTGCCGACCGGATGCGGGCGTATCTCCCCATCATGGGCCTCGACGACTTCGCGCGCCACGGCGCCCAGGCCGCCGTAGGCGACGACATACTGGAAGTTGTAGTCCGGCTTGGTCAATTGAATCTTGAGGGTATAGCGGTCGACGGCCTGCAATCCGACGACCGGGGCGTCGTAGTCGAAGCGACCGGTCTTCTTGGCCTGGGCGGCGAGCGCATCGAGGCCGACAATCTTGCCCTCGAGGAAACTGGCGATCTGGGAACGGTTCCGCGGATCAAGCACCCGCTTGAAGCTGTAGACGTAATCGGCGGCGGTCAGTTCTCGCCGTTTGCCCTTGAAAACGGGATCCGGGCTGAAATAAATCCCCTTTTTCAAGCGGAAGACATAGGTCTTGCCGCCATCGCTCACTTCCGGAAGCGCTTCGGCGGTCTTCGGCACCAGCTTCACCGGCCGCGCGAGATAGTCGTAGCCGAGCAAGGGCTCGAAGACCGTCTCGATGATGAAGCCGGAATAGTAATTGATGGAGCGAACCGGATCGAAGCCGTCGCCGTCCGCTTCGAATACCGCATGCAACACTTTCGCGGGATCGGCCGGAGTGGCCGCGTAAGCCGTGCTCGCCAGAAGCAAAACGCCGATCAAGCTGCGCTTAATTTTGTTCCACATCAGTCGACACCTTCTTTATGCCGTCGTCGCGTCCGATCGATTCGCCGCCGCGCGGCTTCCCGATCCACATCCCGTCCGGCAGCCGCCGTCGCCACCGCCTCGGGCGGGCGTGTCGCTTGCCGGCGAAACTACGGCGTCTTCGGCCGAAAACAACCGGCAAACCGGATTTCAATAGATAAAAACCGACCCAGCCGCGAACGAGCCGAGGCCTGAAAGGGCGTAACCATAACGCAACTGGATGGCTTTTGGAGCATCGTGCAAATTTTTTTTCATGCTGCTGCGCACAAAGCTTGTGCAGCTTCCCATAACGGCAACAAAACTTGACGTTCCGCAAAAGCTTTTCCCGCCTTGTCTTCTTTTGCATAACAGGCAAGCCGCGCCGCGCCCCAACTGGCATGTCACATCAAAAGCTCACGGAAAGCGTGTCTCCGTTGCGTGCCAAACGCTGCTTTTCCTATGCACATTCCTGCGTTGTTTTTCCGATGCAGGGTGTTGCCGTGCGGATTGACATCGTTTCAACGGGATGTTTCCATCAATATTACGGAAATATAAAGTAAATATATTTACCGTAAGGCCGGCCAAACATGCCGGCTGGCAAGGACGGGGCTTCGGTTTCTTGCCAAAAGCAGGGATGGTCGCCCTTCCGCTGGATCGCTCCGCCTCCCCCAGGGCGCTCGGGAACACCGAAGACGTTGCCACAGCGGCAGGTCGAAAACTAAAACACTTAGGAGAAACAATGAGCAACACGAATAGCATGAAGAAGACAGTGCTGGCCAGTGCGCTGGTCATGGCCTTCGCGGCCGGCATGTCTTCCGTCGCCTTCGCCCAGACCACGGTGGGCTCGGTCGGCGGCCAGGCCGTCAGCGGCAGCACCATCACCATCGAGAACAAAGCGCTCGGCCTGTCGCGCCAGATCACGGTCGACAAGGACGGCGGTTATCAAGTCGGCCAACTGCCGCCCGGCTCCTATACCGTCAAGGTCAAGTATCCCGACGGCTCCACCGAAGACCGCGCCATCTCCGTCGCTGCGGGCGTCGGCGCGACCGCCAACTTCACCGGCGCCAAGGAAACGCAAGTGGTCGTGACCGGCCGCCTGAACACCATCGACGTCAAATCGCCCGAATCCACCACCGTGTTCGGCGAAGAGAAGATCGACCGCATTCCGGTGCTGCGTGACGTGACCGCCGTGGCCTTGCTGGCTCCAGGCGCGGTCGTCGGCGACAACCGCATCGGCCAGACCACGCTGCGCGGCGGCAACGTGCCGTCGCTGGGCGGCGCCTCGGCGGCCGAGAACGCCTACTTTATCAACGGCTTCAACGTGACCAACATGGTCAACGGCGTGGCATACAACACGGTGCCGTTCGAAGCGATCGCCCAGCAGCAGGTCAAGACCGGCGGTTACGGCGCCGAATACGGCCGCTCGCTCGGCGGCGTGCTGTCGATCACGACCAAGCGCGGCACCAACGAATGGCATGGCGGCGCCAACGTGATCTATACGCCCAAATCGTTCGAGTCGGCCCCGCTGCGCGCCGAGAAGAGCACGGTGACGGGCGATTGGATGCTGACCCGCAAGCCGGGCGGCACCGACGACCTCAAGACCAACATCTGGGCCGGCGGCCCGCTGATCGAAGACAAGCTGTTCGTGTTCGGCCTGATCCAGGGCGCCAACGTCAAGCGCGAAACGACTTTCGTCGACCGCGTGGAAGAATTGAAGTCGAGCACGCCGCAGTACCTGGCCAAGATCGACTGGAATATCAACAGCGATAACCTGCTCGAATTCACCGCCTTCAGCGACAAGGCCAAGGACAAGCAGCGCAACTGGCGGGCCGTGAACAAATACGACACGACCAAGGGCGCCTATCTGGGCGAAGACGTGTATACCACCGGCGGCACGAACTACATCGCCAAATACACCACCTGGATCAATGAAGACCTGACGGTCTCGGCCATGTACGGCCACGGCAAGTACAACCGCAACGAAAAGCTGTCGGCCGGCGATTGCCCGCTGGTCCGTGACGATCGCGCCTCTCCGGTCGTCCGCTATGGCTGCTCGACCGCGACGGCGGTGAACGATCCCAACGCCGGCGATCAGCGCAAGGCCTTCCGTCTCGACGCCGAATGGCAGCTGGGCGCCCACCAATTGCGCTTCGGCCTGGACAACGAGGAATACAAGGTGATCGACGCTTCGGTCTCGTCGGGCGGCGCGAGCTATATCATCAACACGCTGCGCACCGGCGGCCAACTGGACAACGGCTATGTCCATACCGGTCCGGACACCGCCTACGTGGATATCCGCCATTTCGCGAACGGCGGCCAGTTCAAGAACAAGAACAAGGCCTTCTACATCGAAGACAACTACCAGGTCACCAAGAACATCCTGGCCAGCATCGGTGTTCGTAGCGAAGGTTTCAACAATCTCAACGCCTCCGGCGCCAGCTTCGTCAAGGTCGACAACACGATCGCTCCGCGCTTGGGCGTGACCTGGGATGTGAACGGCGACGCCTCGATGAAAGTGTTCGGTAATGCCGGCCGCTACTACATCCCGGTGATGTCGAACACCAACGTCCGTCTGGCCGGCGCCGAGACCGATTATCACGACTTCTACGTCTGGAACGGCACGTTCACCAACGACCGCTACCAATTGCCGGTCCTGGGCCAGCAACTGGGCAGCCGGCTGATGGTGCAGAACGGCACGGCCAAGGATCCGCGCACCGTCGTCGATCCGAACTTGAAGCCGATGTACCAGGATGAATTCATCGTCGGCATGCAAAAGGCCTTGGCGAACCGCTGGTCGGTCGGCGCCAAGTACACGCACCGCAAGCTCAAGAGCGTGATGGACGACGTGTGCGGCGGCGAGCAGGCGCTCGAATGGGCGCTCGCCAACGGCTACACTCAGGCGCAGGCCGATGCGATTGCCGGCACCGTCGATCATTGCTTCCTGTACAACCCGGGCAAGGACTTGACGGCCAACGTCGATCTGGGCGACGGCAAGCTGACGCCGGTGACCATCCCCGCGGCGGCGCTCAAGTTCCCCCAGCCGAAGCGTACCTACGACGCGCTCGAACTGACTTTCGAGCGTCCGTGGGACGGCAAGTGGAGCCTGCAAGGCTCTTACGTGCTGGCCTTCTCCAAGGGTAACGCCGAAGGTTACGTGAAGTCCGACACCGGCCAGGACGACGCCGGCCTGACCACGGATTGGGATTACCCCGGCTTGATGGAGGGTTCCGACGGCTACCTGCCGAACGACCGCCGCCACACCTTCAAGCTGTTCGGTTCCTATCAGGTGGCCGACGAGTGGCGCTTCGGCGCCAACCTGATGGTGCAGAGCGGCCGTCCGAAGAACTGCCTCGGCTACTATGCCGGCAATCTGGATACCGTCTCGATCCAGTACGGCGCGGTATCGTTCTGGTGCCTCGGCAAACTGGTTCCGCGCGGCACCGCCGGCCGCCTGCCCTGGACCCGCGATCTGGGCCTGCAGTTGACCTATACGCCGAAGTGGCAAAAAGGCCTGATGTTCCAGATCGACGTGCTGAACGTCCTCAACGAGAATGGCTTGCGCTCGGTGCTGGAGACCGGCGAGCGTCCGCGCGGCACGCCCGGTCCGCGCTACGGCGAGCCGTGGTCGTGGCAGCCGCCCCGTAAGTTCCGCTTCACCGCGCAATACGAGTTCTAAAACCCGGCTCCGGGGCCGGCATCCTCGCCCGGGGATGCGGTTCCGGAGGCGCGACTCCCTGTCTGCGCAATGCCGTTCGGCCCCAGGCCGAACGGCATTTTTATTTTAGAGGCCTCCCTCGGTTTCCCCCCGCATACCGGGTGCCCGCCTTCCTCCCTCAAGAACCGCCTGCCTTGACGCATGATTTCGCTATACGAAAACCTTGCGATTTATCAATGTGCAAATTTATTTTCATAACGAAAAATCAGGGTGCGCGCAGTCATTACTTCTCTTCAATCCCTTGCAAAACGGTCCTACGGCATGCTTGCATGTCAGACTTGAAAGAATAATTTCCTTTGTTTTCAGGCCCCTAGCGAAAATTTGGTGCTATGCAGCGAAAATTTGCCGGAATTGATGTTGCACAAAATTTACTGTTGTTTTTTATGCCGTTTTCGTCGCATTCGCATTGACATTGATTTCATGGAATGTTTCCATACACGGCACGAAAATTTATTTTCAAACCAGAAATAATTTTTCCGATGCCGTTTACCACGCGGATAAACAAGGTGGTCAAACATCGAAGGAGTTTGTGATGTTTGGTTTTGTCAATCGGGGACAACATGCCACGGGACAAAGCTGTAGAGGTGGAGTTTCACAAATAAAACACTTAGGAGAAACAATGAGCAACACGAATAGCATGAAGAAGACAGTGCTGGCCAGCGCGCTGGTCATGGCCTTCGCGGCCGGCATGTCTTCCGTCGCCTTCGCCCAAACCACGGTGGGCTCGGTCGGCGGTCAAGCCGTCAGCGGCGCTACCATCACCGTCGAGAACAAGTCGCTCGGTCTGTCCCGTCAGATCACGGTCGACAAGGACGGCGGCTACCAGGTCAGCCAACTCCCGCCCGGCACCTACACCGTCAAGGTCAAGTATCCCGACGGCTCCACCGAAGACCGTACCGTTTCCGTCTCCGCCGGCCAAGGCGCGACCGCCAACTTCACTGGCGCCAAGGAACAGCAAGTGGTCGTGACCGGCCGCCTGAACACCATCGACGTCAAGTCGCCCGAGTCCACCACCGTCCTGAGCGAAGAGAAGATCGACCGCATTCCGGTGCTGCGTGACGTGACCGCCGTGGCCCTGCTGGCCCCGGGCGCCACCGTCGGCGACTCCCGTATCGGCCAGACCAGCGCCCGCGCCGGCAACGTGCCGTCGCTCGGCGGCGCATCGCCGGCCGAGAACGCCTACTTCATCAACGGCTTCAACGTGACCAACATGGTCAACGGCGTGGCATTCAACCAAGTGCCGTTCGAAGCGATCGCCCAGCAGGAAGTCAAGACCGGCGGCTACGGCGCGGAATTCGGCCGCTCCCTCGGCGGCGTGCTGTCCGTGACGACCAAGCGCGGCACCAACGAGTGGCACGGCGGCGCCAACATCATCTACACGCCGGCGGAACTCGAGTCCGACCGCTATCTGCGCACCGAGAAGAGCCCGGTGACCAACCAGTGGATGGTCGCGCCGCAAGCGCAAGACACCGGCAAGAGCGACCTCAAGACCAACATCTGGGCAGGCGGTCCGCTGATCAAGGACAAGCTGTTCGTGTTCGGCTTGATCCAGGGCGCCAGCATCAAGCAAGACTGGTTCGCCACGGCCGACGGCAAGCTGATCGAAGAACTGCGCAACACCAGCCCGCAGTACGTGGCCAAGGTCGACTGGAACATCAACGACAACAACCTGTTCGAGTTCACGTACTTCAGCGACAAGAACAAGGATAAAGCCCATCACTGGACCGCCAACAAGGCATTCAATCCTGAAAAAGGCACCGATCTCGGCACCGACGTATTCACTACCGGCGGCGAAAACTACATCGGTAAGTACACCGCCTGGGTCAATGAAGACCTGACCGTGTCGGCCATGTACGGCGTCGGCAAATACAACCGCAAGGAAAAGATCGCGACCGCCGACTGCCCGTTCGTCCGTGACGACCGCTCCAGCACCCGCGTCCGCTACGGCTGCTGGACCCAATCGGTCATGGCTGACCCGAACGCCAACGATCAGCGCACGGCCTTCCGCCTCGACGCCGAATGGCAACTGGGCGCACACCTGCTGCGCTTCGGCATGGACAACGAAGAGTACAAGGTCACCGACGGCACGCTCTTCCCGGGCGGCGATCGCTATCAGATCTTCAATCTCGCTCCGGGCGGCCAGCTCGACAACGGTTACACGAACACGACCAGCTCGACCATTCCGTACGTGCAGGTTCGTCACCTCGAAAACGGCGGCAAGTTCAAGAACAAGAACAAGGCCTTCTACATCGAAGACAACTACCAAGTCACCAAGAACATCCTGGCCAGCATCGGTGTTCGTAGCGAAGGCTTCAACAACCTCAACGCCTCGGGCGCCAGCTTCATCAAGGTCGACAACACGATCGCCCCGCGCTTGGGCGTGACCTGGGATGTGAACGGCGACGCCTCGATGAAAGTGTTCGGTAATGCCGGCCGCTACTACATC
>DASPLX010000011.1:0-18171 GCA_035627375.1 Paucimonas sp. | reverse complement strand
CCTGAACACCAGTATCGTCGAAGGTATCAACAACACTATCAAGGTCATCAAGCGCCGGGCTTACGGCTACCGCGATACGGAATACTTCTTCCTCAAAATCCGCGCAGCCTTCCCCGGAATTCCGCGATGAACCTTTTTTTTGCCTATCGGATAGCGTCATCTGCATAATTCATATGCAACTCAATCGGAATCTTGGGAAAGCTCATGTTCGTTGACGGCAAATGCCATTGTGGTGCCATTCGATTCAGTGCGACGGTTGATCCGGGCAAGGTCATGATTTGCCACTGCTCGGACTGTCAGATTCTTACCGGAACCGCGTATCGTACGGTCGTTCCGGCTCCCATTGCGAACTTCCGCCTGGAGGGCGAGCCCCAAAGGTATATTCGCACAAGCGAAAGTGGCGTCAAGCGCGTACAGGCATTCTGTCCGGTATGCGGAACTCCGGTATTCGCCATGGCGGCGGAAAATCCTACGCAAGTCAGTCTGCGCGTCGGAGTGCTGGAACAGCGCAAGCAGCTCACACCTTCGCTTCAAATCTGGAAGCGTTCGGCCTTACCTTGGTGCGACACACTCTCTCAAATCCATGGATGCGAACGGCAAGAAGCTTTCAATGCGCAATGAAAATCCAATTCCCGGCGACACAGCCTCTACACAGCCTCGGACCTATTCATGATCATGACGCAAGCAATACGTGAAGCGATCCAGCTCCGGGCAGCCGATGAGACGGATATTCCGTTTCTCATGGTGCTACGCGAGCGAACCATGCGCCTGCACCTGGAAAACTCGGGACTGGAGTACGAGAGCGAGGAACAGCTGACCAGGGTAACGGCCTCGTTCGAGCATGCACGCATCGTGCAGATCAACGGCGTCGATGCCGGCTTGCTGAAGCTGCATCGCGATGGAAATCCATGGTATCTGCACCAGATACAGATCGCGCCCGAGTTTCAAGGCAAGGGGCATGGCGAAGCCGTCGTTCGCACGATTCTCGCCGAAGCCGCGGCTGCCGGCGTCGGCGTCGAGCTCTACGTGCTGAAAGTCAACCCGGCGAGGCGGTTATATGAGAAATTGGGATTCCGGGTGTTCGACGAAGATGAACTGGAATACCGGATGCGAACACATCCATAATAATTCCTCGGCAGAGGCTATGGCGAAGTCTCGACGCCACGCTAATGCAACCACATAGAGATACCAGCATGAATACGTATTCGACAGCCCAGTTCCTGGCCCTGGAGTCGGGGGTATGGGATGCACTGGCAACCGGCGACATGGCGGCCGACGAACGACTCCTGACCGAGGATTTTCTCGGAGTCTACGGCAGCGGCTTTTCGGACCGGAGCGAGCACGTCGCCCGATTGCGCTCGGGGCCGACCGTGCTGCGCTACGAATTGTCCGAGGCACGCATCATGGTGCTGTCGGACGATCTGGTCCTGCTCTCCTATCGCGCCGACTGGGTGCCGAACGATGCGGCCGACAATGCCTCGGATACGATGTACATCACTTCGATCTGGCGCCGCGAAGGGGATCAGTGGCGCAATATCTTCAGCCAGGACACGCCCGCCGAAGAGTAGCGCCACCCCGTCCTTCTCAATCGGCCGCGGCCAGGGATGGGCGCAATTCGCCGCGCGCCTGTGCGATCACGCTGCGCGCGGCGGTCAAGCCCAGCAGACCCATCACGACTGCCACGGCGATATCGGGCCAGCCGCTGCCGCTGCCGAACACGCCGAGCGCCGCCAGCATGACGGCGATATTGCCGATAGCGTCGTTGCGCGTGCATAGCCAGACGGAGCGCATGTTGGCGTCGCCGTTGCGATACGCGAACAGCAGAATGGCGACGGTGACGTTGGCCGCCAATGCCAGCAAACCGATCACGCCCATTGTCTTGGCATCGGGCACCGTGCCGGCCATGGCATGCCAGACCGCATTGCCCAGAACAAACACGCCATAGATGCCCATCGTCGCACCCTTTACGAGCGCGGTGCGCGAACGCCAGACCGGCGCCAGGGCCAGCACGAACAGCGAAATGCCATAGTTGGCGGCATCGCCGAAGAAATCGACCGCGTCGGCCAGAAGCGACACCGAACCGGCAGCCCAGCCGCCGACCAGTTCGACGCCGAACATTGCGGCATTGATCAGCAAGGCGACCCACAATGCGCGGCGATAGGCATGATCGACCGGCGGTTTTCCGGAGGAGCAACCTCCGTGGCAGCAATCGGACATTCCGAACTCCTCTTCCTGAAAAGCCACATTACAATCCCTGTAGCTGCTACAGAGTCAAGCGCTGAGAGCGATGGAAAGGATTCGCGATGGAAACCAGGTTATTGAGAATCGGCGAACTAGCCAAGCGCACCGGCACGCCGGTGGAAACGGTACGATATTACGAGCGGGAAGGCTTGTTGCCGCGGCCGGCACGCTCGGAAGGCAATTACCGCCTGTACGACGCCGGGCATGCGGAGCGGCTGCAGCTCATCCGCCGCTGCCGTTCGCTCGACATGACGCTCGATGAGATTCGCAGCCTGCTCGGCTTTCGCGATGCGCCGGAGGAAAATTGCGAAGCCGTCAATTCGCTGCTGGATCGGCATATCGGGCACGTCGCCGATCGCATTCGCGAACTGCAGGAACTGGAAAGGGAGTTGCGGGCGTTGCGAGGCCTGTGCCGCAGCGCGCAGGCCCGAAAGGATTGCGCGATCCTGCAGAAACTCGAGAAAGGCGATGCGGGCGTGCCTTCCAATCTCGGCAGCCACCACGGCGGGTGCCACTAGGTTCTGTTTGCCTGGCTACTCGCAATCCGGCGCCCAGCCTGCGGCGCTCGGCGCACCTTCGCGCTAGCGCCGGTCAGGAAAGCAACTGCTTCAAGTCTTGCACGATCGGCGCGGCGCCCTGGCCATGCCGGACGAATAACCGGATCCGGCCCTGCGGATCGAAGACATAGCTGCCGGCGGTGTGATCCATCGTGTAGCTGCCCGGCTCCTTGCCCGGCACCTTTTGGTAGAACACCTTGAAATCCTGCGCGACTTTCTTGGTCGCTTCCAGGTCGCCGCGCAAGCCGAGGAAACGCGCGTCGAACGCCGGGACGTATTTGGACAGCAATTCCTGCGTGTCGCGCTCCGGATCGACCGTGACGAACAGCACCTGGACCTTGTCGGCGAGCGGCCCGAGTTCCTTCATGACGGCCGACATTTCCGCCATCGTGGTCGGGCAGACGTCGGGACATTGCGTGAATCCAAAGAACACGACGACCGCCTTGCCCTTGAAATCGGCCAGCGTGCGCGGCTTGCCGTTGTGGTCGGTCAGCGCGAAATCCTTGGCGTAGTCGAGACCGGTCAGGTCGGTGTTGACGAAGGCTTGCTTGGTCGCGGACTTGTCGTCGCAGGCGCTTACCGAGAACATCATCGCCGCCACGAGGGCGATCAGGGAAAGGAAACGCATCGCTGTCAGAACTTGAAATAGTGGTCGACCAACAGTGCCGCGAACAGCAGCGACAGGTAGACGATCGAAAAGGCGAACGTCCGGCGCGCCAGGACGTCGCTGTAGTGGCGATGGATGCGCCAGGCGTACCAGAGGAAAATCGCGCCGAGGACCAGGGCGGAGACGAGATAGATCAGGCCGCTCATGTGCACCGCGTACGGCAGCACGGTGGTCGCCACCAGCGCGATGGTGTACAGCCAGATATGGAAGCCCGTGAACGCCTGGCCGTGCGTGACCGGCAGCATCGGCAGGCCGGAGCGGGCGTAGTCGTCGCGGCGGTAGAGCGCCAGCGCCCAGAAATGCGGCGGCGTCCAGACAAAGATGATCATCACGAGTATCCAGGCCTGCATCGGCACGTCGTTGGCGATCGCGGCCCAGCCGAGCGCCGGCGGCATCGCGCCGGACAAGCCGCCGATGACGATGTTCTGCGGCGTCATCGGCTTGAGCAGCATCGTGTAGATGACGGCATAGCCGACGAAGGTGGCGAAGGTCAGCCACATCGTGAGCGGATTGACGAAATTGTAGAGAATCCACATTCCGGCGCCGCCGAGCACGCCGGAGAACGCCAGGGTCTGCGGCACCGTGATCTCCCCGCGAGCGAGCGGCCGGCGGGCGGTGCGCGCCATGCGAGAATCGATCTCGCGCTCGACCAGGCAGTTGACCGCGAACGCGGCACCGGCCAGGAGCCAGATGCCGACCGTGGCGGCGACGACGATGCGCCAATCGGGCAGGTCGGGCGTGGCGAGAAACATGCCGATGACCGCGCAAAACACCGCCAGCTGCGTCACGCGCGGTTTGGTCAGCGCCCAGTACTGGGACAATCGATTGGAGTGGGCGGTCAAGGTTGTCATGCGTTGATAATTCAGGCGGTCGCGACCTGCTCGGCGGTCGACATCGAGCCGGCGCGCCCGGAAATGCGAGCCTTGTAGTTTAACATGGTCAGCAATAGCACGAGGAGCGCGGCGCCGCCGTTATGGGCCACGGCAAGCGCCAGCGGCCATTCGAGAAACACGGTCGAGACGCCGGTCGCGAACTGCACCGCCACGACGATCAGCAGCCAGCGCCCGGTCTTGCGCAAGCCCTCGATCCGGAGCGCCTTGTGCCCGACCCACGCGACCAAGGCAACGACGACGAATGCGAACACGCGATGCACCCAATGCACCGCGACCAGGGCAGGAAACGGCAGGAACTCGCCGCTCGCCGTGCGTCCGAGTTCGCGCCACAGCGTGAAACCGTTGGCCAGGTCCATGGACGGCACCAGCGCGCCGTTGCAAAGCGGGAATCCGGTGCACGCCAGCGCCGCGTAGTTGGTGCTGACCCAGCCGCCGAGCGCCAACTGGACCGCCAGTACCGCAGCGGTTGCCACGCCGAGGCGGCGCAACGCCGACGCTTCCGGCGCCACCGGCGAGTGCGTACTTTGGCGCGCGCCCAGCCAGGTCAGCATGGCTAGCAAGCCCATGCCGAGCAGCAGATGCAGGGTCACGATGATCGGCTGCAGCTTCATCGTCACCGTCCATGCGCCGAATGCGCCTTGCAGGCAGACGAAGCCGAGCAGCGCCATCGGCAGCCATGGCGCGAAGGCCGGGTCGCGCTGCGGCGCTGTCCGCCCGCTCGCCCGCCAGTTACGCCAGGCGACGATGACGAGCGCGATGATGAGCACGCCGATGCTCATGGCGAGATAGCGATGGATCATCTCGATCCAGGCTTTCATCACGGTGACCGGTCCGGTCGGCATCGCCGCTTCGGCCGCGCTGATCTCTTCGTGCGCCTGGAACGGATTGGCATGTCCGTAGCAGCCCGGCCAATCCGGGCAGCCGAGACCGGAATCGGTCAGCCGCGTAAAGGCGCCGAACATGATCAGGTCGAAGGTCAGGAACACGGTGACCCAGATCAGCTTGCGGTACTTGTTGGCATCGCGCGACGCCCACACCGTCGACAGCGGCAGCAGCGCGATGAGCAAACCGATGATGGCGAGTTGAATCAGCATGGCGAGATCATCCGATGCGGGAAGCCTTGAGCAGCTTGCCGATGTCTTTTTTCATCTTGCCGGGATCGGGATTCTTGGGAAAACGCATCATGAGGTTGCCGAGCGGATCGATCATGTAGATATGGTCCGACGGCGCCGTGCCTTGCTCGACCGGCAGCCAACCGGTCACCGCCTCCGGCTTGACGCGCAACACGCGGGTGCCGTCGTATTCGCGCAGCACGATCGTCTCGACCGGTTTGTCGTCGGTGATCAGCCAGACCCGCTCGATGCGGTCCATTTCCTTGCCCTGCATGAGGCGCAACTGGCGCATATCCATCAGCTTGCGGCGGCATGCCTCCGCGCAATCGCCGCCGTCGACTTGCAGCATGATCCACTTGCCCTTGTATGCCTCCAGCGCGGCAGGCTTGCCGTCGAGCGAGGTCGCGCCAAGCTGCGGGATCGGATAGGCGCGCGGGTCGATCAGGGCGCCGTAATTGGTGCGCCCTTCGGGCTTGATCACGTAGTAGGTGAAGTAGGAGAAAATCAGCGGCGCGGCGCACACGGCCAGCACCGCGAACATCTTGTAGCGCCCGAGCTTCTGCTGGCGCGCTTTCTGGTCATCGGGTTGCACGTCGAAATCCAGTCACGATAAAAAAAATCAGGGCGGTGGCGGCCAGGCCGTACCATTGGAATGCGTAGCCGCGATGCTTGTCGATACCCAACGACGGACGCGGCCAGTCGCGCACCAGCCCGTCGCGCAGGTCTGTCGCCTGCTCGATTACGAATGGCTGCACGGCAAGCTTGCTGGCGGCGGCGAATTGCCGGACGTCGAGATTCTGGACGATCGCACCAGGCTGCAGCGCGGCCGCGTCGCCCAATTGCAAGAGACGATCCGGCTGCCGGCGGGCGATGCCTTCGATCTCCACGATGCCGGACGGCGTCGGGAATCGCGGCAGTTTCGCACGATCCTTCCGGTCGCGCGGCGCCCAGCCGCGCATCACCAGGACATGCATGTCCGAACCGGCGATCTTGAGCGGCATCATCACATAGAAACCGGCGGCGCCGTGCAGCGGGCGATTCTCGAGATACACCGCCCACTCTGGCAAGAACTCGCCGCGAACCGAGACGCGGCGATATTCGACCGCATCGGCGGCTTGCGGCGTCGCGCCGAGCACGACCGGCTGCGCCGCGGCGCGATCCTTCAGCTTCAGTTCGATGGCTTCCTTTTCCATGGCGCGCCGCGTCTGCCATTGACCGAGCGCAAGACCGAGCGCCGCCGCCAGCAAGGCGGCGATCAAAGGAATCCAGCGAAAGCGGAATTTGATTGGCATTACAATGTCGCTTTAATTCACGGCCGCGCCATTTTACCGCCAGCCGCCATTCCCGGATTCCATGAAGATTTTCATCGCCATCGCCTTCCTCTTGATCATCGCCAGCCTCGGCTCGGCGCTCTTCTTCCTGATGAAGGATCAGGGCAAGACCAATCGCACGGTCAAGTCGCTCGCGTTCCGCGTCGGCTTTTCGATCCTCTTGTTCGTGCTGATCCTGATCATGCATTACCTCGGCTGGATCGAGCCCACCGGCATTCGCTGAGCAAGTTGCCGACTGGCCGGCAATCCGGCCCGCCAGTAAAAAAGCCGCACCGAAGTGCGGCTTTTTTCTTTCACTGGCGATTTAGAGCCAGTACACGACGACGTACAGGCCGAGCCAGACCACGTCGACGAAGTGCCAGTACCAGGCGGCGCCTTCGAAGGCGAAGTGGTTATCCGGCGTGAAGTGCCCCTTCATGACGCGGTACAGGACGACGGCAAGCATGATGGCGCCGAGCGTCACGTGGAAGCCGTGGAAACCGGTCAGCATGAAGAAGGTCGAGCCGTAGATGCCGGACGTCAGCTTCAGGTTCAGCTCGCTGTAGGCATGCATGTATTCATAGGCCTGGAAGCCCATGAACACGGCGCCCAGGACGATGGTGGCGAACAGCCAGAACGCGGTCTTGGAACGCTGGCCTTCGCGCAAGGCATGGTGAGCGATCGTCAGCGTCACGCCCGAGGTCAACAGCAGCGCGGTGTTGATGGTCGGGATCGGGAACGGGCCCATCTTGGTGAAGGTGTCGACGGTGCCGGCCGGGCCGAGGTTCGGCCATTGGGCGGCGAAGTCGGGCCACAGGACCTTGTGGTCCAGGTCGGCCAGCCAGGGCATCGTGATGGCGCGGGCGTAGAACAGCGCACCGAAGAAACCGGCGAAGAACATGACTTCGGAGAAGATGAACCAGCTCATGCTCCAGCGGAACGAGGTATCGATACGCTTGCTGTACAAGCCGCCTTCGGATTCCTTGATCGCATCGCCGAACCAGAAATAGAGCACGGCGATCGTCGCCAGGATGCCGACGATATTGGCATACATGCCCCAGCCGATGCCGTTGACCCAGGCGGATGCGCCGGCCATCGTCAGCAACAGCGAAGTCCCCGCCAGCACCGGCCACCTGGACGGGCCCGGCACGAAGTAGTAAGGCGCATTAGCGTGTTGAGAGCTCATCTCCATCTCCATTAAAAACTTAAATCTTTACTGCGCAACCACGGCCTTCACGATCAGCACCAGCGCCGCGACGAAAATCAGGGCGCCGATGATGCCGGCGATGATCACATGCACCGGGTTCAACTGCGCCGCGTCCTTTTCGTAGCCGCTCTTCTTGCGTACTCCGAAGAAAGACCACAGCACGGCTTTCATCGTCGCGCCGAACGACGCCTTGCGTTTCGACGCCTCTTTCAAATCATCCGTCATGGCAGCGTTCCTTTCATCGACCACATCCGGCCCGGACCGGTCCGTCAGATCGCATTGCCACCCTTGCTCTTGCCTGCGATTTCGAAAAACGTATAGGACAAAGTGATCGTCTTCACATCCTTCGGCAGCGCCGGATCGATGAAGAACACGACCGGCATCTGCTTCGCTTCGTTCGGGCCCAATGTCTGCTGCTTGAAGCAGAAGCATTCGACCTTTTGGAAAAACTGCGTCGCCTGCTGCGGCGCGTAGCTCGGAATCGCTTGCGCATCGATGCTGCGCGCCTGCGTATTCACGACTTCATACACCACCTGCGCCATCTCGCCCGGATGCACCTTCAGGCTGGCAACCGTCGGGCGGAAACGCCACGGCCCTTGCGCATTCGCATCGAATTCAATCGTCACCGTCCGGCTCCGATCGACCTGCGTGTTCTGCGCCAACGCGGCCGCGTCGATCTTCTCATTCTTCGGCGTCAGGATATTGACGCCGGTAATCTCGCAGATCTTCTTGTAAATCGGCACCAAGGCGTAACCGAAACCGAACATCAGCACCGCGACTACCAGCAGCTTGCCGAGCATCTGCGCATTCAATTGCTTGCGCCATTGCTGCTGCGAACTGTTTTCCTGTTCGCTCATTTCAACCCAACCACAGGCGCTTGGCGAACACGCCGATGAAGAATATCAGCGCGATCGTCGCGAGTATCAATGCAGTCTTGACGTTGTTTGGCTTGTTCGGTTCCGACATGTCCATCCGGTTATCACTTGTTGAGGACAGAGCTGGCCGGGTAGGCGGAGACGCCAGGTCTACCGCTACGCTCAAGCCTTACCGGCCCTGACTACGCGTCCCGGGCTTACCGCCCCTCTCTGTCCCACAATTACTTAACTAATGGCGGCGTTTCGAAGGTATGGAACGGCGCCGGGCTCGGCACGGTCCACTCGAGGCCCTCCGCGCCTTCCCACGGCTTGGCTTCCGCCTTCTTGCCGCCCTTAATCGAGGGCAACACGACGAAGAACAGGAAGAACACCTGGGACAGACCGAAACCGAAGGCGCCGATGGTCGCGATCGTGTTGAAGTCCGTGAACTGCGCCGGATAGTCGGCGTAGCGACGCGGCATGCCGGCCAGCCCCAGGAAGTGCATCGGGAAGAACGTGATGTTGAACGTGATCAGCGACAGCCAGAAGTGCGCCTTGCCGAGCGCTTCGTTGTACATGAAGCCGGTCCACTTCGGGCCCCAGTAGTAGAAACCGGCGAACAGCGCGAACAGCGAGCCGGCCACCAGCACGTAGTGGAAGTGCGCCACGACGTAGTAGGTGTCCTGCAGTTGGATGTCGATCGGGGTCACGGCCAGGATCAGGCCGGTGAAGCCGCCCATCGTGAACACGAAGATGAAGCCGACCGCGAACAGCATGGGGGTCTCGAAGGTCATCGAGCCTTTCCACATCGTCGCGATCCAGTTGAACACTTTCACGCCGGTCGGGATCGCGATCAGCATGGTCGCATACATGAAGAACAGCTGGCCGGTCACCGGCATGCCGGTGGTGAACATGTGGTGCGCCCAGACGATGAACGACAGGATGGCGATCGAGGAAGTCGCGTACACCATCGAGGCATAGCCGAACAGCGGCTTGCGGGCGAAGGCCGGAATGATGTGCGAGACGATGCCGAACGCCGGCAGGATCATGATGTAGACCTCGGGATGGCCGAAGAACCAGAAGATGTGCTGGTACATCACCGGGTCGCCGCCGCCTGCCGCGTTGAAGAACGAAGTGCCGAAGTGGCGATCGGTCAGCGTCATCGTGATCGCGCCCGCCAACACCGGCATGACGGCGATCAGCAGGTAGGCGGTGATCAGCCAGGTCCAGCAGAACATCGGCATCTTCATCAGCGTCATGCCCGGAGCGCGCATGTTGAGGATGGTCACGATGATGTTGATCGAACCCATGATCGAGGACGCGCCCATGATGTGCATCGCGAAGATACCCATGTCCATGCCGATGCCCATCTGGGTCGACAGCGGAGCATACAGCGTCCAGCCGGCGGCCGTCGCGCCGCCCGGCACGAAGAACGAGCCCACGAGCAGGAGCGCCGCCGGCGGCAGCAGCCAGAACGAGAAGTTGTTCATGCGGGCGAACGCCATGTCGGAAGCGCCGATCTGCAGCGGCACCATCCAGTTCGCGAAACCGACGAAGGCCGGCATGATCGCGCCGAACACCATGATCAGGCCATGCATGGTGGTCAGCTGGTTGAAGAATTCCGGATGGAAGTATTGCAGGCCGGGCTGGAACAGCTCGGTGCGGATCATCAGCGCCAGCACGCCGCCGGAAAGCAGCATGATGAACGAGAACCACAGGTAGAGCGTACCGATGTCCTTGTGGTTCGTGGCGAACAACCAACGGCGCCAGCCGTGCGGATGGTCGTGCGCGTGGTCGTGAGAGTGATCGTGTGCGTGATCGACCGTCGTAGTGCTCATCTCAAACTCCTGGATCCTGATTTGTGGAGGACAGAGTACCGCGAGCGCTGAACTCTTTCCCCCATTAACTTTGCTTACTTACGCGCAGCCAACACTTCGGCCGGTTGAACGATGTTTTCCTGTGCCTTGTTGGACCAGCTATTGCGGGTATAGGTGATCACCGCGGCGATATCGGTATCCGACAGCACACCCTTCCACGGCGGCATCGCGCCCTTGCCGTTCATGATGATGTTGATCTGGTCTGCTTTCGGGCCGGTCACGACAGCGGAACCGTCGAGCGGCGCGAACGTGCCGGGAATGCCCTTGCCGTTGGCTTGATGGCAAGCCACGCAGTTGGCGGCATAGACTTTTTCGCCGCGCTGCTTGAGTTCGTCGATGGTCCAGACCTTGTTGGGATCGTCGGCCTTGGCAGCCATTTCCTTCTTCTTGCCGTCGACCCATTTCTTGTAGTCGTCTTCGCTGACGACCTTGACGACGATCGGCATGAAGGCGTGTTCCTTGCCGCACAGCTCAACGCACTGGCCGCGATAGGTACCGATTTTCTCGGCCTTGAACCAAGTGTCGCGCACGAAGCCCGGAATCGCGTCCTGCTTGACGCCGAAGGCGGGGATGGTCCAGCCATGGATCACGTCGTTGGCCGTGGTGATGATGCGGATTTTCTTGTTGACCGGCACCACCATCTCGTTGTCGACTTCGAGCAGGTAGTTGTCGCCGCGGCCTTCGGTCGGCATGACGCCCGGCGCGCCGACTTGGGTGCGCGGGGTCGCCAGATTGGACAAGAAGGAAATGCCTTCGCCTTCGCCCTTCAGGTAGTCATAACCCCATTTCCATTGCATGCCGGTGACCTTGATGGTCAGGTCGGCGTTGGAGGTATCTTTCATCGCGACCACGGTCTTGGTGGCAGGCAAGGCCATGCCGATCACGATCAGGAAGGGGACGATGGTCCAGGCGATTTCGACCGCGACGCTTTCGTGGAAGGTCGCCGGCTTATGGCCGAGCGATTTGCGGTGCTTGAAGATCGAATAAAACATGACGCCGAAGACGGCGATGAAAATCGCCAGGCAGATGAACAGCATCATGTTGTGGATCGAATAGATCTGTTCGGCGATCTGGGTTACCGGCGTCTGCAGATTCAGCTGCCGCACGGCCGGACCGCCCTGGCTATCGGCCACTTCCGCCCACGACGGCAAACCGGCCGCCATCAGCAATGCGCCAAGCATCCACGATTGAAGGCGATTCGCATGTTTCATAGTTTCCTCAAAAGCCCAAAATAATAATTCTGTAGTCGTCCTGCCGCGGAAGATGCGCGCCTCGGCCGCGCGGCGCAAACCGCCGGCTGAAGATGCACTCGATCTGATTGGCCGTGACCGTCCGATGAGAAGCGATCGGCCGAGAGACGCTCGCCGTTCGGCGTCAACCGAAGATTCGTCAGGGTCCGCGTGCGATAAAAACACCGCCGCACGAAAATCCCGGACAGTGCGAATCGGACCGGCGCACAAAAATCGCTTGGGACCCATGCGTCAACGCTCATCCGCTACGCCCGGCCATTCCGCTTGTGTATAACCACGGAAGTATAAGTCCGAAGGAGGCATGTTATCAAGCAGAAATGCGGCCAAATATCCTTGATCTGCGACATTTCGTCGATATTCCTTCACGTCTTGCGGCGAACGGTATTTTATGATCGCCGCGCCTCGGGGAGGTTCGCCGATCGCTCGCGGAACGTCCCGCCCCCGGGAAATTCGCCTATTTTTTAGGCAAATTCAGGTGCACGATGCTTTCTCCGGCCGCGGTCTTGCGGGCGACGGGCCGGAATGCATGGCCATAGATGACCTCGAAGGTCAGCGGAATGCGGCCGTCGGGGCGGCGCAATGCCTGCAGCGCGTCTGCCGCGCGCTTCCACGCCGCCCGTCCGAGCAAGCCGCGGCGGCGCGTCATCAATGGATTGCCGCCCCAGGCGCGCACGTCGGCCATCAACTTGTCGACGGTTTCATAGGTAACCGTGATGGTTTCCATATCCATCACCGGCGTTGAAAACCCGACGTTGACGAGCATGTCGCCGAAATCGTGCATGTCGACGAAGGACAGCGTATGCGCGCCGTCGTCCGCGGCAGCGAACGCGGCGCGCAACTCCTTGAAGGTATCCGGCCCGAAGCAGGAAAACATTAGCAAACCGTCAATGCTCATGACGCGCCGCCATTCGGCGAAAACCTGATCGGGCCGCGGATGCCAATGCAACGCCAGGTTCGACCAGACGAGATCGACCGCCTGGGCCGCCAGGGGAAGGCGGGCGAAATCGCCGCACAGGACCTGCGGCAACGCCGGCTGGGCCGCGATGCCGGCGCGCGGCAGCCATTTCGCCAGCAGGCGCGACATGGACGACGCGCCGTCCAATTGCAGCGCATGCGCCGCGGCCGCCATGGCGGCGGAGCCATCGATGCCGATCACCCGGGCTTCCGCATAGCGCGATTGCAGCAACGGCAGATCGGCGCCCGCGCCGCAACCGGCATCGAGGACGCGGCGCGGCGCGATCTTGACCAGCGCCAGACGCTCGTGCATGCGCATGGCCACTTCGCGCCGCAAAAAGTCGGAATCGGCGACGCGCGCCGGCGACGCGAATAAATGACGAACGCGCTCCACGTCGATCGGGGCGCTCTGCTTGTCGTCGGATACTGGGGATGGAGGCGGCACGGAACGAGATCAGCAAGATGCGATAATGCGCGCAGTTTACCCGCTTGTTTCCATCGTTGCCCAATGCTTTCCGATCTGCGCTACCGGCTGCGCCGCATGCTGACCCATGCGGCGGCCTTGCTGCCCTCTTTCTGCGCGCTGTGCGGAGCGGCCGGCAATGACGCGATCTGCGGCGCATGCCACGCCCGGTTCTTCGCGGTGCGCCGGCCGCGGTGCCGGCAATGCGCATTGCCCCTATCCGCGCCGATGGCCGCGCCGGCGGACGACGCCGCGACCTGCGGCGCATGCCTGCGGGATCCGCCGGGTTTCGACGCGGCGATCGCGGCGGCCGACTATGCGCCGCCGCTCGACCAGCTGGTGCTGGCATTGAAGTTCGGCGGCCGGCTTGCTCTGGCGCCCTTGCTGGCGCGTACCTTGCGCGACGCCGTACTCGACGTCCAGCACCATGCCCACGGCCTGCCGATGCGCTTGACCGCCGTTCCTCTCGGCGCGCGGCGCCTGGCGGAGCGCGGCTTCAACCAGGCGCACGAGATCGCGCGGCCGCTTTCGCGCGCGCTGGGCATCGCGCTGGCGCCACGGCTGGCCGTACGGGAACGCGAGACGGAAGCACAATCGCTGCTGCATCCCGACGCCCGGCAGGAGAACATGCGCGGCGCCTTCGCCGTGCCGGAAACGATGCTGGCGCAGGTCGAGGGCGCGCACATCGGCATCGTCGACGACGTGATGACGACCGGGCAAACACTCAACGAACTGGCGCGGACGCTCAAGCGCGCCGGAGCCGCGCGCGTGACGGCGCTGGTCTTCGCACGAACATTACCGAAATGAAGTCAGGAGAAAACATGTTTCATGTCGTGCTGGTCGAACCGGAAATTCCGCCGAACACCGGCAATATCATCCGCCTGTGCGCCAACACCGGCGCGCAACTGCACTTGATCGAGCCGCTCGGCTTTCCGCTCGAAGATGCGAGAATGCGCCGCGCCGGCCTCGATTATCACGAATACGCGACGATGAAGGTGCATCGCGACTGGCGCGCCTATCTCGCGAGCGAGCAACCCGACCCGGCGCGCATGTTCGCCCTGACCACCCACGGCTCCACGCCGTTCGCGGACATGGCGTTCCGTCCCGGAGATGTCTTCGTTTTCGGCTCCGAGACCAAGGGCCTCGATCCCGCGCTGCGCGAATCGTTTCCGGCAGCGCAGCGCATCCGCCTGCCGATGCGGCCGAACAACCGCAGCCTCAACCTGTCGAACGCGGTCGCCGTGGTGGTGTTCGAGGCCTGGCGCCAGAACGGCTTCGTCGGGGGCGCCTAGCCGGAGGCGCCCAGCCGGCGGACAATGAAAAAGCCCGGCGCATGGTCACATGCACCGGGCCGGGAGCAAGCGTTCGCGAGACCGGTCAGTGCTTGATGTGCTTGGCCAGGAATTTCTCCATCGCCTCGTAGAACTCGAAGCGGTTTTCCTCGTTGCGGAAACCGTGGCCTTCATTATCCTTCACCAGGTATTCGACCGTCACGCCGCGCTTCTTGAGCGCCTCGACGATCTGGTCGCTTTCCTTGATGTTGACGCGCGGATCCTTCGCACCCTGCGCGACGAACAGCGGCGTCTTGATCTTGTCGACATGAAAGACCGGCGAGGCGGAAACCAGCAATTCCTTGTCCTTTTCCGGATGACCGACCATTTCATGAAGCATTTCCAGGTACGGCTTCCAGTACGGCGGAATCGTGTTCATGAAGGTGAACAGGTTCGAGACGCCGACGAAATCGACGGCCGCCGCATAGAGATCCGGCGTAAAAGCGACGCCGGCCAGCGTCGTGTATCCGCCGTAGCTGCCGCCGTAGATCGCGACGCGTTTCGGATCGGCGATGCCTTCCTTGATGAGCCATTGCACGCCGTCGGTCACGTCATCCTGCATGGCTTTGCCCCATTGCTTGAACGACGCCTCCCAGAACTTGCGGCCATAGCCGACCGAGCCGCGGAAGTTCATCTGAAACACGGCGTAGCCGCGATTGGCGAGGAATTGCACTTCCGGGTTGAAGCGCCATGTGTCGCGAGCCCAGGGGCCGCCGTGCGGATTGACCACCACCGGTAGGTTCTTCGCCGGCATGCCCTTGGGCACGGTGAGATAGCCATGGATGACCAAGCCGTCGCGCGCCTTGTAAGTGATCGGCTTCATGTCGGCCAATTCGCTTTCCGGCAGCCACGGCGAAATGTCCGCGATCTGTTCGAGCTTGCTGCTCGTCTTGTCGAACACGTAGCGCTTGCCGCGCGTCTTGTCGTTGAAGGTCGCGACGATATATTTGTCCTCGGCCTTGTTGGCCGACGTGAACGCGATCTCGTAACCCGGCAGCTTGGCCTCGACCGCCCTGAACATCTTTTCCGTCTCGGCATCGAGGAATTTGCGGTCGCCCTTCCAGGTCGTGAAGCCGGCCGTGGTCAGCACCTTCCGCTTGCGCGAATAGTGCAGCTCGCCCATGTCGACGTCGGCATGCTCGGCGATCAGCTTGTCTTCCTTGGCCGTGGCCGGGTCGAATTCGAAGATCGCGGTCTTGTCGCGTCCCCGGTTGCTGGCGACATACAGCTTCTTGTTGTCGAAGGTGAAGAAGAGCGGCTCGACCCTTTCCTTGAAATTGGTCGTCAAGATCGGCTTGAAGGCATCCTTTTCCTTGTCCCGGAACAGCAGCGTCGTGTTGACGCCGTCGGTCGTCGTCGCGGCGCGCAGCTTCCCTTCATGATCCGTCATCCAGCCGGTGATGTTGCCGGGATTCTGGGCGATCAGCGTCTCCTCGCCGGTGGCGACATTGATGCGAAACACGTCGAACAACTTGGCATCGCGCTTGTTGTGCGACACGATGATGTGCCGGTCATCGTCGATCAGATCGTCGATGATCTGGGCGCGCACTTTTTCGCCGGGCGTCAGATCCTTCTGGTCTTCGCCTTTCAGGTTGACGGAAACGACGTGGAAATTCTCGTCGCCGCCGAAGTCCTTGACAAACAGGATGCGGTCGCCCTTCCAGAAATAGCCGGAAATATCGCGCGCCGTCTCCGACGTGACGCGTACCGCCGCACCGCCGGCCGTCGGCTTGACGAACACATTCATGCGGCGCTCGTAAGGGGCCAGCCAGGAAATATATTTGCCGTCCGGCGAGATCTGATGCCCCGCTTCTTGCGGATTCTTGAAAAAATCGCGCATCGGGATCTGCTTGGCCGGCGCGGCGACGGACGGCGCGCCGGCCACGAATGCCGCGACCAGGGCGCCCGCCCGCATCAAACTGCTCATTGGTTTCATTCGTTCTCCTCTGTTCTTCCGCGAAATGCGAAAAGCGCGCTCAGTGTACGCGGGAGGAGATTCCGAAAGAACAGCTTTCCGATGAACTGCGAATTCGACGAGACAATCCGCACAAAACGTCGGACGAACCGCCGGCCATGCCGCTATAATCGCCCCAGTTTTTTCATGGAGGATCAGCCATGCCAGCCAATAAATTTTTCCTCGCCGCCGCGCTCGCCTGCGCCGCGGTTTCCGTTCAAGCACAAGGCGTCAAGCTCGGCGCCCTGCGCATCGACCAGCCCCAGGCGCGCGCGACGGTGCCCGGCCAGCCCAGCGGCGCGGCTTACCTGACTATCGAAAACGGCGACAAGAGCGCCGACAAATTGATCGCGGCCTCGTCCCCAGTCGCGAACAGCGTGGAATTGCATACGATGACGATGGATGGCGATGTGATGAGGATGCGCGAAGTCCCGTCCATCGTTTTGCCGCCCGGCGCCAAGGTCGCGATGAAACCCGGCAACGGCTATCACATCATGCTGATGGGTTTGAAGCAGCCGTTGAAGGAAGGCGGCAAGTTTCCGTTGACGCTGACTTTCGAAAAGGCCGGCAAGGCGGAAGTCGAAGTCCGGGTCGGCGGCCAAGCGGGCGCCGCGGAACATCACCATCATTAGAACAGCGTCCGCCTTTAGGGCGGCTTTCGCCTGGACGGACGGTCCGCGACTTCAAAGCTTGCCTTCGCGCACTTTCTTCAGCAACTTGGTGGTCGAGCGATCGTGCTTGAAATCGATCGCGACCGCGCGGCCGCCGTATTCCAGCACGGCCCGTCCTTCGGGGATCGCGCCCATCTCGTAATCGCCGCCCTTGGCGTAGATCTGCGGACGCGCCTCGAGCACGATTTCGAGCGCGGTGTCTTCCTCGAACGGGACGACGAGATCGACCGCCTGGAGCGCCGCCAGGACGGCCATCCGGTCTTCGCAGGGATTGAGCGGCCGGTCGTCGCCCTTGCCGAGACGCTTGACCGAGGCATCGGTATTGACGGCCACCACCAGCGAAGCGCCGAGCGCCCGCGCCTCGGCAAGATAGGTGACATGGCCGCGGTGCAGGATGTCGAACACGCCGTTGGTCAGCACCACCGGTTGCGGCAGCCGCGCGACGCGCTCGGCAAGCCGGTCGCGCGTGACGATCTTGTCTTCGAAATGCATCGTCGCGCCGGACTTACGCCATGCGCGGCGCTTGCACCGACGTCAGGCGAGCCGCAACTTCCTTGCGATAGCGGTTCAGGTCTTGCACCGATTCGAAGGTGCGTTCCATCAGCAGCGACATGTTGTGCAGGATGCGTTCGACGACTTTCTTTTCCCAGTCCGCGTCAAACTTGATCTGACCGTCGAGCCAGCGCTCGAGCCAGTTCGGATCCGGCAAGCGCGACTGCACAGTGTCGTTCGGGAACAGCGCCTGGTTCACGTGCAGGTTGGTGGGATGCAAGGGTTTCTCGGTGCGCCGCGCCGACGCCATCAGGACGCCGATCTTGGTGAATGCCGCG